>NZ_AUBI01000002.1 GCF_000429165.1 Acetobacter nitrogenifigens DSM 23921 = NBRC 105050 | reverse complement strand
CTATGGACGTGCATCCCGGGTGGGTTCGGAGCGGGTATGACGATACTGCGGGCCCAAAAGCCTATTATATCAATCTCGAAGCCAAGCCCGGGAAGGGCGATCTGGTCGAGCAGTTCCTGAGCGACATTCTCGCTGGCGTAGAGCAGGAGCCTGGAACCGGCCCGTGGTTCGGGTGCCGTTTTTCCGAGACGACGTTCGGGATTTTCGAGGCGTTCCCGGATACCGCGGCTCGCAATGCTCACGGCGTTGGACCCGGGGGACGAAACTTTCTCAGGTCGGCCGAACTGGCGGACATGCTCGCCTATCCGGCGCATTTGTACCGCCTCGACGTTATGTTTGGAAAATATGATGTGATGTTTGGGAAGAAGGTGGTTTCCGGCTGAATTTTCCCGCGATCGCGTGAATCTTTTTTGCGGCGAGGCGGTCACGGCGCAATTTCTACGATCATACCGTGACGCTCGACCTATCTGACCTGGCGCGACGCGTTGTTGTGATTTTTGGCCCTGCCGCCTGTGCGTGCGGGCTTCTATGGGAGAACAATATGAAGATTTATGACTGGCCCACGGGGCCTTATCCGGCTCGCGTTCGTATGGCCCTGACCGAGAAGGATATGGAATCCAGAATCACGTTCGAAAAGGTCGATCTTTGGAAGGGGGAGCACAAGATGGCGGGCTTCCTGAAGAAGAACTACTCGGGCACCCTGCCGGTGCTGGAGCTCGACGATGGGACGTTCATCGCCGAATGCACGGCCATCACCGAATATCTTGATAATCTTGATGGAAATCCGATTTTGACCGGGAACACGCCCCGCGAAAAGGGGGAGATCCACATGATGAACAAGCGCGTCGAGCTGGAGGTGATGGATGCGGTCAGCGTCTATTTCCACCATGCGACGCCGGGCCTTGGGCCGGATGTGGAACTCTACCAGAATAACGAATGGGGTTTGAGGCAACGGGACAGGGCCCTGAGGGGCATGCGCTATTTCGATTCCGTCCTGCGAGAGCGCCCGTTTGTCGCTGGCGAGAAATTCTCGATGGCCGATATCACCCTCGTGGGCGGCCTGATCTTCGCCGCCATCGTGGAGTTGCCCGTTCCCGAAGAATGCACCGCCCTGCTTGCCTGGCACGAGAAAATGAAAGAGCGCCCTAGTGTCAAAAAACAACTAGAAATTAAAGCATAGTATAAGAATCGCTTATTCAAGAACGCTTCGTTCGCGGCTTCCGGGTGCTGGTGGGGACTGGTGAAGCCGAGGTTGGGCATATAATTGAGAGAAGCGCTGGCGCGGCATTGTTGTATCTCAAAACCGATATTTTTACGGCGGTGGTGCTCCCGGTTCGCGTCAAAAACCCGGCTGTTGAAGCCTCGGTGAATTTAACAAACGCGAAATTTTGTTATTATTCTCTATTTTTACCTTATTGTGTGGTGAGGGAAAATTTCATGCATGAATAACTGCATGCCACCGGTTTTTGGGCCAGACCCGATCTCTTCCAGTAAATTGTTCGCTCGCAGGACGCCGTGTTCGGCCCGGCGTCAATTCAGCGTAATGACTGTTTCGGTGCGAACATGAGGATCGACGGTATTCAGCATTGTGCTCAAACCCCACTGGCGTTGATCGAAAGTTGTGGCGCTCGCGATCTTCGTCAACGTGTTTTTCTGGAAAACCATATTAACATCGAAGGTCAGTGGGTGGGTTTGCCCCCTCATGGTAAGCGAACCGACCAGTTGCGTACGCACTTTACCATTGTGGATCGTTGGTTGGCAGTCGCCAACATAATGCATGGCGGGATGATCGTCGCCGTCAAGCATCAGCCCTGACAGCATCACTGTGCGCAGAACGGCGCTGCCGACCTTGATGGAATTGACGTCCATCGTAAGATCAACGTGGCAGGTCTGGTCAGTCAGGTTGTAAGTCACACTCCCGCCAAGTTTCTCGAACGATCCATCGATGTCAGTGACGGCGCTTTTCGCGTGCAGCGTCGCCTGCGTGTTCGAAGGCGTCAGCGTAACGTGCTGGGGGGCTGCGTTCGCGATCGGAACGAGGATCGGGCTGGCGCACAGGAGAAAGAGTGTGGACAGAGCGTGTTTCATGCGGCGTCAACGCGCGTGAGGTCTGAAAGATGCCGCGTTTTCATGGCGAAAGAAGGAATTTCGCAACGTTGATCGCTTTTCTGTCCACGGGCCGTTCATGGATTAACGGCCGAGGCGCATGCGCTGAGGTGAAACCAATCTGGAAGCGCTTCCAGCTTATGAGCAGTTTGGTTCGAATGCGCACCATATGGCTCGCTGGCCCGGTTCATGCGTCGTCGCTGACATCAGGATCGATATGGTTGTCCCCGGGCCGCTATGGCGCTCCCATAGACGAAGCCATGGGAACATCCTCCGCGTTGCCGAGCGCGCCTGCCGCGAACGCGAGGCTGGCGGCGGAGATCAGCGCCGCGTAATAGGCGTCCGATCGTGTCAGACGGGCGTCGAAGAGACCATTCTGGGCCAAAGACGCCTGGGTGACCGAGCCGACGCCGCTGCGATAGGCGGTGAAGGCGGCGTCGAATGTCGTGCTCGCGGCCGTTTGCAGCCGGTCTGACGCTGCGTAGGCGCTAAGGCTGGTGCGCAGGCTGTTCTGTGCGGCCACGATTTGCCGGACGGAGTCGTCGATGGTCTGGCGCAGGGTTACGCTGGCGGTGTCCGATTGGTTCTGTGCTTGTCGGACGAGCGCGGCGCGCGTGCCGCCATCGAAAATCGGCACGGTAATGCCGCCCAGGATCAGGCTGCTGAAATTATTGGTGGACAGGTTGAGCGTCGGGGAGGAGTCGGATCCAACGCCCGGAACCGAGGACAACGAAAGGCCGCCCGTACTGTAAGCGACGTTTCCGGTGAGGAAAATTTTCGGCAGGAACTCAGCCTTTGCGGCGGCGACGCGACTCTGCGCCGAGCGGACGGTCGCGTAGGCGGCCAGAACGTCTGGTCTGCGGGAAACGGCCTGCCGCACCATGGCGTCGGTCATGCGCATGTCGGAAAGGGCCAGAGGGCGGTTGGAAATATCCTGTGTCTGCAGCCGGGTGTCGGGCGACACGCCCATGGCGGTCATGAGGTCAAGGTAACGGTTCTCTACCTCGCCCTCGGCCTGAACCAGACGAAGTTCCGCCTGCGCGGTCGCCTGCTGCGTTTGGGTGACGTCGACGATCGTGCCCTGGCCCTGCTTCAGCCGGGCTTCGGCCGCTTTCTGGACCTGCCGCGCATTGTCCAGCGCCTCGCGGATCAAGATGACGCGGGCTGCTGCTGCGGCATGTGTGTAGAACGCCAGAGAGACGCCGTAGATGACCTTCTGATGGGCGGCCGTGAACAGGATGTTGCTGGCGATTTGTGCCTGCTGCGCCGCGTCGATGGTCGCCTCGCGCTTGCCGAAATCGAACAGCAGCCACTCAATGCTCAGTGTCTGGACTTCGCCGCTGCCGGAGGTGTTGTTGCGTACGCCATTGGTCAGGTTACGCAGGTCGCTCGCACCAGTGTTAAATGCGTCGCCGATAACGCCGCCATTGCTGATGGATGGGTTGGCCCCATTGTTGCGCGTGTGGTTGTAGCCCCCTACCACCGTGGCGCTGAGGCGAGGCAGATAGCTGCTGCGCGCAATTCCGACCGCCAGAGCGCTGTCGCGCGCGGTGTTCCATGCCCTGCGGGTGAATGGATTGGCCGATTGCGCGATATCAATGAGATCGACCAGCGAGTAGGCGCGGTTTGCTGTGATGTCTGGAGAGGCGTCCCGCGGGTGAATGGCCGTGTTGGCTGGAAGCGCGAAGCCGGGCGGCAGCGTCAGGCCCTGTGCGTGTTCTCGTCCCGGCAGGATTTCTCCGCTTTGGGAGACGTTGGGTTTCCAGGGGGCGTCGGGGTGCGCCGGGGCAGTCTGGAGAGCGTCCGTGGCGCATGCGCCAAGGCAGCAGAGCGTGACGCTGGCCATGGAGCGAAAATACAGAGCCTTCATGGAGTATGGGCTTCCAGCGCGACAAGGCGCGTGGTGAGGTCCGGCGACGCGGGAGACAGCAGCGTGTCCGCCGTCAGCTCGGCGGCCTTGCTCAGGATGTCATGATATTGCGCAAGCCTGTCCATCTGGGCGCGCATATGCGCTGGCTCGACGGTGGCGTTCTCAAATACGCGTTCGGCGGCGGACAGGGCCGTCTGGGCGTCTGCGGCGCAGAGCATCCGGTCTGGTTCCGTGCGCGCCGCAATCTGACGCCGCAACGCTGCGAACATGGCGTCCAGACGTTTCGGAATTTTTTGATAGGCGCTGCTGGGCCAGAAGCTTGTGAACATCGCGTAGGTGATCAGATTGCCGAGCATGATGCCGACGATACGATCGCGCGCGGTGGTCATGTCGGTCGTTGGGCCATAGTCCTTGAGGTCAGACAGGAAGAACGCAAGGCCGATCTGAAAACCGGCATAAGCAATGCGTGCGTCTCCTGTTTTTACCCAAGCGCCGATCAGAGATCCGATGAAAATAAGGAGCAGAAAAGCGACAACGTTGTGGAGATGGGGCATAACGAACACGATCGACAGAATGCCCAGCGTGGCTCCGACCAGCGCGCCCGAAATACGCAATGAGAGTTTTGAAATCATTTCACCCATCGTCGGTTGGGCGACGATGAAGCAGGTGATGATGCTGGTATGAATGCCCTGCCAGTTTAGTATCTTGAACACGAAATAGCTGAACATGACGGCGGCCGTTCCCTTGACGGCGAAGCGCACATGCTCGGGGTTGGTGAATGCGTCCGCAAAGAAGAAGCCGTTCCCTTCGGGTTGAGGAGCCGGAGAGTGAGACGGAGCGGGATTTGTGAAAGAGGAAAGAATGTCGACCATGGCGTCATGGCTCGTCTGGCCAATCCGTGTTGGGGAGGGAATGTCGATTGGATAATCGCCGCCCTCAAAAATGATCGCCATTTCTTGCATGGTCGGCGCCAGATCTTTCAGAGAACCATCGTCGTCGCTACGGCTTGCGTGGGCGCGGGCGAGAATAAGCAGAGCGACGCTGCTGCGCGCGGCCTGCTCCAGCGCCGCCAGATCGTTTGCGCGCCAGATTTTCTCGAGCCGCGCCATTTTCACATTCTTCGCCATGCCAGACATGCCTTCGCGCATCATGTCGTCGGCGCGTTCCAGCAGAAGGGGATCGGGGGCTGCAAGCAGCGCTGCGCTCATGCGCAGGCGCGCAGCGATACGTCGGGTCAGGAGCGCTTTGGGAGACGGACAGATCAGCAGTCCAAGCACGACCATTACAACACCGGGTGCGAGCGTGAACAGGTCGGCGTAAAGCAGGGCGCGTGTCGCCAGTTCGCCGACAGGAACCTGATCGACTGCGATCATCGCATAGACGACGATCAGGCCAAGCATGTATGCGACCGGTTTGAGTTTGCTCGCTGACCCCAGAAAGAAAAATCCACACGAAAGCAGCGCGACGGCAATGACGATGCCCAGCGGATGATCCAGCGTAATGCGGATGATTCCGTAAACCAGAGCCAAAAGTACCAGAATCAACAGATTAACGCCGACCCCGGCGATGGCGTTTGTGGTGCGGTCTTCTTGCCAGAGAGCCATGGTGACGAGGGTCGGGACGGCGAGTTCCGGGATTTGCCAGATTTCACCGATCAGAACGGTCGTCGTACAGCCGGCCGCCATGCGCAGGGCGTAGCCCATGCGGCCCGGCGCAGGATTGCATATAAGGCGCCACAGACGTCGCGTGGACGGTCCTGTCGGCAGGACGAACTGACCGCGCGGCGTGACGTCGGCATAGGGCCCCATGTCGGGCGCCCTATCGACAGGCGGCGCCATGTCGGATCTCGACGGTGGCGGTCGCTCCCAGACGAAGAAGGGCAGGGTCGGCGTGGTCGAGCCTCACCCTGACCGGAAAACGTTGCGCGACATGCACCCAGTCCATCTCTCGGGGAACAAGCGGAAGCGCGCGCGCTATGCCTGCGGTGTCGGCTGATAGAACGCCCCAGCCAATGCTTTCGACGTGGCCACGGATCGACGCGTTTCGGTCGATCATGGAATAAACTGTCGCGCAGTCGCCGGGACGTATAACGCTCAGATTGACTTCGCGGATATTCGCGATGGCAAACCATGCATCGTCTGCAATGAGAGTGAAAAGAACCTGTGATGGGGCAAGAATTTCACCAGGAAGGACTTGCAGGCTCGTGACGTAACCATCCGTGGGTGCAACGACGACAGTTTGTCGCAGTTCATAGCGTGCGTGATCAAGGGCCGCCTGATTGGCCGCTTCTGCCGCGAGCGAGCTTTTCAGGTCTCCGATAGCGACCTGCGCGGCGGCGGATTGCTGATTCGCCTGCTTCAGAGATACCTCCGCATCATGAAGAGCCACGCGCGCCTGATCGTATTGCTGCCATGGAATATAAGCGTGGTTCGCCAGGGGGGATAGACGTTCCACCGTACGCGCGGCGAGGTCGCGATTGGTCTGTGCGCGCGTGGTCTGGTCCTGAGCGACGATGGAGTTGGCGGTCTTTACGGCGACAAGACGTTTTTGATTCTCCACTTCTGCCCGAGCCAGCGCCAGATTGGCTTCCGCCTGCCGAACCGTCAGTTCGTAGGGTTCGGGGTCGAGACGGTACAGCAGATCGCCCTTATGGACATGCTGGTTTACGTGCACCGGCAGCTCCACCAGCCGGCCCCCGACCGTGGTGGCGATGTGGACGAATTCGGCGTCGATAACGCCGCTGTCCGAGGACGGGTGGGCGTTGTCTTCGTGTGCAACATGCATTCCCAGCAACGTTGCGGCTGCAATACAGAGAACGGCGATGCCGATTCCGACGGGTTTGCCGCTTGAAAGATGGACGCGTTTCATAATCAGGGACCGAACCAGATCAGCCAGATGGACAAGGCCACGATGACGCCGAGGGCGCTGTAGGTGAACAGGCGGAACCGCAAAATCGAGTCAATCTTTGTCACCACGAAGATAACGCGCAGCCCAACGGCTGACGCGACGCCGAACATGGCGCACATCATCCAGTCAGGGAAATATGCCCCTGCCAGCGAGAAGGAAGGGGCGGCGTCTGTGGAGCACCCGGCGAGGAGCAGGAGCGGGGTTGCCGAGAGAGGAGACGGGCGCGACATGATGTTGACGATCTGCCTTCTCCACTCTGAAGGGTAACGAGGTAACGAAGGTAACGATGTGTGGTTCTGTTAGCAAAAAATCTTTTCTTATTGCGGTTGGCGTTCTCTTGGGAGAGAGGTTTGCGCGCATGGCGATGTGACGAGGAGGAATGCTCGGTTGCCGTAGGCGCTTGCTGTGCATATGCCGGTGGTACAGATTGGGCTTGGAACTGCATCGCGAACTACGGAGGGTCGTCAGTGGCATTCGACGTCCCGACTGCCTTCTAGGCGCATATCTGTATTCCGAGGGCTTGACCAGCGACCCCGTCCAAGCGTCACATTGCCGCCGTCGTCTGTCCGCAATGGGTATGTCGGAGCCGCCATGTGGTGGAAAACCTCTGGGAGCATATGCAGGAACTGGCGCTCCGTCGCAAATCGAGACGAAATGAACGCCGCTTCATTCCAAGTTATCTTTTATCTCGCCTCTGGCGAAGATTGGATCAAGGTCCGACAGAGCCTGCCATTTCCAGCATCAACGCCGGGAACCGGACCCGATGCCGAATACGTCATCGTGGAGACGATCAAATACGTCCTGAATTGTGTCGTGGGCTCGGCGCCCCTTGCTGTCGACGATTGTCACGGTGGCGGTCATCCCTGCAGCAAGTGTGACGTTCGCAGGTATGGTGTCTATCCGAATTCGTACGGGGATGCGCTGGGCCAGGCGGACCCAGGTGTAAACCGGGTCGACGCTGGGTAGACCCTGCACGCCGGCTCCAGCGTTCGATGTCGCGATGCCGCGCGTGATGCTCACGACATGTCCCCGGAGCGGTGAACGGAAGCCCATAAGATCAATGCGCACCGGGTCGTTGATGTTTACCGAACTGATCTTGGTTTCCTCGAAATAGCCGTCAACCCAGTAAGACGATGAATCAATGACCGTGACGTTGGGGACGCCTGCTGTTGCGAAATCACCGTCACGCATGATCAGGTTATTCACGGTGCCGGTGACAGTGCTGCGGACATGCGTGCGGTCGAGGTTGATCTTCGCTTGAGACAGGCTTGCCAGGGCTTCGGCGTATTGCGCGCGGGCTACTTGTGCGGTCGCTTCGTATACTTGCTTTTCTTCACGGGATGCGGCTGCATCCGTAAGATGCGTGCGGCGTTCATGCTGGGCTGTTTTCAGAACCATGTCGGCCTGTCGCTGTTGCGATACGGCCGTAGCGGTGGCGACCGCCACCTGGAAGTCGAACGGGTCAATGTCGTAGAGTACGTCTCCGGCATGAACGACCTGATTGTCTTTGACATGCACAGCGATGATCTGGCCCGAGACGCGGGGGGCGATATTGGCGACCTGCGCGCGCACCTGACCGTTCCGCGTCCATGGCGCCGCAGTGTAGTAATCCCAGAGAACGAACGCCGTGACCATCGCAATGGCCAGAATTATCGTTGTGGTGATGACTTTGATTGTAAGGCGCGCCCTGTCAAACATGTCCAGAGATTCCTGCTGGCATGGAGAAAATACGGGCAGTGGATGTGTATGAAGAGTGACGTGTCATAAGCATTATACTTTTCACCGCGACAGCTGTTCTGGATCGGCGCGCTATTGGGGCCAGGGAGTCACAGGGCGAGGGAATAAACCCCGGTCAGGATGATCAGCAGACCAAACTCCGCCAAGGGAATATTCCACACGAATCGCTCCAGTCGAGTTTTCGCGATCAGTGGGCGCAGGGCAAGCATCGTCACCACGGCGAGTCCGACATGAAGGAGAAATGACGATACCAGGAGACCGTCCATATCCAGAACCGATGGAATTTCCATCACACAGCGCTCCGGGATTTTGGAAGTATTTTATAAAAATTTATGGCGGATCGGTTTCGTTGCAGCAACATGATCGATCCTGTCATGCCCGACACCGCCCCGACGACTGTGGTCATTTCTCCACCGGATAGTTCCCCCGATCGGGAGAGAAGCCGCTCGGCGGATGCTCGCATGAGAGAAATTCCTTCTTTGCAGCAGGATATTTCTGTGGCGCGCATCGCTGCGTCGCATTCGGCGCGTATCGTGGCGATCGTCGCGGCCCGCCCAAGATGGCGTCGTGCACGCGCCAGAGCTGCGGCAAGGTCCTCGAGTTCCGCCATTCTGGAAAGAACACGCACCTGCGAAAGGGATTTCGGGAGATAGCTGTTCCACAGAAGGATATGCGCCAACCGATCGTAATTCCTGCTGATCAGTACGGAGCCTGCCTGCCTGTCATGCCCGACGCACTGCGAGCGCAGCGTGAAGCCGATGGCCATAGCAACGCGAAACCTCCGTGAGCGCGCAGACGGAGGCAACAACAGCGTCAGGGCCACGAAAATCAGCAACGCCGCAAGGATATAGAACACGTTCCTGTTTACGAAGTCTGCGGGATTGAATTCTTGCTTGTTGCTGACGCCAAGCATGACGAAGAAAAAGACGCCGGCGTTCAGGCCGATCGCCGATGTCTTCGGCTGAAGCAGCAGCAGGCAGCCGCCAAAGACGACGGGCGCAGACGCGAGTGCGAGAAACGTCATTTCGGACCCGCGCGTAAGCACGAAGAAATTCAGAAACGCCGCAACTGCTACAGCCAGGGGCGTGCCGATCAGCGCTCCCATTCCGAAGGCGCGGACATTGTAGGTGGTGGCGGCGAGCATGATGATGATCGACGCCTGGGACAGGGCGGCGACGCTGCCGGGTATGCCGGAAAGAATGCACAACCATGCGGAAAGACTGAAGCCGATGAGCAGACGCAGACCGTTGAGCAGGGCCATGATGACGTCCCGGTGCCCGGCGATCGGAAAATCAGGAGCCGGATTGCGCGTCGCAGAGCCGTCGCGGACTGTGCAGACCCCGTCTTCGGCCCATCGCCAGAAGGACAGAAGCGCCATGGAGCATTCCGCGAACCATGCGTCTTCTATTGTCAGTTCTTCCGCCACTCCCTCCGACGACCGTCGCGGCCGCTCCAGCAGCCCTTCCAGCGCTTTCATCGCAGCGGGCGGGGAGTCCGGGCAGGACGCGCTTTCGAATACCGCCCGAACATCCTTGATCATGGATGGGGAAACGTGCCCCTCTTCAAGAGCATAGCCAATGGCGCGGCTGCGGCTCAGCATTTCCATCAACGACACCATGGCCGACCGGGCGCCTGCGAGCCGTACGCGGCCGTCCCCGATTTCGGTGCGGGCGTAGGAGACCTGCGTGGTGAGCGCCATGATGCGTCCAGCCAACTCGGCGCAAGTGACGGCGTCGGGTATGGAGTGCCCGAGGACCGCATTCCGTGCGATCATCTGTGCTTCACGCGCTGTAGCCTCCAGCCCCGAAACCAGCTTGTTCCATGCTGTAGGCGCACCGATCACGTCATTGACGGCTGCCGTCGCCGCGATGCCAATCAGGATCGCGGATACGCGGTTGACGGTCACCGCGAACGCGTCCTGCGGCGAGTCTATGCAGCCAATGGCGATCAGGGCGACGGTATAACCCGCCAGCATCGCGGCGTAGGCCCGGAAATCTCGCTCCAGAGTTCCGACGACGCAGCACAGGCCCAGCCACAGGCCGGTGCAGCCTAGTAACACGGCGCGATCCTGACTGAAGCACGCGGTCAGAAACAGGGCGACAAAGGCCCCGATAAGTGTTCCAAGCAGTCGATAAAGCGCTTTGGAGAGCGTTTGTCCTCGCAGGGGTTGGGCGAGAATCATCACCGTGACCGCGGCTGTGGCGGGCGAGGATATCTGGAACCAGAGCGCTGCCGCGAGCGCGAGTGAAACGGAAAGCCATGTGCGCAGGCAGAACGCGAATGCGCCCGGCGGGAACAGCGTATGCAAAAAACTCGGGACCCAGAAAAAATCTTTCAAGCCCCGAATGCGCCTGCCCGTTGTTTCCTCAACAGCGCCCACTGCCCGCCCGCCTTCCGCCTGTAGCGCGGATCGTCCGCCGCCTTTTTTGTATCGGACCCTTCGGGCGTCAGGCCAAATGACAAAACAAGGCTCGGTCTGCGTCGGGCTGGATCATGCTATTCGCCCGACGCAGCGCAGATAGAGATCAGGCGGTAAGGTCACGCGTGTAGACGCGGTGACGCTTGGAGGGCTCGGGAACGATGCGTTCGATCAGGCGGCGCATCGGCTGGTTCGTCTCCAGAACCCAGCCCAACTCGATCCGGCGATATGGAAGAGTTCGGCCCCGCTTCATCAACTCGGCAATTACGAGGCCCGGCAGCAGAGAGCCGAGGGCCGTGCCGACTACGGCGCGGTTGACGCCAAGGAGGATGACGCGCGCAGAGTGGAATTCGTGACGCAGCAGGCGTTTGCCGAGGCGCGCCCAGCCGAAAGGCGAAGGTGCGCCGCCGAGGTCCCCTGCGATGTCGAAAAGGTTGGGGATCACCAGAGCCACCGCCATCGGTTCTCCGGCGCGCTCGACCAGTACGAACAGCTCGTCACGGAGGATCGGCTTGATCTGGTGGATCATGGCTTTCATTTCCGTATCCGCGTACGGAATGAAGCCCCACGTGTCGCGCCATGTATCGTTGTACAGCTGGCGCAGGATATCGCCGTCACGCGAAATTTCGCGGCGGTTGAGCTGGCGCACCGAAAGATCGCCCAGGCGCCCTTCGCCCACGCGAAGTCCGCGCGGTATGATATGCGCCTCTTCGGCTTCGGGGCCGACCTGCATGTCGTAGGACAGAACGTCCATCGCCTTGGTCATGCCAGCGGATTCGACTGCGGCGCCCAGTTCCTTCGGATGCCAGGGCATCATGATCATCGGGGGCGCTGTCTGCCCGTCGATCATAAGGCCGTATTCCCCGTTACTGTTCAGCGTCCAGGGGCCAAGCATTCGCGTCCGGCCCTGTGCGCGGAGCCAGTTCGCCGCCGCGTCGAGCAATGGGGGGACGATTTCAGGACTCGCGGCGTCCAGCGCGCCGAAAAAACCTGTGTCTGTTGACAGGCCCGTCGCCGCCGATGTCTGGCCGATCAGATCGTCGATCTGCGCGGAAATGCGACCAACGGGCTTCCCGTCGCGTAACGCCAGAAAATACTGGGCTTTGCCGTGCGAGAAAAAAGCCGACCGCTTCGGGTCGAGCAGATCGCGTTGTTCCATGTCCAGTGGCGGCGCGTACCCCGCCATGCCTGCATAGATTCGACGTGGCAGCCGCACGAACGTGGACAACGCGCGAAATCCGGAAACTGGACTGATGACAAGGCGCGCCGGCTGGGTCATGACATCTCCCTCTAAGCGCGTAGCGCCCCTTACGCGAAAGGCCCCTTGGGCGGGACGCTGATCGCATGGAAACGCCTGCAAACGAAATAAGCCGAGACGTAACCTTGTGTAACAAAATCTTGCCGAGGGTCATGCGCCGTATCGTCCGTAAGCTCGCTGGAGCGGGATTTTACACACATCGACCTTCCGTCCGGGCGATCCTTATCACCGGCGCTTCGAGCGGCATAGGCGCAGCGTTGGCTCGTTTTTACGCGGCGCCGCATCGCACCCTTATGCTTTGGGGACGTGATGAGGCGCGGCTTGGCGAAGTCGCTGCGGCATGTCGGGCGGGCGGAGCGACGGTTCTGACGCGGGCTGTGGACCTGGCGGACGGCGTAGCGGCGCTGGCTGCGTTTCGCGAAGACGACGCGGCGACGCCGTTTGATCTGGTGGCGCTCTCGGCTGGACTGGGAGACATGAAGAGAGCCTCGGATCAGGTCGAGCGCGCCGAAGCGGTGTTCAGGCTGGGCGTGGTGAATTATGCGACGCCTGCGGCTCTCACCATGGCGGCGGCCGAGCGCATGAGGAAGCGTGGCGGCGGATCAATCGGCCTGATCGGTTCCGTCGGCGCGTTTCATGATGTGCCATTTGCGGCCGGATACGGCGGATCGAAGGCCGGGTTGGCGCGATTCGCCAGTTCGGCCCGGATTGCTCTCGCGCCGCTTGGTGTGCGGGTCACGTTGATCGCGCCGGGATTCGTCGACACGGCCATGAGTCGCAAACTCATAGGGCCGCGTCCTTTTCTGGTGTCGGCGGACGATGCCGCGCGACGTATTGCGAAGGCGCTGGGCGCTGGCCGCGCGGAGCTTGTCTTCCCGTGGCCTTTCCGTCTGCTGCGTCGCATTGACCAGATTACGCCGCGCCCCCTCGCGGACGCGCTCATGCGACGTTTGAAAGCAGATCAACAGGCGTAGGCGGCTATGCCAGCCAACCGTGCAAAGAACTGCGCGTTAGAGCTCCAAAACTCAATGAGCGCCCGGGTAGCGCAGGTAAGGCGCGCAGGCCGCGCCATTCGGATGGCAGCGGAAAAATCTGGAAGTTAGGGGACTGGACGTGAGCGAAATTGTAACCGCAGACATTGGCGGAACCAACGCCCGCTTCGCCGTGGCCACGATTGCGGACGGCGCCGTGCTGGAACTCTCGGAGCCCGTGACGCTCCCTGTGCGTGACCACGACAGCCTCGGTTCGGCCTGGCGCGCCTTCCAGGAGCGTCATGGTCGCCCGTTGCCGAAGCAGGCGGCGCTCGCTCTCGCCTGCCCGGTGCAGGGCGAAGTCCTGACGATGGCGAACAGCCCCTGGATCATCACTCGGGCGACATTACCCGACGAATTGGGCGTCGAAGAGCCGCTGCTGGTGAATGACTTTGAGGCTGTGGCTCATGCGGTCGCCAGCCTCGACGCTTCATGCCTTCCTCATCTGAGCGGGCCGGATCGGCCACTGCCAAGCGAGGGCACGATCGTAGCCATCGGACCTGGCACAGGGCTTGGAACCGCGTCGATCATTCGCCGGGACGGGCGCGTCCTCGTGTGCGGCGCGGAGGGAGGGCATATCGGTTTTGCGCCCTTTGACGCGTTCGAGGACAGGCTTCTGGACAAGCTCAGGGCCGTCCACGGACGAGTTTCCGCCGAGCGCGTCATCTCCGGTCCGGGCATCATCCCGATTTGCGCCAGTCTGGCGGAAGAGCGGGGGGATTCGTTGCATGGGCTCGATGATCGACAGATCTGGACGCTCGCTCTCGAAGGTCACGACCGACTCGCGGTCGAGGGCATGACCCGATTTTGCCGTGCGTTGGGTGCTTTCGCTGGCGACATGGCGCTGGCGCATTGCGCGAGTGGCGTGGTCATCGCGGGTGGATTGGGCAAGCGCCTTATGAATGTCCTGCCATCCTCCGATTTCGCCGAGCGATTCGTGGCGAAGGGACGATTCGAAACGATGTTGCGGCGCATCCCGGTTCGCATGATCCGCTACCCGGAACCGGGGCTGTTTGGCGCGGCCTCCGCTCTGGCCCGTCGTCTGGACGAAGCGGCGCAGGCGACCTGATGCTGTTATGGGACGTGCGACCGCCGATGCAGCCGCGTCAGGGACGGTAGCTCGCATCAATAGGGAAGCTTCGTCGTCTTGTGCCATGGACGGCGCAGGTTCGCGCGGGCCAGCCTTCTTGAAGCTTAAGTTGCAGCTGGGGCGATCGGCGTAACAGGTCGGGGCTCGGGCGAAGGCCTGATCGCCAGACCTATGCCCGGTTGCGCAGCCCTTCATGGAAACGGCTGGCAGGCAGCGCTCTACGGACAGGCAGTCGCGCCGTGATCCACAATTTGGAGAAACGCCCATTGTGGAGGTCCGGGCGGGAATCGAACCCACATTCGCGGATTTGCAGTCCGCTGCATCACCATTCTGCCACCGGACCCCGTATGGGGTTGCGCTATATCCACCAGCGAGGCATCGCTGGTCAAGCCGGTCTGTGAAGTCATAATGGTTTGCAGGGTCGCTGCGCCGTGCGGACGGTCGATCGGCAGTGCTGTTATTGAGGTTCTGGGGCGCAAGATGAGTGAGAGCGAAGGACAAACGATTGTGGCCGCGCGCAACGCCGGGACGGGCGCCCCGCACATCGATTTCGATGCGGCGCGTTCGCTTATGGTGGACGATCAGGTCCGACCGATCGAGGTGGACGATCCGCGCATATTGGCGGCGATGCGCACTCTGCCACGCGAACGGTGCGCACCGGACGCCGAGCGTCAATTCGCCTACGCCGACCGTACGCTGCCCCTGACCGAAGGACGTTATCTGCTGCAGCCCATGATCGCCGCGCGCCTGACGCAAGCGGCGGGAATCGTGAACGAAGAGCGTATTCTGGTCGTCGCCGCAGGGACGGGTTATCTGGCGGCGCTCGCGTCGCATCTGGGCGGGCGCGTCATTGCAGTCGAATCCGATCCCGATTTGTGCGCGGTTGGCGAAGCCTTCACATCCGATGTCGCGCCGGGCGTCGTGTGGCGCCACGGACCGCTCGAGTCCGGGGGGGCGGCAGACGCACCGTTTGACCTGATCCTCATAGATGGCGGCGTTCAGGAAATTCCGGGTTTCTGTGTGGCGCAACTGGCGCCAGGAGGGCGTGTCGTCGGGTTGCTGTCGCGCGACGGCGGCGCGTCGTCGGCGTTCGTTGCAGAGCTGGATCGCTCGGCGCCCAAGGGGAGCGCCGCGAATGGCGGGCGGCCGATCATTTCGCATGGCGAAAGCGCATGGGCGATTCGCCTGCAGTTCGACGCTCCGGCGCCGCTGCTGCGGGAGTTGCTGCCGAAGCCGGTCTTTTCATTTTGAGCAGGTCCGAAGCGTTCGGGGCTCCGACTTTTCGTGCGGATGCGTTTTTTCAGATTGCCGGGCGATAGCAAGACGCTGTTAAGTTCATGAGTGGAGTATCAAAATATAACGTGGCATAAGTGTTTTGGCTCGACGCCGCGTGCGGGACAGGGCGAGTGGCGGAGACGAGAACGGCGATGAAGCATTCCTGTGGCGTAGGGTTGGGGCTGGCTGCACTACTGTACAGCTCCACCGCTCTGGCCCAGAAATACGACGGCAGTGGGGCGCCAAGCTTTATTCCACACACCCTGCAAGAAGCGTTGTCGGCGGCGTATTTGACCAACCCGACGCTGCAGCAAGAACGCGCTACGTTGCGCGCAACCGACGAAACTGTGCCTACTGCGCTCGCTGGCTGGCGTCCGAAAATTCAGGGGACGTTCTCGCCGAGTTATTATCAGGGATATAATAACTACCGAGGAAATACGGACGTCCCTGGTTCAGGGTATTTTCGCAGCTATAGCACTGGGGGCTATCAGGCTCAGGTCTCGATTCAGCAACCTATATACAGCGGCGGCAAGACGACGGCGTCGACGCATGAGGCCGTCAATCAGGTGATGGCGGAGCGCGCCAAGCTGATTTCGACCGAACAGCAGGTGTTTATGGACGTCGTCAACGCCTATGTCGGCGTCATTGAAGACGAGCAATTATTACAGCTGAATATCAACAACGAACGCGTTCTCGAGCAGCAGTTACGGGCGACCAACGAACGCTTCCACGTTGGCGAAATCACGCGCACGGATGTGGCTCAGGCAGAAGCTGCGTTCGCCAGCGCGAAGGCGACGCGCCAGCAGGCGGAAGGCACCCTGCAGACGGCTCAGGCGACCTACATGCAGATCGTCGGCATGGCCCCGCCGCCGAATCTTGAGCCGCCTCAACCGCTCGTGCTGCCCGTCAAGTCGGAAGCCGAGGCCGTTGCGCTTGCGATCAAAAATAATCCGGACGTCGTGAACGCGTTATTTACCGAATCAGCGCAAAAAGATGCTGTCGGCGTCGCTATGGCGGCGATCATGCCCACCGTTTCCGTGGAGGGCGCATACATGAAATCGAAGAATCAGGAGTTGAACAACCAGATTAACGAAAACAAATATGCGCTTCTGAACGTTAACGTGCCTATTTATCAAGGCGGTTCGGAGTATGCCGCGATCCGGCAGGCGCGCCAGCAGGCCTTGGCGGCGAGGCGCGCGGTCGATGTGCAGCGACGGACTGCAGCTCAGGCTGCTGCGTCGAACTGGCAGAGGCTGGTGTCCTACAAGGCGGCTATCGAAAGCAATCGTATGGCTATCAAGGCTGGTCTGGTGGCGTTGGACGGAGTCGAGCGTCAGGCGATTGTTGGAACCAGCACCACTCTTGAGGTGTTACAGCAGCAGGGAACCTTGCTGCAGGCTCAGGTGGCGCTGGTGCAGAGTCTCAGCAATATGGTGACGGCGTCTTACAATGTGGCTTCGTCGATCGGGCGTCTTACAGCGTCCGATCTGCATCTGAATGTCCCGTTGTATGATGAAAAAGCGTATTATAATGCGGTAAAAGATCGACTTTGGGGAATTAGTGACTACGCGGTTAACCAGCCGGGCCGTTAGTCTGAGTATTTCGAGCGGGCTGCCAGGGGACGTCTAGATGACAGATGAGCATGACAGCCACGCCGAGAGCGGTTCGATAGAGACAGTCCTGTCGTCGATCCGTCGTATTCTTCAGGATGGCCGGGATGACGCCGCTCCTGCCGAGGCGCATGCCGGTCGAGCGACGCCTGCGGCGTATGATGACGACGAAGATGACGAGGACAGTGTGCTAGTTCTGGACTCTTCCATGATCGCGCAAGACGATGGCGGCGAGCCCTCGGTTCATGACGCGAAACAGGAGGTCGCCACTTCGGAGCGTGAGCATGGGACCGACGTGGAAAAACCCACGCCGGACGCGATAGAGGCGAAGAGTATCGATCCGGTTGAGGCCGACGAGGGGCATGTGACGTCGGACGTCGTGGCTCCTCTTGCGGAGGCGCCTGCGGATGATTTTGTCGAGTCGCCTGCGGAACAACCGGTCGCGGCAATCCCTTCGTCCGCCAAGAACGTCAGTGCTGAATTCGACGCGGCTGCGTCGGAGGGTGAAGGTAAAATTTCGTCAAAAGATGAGACGGTAAGCGAAGTTGTCGCTGAAGACCTTTCTTCGGCGGTCGTTTCGCCGCATGAAGAAAAGGCTGCGGCGACACAACCAGAGCGGCCGCAGGTAATCCAATCTGGGGGGATAATGAGCGAAGATAAAAATACGTCGACCGACGGGCAGAGCTTCGCGCAGGGGTATGGGGCGGCCGGAGCCGCTGCCGAGAGCGACGCGCCTGCGCCTGTCTCCATCGCGCTGGACAAGCAGACAGTCGGCGCGACGGAACATTCATTCGGCGCGTTGCAGCAGATGTTGCGCCGTAAACAGTCCAACGAACATAGGGAGAGACGAGTGGCTATCACGCGTGGTGGAAACCTGACCATTGAGGACATCGTCCGCGACGAAGTCCGCGCCTTCCTCAAGGAATGGCTTGACAATCATCTTTCCAGCATCGTGCAGCAGGCCGTGCAGAAAGAGATCGAGCGCCTCAGCGACCGGTAAACGGCTCGCCTCTGGAGTGACGACTGGGAAGCAGGCGATCGGCGACGATTGCCTGTTTCTCATTTTAGGCTCCTGTGCCAGATAGGGCGATCATCCTGACGATTATGTGGCGGCCCCGCTGATCGTCGCGCGCTCTCTTCTGGTTATGGACGATGCTCGACAAGACGTTTCAGGCGACAGACACCGAAGCCCGTCTCTACGCGGCGTGGGAACAGAACGGGGCGTTCGCGGCCGACCCGCAAAGCCCGACCTCTCCTTTTACGGTCATGATCCCGCCGCCGAACGTCACCGGCGTACTGCATATGGGGCATGCCCTGACCATGACGGTTCAGGACATCCTGATCCGCTGGCGGCGTATGCAGGGGCGGGACGCGTTGTGGCAGCCGGGCACTGACCACGCGGGCATTGCGACCCAGCTTGTGGTCGAAAGGCAGCTCGCTCTTGAGCAGCAGACGCGTCAGGCGCTGGGACGCGATGCGTTCATCGAGCGGGTTTGGAAGTGGAAAGCTGAGTCAGGCGACGGCATTACAAAGCAGTTGCGTCGCCTCGGCGCATCGCTCGACTGGTCGCGCGAACGATTTACGATGGACGAAGGCCTTTCGCGCGCCGTGCGCGAGGTGTTCGTTACGCTTCATCGGCAAAAGCTGATTTATCGTGATCGTCGCCTGGTCAACTGGGACCCGCATTTCCGCACAGCGATTTCCGATCTGGAAGTTGAGAGCAAGGAGGTGCGCGGCAGTCTCTGGTATATCCGCTACCCGGTCGACGGCGCTCCCGACCTGTCGATAACTGTTGCAACCACGCGCCCGGAAACGATGCTGGGCGACGTGGCTGTGGCCGTTCATCCGGAAGACGCGCGCTATGCAGCCCTGATCGGCCGCTCTGTGATCCTGCCTCTGACCGGTCGACGTATCCCTGTCGTCGCGGACGAATACTCCAATCCGGAAAAAGGCACAGGCGCGGTCAAGATAACGCCAGCACATGACTTCAACGATTTTGAGGTCGGCAAACGTCATAATCTGCCGCTGATCGTCGTTCTGGACGCAGGTGCAAACATCACGCTGGAGGAAGTCGAGGCTGACCTTCGGGCCGAGCCTGGTCTTGCCGATCCTGAGTTTGTGCGTGGTCTGCAAGGTCTTCAGCGGGACGATGCGCGCCGCATCATCGTGGAGGAACTGGAACGTCTCGGCCTTCTGGAGAAAATCGAGCCGCATACGCATCAGGTTCCGCATGCGGAGCGCGGCGGCGCGGTGGTCGAGCCGCGCCTGACGACGCAGTGGTACTGCGATGCGGCGACGCTGGCCGGACCGGCGATCGAAGCGGTCGAGAGCGGACGCGTAACCTTCGTGCCGCGTCAGTGGGAGAACACGTTCTTCTCCTGGATGCGCAACATCCAGCCGTGGTGCATTTCCCGCCAATTGTGGTGGGGACATCGAATCCCGGCGTGGTACGGTCCCGACGGCGAGGTCTTCGTCGCGCATGACGAAGCAGGCGCCGCCACGCTCGCCGCCGCGCATTATGGTGAGAGCGTCGCGCTGACGCAGGACGAGGACGTTCTCGACACGTGGTTCTCGTCCGGCCTCTGGCCGTTCTCGACGCTAGGCTGGCCGGATAAGACGCCCGAACTGGCGCGTTACTATCCGACCGACGTGCTGGTCACAGGCTTCGACATCATCTTCTTCTGGGTCGCCCGGATGATGATGATGGGTCTGCACTTCATGGACGACGTGCCTTTCCACACTGTCTTCATCCACGGCCTCGTTCGCGACGAGCGCGGCCAAAAGATGTCGAAGAGCAAGGGCAACGGCATTGATCCTCTGGAACTGCTCGACACTTACGGCGCCGACGCGGTTCGTTTCACGATATGCGCCCTTACTGGCGTCGGGCGGGACCTGAAATTCGGTCCGAAGCGGGTTGAGGATAACCGGGCCTTTATCACGAAGCTCTGGAACGCCGCGCGATTCTGCGAGATGAACGGCGTCAAGGCGGCTCCCGGCTTCGATCCGGCAAAGGTCGTCAGCCCGCTGGGCCGCTGGATTCTGCATGAAGCGTCCAAAGCCGTGCAGGAAGCGACAGCGGCGCTGGAGGCGTATCGCTTCGACGATTACGCAGGCGCCTGCTACCGCTTTGTGTGGAACCGGTTCTGCGACTGGTATCTGGAGTTCACCAAGCCGGCCTTCACCGGGGAAGCAGGACCAGAAGCGGAAGAACTGCGCGCCGTCACCGCGCACGTGCTCGATGTGGTGTTGCGCCTGTTGCAGCCGGTCATGCCATTTGTGACCGACACGTTGTGGAGCGAATTCGGGTTCGGTCCTTCGGGTGGATTGATTGGCGCCGCGTGGCCGGAACAGATTCCGGTGACGGATGCTGCTGGAGCGGCGGCGGAACTTGACTGGGTGATCCGCTTCATTTCCGAAATTCGCACTGTGCGTTCGGAGATGAATGTGCCGCCTTCGCGTCTGTCGCCGGTCCTGCTTCAGGGAGCCACGCAGGAAAGCGTTGATTGCGCGACGCGCTGGCGTGAAGCGATCGGGCGCATGGCTCGCGTCTCCGAGATCGAGGCGTTGCAGGGCGAACCGCCGCGCGGGTCCGCCCAGACCGTGCTTGGGGACACGACGCTGGTCCTGCCGCTCGCCGATCTGATCGATCTGGACGTTGAGCGCGCGCGTCTGGCGAAAGAACTGGACAAGGCGCGCGGCGAAATCGAGAAAACCGAGCGCAAGCTGGGCAACGCCGATTTCATCGCCCGTGGCAAGCCGGAGGTCGTCGAGGAAACCCGGGAGCGTCTGGTGGCGCAGCAGGGCGAGCGGGATCGGCTGCAGGTTGCGTTGGGGCGCCTCGCCTGAAGGTATCCGAAACTGAAAGATCTGTGATTTTTCGGGGGGTGTCGGAGACATGGCAACACGAGCGCAAAGCTCCTGTCCCGCGTCGCTCCGGACCTCCGGAAAACTGCTTTGGCGGGGCTGAAATCCTGGACGGTTCTTTCGAATGAAAGCGGAAATCGACCCGCTCGCGGCGTTCACCGTGACTACGTAGCGCGTCTTTTGCGAAATACAGGCTTCACGGACGCCAGTATCCTCGGCCCGAATACCCCTTCCTCTAAAACACAAAACATTGGAACGGCGTTCCTTGAGACCGGAATGTCGCTCTGAAAATCAAACACTCTGGAGAATTTCTTATGAACCGTGTGCGCGCTACCACCGCGACTTCCCGTCTGCGTCGTCGCGTCGGGATCACGCTGGGCGTGTCGGCGTCGGCCCTGCTATGCGCCGCAGCGCCTGTGGATTCCAACACGGTGGCGACCGGCAACGACATCCCTGCCCATGTCACATTCCCGACGGCGCAGCGTGATTACGTTAAACGCGAAGTCATGATCCCGATGCGTGACGGCGTGAAGCTCTACACGGTCATCGTTGTGCCGAAGGGCGCGCATGACGCGCCGATCCTGCTGACCCGCACGCCATACAACGCCAAGATGCGCGCCAACCGGGTGCCAGACGCTCCGACCATGCGCGCTCTCCTGCCGCAGGGCGACGACGTGTTCGTTGATGGCGGTTATATCCGTGTGTTTCAGGACATTCGTGGCAAATATGGTTCGGAGGGCGATTATGTCATGACGCGCCCGCCGCGCGGCGCGCTCAACCCGACCAACACGGATGAGACGACCGATGCGTGGGACACGATCGCCTGGCTGGTGAAAAATACGCCCGAGTCTAACGGGCGCGTCGGCATGACCGGGTCGTCCTACGAAGGCTTCACCGTCGTGATGGCTCTGCTCGATCCGCACCCGGCGCTTAAGGTTGCGGCTCCGGAAAGCCCGATGGTCGATGGCTGGATGGGCGACGACTGGTTCCACTACGGCGCGTTCCGGCAGGGCAGTCTGGATTACTTCACCGAGCAGATGACTGTGCGCGGCGAGGCGAACACGATTCCACGCGTCGGTCTGGACGATTATACGAATTTTCTCGCGGCAGGCTCTGCTGGAGCTTTCGCGACCCAGGCCGGGCTCGATCAGTTTCCCTTCTGGCGTCGGATGAAGGCGCACCCCGCCTATGACGCATTCTGGCAAGGACAGGCGCTGGACAAGTTGATCGCACAGCGCAAACCCACCGTGCCCATGATTTGGGAGCAGGGCTTGTGGGATCAGGAGGACATGTGGGGCGCGATCCACAGTTGGCAGGCGCTGCGTAACGCGGGGATCTCAACCCCCAATGTGCTCGTCATGGGGCCATGGCGGCACAGTGGGGTGAACTACAACGGCTCCTCGCTTGGACCGTTGAACTTTGAGGGCGACACGGCTGAGCAGTATCGCCGCGACGTCTTCCGCCCCTTCTTCGATCAGTATCTGAAGCCCGGCGCGCCTGCGGCTTTGCTGCCGCCTGCGATCATCTACAACACGGGGCTGCAGCGCTGGGATCGGTACGAGAACTGGCCGCTGGCCTGCGACACGGGCTGCGCGTCGGGCATGAAGGCGCTCTATCTCACGCCGGGCAACGGACTTTCGTTCTCACGGCCTGACTCCGATGGGTCGGATTCCTACGTGTCCGATCCGGCGCACCCTGTGCCGTTCCTGCCGAGGCCGTTCAATTTCGGAGAGAGCGCCCGCTGGAAGCCGTGGCTTGTGCAAGATCAGCGAGAAGCTGAATCCCGCCCCGACGTCCTGACTTACGAGACCGCGCCGCTTGACGAACCGGTCGCCGTCAGTGGCGTTCCGGTGGCCCAACTCTATGCCGCAACGACGGGTACGGACGCCGATTGGGTAGTAAAGCTGATCGACGTCAATCCGCCGACCACGGCGGACCGGCCGGAGATGGGCGGTTATGAACTGCCTGTATCCGAGGACATTTTCCGTGGCCGCTATCGCAAGAGCTTCTCGCAGCCTTCGCCGATCGAGGCCAATCGCGTGGAGAACTATCGCTTCACATTGCCGCCTGTGAATCACGTCTTCGCAAAAGGCCATCGAATCATGGTGCAGATCCAGTCGTCTTGGTTCCCGCTCTATGACCGCAATCCGCAGCGCTACGTGGCCAACATCTTTGACGCGGCGCAGGCGGATTACGTGAAGGCGACGCAGAGCATCCACCACGGCGGCGCGTCGGCGAGCGCCGTGATCCTGCCGGTCGCGCCAGTCGGGCAGTAAGGATCGCGCGCCGCCGTTGTCGCCGCCGTATCGGCCGCCCATATAGAGGCGGTCAATCGGACAGCACCTGGAGCGTACCATGAGCGATGCAGCAACGACGGCGACCGAAACAGCAATCCTTGGCGGTGGTTGTTTCTGGTGTGTGGAGGCCGTGTATCTCACGCTGCGCGGCGTGAAGAGCGTGCGTTCAGGATACGCGGGCGGCCACACCGAACACCCGAGCTATGAAGAGGTTTGTACGGGCCGCACGGGTCATGCGGAGGTCGTGGAGGTCGTTTTCGATCCGTCCGAAATATCCTACGCCGACCTGCTACGGATATTCTTTACGGCCCACAACCCCACGACGCTAAACCGGCAGGGCAACGACATAGGTACGCAGTATCGCTCTATCATTTTCTGGACGTCCGAAGACCAGAAAAAAACGGCTGAGGCGACCATGAAAGAGGTAGAGGTAGCGGATGCATGGGACGCTCCTCTGGTGACGGCGATCGAGCCGCTGACGCATTTCTGGCCAGCAGAGGCCAAGCACGAGGATTATCTCGCGCGTAATCCTGAAAATGCTTATTGTCAGGCTGTCGTTGCCCCGAAGGTAGCGAAAATGCGGAAATTGTTCGCACGATATCAGAAAGACGCGTGAGGAGGCCGCTGACCCCGCAGTTATAGCGCAGGGTCAGGACCCGCTCTGTGTGGCGGCGGGGTTCGCGTCGTCAGGACCCGACGTGACCCCAATTTCCATGATCAAATCCCCCAGCCATTTTATGCCGGAGTCGCGGCTCGATTTTCTGGGAAGAAGCATTCTTACGCCGGGCGTTCCAAAAATATCGGGCAGGCGAGATGAAGTCAGGCCTGCGGTTTTTCGAAAGAAATCGGCGATATAGTCTGGAACAATAGCGACAGTATCGGGTTGCCTGAGAAATGCGGGCAAGTGCCCGAACGAAGGCACGACATTCCGTATGGTGCGGTTGACGCCCATATCGCGCAGTCGATGATCGAAGGTGCTGTGTCTTAACGCCGTCTCGATCAGAACATGTCGACATTTCTCTATCGTCGGCAGGTCCAGAAAGTCCGGCAGTGAACAGTAATCCGGATTCCAGACGCAAGAAAAACGGAAAGATCCCAGAGAAGTCGAGAGATAGTCGGGGCGGGTCACGCCGCCGACTGTCAGGGCCAGATCGATCTCCCTCCGTTCCAGCGCTCCGTCGAGCGTAGCGGGAGAGAGGGTCCGGAACGTCACCGTCGTGTCCGGGGCGTCTGCGGCGAGGCGCGATGCAAGGCGCGGCCCGACAGTGTAGTCGAGCCCCCCGTCAGTTCCGATGATAAAAGAACGAGGCGACGAGGCAGGATTGAACGTTCCACGCGCACTGAGAGTCGATCGAAGGGTTTCGGCTGTCAGCTCAAGGGTTTCCGCGATTTCAATGGCGTGAACCGTAGGCTGCATACCGTGTCGCGTACGAATGAACAACTCATCCCCGCAGGTCTGACGCAGACGTTTCAAGGCTGAACTGACCGCCGGCTGCGTCAGGGCCAGACGCGTGGCGGCCCGACTGACGCTTCGTTCATGCCAGAGGGCCAGAAACACATGGGTCAGGTTAAGGTCGATCCGGGACATATTCATTGTATTTATATTCAATCACAAAAAACAAAATTTGACGATAATGTTTTGTTTCAGCAACGGTAAGGACGACCCTCGCGTTATAAATCAACAGGAGCGCTTTGTGAGAAAAGCCATTGGCCGCGTAGCCATTCTTCTCGCTTCTCCGGTGTTTTTTCCTGACGCCGGAGAGGCGCGAGCGCCCCAGCATGCGCCATCGAATCGCTCCGTCGCGCATACAGAACATTCAAAACCGTCGAAGACTGCGGTCGAGCCGAAGCACAATCAACGGTTTACTGCGGCAGGAGCCGAAGCTGTAGAGGTTCGGGGGGGCATGAGGACGGCGAACGGCGTCACCAACACGACGCCGGGCGGTGGGTTGATGGCGCGGCAGAGCGCAGCACGCTCCCAGAGTACAATCACGCGCGACTTCATCGCGAAGCAATCCCCGACGGGCAACGCCATCGCGATGATTTCGGCTCTCCCTGGCGTTATTTCCGCAAGTACCGACCCGCTGGGTCAATCTAACACGGCGATGTCCATACGTGGTCTCCAGCAAGCAGAAATCGGTTTTGTTTATGAGGGAATTCCGCTCAACGATTCCATCAACTACACGCCTTACACGCAAGCGATGGTCGATACCGACAACATCCAGTCGGTCACCGTAGCTCAAGGCGCTCCGGATATCGGAGCGCCTGTCTACAATGACGTTGGGGGGCTGGTTACGGTTGCTCTGCGCGATCCTCTTGAGAAAAGAGGGGGGAGCGTCGACTTCAGTTTCGGCTCCAAAGCGCTTCAGCGTGAATTCATCAGGCTGGACAGCGGGGAGATCGGGCGCAGTCGGGTCAAGGCGTTCGCGTCGTTCTCGTCCACCACAAACGACCAATGGCGTGGCTCCGGGAAATTCCGAAAATATCACGTTGATTCGAAAATTATCAAGGAATGGGGTTCCGGCAGCAGTGCGGGCCTAACCTTTTCCTACGATAACTGGCAGCAGGCCAGTTATAGGCCGATGACCATGGCCCAGTGGCGCCAATATGGAAATTCATTCAATTACACAAAAGAGTATTACCCGGGCAATACAAGCTGGGTTGGGCTCCATCTGTATCAGAGACGCTCCACAGCGATTATCGCTCCAGTAAAACTTAAACTGAGCGAACATGTCTCTCTGGACGTGACGCCTGCTTATATGAACTACTCCGAGTTCTATTATGGCGGCGTCACCCTAAAGAACAAGGGTTCGTATTTTGGCGACCAGCAGATCGCTGACCTGAATCTGCCGTATCAGACCAACGGCGTCACCACCGCCTCCAGCATCAATCCCGTCCCCCAAAAAAGTGGATTCCTCAACGCCGTTCTTACGTGGAAAGCCGGACGTAATACGTTCCGCGCCGGGTACATTTATAACTACATCGCACTGGAGGAACCCATATATTATGCGGCGGTCAATTACACCGGCGGCATCGCTAACAACTACAGCAAGTACATGATCACGATGCCAGACGGCCGCCAGTATCGTACGCTCGACATGAACTTCAAACACCAGATGAACGAGCTGTTCATAGACGATACTTTAAAATTCCTTGACGATAAACTCACTGTCGAGGCTGGCCTGCGTTATCTGATGATCAGTCGCTGGAATACGAACCTGATTCCCGGCGCCACACGATACAAGGTCGGCGCAAGCTACGCCCAGCCTTTGCCTCAGGTGTCAATCAGCTATCAGATAACACCGCATGACCAGATATACATTGACGGCACGACCGCTTACCGCGCTCCGGCGTCAGTGCAGGTTTATGGCGAGGTCTTCTCGACTACGAGTCCAACGCCGGCCTCAAGACAGGCTTCACTGAAGGGTGAATATTCAATCGGTGAGGAGATCGGCTACCGGCATTACGGCCTCGTCAATCTGTCTGTTTCACTGTTTAATTATAATATAACGAACAATCAGATTACGTCGTCGCAATACATCAACGGAATTCCTCTGCCGTCGCCGATCGAGGCGGGAGGTAAAACGTCACGGGGAGCGCAGGCTGAAATCGGTCTCAGACCCTGGCGTCACTGGAGCCCATATGTTTCGGCGCAGTACCTCCATGCGACAACCGATAACAATATCGCATCCGGCCTCGACTATCTGCCGACGAAAGGGAAAATCGCTGTCCAGAGTCCGGAGTTCTCGGCTGCCGCAGGGATTTCCTATGACGACGGACATATTTTTGGAAATTTTGTCTTCAATTACGTCAGCTCTCAATATTCAACCCTTATGAATGACGAGAAAATTCCCGGGTATGAGACGGCCAACATGACACTGGGTTATCGCATGCGCTCCATAGGCTTCGCGCAACATCCCCAGATTCAGCTGAACGTCATAAATATTGGAGCCAAGAACTACCTGTCTGGATTTCAGAGTATATCGAACAACGCCAAGGCTACGCGCGGCGTCTATGGCACGACGATTGCTGGATCCTCTCCTCTCTACCTGAGCGCGGGCGGCGTGGCCGCCGTCGCGTCGCTCAGCACAGCGTTCTGATCACCCTATTTCGGAGCACCGCCCGATGTCATCTTTCCGTCTTGCTCTTTCCCTGTCGAGCTGTCTCGTTCTGTCAGCGCTTTCCGCCCGTGCGTCTGCCGCCCCGTCATGGCCGAGCGATGAAGGGCGTGGATCCTGCCGGGTGTCGAAAAAGATCGACGTTCCGGTGAAAATGCGTGACGGCGCGATCTTGCGTGCCGATGTGTATACGCCGGATACGAAGGAAAAAGTTCCGGTGCTGCTGATGCGCACGCAGTACGGCAAAAGCGCGGCCCAGGTACAGCCGTCCCGTTACCAGAGCCCGGACTGGTTCGCGTCGCATTGCTACATCGTCGCGATTCAGGACATTCGCGGTCAGGGAAAATCGGGCGGTGTGTTTTACGAATACCGCTACGACCGTGACGACGGTTACGACACGGTGCAGTGGGCCGCCACGCTTCCCGGTGCGGATGGGCAGGTCGCGATGTATGGCTCGTCCTATGTCGGGGCGACGCAATGGCTCGCGGCGACCGCATCCCCTCCGGCCCTGAAGGCGATAATTCCTTCAAACACTGGCGACGATTATTACGACGGCTGGAGTTATGAAGACGGCGCCTTCCGTCTGGCGTTCATAGAGCCATGGATGCTTGAGACCATAGCCTCATCGGCCGCGGCCAATCGCGGGGATGAGGCGCTTTCGAAGCAGTTGTTCGCCGATGGGAAGAACGCCTCCATCTGGCTGCCTTATACGCCCTATTCTAAATTTCCCCCGCTGCATCGCGAAGACCCGAAGGTCGCGCCTTACTTCTACGATACGGTCGCCCATCCCTCGCGTGATGGTTTTTGGGAGGCGTTCCAGATCCGGACGCATTACGATCGCGTCAAGGTTCCGGTGCTTGCTTTCGACGGATGGTACGATTCTTTTCTCAACGGCGCCGTCAATAATTTCAACGGTATGCGCACGGATGGCGGATCCCCAGACGCCCGTACTCATCAACGCCTGATTATCGGGCCGTGGGAGCATATCGGGTGGGGCAGACCGGATGCGATCGTCAGTCCGCGCCTGAAGGACATCGGCCCCGTAGCAAACAGTCCGGTTAACGCGTTGACGGTCCAATTCATGGACCACGTTCTGAAAGGCAAGGATAACGGGTTCGCTGACGGTCCACGTGTCGATTATTTCACCATGGGAGAAAATCGTTGGCACGTGGCGCGATCGTTCCCGATCGAGGGCACGCAGTACGTCCCGTGGTATCTAGGAAGTGCGGGTCGCGCCAATTCGTCGATGGGAGACGGTACTCTGACGCAAAAATTTTCGAAACAAGGTTCTTCTTCCGATCAGTTTGTCTATGACCCGTCCAACCCGGTCCCCAGCGCCGGGGGGCATTCATGCTGTTCGTGGACGTCCGGCCCGCAGGGGCAGTTCGATCAATCGCCAGTGGAGCAAAGGCCTGACGTTCTCGTCTATACCAGCGCGCCTCTCAAGAGCCCCGTTAACGTAACCGGACCGATCACGGTCGATCTCTTTGCCGCCACCGACGCGAAGGATACGGACTTTACGGCGAAACTCGTCGACGTGGCGCCGGACGGCCGGGCGATTAACCTCAACAACGGCATTATTCGCGCCAGATACCGGGAGTCTCTCAGCAATCCAGTCCCCATTATTCCCGGTAAGGTTTACGAGTATCGTATCAAGGTCTGGCCGACCTCCAACCTGTTCCAGACGGGCCACCGGATTCGCCTCGAAATTTCGTCGAGCGATTATCCGCAGTTCGCGCCGAATCCCAATACCGGAGAAGCTCTGGGCGACGCGCATGGCGCAGTTCGCGCCAGTCAGACAATCTGGCACGACGCAACGCACCAATCCTCTGTGGTGCTTCCGATCCTTCCGGAGACGGTCGCCGGTGAAGGATATGATCATCCTCCACAGGACTAACTTCAGGACCTGTTACTTTATTGACTTGAATCGCGTGTTTCTGCTGCCTGAAAAGCAGGTGGAGCGGATCAGACCATTTTTCCCGCTGTCCTACGAGGTTCCGTGCTTGGACGAAAGGCAGGTTCCGAGCGGATTGTATATGTGATCCGCGACGGTCTCAGTGGAAAGACGTTCCAAAAGCGTATGGTCCGCACGAGATTTTATACAACCAATTTATTCGTTGAAGCCGCCTGGGCGTCTTTGACCGGATTTTCACCGCCCTGACTGAGCAGGCTGGCCGTTCAAGGCGTCTGATGATTGATGCAACCTATCTCAAGGCGCACAGAACGGTAGGGTCGCTGCTGGAAAACCCCGTCATATCGGACGCACAAAAGGCGGCCTGAACTCAAAGCTCGACTAGCAATAGGATGTGATTTTGGCTGACACGTCGCGGCCAACGTATCAGCGGAACACGGCTTCCTCAGCGAAGGCCTTGCACGGCATGCACCGCACATGCGCCGCCTGCGACATAGAGGCTGCGAAGGTTCCTGAAACGAGTCGCTTCAGGAGCGGTGGAAACGGGGAGCGGCAGGTCGGCGTCCTCGACTCGGTCAAGGGTCATGTTTGCAAGCAGACGACCAAATACGGTTCCCGGCGCAATTCCGCGACCATTGTAACCGGCAATGGAAAGCATTCCGGGCGCAAGGCGATAAAGAAACGGAAGACTTGTTTTTGTTACACCGACTTTTCCGTACCATTCACTTTCGAAAGCAGTTCCGCTGAGTTGAGGAAAGATCTTGGCCAGCATCCGCGTCGCCCACGCATGGTGAATGGGGCGTTCCAATCCACGCAAGGCCCCGATGCTGCCGAACACCAATCGCCCCTCCGCATCCATGCGGAATGACGTGAGAACCTTTCGTGTGTCCCATGCGCCGTGTCCCTGTGGCAGGACGGTTTCCCGAAGGTCCGCCCGCAGCGGAGCGGTTGCAAAATTGAAGTACGGCATGGTGGTGAGCGGACCGGCGAGGGAGGAGCAAGCCCCCATGCTATAGGTGTTTGTCGCAACGATAACTTTTTTGGCGCGCACGGTCGCATGGGGTGTTTCAATCACATACCCCGTGTTTGATTGCACAATACCTGTTGTGGCGGTTGACGTGAAAAGGCGTGCGCCAGCGTTGATCGCGGCGGTAGCCAACCCCCGAGCATAAGCCAGGGGCTGTATTGTTCCCGCTCTACGATCTAGTAGGGCGGAATTGAACATACGAGAGCCTGTCGTCCGAACCGTCTCTTTTTCGCCCAGAAGCACGACATCCGCTCCTCTTTGGAGCCATTGCCTCTCTCGCTCCCTGAGGTCAGCCAAGCCGCTGGCGTCTGGTGCGCAATGCAGGGTGCCTATATGAGACGCCTCGCATTGAATGTTGTGTTTTTCGATCAGACTGAAGACAATAGCGGGGGCAGCGCCGAGCAGAGAAATAAAACGTTCTCCCTGCTGCTTCCCCATAGCCAGGCAGATATCGTCGGGCTTCATCCACATGCCGGCGTTGACAAGACCGACGTTACGTCCGGACGCGCCAAATCCGATTTGCGCGGCTTCCAGCAGGACGGGCTCGCGGCCAGCTTCCGCAAGGTGAAGGGCGGCCGACAGGCCTGTGTAGCCTCCACCAACGACGACGACATCTGTGTTGAGGTCTTGCTGAAGAGATGGTGTAAGGGGCGCAGCGTGCGCTGTCTTGCCCCAGAGACCATGCGATCGAAAATCTGTGTCCATATTCTGTGGTGTCTTTCTTCTTTTATAAGAGGGATTTTACAACCGCGCCGGAATTGAAGGCGTTATTCGCATCGCGTCATCGTTGAATTTCGTTGGCGTAGCAAGGCTTGCGACATTTCATTTTGCTCGGCCTACCGGAGATGAATGTTGAGGCGTGGAATGTTGGGCGCGGCGGTCAAGGCCATCCTATCGGATGTCGAAGAGGTCTCCGTAAAGATCAATTTTGAAAAATTCTATATGAGCGTGAAGGAGATCATGCCGAATTCGGACATCTTCAGTAGATATGGGGTGAGAGAAGTTGCAAACATCGTGTCCGTTCGGTTTGGGATTTCTCAGGTGTCGTGACCCGGTGCGGGCGCGCAGAAGAGAGCGAGCGCCCCCAGAACAAGGAAGAAGGCTGCGAGAATGAAAGCCATCTGAAAATTCTGGCCGTTTGCGACCAGATAGCCGGTTATTGCCGGGGCTGCGATGCCAGTCGCTCCGCTGCACGTCAGCGCGATCGCGTATAGCTGAGTCACGCTGTCGCCACGTTGATCGAAATCTGTAAAAAGCGCAGTGTTTTCACCAAGACTGGCGATAATCAGCGCCATGCCCACGCCGGCGACAAGCGCCGCGATTATGGCGTTCGTGCAATATGGTATCAACACGATGCTTGTAGAGAGAAGTGACAAGATTAAAATAAAAACACGTCGTCCACCAGAGTGGGTCGCGCGATCGGCGCCCCAGGCCTTGAAGGCGGCGCTGGCAAGCGCGCTAAGCGGCGTAGCGACGATGTAGGACAGGCCGAAATACAGACTGGCGACTTCAGTAGACAGATTGAAGTGATATACATAAAAAAGAGGCATCCACGATAGAAACAGAAAGGTCGCGTATGCTCCTGCGCATTGTTGGGCGATCATCATCCAGAAGGTGGGGCTGCGAAGCGCTCTTCCGATGAGCGGCCAGTCTGCGGCTAATTCTTTTTCTGACGATGCGCTTTCTCTGCCTGGAGCGTCGCGGAAGATAATGCGCCATATAATGGACCATGCCAGACCGCATGCACCGATGACAAGGAATGCGATACGCCAGCCCCTGCTCGAAACCAGTTCTCCGCCGAGAAGCGCTCCCAAGGCCAACCCCATGGGCACGCCAGCCTTGCCAATGGTCATGGCAAGGCCGTGCTCCGACGGTGGCGCCCAGTTCCGTATACTTTTCAGACCCAATGTAAAGCAGGGGGATTCACAGGCGCCGAGCAGGATGCGTGTCAAAAAAAGTTGGGGCAGTGTCGCAGCGTAACTGATCGTCATCAACGCCAGTGACCAGAGCGCGACGGCCCATGCGCCAATACGCCTGGAGCCCCAGCGACTGACGAGGAAAGCCGACGGGATATGGAGCAGAAAATAGCTCCAGAGAAAGCTGGACATAAGCCATCCTGCCGTCACCGGCCCTATTTTGAATTCCCGGACGATATCGGGCATGGCGGCGGAGAGAACCGCACGATCGCTGTAGCTGACGACTCCCATAAAAAACATTGCGAAATAAATCGCATACCGATAGGGCGACCACTTTTTTGGAATCGTTGATGTGTCCTCCGCATACTGTGCAAGGGACGAGCGAACAGAGCTGCTCATGGTCTCGATGCTCCGCAAGCGACGACGCGGAAACGGCGTCGTCGCGACAGGACTGCGATTAGAATTCGGCCTTGATGGAACCGAAGAATTGCCGAGGCGCGCCAAGCAGGAAGGACTGGTAGCTATAAGCTCCGGTCGCGTTGGACAGCGGATTGCCGTTCTCGCCCATGGTGCTGATATATCTGGCGTTCGCAAGATTGCTTACTGTAAGGGACAGAACCAGATTTTGTACAAAATTCAGATCATGGATTTTCTGTCCGATATGATCGAAGCGATAGTCGACGCCTAAATTCGCCAACCAATAAGCGGGAGCTTTCGAGTCTCCGACATAGCTGAAATTGCGGCTTCCCATACGGGTTGCGTCAATCCAGATCGTCGCACCGCTCCAATTGTAAGAAAGGCGAGTTTTATACATGAAGCGTGGGTAATTGACCACCTGCTGCCCCTTCAGGGCGTAGGTCACCCCCAGGCTGGTAAGATTCTGGTCGTATGTGGCGTGATCGTAACTTATGCTATTGTAGAATTCCAGTCCAGATATGGGACGAATTGTCAACCCGGCGTCAACGCCGTTCATAGTGACTCCTCCGACATTTGCGACAGAAGAGACGGGGTTGATTAGGGAGCCTGACGTGACCTGCTGGAGCCGATTTTCGAAGTTGGTCCGGTAGGCATACAAAGTCGCCGCGATCATATGGTCTGTATAGTGATAGCCAACCGCATACGTCCAGGCCGTTTGCGGCCGTAACGTTTTGACGGAAGCGTCATACGCCGATTGTAGAACGGCGAACGGAGAAGTCGACAGCTTGTATCCCGATTGTGCATAGGTGTGGACGTTTTCAGAGATATCCGCAAATAATTCATGACCCGGCAAAAAACGCCATGCCAAGCCGATATGGGGGAGAAATGGCTTGACGATTGTTTGTCCAACGCCACTGGTGATCGGCTCTGTCGATCCATAGTAATCGGGGTTCAAATATCCATTGCCAACCCGCGTCGTATTCAGGAGGGATTTGAAACCAAAATGTATATCGATATTGCGAGCAGGGTGATATGTATCCTGGAAAAAAGTCGTGAAAGTGTTTGTGTTATACGTCTGACTGAATATTTTTGCGAACGGATGAGAGAAATGACCAAGATCGTTCACCAGGGAGCCAGACAGAACTCCGTCGACAAGGTTTGGCTCTGAGTATGAATACATTGGTGAGTAATAATGATTGTTTTCGTACCAAACGCCAACGCCAAAATCATTATGGGCGATATTGTAGCGCAAGGAGGAAAGAATTCCGAAGCGCAGAATTTCTGGCTGTTTTACGATATCGCTAAGAGGAGAACCGTTGGGAGACGGCCAGTAGGGTGAAACCCACGTTGTCTGGTTCTGCTGGTTGTGCCCGTAAATGGTGCTTGTCCAACGAAGCCGATCGGTCAGGGCAAGGTCAGCAGTTAACCCGCCGAGATAGTCTGTGTTGTTTGTTCCGCCGGAATAATAAGCAGCGTCGAGAGGGTCGGACAATGTCGCGATGCGGGGAGTGTAGATGCCTTTCGCCGCATTGATGGCTGTCTGATAACCAGAAATCCGTCCATTTTGGTAATAATTTTGATTGTATCCAAGCTTGTCAAGCATCTCAAAAGAGTAGTCGTCATAGGTGTTCTGATGCAGATCGCTCCAGTTGAAAAACGCACTGATTTTACTGCGTTCACCCAATGGTTGAATGAACTTCGCATTGACCTGCTGGATGAATTGCTCGCCATATCCTTTCCACATGCCTGTGTCGTTTCGCATATAGGAGACAAAGAACTTTGTTCCTGATGGCGTTAATTTTCCAGAGTCGAAACGCAGGAATGTGTGATAGAGATCGTTGCTTCCAAATGTCTGGACGATCTTGCCGCCAAGTTTATCCTTGGGATCCAGAGAGATATATTCAATAGACCCGCCAAGGTTGTTGGTGGCGGCGACTGTTTCAGCGCCCGCAGAACGTGAGACGTCCATGCGGCCGACATTTTCCGATGAAATGGCCTGCAGCGGATTTAAGCCATTGTAATTTCGATAACTCATCTCACCCAGGGGAATGCCATCGAGCGTCATGCCGACTTCCTGTTGCTGGAAGCCGTGCATCATCAACTGGGCGGACCAGTTGTCCAATCCCTGGGGATCATTGGATTGAAACATTACGCCGGGCAGGGCTCCGAGAACCTTCATCGGATTTGTGCCGGGAATGGCGTTGGCGATCATGCTGGCGCCGACAGTAATTGTTGAGCTGCGGTAAGGCCTCGCCACGACCGACAAAGATTCCGCCTTCGTGGCGGTCATGCCAGTTCGTGCAACTGACGGGCGGACCTGCGCTTTCATGGATGACGGGACAGGCGATGACGTGCGCTCAGCGTGCGACTGTGCGCGATGGTGACCTGTCTTGGAAGCGGCATATGCTGTGGCGATGGTGAGGGTGGTCGCCAATACAGAGGTTCCTGATATCAGTACAGACCGATGTATCGATGGTTTCATATTCGTCTTCCTTCTGTCTTGTAGGTGGGGTGGCTGTGTAAACCGTGATGTTTGTAAATGTATTATATTGCGAAACCGAAACATAATAGGGGTGGCGGGTGACTCAAATTTATTTTGCGCTACTGATCGCCGTTCGACGCGTTGTTGAGAGTGAAACGGAAATCACAAAATTTGGCTCCCTCCATAATCGTCTGGGTTCGATGGAACGTGATGCGTGGATTGATTCCTTGGCAGAAAGAGCCATCACGCTGGCATGACATGACGCCGCCCAGAAAGCCGATCCCCATGTCCTGATACATCTCTGCGTAGCGGCAACGTGTGACATCGAAGGACAATTCCGACTCGCTGCTGGAAATCAGATCGAGTTCCAGAGCGTCGTCCTGCGTCCACAATTTAAGGATCTCCATTACATCGAGCAGGTCTGGGGCATGGTCGAACCCAGTCGCCATGGCCTTTCCCTGGGAGATTGCTGATTGGGTGACCGCAGCGCGAATTGTCTCGAGCGCGATTTTCGCCCCATGAGTCGAAAGAAGCACGTCGTACACATCTTTCAAGATCGCGGCTTCTATACGCCTGCGGGTCAGGATCGGTGTAGCGTGATCGGTCATTCGGAACTCTCGTCGGCTATGGTGGGCTCGTATCCGCCGTCGACATGTTTTTCCGTGCCGGCCAAGGCCGGAGAAAAAATGCAAACAAGGCGGAGGGAGCCAAGTGTCGCTCGAAGAATATGCCGGTCGTTACGATCCAGAGCGTAAAGCACGCCGGGACCGATCGGATGGACTTCGCCGTTGGCGAGATTTACGACCTCGCCACAGCCCTCAAGGCAATAATTCGCTTCGAGGTGGTGCCGGTATTCGAGCGTGAGTTCGTGTCCTTCCTGCACGACGGTCTCATGCAGCGAGAATCCCATCTTATCAGACGCGAGGAGAAGGCGAGCGCTCTCCCATCCATGTCCGTGTCCGTAACGGCCGGGGGTGTTGCGCATGTCCTGTGCGGTTCGTACGATCATTGATTGCCTCCCTTATGCGCCGTCTGGTTGAGGTATGCACCGTGGGTCAAGCTGGCTTCTTTGTTGCGGCCAGACGTATCGCAAGGGCGACAAGAGCCGTGGCGAATATAGATTGCTGTAGAGTATAAAGGCGAGGATGTTGCTTTATCCAGCATCCGATTTTCGTTCCGCTATAGCAATAAAAAAAATCGAACAAGGCACCGACCATAACAAGAATGACGCCCAGAAACATAAACTGTTCGGTGACCTGCGCTCTGGCGGTGATAAACTGGGGTAAAAGAACAGAACAAAACAAAAGTGATTTTGGATTTGTCGCGTTTGTAACGAATCCGGTCCTGAAAGCCTGCCAGTAGTCCTTTCTGGGGCGCCGCTTACTGGCGTCTCCCAGGATGGGGCTAGTGCGTGCCGCCAGGGCAATCTTCACTCCAAGATAAAGCAGGTATAGCGTTCCAGCAAGACGCACGAGGTCAAATAACCAGGGAGATGTGACCAGAAGAGACGCGAGACCAAGGGCGGCGAGAATTACATGCAGAGCGCGGGCGACGCCTAGTCCGGCGGCGGTCGCCAGAGCGCGATTTGAACCTTCGACGCTCCCGGTCCGCAGTAGCAGGATCATATCGGCTCCGGGTACCAGGTAGGCAATCATGAGTGCGCCGAAATACAGGGGAATGTCAGACATATGGCCTCCGCTCTCGTAAAGAGGATAGACGAGAGGCGGCAAGCATGTCCTTGCGAAGATTTTTTATTTCGATTATGAAATTGGAATTATCTGCCACTTTAGATGTGCGGTGAGTATATTTATGCCAATTCTGTCGCTAGACGCTATCGATATGCGTATTCTTTCCGCCCTTCAGTGGAATGGACGCCTTTCGAATGTGGATCTGGCGGTGGAGGTTGGTCTGTCGCCATCGCCGTGCCTGCGGCGCGTTCGTCTCTTGGAGGAAGGCGGTTATATTTCTGGGTATAGGGCGATGTTGGGGAGAGAAAGTCTCGGTTTGGGTCTTACTGTTTTTGTAGGAATTAAAGTCGAGCGGCATGACGACGAGAGCGCGTCGGCGCTCGAAAATAAGATCGACTCCATGCCGGAGGTGGTCGCCTGTCACCTGGTTTCAGGTGAATCTGACTATTTGTTGGAGGTCGTGGTGCCGGATCTTGTCTCCTATGAGCGTTTTTTAAGAAATACGTTGCTGAAATTGCCGATGGTTCGCGACATCACCAGTAATTTCGCCATTCATCGCGTTAAGTCGGAGTCTCCGCTGCCGCTGACGCATCTGGTTAAATCTGCGGGCGCTTAAGAGTGATAAGATTGTCTCTGTTGCCTGGGGCGTCGATCAGAAGCGGTAGATCTTGACGTTACTTTTTACTTGAGGGTGTCGTGTTGCTGTCGGCCCCTTGCTCTGGCGGCAGGGAGAGAGCCGCCGCCTTTCCCACCGCATCGACAATGGCGTGGATTCTCTTGGTCAGTCCGCCACGGGAGCGTCCGATGGCCTGATCCGCACGACTTTTTTTAGGCGTTTATATACTTTGCAAACACGACCTAATTTCATGACGTTTGCGTACAAAAAAGCGTTTATGCCGTTTACAAATATGGTGACAGGCGAGGATCTCTCGCCGTCCGCATTGTGAGAGGTCAAACGCCTGAGGCAGACGATATGACGGCAGTCGATCCGGGTTGTGCGGCCCCGTGGAGAAAACTCGATTCTCTCAGGTCTTATTGGGAAAGAGGTATTTGCGGGAACTCAACAGAATTTGCCAGAGAACCCGACGCCCCCATAGAGAAAGGCGCGTCGAAGGGACAAACAATTGAGACCGCAGAACGACGAACCTCTGATGTTTTCTGACGAACGGGCGCAGTTTCGCTTCGAAAGCTTGGAGGGCGGCGTTGACGTCGCCGTTGCAGGATTTGAGCGAGTCCCCCAACGCCAGTCCTCCGATCATGCCAACCGACGCGCCCATACCGGAATATAGGGTGAGGCACCACGCTGAATCTCCCAGAAGGAGAACGCGCCCTTTCGACCAGCGAGGCATTTTGACCATCTGAACGGAATCGAACAGGAAGTCGTCTGTTGCCGCGAGATCCTCCAGGACTCTCGAAACAATCCCGTCGATGTCCAGATCGACGAAGATCTGTCGCAGAGTTGTAAGGGGATCCTTCTTCGACGCCGCGGTCGGGTTTTTGGTCCGATAAGAAAAGAGGGCGGTAGAAGGACGCCCTTCGAGGGGAAAGACGGTCAGGGTTCTTCGCGTGTCGGCCAGCATGAGACCGTCTCCGTCCTTGAAGCCCCGGACCGGTCGACGCAGTGGAAAGGCGCACAGCATTGTTCCAAGGGAGTGAAAGAACGCCTCGTCCGGTCCGAAGACCAGTCTGCGCACGGTAGAGCGAACGCCGTCCGCACCGATGACGAGGTCGTAAGCTTCAGTCGTTTCCTGACCGCCGTCGGAACGCAAGGTGACCTGCGCCTGTGTGTTTCCAGTCACGATCGTCTGCGGCACCGTGCCGAACCGCACCTCGACCCTTCCCTCGACACCGCGCCAGAGGGCTTCTTCGATATCCCCTCGGAGTACCGCGATGGGCGCGTCTGTCTCCCGGGTGAGATCGGCGATTCGTCTGCGGCTGCCATCCTTGCGAACATCCCAAAATCGAATGTTCTCAGGCGTCCGCTTCTCCATGATGTCGAGAACGCCCAGAGCCTCCGCCGCATCCTTGCCCTCATCTCGAAGGCCGATGAAATAGCCGCCCCTTCGTCGTTCTGGCGCGCGCTCGATTATGACGGGCGTCCAGCCCTGACGTTTCAAGGCGATGGCCGCCGACATGCCGGAAATCCCAAGACCTACGATCAGCGCACGTTGTGTCATATACCCGGATAACCAGTGAGAGTGCTGCGTTGATCTGAACGTTGCATAGATTGGTGAAGGCATCAATCTGAACATCATTTAGATTGATGCGGAGGAGGCAGCATGGTTTCAACGGAGCGTGACAGCTATCATCATGGCGACCTGAGAGCCGCGCTGATCGAGGCGTCTGAATCGATTATTCGAGAAGAGGGCGTCAAGGGGTTTACGCTTAGAAAAGCCGCGAAACGCGCTGGCGTGTCGCCGGGCGCTCCCTCTCATCATTTTAAAGGGACGAAAGGTCTGCTGACCGCCGTCGCCATCCGGGTTTTTGAACGGCTTGGCGCGGAACTGGCGATCTTGCCTGTTTCCGACGTTCCTGCTCGGGATTTACGTATGCAGGCGGAAGGCTACGTGACATTCGCCACACGAAATCCCGGATTGTTCCGCCTGATCTGTCGTGTCGATCTCATTGACTGTCATGATCGGGACTTCAGGGAAGCGTCTTTCAATGCCTTGATGAATTATGGAAATGCAGCAGCAGCTTACTTCGGGGAGGATCCTCCGGACCGCGCTGCACGTATCTTCCGTCCTTATCTGGCGAGCGCATTCGCGACGGTGCACGGATTGGCCCATATGATTCTGGAGGGACGCCCTGCGCTCCTGTTTGACACGCCGAATCCTGCCGAAACATTTATCGAGACGACATTGCCGTCAATCCTGTTGGCCACATGGCCAGACCGGCCTTGTCAGGTGCGACATTCTGCGTGAGACAAAGAAATCCTCGTGCAAAATAAGCAGATTCAGAGCTCTTGAGAAATTTTTGAAGCTTTGGGGCAGGTGGGTATATTTGTCATTTATATAACTTGTAGGAGTTAAAGATCGGGGCGAGGTCGCTGATTCGAAAATCCTGACTCCATGGCGCTGTTTTCGAATCGCGTAATTTGAAAACTGTTTTGGAAATACTCACCCGTTCAAACATTTGCGGTTGAGCGGGAAATGCTTTCGGAAGAGCGCGGATCACTCCGCTGCCGCGCGCAGCCCGGCTCCGGCGGCAAGCGGCGCCAGCGGCAGAGCCCCTGCGAAGAACGCCAGCAGCAACTCGAGATCTGGCGCGAAGGGCAGACCTGTCCGCGCAGCGTCCACCGCAGCCGCACCAAAGATCAGGCCGGGCGTCGCGAGCGGCAGAACCAGCAACGGAAGCAGCACCCCGCCGCGCCGCGCGCCCAGCACGATCGCCGCAGCCATACCGCCCAGCAGCGAGAGGATGAGGGTTCCCGGCAACAGCCCCGCCAGCAGCACGGGCAGAGTGGCGAAGGGCAGGCCGAGCATGATCGCCAGCGGCATGGCCGCGATCAGCAGCGGCAGGCCCGTCGTCAGCCAATGAGCGGTAATCTTGGCCAGAGCCACCAGAGACGGCGGCAGCCCGAGCAGGAGCAACTGGTCGAGCGACCCGTCCTCAAGCTCCGCGCCGAACAGCCTGTCGAGCGGCAGCAACGCCGCCAACAGGGCGCAGACCCAGATGACCCCGGGCGCCATGCGGCGCAGCAACTCGGGGGAGGGGCCTAGCGCCAATGGAAACAGCGCGCCCGCAAGAATGAAGAACAGCACCGCGCCCAGCGTGTCCGCGCCGTGCCGCAGAGCCAGGCGCAGGTCGCGCGCGACGATGGCCCAGAATATCGCGATCATGCCCAGGCCCCCGCAGCGCCCCAGGCGCCGTCGATCGCGGCTTCAAGCGGCGCGCCTGGCAACGCCAGCGCGCCTGCCTCCGGCAAGGGGAGCGGCACGTGCGTCGTTGCGATCACCATGCCGCCCGTCCGCCTGTGCAACGCCAGCGCCTCGCCGAGTCGTTCGACCGCGCGAGCGTCCAGCCCGAGGCTGGGCTCGTCGAGCAGCCAGAGAGCCGCGTCCGCCAGCACGATGCGGGCCAGCGCCGCGCGCCGCTTCTGCCCAGCGGAGAGCAGGCGCGCGGGCAGTTCCCGCAACTCCAGCAGTTCGAACGCCTCCAGCGCGGGAGCGAGCGGGCGGCCGCGCGCGAACAAGGAAAGGTTTTCCGTCAGGGTAAGGCCCGGTTTCAGGGCCTCCTGATGGCCGAGATAGGCGATATGCCGGGCGTGCATGCTTCGGTCTTCGAAGGCGTCCGCCCCATGCCACAGAATCCGCCCTGAATCGGGTTTCCGCAGGCCCGCCAGCACGCGGAGAAGGGTGGATTTTCCGGCGCCGTTCGGCCCGGTCAGCAGCATTGCGTCCCCGGCGTCCATCGCGAGGGAGACGCCGTCGAGCACCAGCCTTTCGCCGCGAAAGACCGAAATCTCCTCGACGCGCAGCGGCCGGGAGGACTCCTGCTTAGAAATCGGACCGATCCCCTATTTGTGACCGTGCGCCGACCCTGTTTGGCGGCTGCTCGCGTTCTCGTGGTCGCCGCCGCGCTTGTGTCGGAGACGGCTCCCGGTATGTTCTAGCGCCGATCGTAGATCAAGCCGGCGGCCCCGTTTGGGCGGGGCCAAAAGCAGCCTCGTGGAAGCGCGGGGCGGTCTTGGCCGGTTTCGACATGCCAGCGGGATGCTGTTGTCGCGGAGGGAAGTTTACATGAAGTCGGTTGGGCACGATTCGCTGAAAACCGGGCGCGAGCTCAAGGTTGATGGCAAGACCTATCACTATTTCTCGATCCCCGAGGCCGAGAAGACCATTGGCGACGTCAGCCGCCTGCCGGTCAGCCTCAAGGTGCTGCTCGAGAACGTTCTGCGTTTTGAAGACGCGCGCTCCTACACGCAGGACGACGCCAAGGCGATCGCCGGCTGGCTGCCCGCAGGCAGCAGCACGAAGGAAGTGCCCTTCAAACCGTCCCGCATCCTGATGCAGGACTTCACCGGCGTCCCGGGCGTCGTCGATCTGGCCGCCATGCGCGACGGCATCGTCGATCTGAAGGGCGACCCGGAGAAGGTGAACCCGCTGGTTCCGGTGAACCTGGTTATCGACCACTCCGTCATGGTCGACGTCTACGGTACCAAGGACGCGCTGCAGAAGAACATCACCATCGAGTTCGACCGTAACGGCGAGCGTTACGCCTTCCTGCGCTGGGGTCAGGAAGCGTTCAAGAACTTCTCGGTCGTTCCGCCCGACACCGGCATCTGCCACCAGGTCAATCTGGAATACATCGCGCAGGTCGCATGGACCGCGGAAGTCGGCGGCAAGGAATACGTCTACCCCGACACGCTGTTCGGCACGGACTCCCACACGACAATGGTCAACGGCCTTGGCGTGCTCGGCTGGGGCGTGGGCGGCATCGAAGCGGAAGCGGCCATGCTGGGTCAGCCGATCGCGATGCTCATCCCCGACGTCATCGGCTTCAAGCTGACCGGCAAGCTGCCGGAAGGCGCGACGGCGACCGACCTCGTGCTGACCGTCACGCAGATGCTCCGCAAGAAGGGCGTCGTCGGCAAGTTCGTCGAATTCTTCGGACCAGCCCTCGACCATCTCCCGGTCGCCGATCGCGCCACCATCGCCAACATGGCCCCGGAATACGGCGCGACCTGCGGCTTCTTCCCGGTCGACAAGCTGACGCTCGACTACCTGCACGAGACGGGCCGCGACGCGCACCGCCTGAAGCTGGTTGAAGAATACTACCGCGCCCAGGGCATGTTCCGCACGCCCGAGATGGCCGATCCGGTGTTCACCGACACGCTCGAGCTCGACCTGTCCTCGGTTGTTCCGTCGATCTCCGGCCCGAAGCGTCCGCAGGACCGCGTCGTGCTGACCGACGCCACCTCGGCGTTCGAGAAGGAACTGACGGCTGGCCTCGGCGTCCCCGCGAACGACATCGACAAGAAAGCGTCGGTCGCTGGCACGAACTACGAGATCGGCCATGGCGACGTCGTGATCGCCGCTATCACGTCGTGCACCAACACCTCGAACCCTGCCGTGCTGATCGCCGCCGGTCTCGTGGCCCGCAAGGCCCGCGCCCTCGGCCTGACGCCGAAGCCGTGGGTCAAGACGTCGCTGGCTCCCGGATCGCAGGTCGTCACCGACTACCTGAACCGCGCCAACCTGACCGAAGACCTCGACGCGATGGGCTTCAACACGGTCGGCTACGGCTGCACCACCTGCATCGGCAACTCTGGCCCGATCGCCGACAACATTGTCGACGCCATCGAAGGCAACAAGCTGGTCGCAGTGTCGGTTCTGTCCGGCAACCGTAACTTCGAAGGCCGCATCTCTCCGAACGTGCGTGCGAACTATCTCGCCAGCCCGCCGCTGGTCGTTGCGTACTCGCTGCTCGGCACGATGCGTCAGGACATTACGACGGCCCAGATCGGCACGTCCAAGGACGGCAAGCCGGTCTATCTGAAAGACATCTGGCCCTCGAACAAGGAAATCGCGGACCTGATGGGCTCCGCCATCACCCGCGAGCAGTTCATCGAGCGTTACGCGAAGGCGTCGATTGGTCCGCAGGAATGGCAGGACCTGAAGGTCGCGACCGGGTCGCAGACCTACGCATGGGACGGCAAGTCCACCTATGTTCAGGATCCGCCGTACTTCAAGGGCATGGGCGTCGAGCCTGCGGCCGGCGCTGGCGACGTCAAGGGCGCGCGCATCCTCGCGCTGCTCGGCGACAACATCACGACCGACCACATCTCGCCTGCTGGTTCGATCAAGAAGGATTCGCCCGCCGGCAAGTACCTGATCGAGCATGGCGTCGAGCCGAAGGACTTCAACTCCTACGGATCGCGCCGTGGCAACGACCGGATCATGGTGCGCGGCACGTTCGCCAACATCCGCATCAAGAACGAGATGCTTCCGGGCACCGAGGGCGGGCTTTCCAAGCACTTCCCTGACGGCAAGGAAGGCTTCATCTACGATGTGGCCATGCAGTACAAGGCCGAGGGTACGCCGCTGGTCGTGTTCGGCGGCAAGGAATACGGCATGGGCTCGTCGCGCGACTGGGCCGCGAAGGGCACGCTGCTTCTGGGCATCAAGGCGGTCATCGCCGAGAGCTTCGAGCGTATCCATCGCTCCAACCTCGTCGGCATGGGCGTCCTGCCCCTGCTCTTCAAGGAAGGCACGACGCGCAAGACGCTCAACCTGAAGGGCGACGAAGTCATCGACATCGTCGGACTGGAGACCATCACGCCGCGCATGGACGTGACGCTGGTGATCACCCGCGCCGACGGAACGAAGGACGAGGTGCAGCTGCTCTGCCGCATCGATACGCTGGACGAAGTCGAATACTACCGTCATGGTGGCATTCTTCAGTACGTTCTGCGCGGGATGCTTGAGGCTGCCTGAGACCACGTCGTTCTCTGACAACCAGGAAAATGCCGGTCCGGTCCCCACCGGGCCGGCTTTTTCTGTTGAAACGGTCCTTCGGGCCGAATCGATCTGCAAGACGTTCGACGGCCACAGGGTGTTGCGCAACGTCTCGCTGACCGTCGAACGCGGCGAGCTTGTGTCGATCATCGGCCCTTCGGGCTGCGGTAAATCGACCTTTCTGCGCTGCCTGAATTTCCTTGAAATTCCCGACACCGGCGCAGTCACCATCGCCGACGACAGCATCCGCCGCGACGGCGGTCCATGGCGTTCGTCTGACGAGGCGCAGGCGCATCAATTGCGCGCTCATGTCGGAATGGTCTTCCAGTCCTTCAACCTGTTCCCGCACCGCACCGTCCTCGACAACGTGATGTTGGCGCCGCAGGTGGTGAAGCATGTCGCGGCGTCGGTGATCGAGGCCGAGGCCCGCGACCTGCTGGCCAAGGTGGGGCTGGAGGCTGCGGCGCTGCGGTATCCCGCAACTCTTTCCGGCGGTCAGCAACAGCGCGCGGCGATCGCGCGCGCACTGGCGATGCGCCCCGACGTGATGCTGTACGACGAACCCACATCCGCGCTCGATCCACGGGTTGCGGAAGAGGTGCTGGAAGTCATGCGCGCGCTTGACCGCGAGGGGATGACGCAGATCGTCGTGACCCACGACATGCGCTTCGCCCGCGCCGCCTCTGACCGCATCGTGTTCATGGAAGCTGGCGAAATCGTTGAGATCGGCGATCCGGACGAAATCTACGTCAATGCACATGATCCGCGCACCCGCGAGTTTCTCGGGGCGTCGCTGTGACGGTTGCCGCCTGTCTTGTGTCCCGCCAGACGTTCCGTCGGTTCGTTTGCTTGGCCAGCCGTTTGATCGCCTGTGGTCGGATTCCGGTTGTAGGGCTGCTGTTCGCCTCCACGGTTTTTCTGGCGTTGAGCCCGGTCGCCCGGGCCGAAGCGCCCCTGCGCTGGGCTTCCGACGGCACGGCCAACGTGCCCTTCACGTTTCACGATCCGGCCGAACAGACCCGGATGGTCGGGTTCGAATACGACATCATGGCCGAAATCGGTCGTCGTCTGTCACGCGATACCCAGTTCGTTCAGAACGATTGGGACGGCCTGATCCCCGGATTGCAGCGCGGCTTCTACGAAATGGTCGCCGACGGGATCGAAATGACGCCCGAGCATATGGAGGCGCTGGATTTCAGCCGCCCCTATTACGTGACGGCGGAGCGTATCGTCGTACGCCGGGATCAGGCTGGTCTGGATTCGTTCGAGCGTCTGGGCGGGCATGCGGTCGGCACGATCAAGGACACGCTGGCGGAACGGATGCTGCGTGATCGGTCCGACGTGAAGCTGAGTTCCTATGACGAGGAATCGAACGCGTTCTCGGACCTGAAGGATGGGCGCCTCGACGCCGTACTGCTCGACGGTCCGATCGCGCTTTATTATGGCGAGGCCGATCCGGCGTTGCGGATCGTCGGTCCCCCGATCGGTCATCTCGCCTACGGCGTGGCGTTCAAGAAGGGCGCCAATCAGGAACTCCGGCGCCGCGTCGATCAGGCGCTGCAGGACATGGTCGCCGATGGGGCGCTACACCGCATTTTGGCCCGCTGGAACCTGTGGACGCCGGAAATGGTGGAGTGGACGGGCGACCGCACCAACCCCAATATCGCGCCGACCGAGTGGGAACGCTATCTCGCCGCCACCGCTCCGACGCCGGGGTGGGAGGCGCGGTTCTATCGTTACGTCGGCTTCCTGCCGCTTCTCGCGCGCGGCGCGGCGCTGACGCTTGCGGTTTCGGCCTGCGCCATGGTGCTCGCCGTAGGGCTAGGCCTCGCGCTGGCGTTGACGCGGCGCTATGGGCCGACATGGCTCGCCTCCCTTGCGACGCTCTATGTCGAGATTATCCGCGGAACCCCGCTGCTGATCCAGATCCTGTTCATTTTCTATGGTCTGCCGGGCATCGGCATCCGGCTCTCGCCTTTCGTCGCGGGCGTGCTCGGCCTTGGCCTGAACTACGCAGCTTATGAGGCGGAGAATTACCGCGCCGGTCTGCAATCCGTGGCGAGGGGGCAGATGGAGGCGGCTACAGCGCTCAACATGACCCACGCTCAGGCTCTACGGTATGTCGTGGTGCCGCAGGCCTTCCGCGTCGTCGTGCCGGTGATGACCAACGACTTTATCTCGCTCCTGAAAGATTCGTCTCTGGTCAGCATCATCACCCTGACCGAGTTGAGCCAGACATATGTCCGGTTGTCCTCGACCTATTTCGATTATTTCGGCACCGGTCTGATGGTCGGCGCGGCGTATCTGCTGCTCGGCCTGCCCTTCGTAAGGCTGGCGCGCATGGCTGAGAAACGGCTGGCGGTCAGCGAGCGCAAGGGACTGGGGCGGCGCTGATCTCCGGTGTCGCTATGCTGCATGAACGCAGCCATTGCGTTTTTGGCATGCCGGTCTCTCATATCTTCATATTGTGTATGAATACGGAAGCGGACACGATAGGACACATTTCCTCTCGCCGCGGCATGTCCAATGGATCTTCTTTCAGCTTTACACAGTTTCGTACGCGTCGCCGCCACCGGCTCCTTTTCTGCGGTGTCCCGCGAGACGGGCGCCAGCCAGCCGACAATTTCGCGTCACATCGCGTTGCTCGAATCGCATTACGGCACGACGCTGTTCGCGCGGACGACGCGAAGTCTGATGATGACCGAAGATGGTCGCAGCCTCCTTCCTCACGCTTACGAAGTGCTGGAAATTCTGGAGACGGCGGAGACCGTGCTCGGGCGACGTCGCGCTTCGGTGTCGGGGCTGGTCCGCCTTGGCGTCACGACGGCGTTCGGTCTTTATCTGACGACGCGCATCAACGAGTTGCTGCAACGTCAGCCTGAGCTCTCCGTCGAGCTGGTGATGCGCGACGGCTTTGGCGATCTGGTCGAGGAAGGCCTCGATCTTGCGATCCGCGTGGGCGAAATCGCCGAGGGATCGCTGATTGCGCGCAAACTTGGATCGGTGCACCGCGCTCTTGTCGCGTCCGCGAAGCATTTCACGCCACGCGGAGAACTTGAGCACCCGCGCGACCTCGCAGACCAGCATTGCGTCGTCTACACATACGGCGGCGGGCGTCAGGACTGGCATTTCTCGAACAACGGCGAAGAAAGCGTGGTCGCGCCGCACACCGTATTTCGCGCGAACAGTAGCGAAGCTGCGCTTCATGCGGTGAGCGCGGGCGTCGGCGTTGGGCTTCTGCCTGAATTTCAGGTCCGGGATCAGATTGCCTCAGGCGAATTGATCCGGGTGCTTCCAAGCTGGGACGTGCCGCCTATGCCGCTTTACGCCGTCCACACCGGCCCTCGCACGCTCCCGCTTCGCACCCGGACCGTGCTGGATTTTCTCGTGGAAATCTCGAGTTCGATTCTTCGATCGGAGTGATCCGGCCTTAAACGGCTGGCTCCGGGACGTCGGATATCAACCTTCGTGATATCCGGGGTCCTTGGAGCCTGGGCGCGGGTCGTCGCTCGGCTGCAGTTTACCGTTATAGCCGTTGAGCAATGTCGGGGACCACGCGACGATCCAGTCGTTCACCTGCTTGACGAAGCGGCCCGCGAACGGTGACAGCCCGATGCCCTGTTTCGACCAGTCGGCGAGAATGGTGCTCAGCTTCGTCTCGCCCCGTTCCGCCGGACTGATGGCTGTCGCCACGGCCTGAAGATTGACGCTGCCGTCCTTGCCCCGGACGATGTGCGCCCACGTCGCCACCACCATGACCGTAGGCATCGGGAAGCCGAGCACACGCAGTCGCTCGAAGGCGAGATTAAGGTCCGGCGCAGGAACGGTGACGTTAGGGCCGAGCATCATCGGTCCGGTGGACAGGCAGTCCGTCACGCCGGGCGCTGGCGTGGTCAGGCGATTCATATACGCGGCGTCGTCATGGCACGTGGGTTGCAGCGGGCCGGATTGGTCCTTGGGTATAGCCGCGGTGCTTGCGCTGGCGATGACCACGCCGGTGACGACGCCGCGGTCCGTGCGCACGAACACGTTGCTGAGTATCTCGCCATGTGCGCCGATCTGCGTCGACAGGACCGGATGCCATGTTCCTGCTGGGAGCGGCAACTGACGCCCGGCGAAGGGAACGATGTCGTGCAGGTCTGTGTCGATGGGCGGCGCAGACGACGTTGCGGGCACGCCGCCGGACTGCGCGCCGGGACCGCCGCCCGGACCGGGCGCCGCCGCTCCGCTCCCGCCGGAGTCGTCGCCATCGGCGGCGGGCGCGGCTGGGGCGTCGCGACCAAGCATATGGTCAATGTAATGCGTGACGGTCTGGAGGCGGGGAACCACGCGCAACAGCCAGGCAGCCGGGTAAAACAGCGCGACGATCGTAAAGAAGATGGTCGCGAAGAGGGCCGTTCGCCACAGAGGCGCGCGAACCCATAAACGTGAAGCGGCGGACATGGATCAGATCGGAGCCATCGTGTCAGGGCGTCAGATAGGCGCGATTGGGAGAAACAGGGTCGGCGGCAATCTGCGCCGTGACGCCTTCATCTTCTTTGACGATGCGCACCATCTTTGCGCCCTGCTGTCGCGCGACGATAAGGGATTCGCTGATCATGTCTTCGATCGAGCGCACAAGGTCGCGCGCAGAGGCGGCGTCGCCCATGCGGCTCTGTCTGCGCATCACGTCGATCAGCAACGCTGGATCGATGCCGCCGGTCTCAACCTTCAGGCCATAGCTCTCGATCATCGTCTCGATTTCGAGCGCGGAGACGCGGGCGATATCGAGTCCTTTGAGGGCTCGGAAGACGAAAATGCGATCCAGGCGGTTCAGCACTTCCGGCGCGAATCCGGCCTGACGCAGCGCTTCGACCGATTCCGCGCGCATGCGATCCGGATCGTCGACCAAGCGATCTGCGATTTCGGTCAGCGCCTCGGTCGCGATGTTGGAGGTCAGGACGAAGATCGCCCGCACCGTGGAGACTTGAGCGCCCGTGGACGCCTCCGTGACGTGTCCGTCGTTCCACGCCGTGAGGAATTTCTTGAAGACGTCGGGATGCGCCTTCTCGATTTCGTCAAGCAACACGACCGCGTCCGGCTTTTCCTTCAGACCGCCGGTCAGCTTGCCGTAGGTATCGGAGCCCACATAACCCTTGGGCGAACCGAAAAGCTGCGTCGCGGCGTGCGGGCTGCTCATCTGCGTCATGTCGAAATGCAGCAGCGGGCGCTCGAGCTGTTTGGCGAGCTGTTTGGCGAGGTATGTCTTGCCTGTGCCTGGAGGTCCGGCCAGCAGGAAGATCCCGACAGGCTTGCCGCGCACCTGTAGGGCGAGGCGGCGGCGGAGCTGACCCGCCATATCCTCGCAGACCTGATCCTGCCCGATGACGCGGGCGCGCAGATTGGCGGCCAGCTCCTCGGCGTCGATGGTCGTTTCCCGCTGTTCTCGGGCCATCATTTCTTCAAGAGCGTTGCGGTTGGTCAGTCGAGCCAGAACGTCCATCATCCACCCCCGTCTGCGAAGAAGCCCGCGACGCGCCATTCGCTCGGCGCGCGTTTCGAACAACAGTCCCGCAATGGTAAAAAATCCGCCGACAGCCGCCAGCACCGGCCACGCGGGCTCGCACCATTTCATGAAATGGTCGAGGCTGGCGAGCGAAAGATGCAGGCTCGCCGCAGCCTGAAGACTGGCCAGTATCAGAAAGATGACCATCATAACCGGCATGAACCGGTTAAGCGCGGGAAGCAGGCCCTTCATATCATATTATCCCGGTCTTGCGGCGCAGAATCATCGGGTCGCGCGGCGCGGCGGCCTCGTACGTCCAAGCAATGATGCAGCGTGAAAAGCTCAATGGAACACCGCGTTCATTGCGCGACCACGGTCATGGTCAGGTACTCGTCGCGATGAATGGTCGGCAGCAGCGTCGGCCCGAGCACCGTCAGCGCGCCAGGCTGCATGCCCGTCACGCCGGGGTCCGACACGGGGGATATCTGCACTTCGCCGCTGATAAGGATCGGGAGAACGACGGACACAGGATTCTGCGACAACGTGACCATTTTCGTCACGACGCCTGATTGAACCGACACTACGCCGCCCGCTCCGCTGGCGTCGAAGATGGGCATCGTGACCAGTCGATATTCACGCCGCTTGATTCCTGCGAGGATTCGCGCCTGATCACTGGCGGAATATCCAGCGTTTTGCAGCGCCTGCTCTGCATGTTCAGGCGCGATCAGCGCGAATTCCGCGCCGAAGGTGAGCTGTCGCCCGGCGGGCTGCGCCGTTTTTTCCTGCCCCTGCTGCTGCGCGGTGGGCGAACTGGAGTGGTTTAGCCACGCGCCGCCGCCAGCGATCAGCGTGATGCCCGCGACCGCCGCGACGAGCACACGCAACCCGGACGAGTTCGCCTCGGTCTGCGGTTGTAATTCGCGAAGGGGGTCGGGGCCCTGATTCATGGCGCTTATGAGACATCTTGCCCCCGGAAGGCGCAAGGGATTTACCTCTAAAATGGGCGTAACGTGACGTATCGAAGCGAATCTCATTCACCAACGTTCACGGCGCTTTAAGTCTCGGGGCTGCTCGTCCGGCGGATGGTTCTTGCGGTTGGAGGACTTATCGCCTACATTGACGCAATTCCTTTCATCTTCCGCTTTTTGGGGGGTGGCCGTTTTGGCCGCCTTTTTTGTTTTGGACGAAGATCTCTCTACGCATACTGGTCTTGAGACGCGAATCGCGGCTCTTATCGCGCCGACGCTCGTCGATCTCGGGTACGAAATCGTGCGCGTCGCCGTGCTCGGTCGTGACGTGCCAACGGTTCAGATCATGGCGGATCGTGCGGACGGCTCGCAAATCACTGTGGATGACTGTGAACAGATCAGCCATGCGGTCGGAGCCGTCCTCGACGTCGAGGACCCGATTCCAGGCAACTGGACCCTTGAAGTGTCCTCGGCGGGCATTGATCGTCCGTTGACGCGCGTCAAGGACTGGGTGCGCTTCGCCGGGCACCTCGCGAAGGCGGAAGTCAATATCCCCGTCAACGGTCGTCGTCGTTTCTCGGGTGTCGTGCTTGGGGGCGATGAGGCTGGCGGCCGTTTGCGGCTGGACGACGGTAGTGAGGTGGTTCTGCCTTTCGCGGAACTGCGCAAGGCCAAGCTGATTCTCACCGATGCGCTCATCGATGCGGCGCAGCGCGAGGCTGGCGTTGAGCCTGAGGGCGAGGCCGAGACGTCTGAGGACGTGAGTTCATCGGCAGCGCCCACAGGGCGCGGTCGTCAGAAGAAGCCGGGCGCCCGTCGGCACTGAAACCCGGGCGACCGGAGGCTTGGCCGTGACTGCGGTGCGTCTCCGGATGTATGAATTTGGGCCGTTCGGTCTGTGTGTGGAGTGCTGAAGAGTCATGGACACCTCCGTTTCCCGTCCTGAGCTGCTGCTGGTGGCCGACGCCGTCGCGCGTGAAAAGCTGATCGATCGCGACGAGGTTCTCGAGGCGATGGAGCAGGCCATCCAGAAAGCCGGTCGCGCCAAATACGGTCACGAGAAGGACATCCGCGCGACGATCGATCGTCGTTCGGGCGAGGTTCGTCTGTCGCGCTGGACCGAGGCGGTTGAGGTCGTCGAGAACGAAGAGACGCAGATCCCGCTGCATATCGCGCGCAAGTTCAAGCCGGAAATCCAGCTGGGCGAGCATCTTGTCGATCCGCTCCCGCCGATCGATTTCGGTCGTATCTCCGCGCAGACCGCCAAGCAGGTGATCGTGCAGCGCGTGCGTGAGTATGAGCGCAAGCGCCAGTATGACGAATTCAAGGATCGCGTGGGCGAGATCGTCAATGGAACGGTCAAGCGCACCGAGTACGGCAACCTCATGGTCGAGATCGGCTCCGCCGAGGCGCTGCTGCGTCGCGACGAGTTGATCCCGCGCGAGGCGTTCCGCAACTCCGACCGCGTGCGCGCCTACATCTACGATGTGCGTGACGAGCCGCGCGGCCCGCAGATTTTCCTTTCCCGCACCCACCCTGCGTTTCTTGCGAAGCTGTTCGCGCAGGAAGTGCCGGAAATCTATGACGGCATCATCGAGATCAAGGCCGTGGCCCGCGATCCGGGCTCGCGCGCCAAGATGGCTGTCATTTCCCGAGACGCCTCCATCGATCCGGTCGGCGCTTGCGTCGGCATGAGGGGGTCGCGCGTGCAGGCCGTTGTCGCGGAGCTGCAGGGCGAGAAGATCGACATCATTCCTTGGAGCCCGCAGGCCGCGACCTTCGTGGTCAACGCGCTGGCTCCTGCCGAAGTGTCGAAGGTCGTCATGGACGAAGAGGCCGGCCGAGTTGAGGTCGTGGTGCCCGACGAGCAGCTCAGCCTCGCCATTGGTCGTCGCGGTCAGAACGTACGTCTGGCGAGCCAGCTGACGCGTTGGGACATCGATATTCTGACCGAGGCCGAAGAGTCGGAGCGTCGTCAGGAGGAATTCCGTCGCCGGTCCGCGCTGTTCGTGGAGGCGCTGGACGTGGACGACGTCATCGCCGGCCTGCTGGTGACCGAGGGTTTCAACACGATCGAGGAACTCGCCTACGCCGAACAGGACGAGCTGATCGGCATTGAAGGCTTCGACGACTCGGTGGTCGAGGAACTCGTCCGTCGTGCGGAGACCTATCTGGCGCAGAAAGAGCAGGAACTGGACGACAAGCGCGTCGCGTTGGGCGTGTCCGACGATATCGTGGCGCTGAATGCGTTCACCAACCAGATGCTCGTGGCGCTTGGTGAAAAGGGCGTGAAGACGCTCGACGATCTGGCCGATCTGGCGGGCGACGAACTGATCGAAATCCTCGGGACCGACTCGATCGATGAGGAAACGGCCAACGAGATCATCATGATGGCGCGCGCGCACTGGTTCGAGGGTGAAGACGGCGCCGAAGTTGCTGGCGAGTCGGGGGAGGCTTCTTCTGAGCACGAACCCCAATGAGACAAATCGTCACATCCATGCTATAAGCACTGCGCAGTCCTCATCTTCGGGTGAGGGCGACGCAACGGCTCAGGTCGTCGGTGCCGATGGTGGCGACGACGATGGCGATGATGAAAAAGGGCCGCTGCGTCGGTGCATCGTCACGCGGGAGCGTGGTGCGCCGGAAACGATGCTGCGTTTTGTCGTTGGACCCGACCGGGTCGTGGTTCCCGATCTCAGCGCGCGGCTGCCCGGACGGGGAATGTGGTTGAGCGCTCGGCGGGATGTGCTAGAAACCGCCCGGACTCGCGGAGCCTTCGCCAGAGCGGCGCGCGATCAGGTTGTCGTCCCTTCCGATCTGGCCGAAGTGATCGAAATCGGATTGCTGCGTCGGCTTACCGAGATTCTGGGGCTGGCCCGCAGGGCCGGACAGAGTGTATGCGGCTACGCAAAGGTCCGGGAGTGGATTGAGGCGCGGCGCGCTGGAGTGATCGTGCAGGCGTCTGACGGCAGCGTCGACGAGCGCGCCAGGATTATGTCCGGCGCACGCGACCTGCCGGTGGTTGCGTCCCTTGCGGCTTCGGCCCTGGGGCAGGTTTTTGGCCGCGAGCGTGTTGTGCACGCGGCGTTGCAGGCGGGGCCGCTGGCTTCGCGGCTGCGACATGAGAGTGAGCGTTTCGCGGGGATGGCCAGCCGGTCCGCCCCGCTTGCGTCGGGCAGGTCCGGCGATGGGGTAACAGGCGGGTAAATGAACGAAGGCAACGATCAGGATCAGGGTAAGGGACGTCTTTCCCTTCGGCCGGCGGGCAGTTCGACGGTAGGGCACACGGTCGACGCCGGTTCCGTACGCCAGAGCTTCAGCCACGGTCGTTCGAAGGTAGTGCAGGTTGAAGTCCGCAAGACGCGGGCGCCGAAGCCTGGCGCGAGCAAGCCCGGATCGGGCGGCGGGGGGCGTGGCGCAGGTGGCCGCGGGCCCATCCGCGGGCTGACGCCCGCCGAGATCGCCGTGCGTCAGCGCGTGCTCGAAGAGCAAGCGGAACGAGAGGCTCAGCGCATCGAGCAGGAGAAGATTCAGATCCTCTCCGCCGCCGAGGAAGCGCGTCGTCGCGAGGAAGAAGAGCGTCGCGCGGCTGAGGAGCAGGCTGCGGAGAAGGCCCGCGAGGAAGCTGAGGCGCAAGCCGCAGCCAGCGCAAAGCCCGCCGCCCCGGCTCCTGTTGCGCCCGAAGAGCGCGGCCCGGTTGTGTCGGCTGTGCCTATTCCTGGCGAGGTTACGCTGGCGCCGCCGACGGATCGCGTGATCCCGCTGGCCGAACGCGCGATCATGCCTACCAAGCCGCTGGTTCCATCGCGGGCCCCGGCGTCTCAGCCGTCGACTCCTGCTGGCGAAACCCTGCGTCTGCGCACTGCTCGCGAAGGCGAAGACGATCGTCGCGGCCCTGCGCCTCGCAAGGGCGCCGGAGCGCCGCCGCCGCGCAAGAGCGCGGGCGCTGGCGCGAAGAAGGACGGCGGCATTGGTCGCCGTTCGGGGCGCATCGACGTTCAGGCGGCGATCGAAGGCGACGACGACAAGACCCGCTCGCTGGCGTCTGTCCGGCGTCAGCGCGAGCGTGAGCGTCGTCAGGCGGAGCTGGAGCGTCTGCGCGCGGATCAGGTGCGCGTCGTTCGCGACGTCGTGCTGCCCGAGACGATCACGGTTCAGGAACTCGCCAACCGTATGGCGGCCCGTCAGGGCGAAGTCATCAAGGCGCTGATGAAGATGGGCGTCATGGCGACCGTCACGCAGACGATCGACGCCGACACGGCCGAACTGGTCGTGCAGGAGTTCGGTCACCGCGTGCGCCGCGTCGCCGACAGCGATGTGGAAATCGGCATCGAGGGCCTTGAAGACACCGAAAGCGATCTGCAGCCGCGCGCGCCGGTCGTGACCGTCATGGGTCACGTCGATCACGGCAAGACGTCGCTGCTCGACGCGCTGCGCACCACCGACGTCGCCTCGGGCGAAGCTGGCGGCATCACGCAGCACATCGGCGCGTATCAGGTCACGCTCGCCTCCGGCGCGAAGATCACCTTCATCGACACGCCGGGTCACGAAGCGTTCACGGCCATGCGCGCCCGCGGCGCGTCGGTTACGGACGTGGTGGTGCTGGTTGTCGCCGCAGATGACGGCGTCATGCCGCAGACGGCTGAGGCGATCAAACACGCCAAGGCTGCGAACGCGCCGATCATCGTCGCGATCAACAAGGTCGACAAACCTGGCGCCAACCCGGAACGGGTCCGTCAGGAACTGCTCAGCCACGAGATCGTCGTGGAATCGATGGGCGGCGACGTGCAGGACATCGAGGTTTCGGCGCTCAAGCGCACTGGCCTCGACAAGCTGGAAGAGGCGATTCTGCTTCAGGCCGAAATTCTCGACCTGAAGGCCAATCCTGATCGCGCCGCCGAAGGCGTGGTGATCGAGGGCAGGCTGGATCGCGGACGCGGTCCTGTCGCGACTGTGCTGGTTCAGAAGGGCACGCTGCGCAAGGGCGACATCGTGGTGGCCGGGGCCGAATGGGGCCGCGTTCGCGCGATGCTCGACGACCGCAGCCGCCAGATCGACCTCGCCGCGCCGTCGACGCCGGTGGAAATCCTCGGCATCGCGGGCGTTCCTGACGCAGGCTCTCCCTTCGTCGTGGTCGAAAACGAGAACCGGGCTCGCGAGATTTCCGAGTTCCGTCAGCGCAAGATCAAGGAACATGCGGCGGCCGGGCAGACGGCTGCGCGCGGCACCCTCGATCAGATGCTCGCCCGTATTCAGGCTGGCGCCCAGAAAGAGGTCGCTGTTCTGATCAAGGCGGACGTGCAGGGTTCGGCCGAGGCTCTCAAGGCTACGGTCGAGAAGCTGGCGCATGAGGAGGTCGCGGTTCGCGTCCTGAACGCCTCTGTCGGTCAGATCACCGAAAGCGACATCCAGCTCGCCAAGGCGTCCGACGGCGTGATCATCGCCTTCAACGTCCGCGCGACGTCGCAGGCGCGCGAGATGGCGCAGCGCGACGGCGTCGACATCCGTTACTACTCGATCATCTATCAGGTGGCGGACGATATCGAGCAGTTGGTCAAGGGCAAGATCGCGCCGAAGCATCGTGAGAAGTTCATCGGCTACGCGGAAATCCGCCAGGTGTTCAACATCACGAAGGTCGGCAAGGTCGCAGGTTGCTACGTCACGGAAGGCGTCGTTCGTCGCGGTTGCGGCGTGCGTCTGCTGCGCGACGGCGTGGTCATCCACGAGGGCGAACTCAGCCAGCTCAAGCGCTTCAAGGACGACGTCAAGGAAGTGGCCCGCAATTATGAGTGCGGTCTCTCCTTCGCTGGCTACAACGACCTGCGTGAAGGCGACGTCGTTGAGTGCTTCGAGATGGAGCTGGTGCCCGCGTGAGCCGCTCGTCTCCGAAACGTCCAGACGGAAAGGGGCCGGCGGGGCGACTCGCCGGCCTTTCCTCTTCGGGGCCCTCTCAGCGACAGTTGAGAGTTTCCGAAGAAGTGCGCCGCGTTCTGGCCGAACTTTTTGCGCGCACGACCTTTCGCGATCCGGAGCTGGAAGGGGTCATGATCACCGTGACCGAAGTTCGTATTTCTCCGGATCTGAAGCACGCGACCGCTTTCGTCGCGCGGCTTGGCCGCACGGACGTGGAGGCGGTGTTGCCTGCGCTCAAGCGGGTAGCGCCCTATCTTCGCACGCAGCTTTCGCACACGCTTCGTCTGCGGATGGCGCCCGAGATTCATTTCCAGCCGGACACGGCGCTGGATTATGCGATGGAAGTTGACGCGCTGCTGCGTCGCCCAGAGGTCAAGCGCGATCTGGACGAGTGACCTTAACGGTCTGCGTCCGGGGATTTCCTTTCAGGATCAGATGTATTCTGGCGCGCTCTCAGCGTGAACAGATTGCCTTGCTGGCGCGCTGATTGCGCGCCTCCCGCGCGGGCCCTGTTGTCATCTCTGGCACGCAGTGACATTTTGCTTCTCCCAATGATCTGGGGCTTTGGTCGCCGCGCGACCCCGCTATGCTGCGGGCCCTATTTCGAGTTTTCAGGCAGTATAAAAGGGGACATCGGCTATGGCCTACGCGACGGTCAATCCGTTCACCGGTGAGGAAATCAAGGTTTTTCCGAACGCGACGGACGAGGAAGTGAAGATCGCGCTGGATGAGGCGCATGAGACCTTCCTGTCCTGGCGCAAAACGTCTTTCAAGGAACGCGCCCGTGTGATGCACGCGGCCGCTGGCATTCTGCGTCGTGACATCGAGGAATATTCTCGGATTCTGACCCTTGAGATGGGCAAGCTGATCTCGGAGGCTCGCGCGGAGACCGAACTCACCGCGGCGATCTTCGAATATTACGCGATCAACGCCGAGCGACTGCTGGAGTCCGAGGGGCTTCCGGTGCAGAGCAAGGAAGAAGGCCGCGCGAAGATCATCCATCAGCCGCTTGGCATTATTCTGGCGATCGAGCCGTGGAACTTCCCGTTCTATCAGGTTGCTCGCATCATCGCGCCGCAACTTTCAGCCGGCAACACGACCCTGCTCAAGCACGCGTCGAACGTGCCGCAGTCGGCGGCGGCGATGGAACGCCTGATGATTGAAGCGGGTCTGCCGAAGGGGGGCTTCCGCAATCTGTTCCCCACCCGCGATCAGTTGGCGACCATCATCGCCGATCATCGTGTTCGCGGCGTCGCGCTGACGGGTTCGGAAGGCGCAGGCGGCAAGGTAGCCGCGCAGGCGGGCGCCGCGTTGAAGAAGACGACGATGGAACTGGGCGGTTCCGACGCGTTCATCGTGCTTGAGGACGCCGACCTCGAAAAGACCGTGAAATGGGCTGTGTTCGGTCGTCACTGGAACGCCGGGCAGGTCTGCGTCTCCGCGAAGCGGATGATTGTGGTCGACAAGGTGTATGACGAGTTCGTCAAGCGTTACCGCGAAGGCGTCGCGTCGTTGAAGATGGGCGATCCGATGGACCCCGCGACCACGCTGGCGCCACTCTCGTCTCAGGGTGCCGTCGAGGACCTGAAGCGGCAGTTGGCAGAGGCGATCGAACACGGCGCGAAGGCTGAGGAGATTCCTCTCGCCGTGCCGAACACGGGCGCGTTCTTCCGTCCGGTCATTCTGACCGGCCTTGAGGGCGACAACCCGGCCCGCCTGTGGGAGTTCTTCGGCCCTGTGTCCATGCTGTTCCGGGCCAAGGACGAGGCTGACGCGATCCGCATCGCCAACGACTCGCCGTATGGTCTCGGCGGATCGGTGTTCACGCGGGACGAGGAACGCGGCGAAGAAGTCGCGAAACAGATCGAGACCGGCATGGTGTTTATTAACCACCCGACCATGGTGAAGGCTGACCTGCCGTTTGGCGGCGTTTTGCGCTCCGGCTATGGTCGCGAACTGATCGGGCTCGGCATCAAGGAGTTCGTCAACGCGAAGCTGATCGACGTGGTCGACATCGACGCGCCGTTCTGATTGCTCCGTGCGTGGCGCCGGGTAATGACGGCGCCACGCATATGATGCTTTGTGAACTGCGTCGGGCATGTTAACGCCCATTCATGTTTTATAGATTTACTGATAGCGCTCCAATTTCGGCAGGTCGTGAATGACGGCGCAGCACGGTCGTGACGACAGTGCCTGAGCCCTCGCCGCGCGACGCCGGTTCGGAATTGTTACGCAGGATCGTTCAGACCTGCGTGCGCCGTGGTCTGGCGTTGGCGCTGACGACGACGCGTTGGAAAGTCGATATGGACGCGGCTTCGCGTTCTCTTCTGCTTGATCCGGCAGGCCCTGGCGTTCTTGTGGCGTTCTGGCATGAGGCGCTGATGCTGGCGCCGACGCTCTGGTGGTGGACCGAACCCCGCAACCCTCTGTTAAGATTGAGAGTATTGATCAGCCGCAATCGTGACGGCCGGATGATCGCGGGCGTGGTCGCTCCGTGGCGAATTCCAGCGCTGCACGGCTCGTCTGATCGTAAAGGCAAGAACAAAGGCGGCGCGTCTGCGTTGAGGCGTTTGCGCGCGTCGCTCGAGCAGGGCGACGTCGTCGCCATCATGCCGGATGGTCCGAAGGGCCCAAGGCGAGAGGTGCAGGCAGGTGCGCTTGCGTTGGCGGAACTGACGGGCGCTCCGATCATTCCCGTGGGAGTGGCCTGTTCTGGCGTTCGGGCCGGGTCATGGGACAGGATGATCGTTCCCCTGCCATTCGGGCGAGGCAGGCTGGTATGTGGTCCGCCGCTGGTGGTGGCGCGAGGGCGGCGCGACGAGATGCGCGCGCAACTGACGGCCGGATTAAACGAGGCGATGGCGGAAGCCGGACGCCGCCTTGCTGACGCGGATTATGATGAACGCCTTGCCTCCATGCGCGCGCCCGTTATTTCCGGTCAGCAAGATGCGCAGACGACCACCGTCGGTCGGGCGTTGGGCAGCGTATGGGCGGCGATCGCCTCCCTGATCGCTCCGGGACTGATCGTTATGCTGAGGCGCCGCGTCGCGCGTGGCAAGGAATTGCCCGCCCGGTTGCGGGAACGAATCGGATTGGGCGGCGGCGTGGCGAGACCTCCCGGTTCGCTGGTCTGGATCCACGCAGCGAGCGTCGGGGAAACCGTCTCCGTGCTGCCTGTGATTCGCGCGTTGCTCGCCTGTGCCTGGGGCGAGGCGGGCGACGCGCCGAATGTTCTGATCACCACCGGGACCGTCACAGGGTTCAAGACGCTTGCGGCGGCGCTGCCGGATGAAATTGCAGCAGGCCGGGTAGTTCATCAGTTTGTGCCACTGGACGTGCCGCGCTGGGTGAACCGGTTCCTGAAACGCTGGCGGCCGCAGGCGTTCGTGCTGACGGAAAGCGAGCTTTGGCCTAATATGATCGAATGCTGCCGCCGAGTTGCGGTGCCGGTTATGGTGGTGAACGGGCGCATGTCGGCGCGCGCGCTGGCCGGTTGGCGCCGCGCTCCCGATCTGGCGGCGTGGACGCTCTCGCCGATGCGATGGATCGCGGCGCGTGCCGAGGAGGACGCGGCGCGGTTCCGTGCGCTTGGCGCGCCGGTCGTCGTCACGGCCGGAGATTTGAAGTTCGCCGCCGAGCCTCTGGGGTTCGACGCTGCGTTGCTGGAGCGGCTGCGGCTGATCGTCGGTGAGCGCCCGGTATGGCTTGCGGCGTCGACGCATGAAGGTGAGGAAGCGGCCATTTTCGCCGCCGCCGCCGCCCTGCGCGACAGATATCCGGACCTTTTGACCATTATCGCGCCGCGTCATCCGGAGAGAGGCGCAGTTGTGGCGGCGCTCGCCGCCCGCGTGCTGCCGCCGCCGATCAGGCATGATCTGGGAGTGGCCCCGAGGCGGTCGCAGGGGCAATGGCCGGAAGCGTCGGATCCGGTCTGGGTTGCGGATACGCTCGGCGAACTCGGCGTGCTGTTTCGTCTTTCGCGCGTCGTCTTCATGGGCAACAGCCTGTTCGAGACGCCGGGAGGGCGAGGGCGGCAAGGTCCGGCGCGCAAGGGCGGCGGTCATAATCCGCTTGAGCCTGCCCGGCTGGGTTGCGCCATCGCCACTGGTCCCGCCATCGAGAATTTCGCCGCGACTTACGCCCGGCTGGGGGAAGCGATCACCGTGGTCGATTCCGTCGAAGCGCTATCGCTCTGGTTGGGGCCTCTGCTGGCCGACGCCGGGCGCGCCTGGACAGCCGGAGACGCTGCGCGACAGGCTGCGGATTTCGACAAGGCGCTCCCTGAGCGCCTCGCTCGCCGTATTTACGAGACGATGGCGGGAGAAACACCCGCGCAGGTGGGTGTGTGATCCGGTGGTCGCCACGTTTGCGCGCGCCCGCTTTCTGGAGTGCGGCGCCCGGCGTGGGGGCGTGGTTGCTGAAACCTGCGTCGGCAGCGGTGGAGGCGATTGCGGCCAGACGGCGCGCTCGGGTCGGCGAGCGCGTGTCTGTGCCCGTATTGTGCTGCGGCAACCTGACCGCTGGTGGCGCGGGCAAGACCACGCTCGCGCTCGACCTCGGCGCGCGGCTGAGAGAGCGGGGCGTAGCCGTGCATTTTCTGACGCGGGGATACGGCCGTCGACCACGTGCTCGCGGTGTGGGAACGAACATTTTCGGTCGTGGGTTTCCAGAGGAGCCTTTGCTGGTCGATCCCGATATCCACAGCGCTGCGGATGTTGGGGATGAGGCGTTGTTGCTCGCCCGGATTGCGCCGTGCTGGGTCGGCGCGGACAGGGTTCGTTCGGCGCAGGCGGCGATCGCGGCCGGGGCGACGTGTCTTGTGATGGACGACGGATTTCAGAATCCGGGGCTGCACAAGGATATGGCGCTTCTGGTGATCGACGGATCGAGCGGCCTTGGCAACGGTCGCGTCATTCCGGCCGGGCCGCTAAGGGAAAATCCGGAAGCGGGGCTGGCGGCGGCCGACGTGGTGGTCGTAACTGGCGAAGACCGTGCAGGCGTGAGCGTCTGGGTCGAAAAACGGGCGCCAAAGGGCATGCCCGTGCTGCGTGCGTGGCCGGTCATGGAACCATCCGTCGATCTGTTGCGGGGGCGCCCGGTGGTCGCGTTCGCTGGACTGGCGCGTCCGTCAAAATTTTTTCGAGCGTTGCGGGAGCGTGGCGTGGCTCCGCTTCGCGTCGTGTCGTTTCCTGACCATTACGCGTATCGGCGCAAGGACCTCGCGCGGTTAGCCCGGGTTGCTCTGAAGTTGGAGGCGACGCTTGTGACGACCCCCAAGGACGCGGTGCGATTGCCGGCTTATTTCCGGCGGCATGTTACGGTGGTTGGCGTGGAACTGGCGTGGGCGGACCCTGATGCGCCTGAGTCTCTGCTCGACCGTTGGCTTGAGCGCGAGGTAGCTGCACGGTGAAGGTGGATCGAGAAAAACGCGACCTGGAGCGTGTCGGCGTGGGGATGCGGGTGGAGGCGGCGCTCGCGCGGATCGCTTTGGTGTTGCTGCGGCGTCTCGGTCCGGTGCGCGCGTCGAATTTCGCCGGACGTCTGTGCCGTTTTGTGGGACCGTTCTTACCGGTTTCGCGTGTGGCGTACGCCAATCTCCGGCTCGCGATGCCGGAACTGGACGAAGCGGCGCGAAGACGCATCGTGCTGGGTGTGTGGGAAAATCTTGGCAGGACAGCCGGAGAGTTCCCGCACATCGCCAGCCTGCGCGAGAACACCGCCTCAGGGCCTGGTTTCGAGGTCGAGGGCGCCGAGCATCTGATCGAGCAGGCGCAGCGGGGCGGTTCGGTGCTGTTCGTGTCAGGACATATCGGCAATTGGGAGATGCTTCCTCCGGGCGTTTCGGCGTACGGCCTCGGCTTCGCCTCATTCTACCGAGCGGCGGCGAATCCTTTGGTCGACAGGATGATTCGGGATTTGCGCAATGAGGCGATGGGGGAGCCCAAGCCGCTATTCGCCAAGGGCGCGCGGGGCGCCCGGGAGGCGCTTGCCTACGTTGCGCGCGGCGGGCGTCTCGGGATGCTGGTCGACCAGAAGATGAATGACGGCGTGGAGGCGCGGTTCTTCAGTCGTCCGGCGATGACGGCGCCAGCTTTGGCGGCGATGGCGTTGCGGTACCGCAGCCCGGTTATTCCCGGTTATGTTCGCCGGCTCGGCCCGGCCCGCCTGCGCATTGTGGTCGAACCACCGTTGCCGCTGCCCGATAGCGGCGACAGGCAGGCGGACATCCTGTCATTGACGCAGGCGGTCAATGACAGGCTGGAGGCTTGGATCAGAGCCTGCCCGGAAAGCTGGCTATGGCTGCACCGCCGGTGGCCTACGGAATCGAGCCAGCCCTGAATGGGGCGATATTTTTGCTCACCCTTGAGTGCTTGCCCGGAAAAGATTCACAGCGCTGGAGTTTTTGCATAAAAAAACATCATATTTAATGTGCATAAGATTGTTTCGTGAGCAGAATTAGAGATAAAGCGGAATGGATAGTTGCTTTTTTGTCACATTTGCTCTGCGGTGCCTCTTTCTAGGGCGAAATTGTGAAGATTCAGTTTGGCGTGAGCGCATCTCCGCCATAACGTTCCCTCCAGTTCGCCGCCACAGGACAACGGGGATGCCACAGCCAATGCTATCTGAGACGTTGCCCTCTTCATTTTGCAATGTAGTGCCGTTCCGTCAGGCGGTTCTACCTCGTCACCGCGAGTATCTGTCGCGGTGGTTGAACGCAGGCCTTTGTATGGGACTGTGTGACGCCGATATTTTTGTGTCAGATGGCGACACAGGCGCCGTGGGCTCCGAGATGGTTCTGGTGTGGGTCCGCGAAAGCGCTGACCCAGCCTATATCATCCGTCCGGAAGGCCTGCGTTGGGTCGTGGTCGATGCGATCCGCGATTATGAACTGAGCCGCCAGACCTCGTTCGAGCATGCGCTGAATTTCGTGCGTCCAGTTCTGCCTGTTCAAGGTTCGACTGTCGCCGCCTGAAGGTTGCGCCGCGCCCGGTTCTGGCGGGCTGTGTAATACTAGATTTGAAAGTTTGCGTCGGTCAGTTCATCGTGGCGACGCTTTGTCTTGCTTCTATAAGAACACTCAAAATCCTCGTTCCTCAGAAAATTAGTCCGCTCGGAATTTTGCGAGACTCTGATTTGTATAAGGCCCGACCGTCCGTAGTCTCGCCAAAAATCAAGAAAATTTGGAACACTTTTGGGAAAAGCCAATATTGTTGGCGTGATTGCCGTGAGATTTGGTTTGGGGAGGAGTGGCGATCCATGTCGACGGGCGGCGGATGTGCCGTTCAACGCTGCGCCGGGCGTTCATGAGTAGAAAACATTCCAAATATGCGATGATTTTTTCTCTGGCGCTGTAAGAAAAGCGCGGCTGATGCTCATTAACGTCGAAGGCTTGGCCGCATTCGCTGAAAACCGAAGGTAAACTGCCAGGCAGGGGTCCGTCTTCGTGGCGATAACCCTTACGGGTGCGGAAGCGCTGACGCTTCGTCGATCAGCTCCTGCTCATGCACGTCGAGTTGACGCGCCAAAACACGCTCCGTCTCGTCGTTGAGATTGCCGTCGTGCAAAAACTCTTTCAGGGCTTTTCTTTGGGCGCGCACCACTCTCAGGCGGATCGCCAGTTCGGCGCGACGGTTGCGGAGCAGTTCGTCCCGGTTGGCCTCAAGGTCAGTCTGCTTGCTGTCCAGTGTATGTAAAAGTTCCTGATACTCCTGCAAAAGAAGCGGCGCCGCCCTGCTTTGCGCGGGCTCAGGCTCTCCGGCGGATCCTCCCGCAGGGCTGTTGTGGCGGCTTGCTTCATCCTTCAGGACGCTAATCGCCACACGCACCAGAGCCAGACGGGTCTCATCCAGTTCCTGCTGAGTTCGGTTGGTTCCTTCCTGCGACGGCAGTAGCCGAAGGACAAGCGGGAGAAAGACGCTGGCCCCGAGCAGCGACATGATTATGACGCCGGCGGCAATGGTGATCAGCAGGGATCGTTCCGGAAACTCCTCAGCCGAGGGCAGGGAAAGAATCGCAGCCAGTGTGATGGTGCCACGCGTGCCGGCCAGGGCGAGGATCAGTCTCTCGGGCCAGTTTGCGCCGATGAAGGGGCGCCGCCACAGGCGCGCAGCGATCCGCCGGGTCAGGACCGAGGCGCTGACCCATGCCAGGCGGCTCAACGTCATCACAGCCTGCAGCGCCACGATTGCGATCGGCAGTTCCCAGGGAGATACGCCTCCCGAGTGCATGATCGCCCGCGCCTGATGCACCAGGTCCGGCAGTTGCAGCCCGAGCAGCAGGAACACCAGGCCGTTGAGCGCGAAGGATATCGTTTCCCATAACGCGGTCGCCCGCATGCGCGTCCCGATTTCGGTTTCGTTCATCACGCCGGTAAGGCGGATTGTCATGCCTGCGGCGACGACCGCGAGAATGCCTGACGTCTCGATGGATTCCGCAACCAGATAGGTGAAGAACGGCAATATCAGCGCAAGCAGCATATGGCTTGGAGGGTCGTCGTAACCGCGTCGTAGCAACATGCTTTCCGCGCGGCTGGCGCAAAGGCTGATGATGACGCCGGTCACGATTCCGCCCAGCGACACCCATGCGAAATTGGCGGACGCAGCCTTCAGGGAGAAGATGCCGGTCGTTGCGGCGGCCACGGCGAATTTGAAGCAGACGAGCCCGGAGGCGTCGTTCAGAAGCGCCTCGCCGCGCAGAAGGTGGATGATACGCGGCGGCGTGCGTCCCCCACGAAGGATGCCGGAGACTGCGATCGCGTCGGTCGGAGACAGGGCGCCCGCGAGAGCAAACGCGGCAGCCAGCGGTACTGTCGGCAGAAGCCAGTCGAGAAAATAGCCGCCCGCCAGAGTGCTGAGCGCGACAAGCCCGACGGCCATCGCTACGATAATGCTCCGTAGTTCGCCGAATTCCCGCATGGGCACGCGATAGGCGTCGACGAACAGGAGTGGCGAGATGAAGAGCAGAAGAAACAGATCAGTGTCGAGCCCGACATGCACTCCGGCCAGAGCCGCCGCTGCGCCTGCCGCGATTTGCAGCAGCGGCATCGGGATGCGCAGCTTCAGCACGCGCGCGATAAGGCCGGTAAGGCCAACGACGGTGAGCAGGGTCAGCGCGAGCAGTGTAATGTGCATGACGTAACTGAGACGCCGATACGACTGTTGTAAAGATGCCGGGTGGGTTGCGCGCGGCACAGGCTATTGGGGCGGGACGCGTTGTACGGGTGGCGTGAAGTTGCCGGCTGTTAGAGCTGCTGCAGTTTGAAGAGAACACGTGCGGCTTTAATCGCGCCAATCCACTGTTTGCGCTTTGGCTTTTTACTGTTTTTGCGTGCTGGCCAATGGGCGCGTAACGCGCTTTTTGTCGGGAAAAGCTTCACTCTTTGGGAAGGCAGTTTTCGATCAGGGGGCGCCGGATATTTTGCGGGGGGGGCTCGGTACTGGGTTTGCCTTTGTTCCAAAGAATGACTTCACTCTTCCCAGTGTAGAGGGCAGGGGTGTGTCGTAAGTCAGGCGGGGCCAGGCATGAGGCCACGAAGCAGGAGGATATAATCCTCCTTATTTTGGCGGTGAACTGGGCAGAGGCCGCGCCAGAAGCGATGTGATGAACGCCTCCAGTTTAGGGGCGTCGATGGTACGGACGACCGTCTCACGCTGCTCGTCCAGATCCGGCTGATATCCGGGCGTCCACGACAGCGTGTCGCCATATCCTGCGCCGAACTGGCTGTTCACGTCGACGTACAGCTCTTCACTGTGCTTGATCAGGCTCGGGTCCAGCCAGACGGCGGCTGCGATTTCGTCCCAAAGCGGAAAGCCGGGTTCGCGCTTGCTGATCGTGCCGGCGAACGCGGGATTGGCGGCTGCAAGTTTATGGAGGAATTCCGGCGTTAACTCCGTCGCAGTGGAGGGATCGGCTGGAACCGCGACAATATGCCGCCACGGCGCGCGCAGCACGATGCTCGCGGCTTCGGGGTCGAAGCGGAAATTGAATTCTCTCCGTGGAGAATTCGCGAATTCTCTGGCGAACTGTGCGGCGGCGACGTCGGGGCGAACCTGTTGCGGGTTGAGACTTCCGCCCATGTAAACCAGTTCTTTCGCCAGGCTGGCGAAGGACGGATCCAGGCGTTGCGCCAGCGCAAGATCTGTCATCGGACCAGTCGCGATGATCGTCACCTGTCCGGGAAATTCATGAACCTTGCGGATCATGAACATGACGGCCGGCTCATCCGACGCCTTGATGGTCGGATCGCCTTCCGGCAGGTGCGGCACGACATCGGGAGCATGATACGGCGGCGTGCTTTGGACAGTGGGCTCCACCCACTTTTTCATCCAGGCGCCTTTCCAGACCAGCTTGCCGTAAAGCGCTTCCCACCGGTCGGTGAGTTTTTCGGAGTTCAGCAGCGGATAAACCGCGCCGCGTAGCACGGGAACGTCCGTCCTGTGCGCGATCTCGACGGCGCGCAGGGCGTGCGCCACGCCTTCATCGCGCCAGACGTCGCCGGACAGGATCGTGATGCCGAGAACGTCGACGTTCGGCGCCTGCAGCAACATCCATTCCGCGATGCCGGACCCGTCGTCATCGACAATGACTTTTCGCGCCTCGGCTGCGTGGGAGGGCGGCGCACAGACGGCCGTTCCGCCGATCAACGTCGCCGCCAGAGCGACGGGACGAAAAAGCGCGCGCAGTATTCTCATGATTATAAAATTCCGAAAGAGCTGCGGCGCGCGGCCGCGATAGGCGACATGTTCTGGCGGAGAGGTGGTTGCAGGCGCAGATCAGACCGGGTTCGCGCCGTCCGTGCCGCATTTGGCGAAGCGTCCCTTGGCGTCCTTGCAGCGGACGGGCTTCGGCGCCGGGCATTTGGTGAATTTGCCCTTCGCGTCGCGGCACGGCGCCGCTGCGTGTGCGGAGCTGATGGCGAACTGTGGGGATAACGACGGCGCTATGGTCGCGGTCAGCAGGGTGAGGCAGGCAGTCGCAAGCATGGCTTTCATTGGTCTTCTTCCTCGCTCAACGTCGGCCGTCACAGCGCCTCGCTCACGGCCTCCTACAGACCGTGACGATGCCCGATTGGATGAGCGTTCACAAGCGGGTAGCTTTGGTGTGGGGGCGATCGGTCGGCTCTGCCGATAGATGCTCGGGGCAGCTTTACGACTGGGGCGGTGCAGCGGCCAGTTTCGTCACGACTGCGGTAGTTGGGGTTTCTGGCCGCAAGACGGAATGGGGGACGTTGGGTCACTTGCAGACCGCCCATCATCCGCTCCCGCAAACGGTTATTGCGGGACGAGAGTTCTTAGGTCGCTTGCTTGCAACGGGAAAGAGCAGGGTTCCGCCTGAACGTTGGTTGGCCTGCCTTCACGTATCGAGGGTCAGCGGGAGGCGGCGGGGAGCCGAGGTGCCTACGACCTTGATCTGGAATTTCAATGTATTTTCAAAAACGGCGACTCTGGATGGCTCCGGCGTTCACGCTCGCAGCAGCCAAGGGCTCCATCCCGTCGCCGAAGCAGAACGACGGGAGCGTCCTCTGCGTTCAACTGCGGTCGTAACGATCGACGGACAGGTCCAGCACCGGGATATTCGGCTTGCGGCCATGGATCAGATCGGAAACGATCCGTCCGGAGCCACAGGCCATGGTCCAGCCCAGTGTGCCGTGGCCGGTGTTCAGCCACAGGTTCGAGAACTTCTTCGACGCTCCTACGATCGGTGTGCCGTCGGGAGTGTTGGGGCGCAGGCCGGTCCAGTATGTCGCCTGACTGAGATCGCCGCCGCCATAAAGTTCGGAAAACGAGAGTTCGAGCGTCGCGCGGCGGTCGCGGCGCAGGCGCAGGTCGAAACCGCCGAGTTCGGCCGTGCCGCCGATGCGGATGCGGTCGCCGAGGCGGGTCATGGCGACCTTGTAAGTCTCATCGTTCACTGTGGAGACAGGCGCGCGAGCTTCGTCCGTCATAGGCACGGTCAGAGAATATCCCTTCACCGGATAGACCGGCAGGCGAACGCCCAGCGGACGCATCAGCAGCGGAGAATAGCTTCCCAGCGCCATGACATAGGCGTCGCCGGTGATCCGTCCGGCGGAGGTGCGGACGCCGAGGATCGAATCAGCCGACGCGTCCAGCGCCTCGATCGTCGTCTCGTAGCGAAAGGTGACGCCCAGCTCTTCGGCTTTTTGCGCCAGACGCTGCGTGAACATGTGAGCGTCGCCGGACTCGTCTCCGGGAAGGTAGAGGCCGCCCTTCAACAGATGCTTCGCGCCGGACAGGCCCGGCTCGCGCTCAAGGATTTTTTCGACGGAAAACAGTTCATGCGCGACGCCGCTGTCGCTCAGCAGGCGCATGTCCTCCTGCGCGTGGTCGAGTTGCGCCTCTGTGCGGAAGAGCTGAATCAGGCCCTTCTGACGGTCGTCGTAAGTAATGCCGGTTTCATCACGCAGATCGGTGAGGCAATCGCGGCTGTATTCGGCGATCCGCAGCATGCGGGACTTGTTCACATCGTACGCATGTTCAGTGCAGTTCATCAGCAAACCGCCGATCCACCGCAGCATTGCGATATCGATCGCGCCAGGACGCACCACCAGCGGGCTGTGCTTGCCCAGCATCCATTTCAGCGCCTTGAACGGCAGGCCGGGGGCGGCCCATGGCGTCGAATATCCCGGCGAGACCTGACCCGCGTTGGCGAAAGACGTCTCCAGTCCGGCTGCGGGCTGGCGGTCGATAACCTCCACTTCATGCCCGAGTTTCGCCAGATACCAGGCGGTCGTAACACCGATGACGCCGGCGCCAAGAACGATGACTTTCACAGCGGGAGAATCCTTTCGACGGTTCGACGGGCCGGACGGGCCTTTTGCACGAAGGGCGACGTTACGGCGTCCTGATTATGACGGGTTGGGGTGGGCGTCCAGCGGCGCCGCCCGCAGGGGACGGGCGCAGTTTTGGCGGAGCGGCGTGGAATGTGGTAATCGCCGTGCCGATTGCGTCGGAATGCCTGCGCTCGTCTGTGTCTGTCCTGGCTGAAGGGATGGTCCAGGGCGATCGCCGTCGCCGACGCCTGTCCGGAGAGTATGATGACCGCCTGCACACCGGGTGACGATACGCCCACCATGACCGCTTGGGGCGTTGCTCCCGCGACCACGCCTGCCTCGGGCGACGTCGATCATGGGCGTCATGGCGACCATGCGGACGACATGCTCATCCTAGCTCTCCCGAAGGGCCGCATCCTGAAGAGCGTCGCCCCGCTTCTGGCGCGCGCCGGGATCGAACCCGCCGCCGACTGTCTGCAGGAAGACAGCCGCCGCCTGCGGTTTCCAACCAATCATCCCAAGCTCGACGTCGTGCGCGTGCGTTCCTTCGATGTGGCGACCTTCGTCGCGCATGGCGGCGCGCATCTCGGCGTGTGCGGCGCCGACGTGCTGATGGAGTTCGATTATCCTGAGCTATACGCGCCGCTCGACCTGGGCATCGGTGGTTGTCGCGTGTCCGTGGCCCGCCCGCAGGGCGACCCGCCAAACGAGGACTGGTCGCGCTATTCCGAGGTGCGTGTGGCGACGAAATACCCCACGATCACGCGCCGCCATTTCGCGGCCCGCGGCATCAACGCCGATATCGTGCATCTGAACGGCGCAATGGAACTGGCGCCGATGCTCGGCCTGTCGCGTCTGATCGTCGATCTTGTCGACACCGGATCGACCCTCCGTGCGAACGGGCTGCAGGAAGTCGAAACCATCGCGCAGATCACCAGCCGTCTGGTCGTGAACCGGACCGCGCTGAAGACCCGTCCCGAGGCGATAGCCTCCCTCATCGCGCGCTTCCGCGCGGCGCTGAACCCCGCCTGAACATCGCGCCGCCCTGCCGGCGCGGCGACAAATATAGAGTGTGCGTATGAAACGTCTGGATGCCCGTGCGCCTGATTTCGAGGCCGCGTTCACGTCGCTGCTGGCGAACCGGGAGGCGGAGAGCGCGCGCGTGGACGCGCCGGTCGCCGAAATTCTTGCAAAAGTACGGGCGAAAGGCGACGAGGCCGTTTGCGCCTACACCAGTCGTTTCGACCGGTTGGACCTTACGCCCGAGACCATGCGGATCACTGGGGCGGAAGTTAAAGAGGCCGCGTCCGGCGTGCCGCAAGACTTGCTCGACGCGCTCAATGTCGCCGCGACGCGCATTGAGGATTTTCACCGCGCGCAGTTGCCGCAGGATATGAAATACACCGACTCTGACGGGCTGACGCTTGGGCAGCGCTGGACGTCGCTCGACGCGGTCGGTCTGTATGTTCCCGGCGGCAAGGCGGCCTACCCGTCGTCGGTTCTGATGAACGCCATCCCGGCGCGCGTTGCAGGCGTCAAAAGGCTCGCCATGTGCGTGCCGACGCCCGGCGGGGTGCTGAACCCTCTGGTGCTCGCCGCTGCGAAGCGGGCGGGCGTCACGGAGATCTACCGTGTCGGCGGGGCGCAGGCTGTAGGCGCGATGGCGTTCGGCACTGAGACCGTCGCGCCTGTCGACCGGATCGTCGGCCCCGGCAACGCATGGGTGGCGGAGGCGAAACGGCAGGTGTTCGGCCATGTCGGCATCGACAGCATCGCCGGTCCCTCTGAGGTCGTGGTCGTCGCGGACGCGAAGAACGATCCGCGACTCGTGGCGCTCGATCTGCTGGCGCAGGCGGAGCATGACGAACTGGCGCAGTCGATCCTGATCACTGATGACGCCGCGTTCGGCCATCTGGTGACCGAGGCGGTGGAGACGGAGTTGAAGACCCTGTCGCGCGCCGCCATCGCACGAGCGAGCTGGCGCGACTTTGGCGCCGTCATCATCGTGCGCGACTGGGAGGAGGCCGCCCGACTGGTGGATCGTCTGGCGCCGGAGCATTTGGAGCTCATGGTGGACGAGCCGGAGGCGCTGTTCGCCCGTGTGCGGCACGCCGGCGCCGCGTTCCTCGGCCGTTTCTGCCCGGAAGCCGTGGGGGATTACGTCGGCGGGCCCAACCATGTTCTGCCGACGTCACGCACGGCGCGTTTCGCGTCGGGCCTATCCGTTTACGATTTTCTGAAACGCACGACTTTCATTTCCAGCGGTCCGGACGCTCTTTCTCGTATCGGTCGCGCTGGCGTCGCGCTGGCGACGGCGGAGGGGCTGGAGGCGCATGCCCTGAGCATTTCGGAGCGCCTCAAGATCATCGATCGAGGGTGACGGATCGCCCTTTGACCGACGGCGAACGGCCTCAAACCTTGACCGCAGGCCCTCGCCGCATACATATCGCACCCGGTTAAGTGGACTGATCGTCCTGTCAATGAGGTATAGAATGAACGAAGGCCAGCATGTCTAAGGAAGACATGATCGAATTCAGCGGCACCGTTACGGAGCTGCTGCCCAACGCCATGTTTCGCGTGAAGCTTGATAACGAGCACATGATTCTCGCGCACACGAGCGGAAAAATGCGGAAAAATCGCATTCGCGTTCTCGCCGGTGACCGCGTGAGCGTCGAGATGACCCCTTACGACCTGAGCAAGGGCCGCATCACCTTCCGCTTCAAGTAACACGGTTATGACCAGCGCCATCTCCGGCCCGGACGACGGGTCCGGCGCGGCTTCCGCAAGCCGCCCTCTTCTGGTGCTGGCTTCGGCATCGCCCCGCAGATTGTCTCTGCTGGCGCAAATCGGCCTCACCCCCGATCGAGTCGACGCCGCCGATCTGGACGAGACGCCAGCCCCCCGGGAGCTGCCGCTTCCGTACGCCCGCAGACTCGCGGTGGAAAAAGCAGCCGTAGTCGCTGCACGCACGGATGAGCCCGCGTTGATTCTCGCCGCCGATACGGTCGTGTCCATGGGGCGCCGTATTATGCCGAAAGCGGAAGATCGCGATACGGCCCGGACCTGTCTCGAATTGCTGTCCGGGCGCCGCCACACCGTCGTCACCGCAGTCGCGCTTGCGCCCAGCGGCGCATGGTCCGAGGGGCGGCGTTGCGTGCGCGCCGTCGAAACTACGGTGACCTTTTCCCGTCTGACGGAGCGTCAGATCGAGGGTCTTCTCGACCTTGGAGATTGGAACGGCAAGGCGGGCGGCTACGCGTTGCAAGGCCACGCAGCGTCCTTCATCCGCTTTGTGTCAGGCAGTCCTTCCGCCGTCATCGGTCTGCCGCTGTTCGAAACTGCGCAATTGCTGCGTGGTCAGAAAGGCGCATGGCTGACCTGAAGCGCTCGCTCCGCGTCGCCTGCTCGCCGGGCGAAGCGCGGATCGCGGTCGTCGAGGATGGCGTGCTGCGTGATTTCGCCCTGTGGCGTCCGGGCCGTCCGGACGGTGTGGGCGACGTTTATCGCGGACGCGTCGCCAAAATCGTGCCTGCGCTGGGTGGCTCTTTCATCGCATTGGGTGGCGGGACGGACGGATTTCTCCCCAGCCATGACGGCGCGCCACCGCTGGTCGAGGGCGAGTCGGTTCTGGTGTCGGTGGTCCGCGCGCCGATGGGGGGCAAGGGACCACGCCTTAAAATCGCAGGCGGCGCGCCGACCTCTGGTGAAACTGGCCTGCTGACGCGCGGACCGTCTCCGCTGGAGCGTCTTGCAGGAAGCTGGGACGGCCAAATAGTCATCGACCACTCCAGCTTCGCTGCACGCGTCCCGGCTGCCCTGCGCACGCGCGTGCAGCGCGTCCCGCAGGCGTTCGATGAGGGCGTTGAAGACGCCGTGCAGGCGCTTGGCGTCCCCGAAGTCGCGCTGCCCGGCGGCATGAGCGCCACGATCACGCCGACGCCAGCTCTCGTGGCGATCGACATGGATAGCGGAGCCGCCTCGGCGACCGCCAGCGCCAAGCAGACGGCGCAGTTTGCGGCGAATCGTGACGCGCTTCCCGTGCTGCTGGACCAGATCAGGCTGCGCAATCTGTCGGGGGCGATCCTGATCGATCCGGCGGGCCTGAACCAGCGCAAGCGGCAGGCCCTGCGCGAACCGGTCGAAGCGGCTTTGCGGGCTGATCCGTTGCGCCCGCGCTGCCTCGGCGTGACGGGGCTAGGCCTGATCGAGATCGTTCGTGCGCGGGTGCATCCTCCGCTTCACGAATTGCTGTCCAGCGCCCACGGGCAGGCTCTTGCGGCGCTTCACTCCGCAGTCGTGCGGTATGCGGGCCGTCCCGATGCGCGACCGGCGCTTCGGGCCGGTTCCGGCGTATTCGCCGCTCTTGAAGGCGACCTTGAGGCGATGTCCGATCTACGCGGCTGGCTGGCCGCCCCCCTCGATCTGCGACTCGACCCGTCGCTGCCGCCTCTTTCGTGGAGTTTCTCCGATGAATAAGTCCAGCCTCTGCCCGATCTGCGGTCGCGCAGCGGAACGCGGCTTCACCCCGTTTTGCTCCAAACGCTGCGCCGACGTCGATCTCGGCCGCTGGTTCTCTGGCGATTACCGCGTGCCGGGCCCTCCGGCGGACGATGGCGAGTCGGATTCCAGCATCGCTGGATCCTCGGAAGAGAAAATGGAGTGACGGGTTGATCTTGGCGCGCGGGCAGGTTAAACGCTCGCCACGCGCAGCGTTCCTGTGTTGCACGCCGGGCGCCCAAGTAGCTCAGTTGGTAGAGCATGCGACTGAAAATCGCAGTGTCGGTGGTTCGATTCCGCCCTTGGGCACCATTTCCTTCCTAAAATCCATTTGAAATCAACACCTATCGGCTTTTGCTGTTTGGTGCCCCTGCATGTTGTCCCTCTTGGTGACTGCGCTTTAGGGAGCCGCTGAGCGTGCTTGTGAGGCGTGAAATGGCTTGCGAATCTCTTTGCCGCTCCCAAAAAACGATACCTCCAAACGCCGCAACCCGCACGCGGAGGGACCAGCCTCCATCTTTCCGACGCCGCAAATGCGCGCCACCAGACGTGTCGAATCGCATCGTGTGGACTCCGATGTGGACTCGCGCCCGGACCCTCGGTATTCTGACCACTCAGAAGCAAATTTTCTTGAAATTTCAACGCTCTAAGACGTCGTAAAGGCGGCTGGTGGAGCTGAGGGGAATCGAACCCCTGACCTCCTCATTGCGAACGAGGCGCTCTCCCAACTGAGCTACAGCCCCGCCTTGTGTGGGGCGATACATAGCGTTTGGGCGAGGGGTGTCAAGTCGTATTGTCATCCTGCGTCGCGCAGTGCGTATTGTCTGGCGAACGTGGGGACGATAGGGTTGCGCGCCGTCACGCCGCCCCCGTTGAGGCGGCGTGACGGCTTAATGGCTGAAGGTTGACCAATTTGCTTACCGGCGTGTTCGAGCTGCTTCTTACGATTATCCAGCTGTATCAGTGGGTCGTCATTGCTTACTGCGTTTTCAGCATGCTCTACGCCTTCGGCGTTCTGGATGGTCGCAATCGTGCCGTCTGGCAGATAGGCAATATACTCTCTCGCCTTACCGAGCCCGCACTCAATCCCATCCGCCGGGTGCTGCCGACCTTTGGCAACGTGGACCTTGCGCCGCTGGCGTTGTTGCTCGGCCTGCAGTATCTGGCCAGACCCGCCGTAGTCGCCATATACCGAATGCTGGTGACCGGATCCCTATCTTCTGGACTCTACTGAAGCATGCCTTCGAATATAGAAGCTGCTCTACGGATCGCCATCCTGATTCCTTGCCATAACGAAGAGGCGGCGATCGGTCTGGTCGTGAGAGATTTTCGTGCGGCCCTGCCCGACTCAGCGATCTATGTCTACGATAACAATTCGTCAGACAGGACCGTGGAAGTCGCCCGGATGGCGGGCGCGCTTGTGCGGAGCGAGCCTCTCCAGGGAAAAGGCAACGTGGTGCGGCGTATGTTCGCCGATATCGAAGCCGATTTCTATGTGCTGGTCGATGGAGACGCTACGTACGAGGCGGCTGCCGCTCCCGCTCTGATCGAACTCGCCCGGCGAGAGCAGCTCGACATGGTGAACGGCGCCCGCGTAACAGATCGCGTCGCGGCATACCGACCCGGGCATCAGTTGGGTAACCGGGCTCTGACCGGGCTGGTCAACGCGATTTTCGGCAAACGACTGTCGGACATGCTTTCCGGCTATCGTGTGTTCTCCAGACGCTTCGTGAAGTCTTTTCCAGCGCTCTCGGGCGGATTCGAGATCGAGACTGAACTCACAGTGCATGCGCTTGAGCTGGCGATGCCGATCTCCGAATTGCAGACCAGATATATCGAGCGTCCCGAAGGGTCCGTGTCGAAATTGCGGACGTACCATGACGGTTTCCGCATTTTGTGGACCATCGTCGTGCTGGTGAAGCAGGAGAAGCCGTTGATGTTCTTTTCTGCCCTGGCGGCGCTGGCGTGTCTGTGCGGATTGGCTCTGGGCATTCCTGTCGTCGTTGAGTTCGTGCAGACGGCGATGGTGGCTCGGTTGCCGACGGCGGTCCTCGCGACCGGCTTCATGATTCTCGCGGCGTTGTCACTGGTCTGCGGTCTGATCCTCGACAGCGTCACGCTCGGGCGCCTGGAGTTGAAGCGCCTCGCCTATCTCGCACAAAGAGGGCCGATCGCATTTGACGAGCCGGTAGCTTAACTGCGGGCCGCAATGACGATGTGCTGGCGTCTGAAGTATAATAGGCGGCTGGCCCGGGTGTGAAATGCAGACGCGTTATTAATCGCGACCTGCATACATGCGCAATCGGGAGAGCGTCCGCGCGAAGCGCCTGCTCCACCTGTTCGGCGGGGCGATGGCCCTTACGTGAAATTACGTCTGCCGCAGTATCGCGTACAAAGCTGTCAGGTGGCGGCGGGCGCAAGGTCCCCAGGCCACGCAGGCGATGTGTGGGCGCGACCGCGAATCTGTTTTGCTGCGGCGGTTCGAGCGGGGCGATAAGCCTGGCTGCGCAGAAGCTCGTAATCCTGAGAGTAGATGCTGCGAATGCGTTCAATCTGTTCGGGGGACGCAGTTACGGTAGGCGAGATCGAAGCGTTCACGCGAGGAATGTCCTCCTGCCGATTGGGGAACAGGAAAGAGCGCAACGCGCCCATATTGCTCATATCGAACAGGCGCTGCACGGCGATGTGGCCATCGGCGTTACAGACGTACCAGCTTTGCGGTCGGAAAATATGATCGACTTGGTACCAGTTTTTGGCTGCCTCGACATGATCCAGCGCGTCGTCGAGAGAGCGGAACGCCGCATATTCCGTTCTGAATGTGTCCGCTAGCGTGCGGTCGTGTCCGCCGCCGCTGCGCGCGTGCCGGAAAGCTGAGATAAAACGGTCGACGGGATTGCGCACCACGGCGACGCTGGGAAGCTTCGCGAGTTCAGGCTGTCGGGCGGCGAAGTAACGGATGCTGCGATGCTCCATTTCCTGCCCGTAAAGTGAGCGGCAGATGGAGGTGCCGGCATTCTTCGGGACATGGATGAAGAGAACGCCTGTATTCGCGATGAGGGCATGGCGGGCGCGGCGCTTGCGACCGTCCGGCAGAGGGGCTCCGAACTCCGCGCCACGTTCGTGGATGTCAGAAAAAAGCCTGACGTTGAAGGACTTCGCCAGCGCGGTTTTGCCTGCGCTGGCGAGCGTTTGTTTCAGCCGCATTCGCTGTTGCACGCCGCGTGACTCCTCTCCGGCGGCCCGCAAGAGTTATGCGCGCCTGGTCGCCACAAGCGTGGCTAACTGCGCCGCAGTCTAAACATCTGTTCTCTCGACAAAGCGTCTGTAACGTAATTCTTCGCGTCCCTTTGATGACGAAATATGTCTTGGTGAGCGCCCCGCTCAGCCTCTGAACAGACAGTTAGCCTGCGCTTTCGGCTTTCCAGTCTCGGACCTTGGTGGTCTTCCCAAGGCCGGGATTGAAGCAGTTGCAGGGATCAAGCGTCCGGTAGTGCGCGGCCAGCTCCTGCGGGGCCTCGTATAGGTGGCCGTAATTGTGTTCGGCGGGATAGCGGGCTCCACGGGCGTCGTACAGCGGAAGCATTCGGTGTTCGATCTCGACGCAGTCATGGCCTTTTCGGACGATATAGTCCTGATGCATGACGTGGCATAAAAAATGGCCGTAATAGAGCTTCGAAATAAAAAACCTGTCTATTTCTTCCGGTAACGTCTCGAACCAATTCCGATCGTTGCGCCGCAACGCTATGTCCAGCGCCACGATGTCCTCGACCGTACTTGTGTGCACGCTGCGATAGCGGATGGCGGCCCCGGCGGCGGCGAATCTGTGCAGAAACGCCTTCGACCCCTCATCCGGCGTGCACTGGAAGTAGTCCATGCCGTGCGTCGTCTTGAATGTTTGGAGGAACGCGGCAGTCTCGCCGACGAGGTCGGCTTCGACCTTCAGCATCAGATGATGCTCGAACCTGTCCCGATATTCCAGCATGCGTTGCGGCAGGTGCTGCGGAAACAGGGAGCTGCTCCATTGCAAAAGTCTGTCACTTGAATGCGCCGGCAGGCAGGGGAGTTTTTCAGCCAGCCTGTCAAAGCGGTTTTTCAACGCGAACATGGCTGGCAGGCGGCGCGTGCCGATCGCGCGGATAATAAGGAACGTATCCTTTCCGTAGACTTCCGCGATGTTGAATGCGTCGCGGTGCATATATTCGCCCGCGATCGGCAGTTTCGTGAACGATGTCAGGATGTGGCGTCGAATGTCCTCCAGCTCGCTCGCGCTGTTCGTGCCGATATAAAACACTGCGGGATTGCGGTCGGCTGGAAAAGTATCGAGCCGGACAGCAAAAAGCGCGACGCGTCCGGCGCATCCGGCGCCCTCGAACAGATGGCGTGGATCGGCGTTGAAGCGCGCGGGCGTGTCGGCGTCCACGTCGCGTACATGGTCCCGGTAGGTGTCGTCATGCCCCTTGCCCGCATCCCAGCGGATGGCGTCAGGGGGGAAGCGCCCCTGATCCGCATTGGTCAGGATTTCCTCGGGCGTGGAACCAAGGTCCACCCCCAGATGATTGACCAGACGCAGCGCCCCGTCTTCTCCAACTTGCGCGAACAGCGACATCTCGGTGAAGACCGGGCCGCGTTGGACAAGCGACCCGCCGGAGTTGTTGCTGACGCCGCCGAACACGCCGGCGCCGAGGCAGGAGGAGCCGATGACGGAATGCGGCTCGCGCCCCAGCGGCGCCAGGGTGCGCTCCAGCTGGTCCAGTGTGGCGCCGGGCAGGCATACGACCTGCCTGCCGTCGCCGATCACGGAGATCGTCTTCATGCGCATGCCGCTGATGATGACGATGTCCCGGTCGTAGCCGTCGCCGTCGGGCGTAGAGCCGCCAGTCAGGCCCGTATTGGCCGCCTGCATCAACACGATCTTGTCGGCGGCCACGCAGGCCTGCAACACGCGCCATTGCTCCAGCAGGGAACCGGGCCGCACGACCGCCAGCGCCTTGCCGTCGCCAAAACGATACCCGCGCCGATACTGCGCCGTCGCACCCGGATCGGTCAGGACGTGTTCTGCGCCGGTGATCTGCTCAAGCGTCTGGATGAACGGACGATTGGCGCTGGAAATTTTCCGGGGGCGTTTCAGCAGGGACTTCAACACGGCGGATTTCGTCTTTCTTTGTGGCGAGGCTGCCCGGCGCAACCTTTCGCTCCGACCGGCCAGAGGGCCGACGCGCGCCATCGGCTGCGCGTTGGTCATGACCTTTGATCTTTATCTAGAGTGTATCTCGTTCAGACGAAATCGTCTGCGAGGGGGAGCAGGCTCAGTCGAGGCCGTCTGAGATATGTGTGTCGGGTTGGTGTTCAGTGGACACGCTCCGGGCGCGCTAGAAATCAGCCGGTCGGACGCCAGCATTGCTGAGGCCGGGACGTCAAACGGCCGTCGCGATGTCCGAAATCGACATATCGGCCCTTCGCCACCAGCATTGCCCGGCGGGTCGTGACGCAGGCAGCATGGCGAGCGGGTCGCCGGAGAACTCCACCGTGTTGGTCGGCGTCTCCTGCAACGTGATCGCGGTGCAGCGCAGTACGCCGCCGTCCGCCACAAGCATGGCGTTGAGCTTGGCCATCATCAGGCAGGCCATAAGTTCAGTCGTCGGGTCGCCGGGCGTCACGACGATCCGCGCCGCGCGCGCGGGTTCATGGGCACGGAACCACTCCAGAAGGGGGTCATCCTCCGCCAGTTGCAACGCGTGATCGAGCCGCTCGTCGATGAATTTGTGCCATGCGCCCTTCGCTCGCTGAAACGACACGGGCATGTTGCCCTTGCCGTCCAGAGGCCCGTCATTGGTCGGTTGAAGACGAACGGTGACGAATTCGTTGTGACCATGCGGCAGGGCGCAGCTTTCGCTGGCGCCGTGGATCAGCCGGTGCCCCATCGAAAACCGGCGGGTGAAGAGCATGTCAAACATTGCCGGCGCTCTCTGCGCGCAGGGTCTGATACTGCTCCCATCCGGCGCGGCGCAGCTTGCAGGCGGGACATTCGCCGCAGCCATAGCCCCAAGGATGTAACTCCCCACGCTGCCCCAGATAGCAGCTGTGACTGTCGCGGTTGATCAGGTCCACCAGCGCCTCTCCGCCCAGACTGCGCGCCAGTTCCCAGGTCCGCGCCTTGTCGATCCACATCAACGGCGTGTGCAGCACGAAGCGCGTCTCCATGCCGAGGTTGAGCGTCGCCTGGAGGGATTTGATCGTGTCGTCGCGGCAGTCGGGATAGCCGGAGTAATCGGTTTCGCACACGCCGGTGACGATGTGGCGCAGACCGCGCCGGTAGGCGAGGGCGGCGGCGAAGGTCAGGAAGATCAGGTTTCGCCCCGGCACGAACGTGCTGGGCAGGCCGCTTTCCGACATCGTGATCTCGGTCTCGCGGGTCAGCGCCGTGTCCGACACAGCCCCAAGAGCGTCGAGGCTGAGCGTATGGTCTTCCTCCAGCCGCGCCTTCCAGACCGGATCGATCGTCCCCATACCGTCACGCAGCGCATCGCGGCAGGCGAGTTCCACGACGTGACGCTGTCCGTAGTCAAAGCCGAGCGTCTCCACCCTCTCGAACCTATCCAGCGCCCATGCGAGGCAGGTCGCCGAATCCTGACCGCCGGAAAACACGACCAGAGCGCCCTTGTTGCGGGCGGCTTCATGCGCGCCGCCTGTAGCGGCGGGCGAGGCCCCGGTCGTCCCCTTCGTGGAGGCGCCCGTTGTCGTTGCGCGCGTCATTCAGGGAATTCCGATCATCTTGTGGGTCTGCAGGGACAGACGCCAGCGCGGGTTCTCAAGGCAGTAGCGCGTCGCGGCTGCGATATTGGCGGCCTGCTGCGGGCCGTCCATCGGCTGCAACCAGAACTGCTCGAAATCGAGCTTCAGAAAATCGGCCGGGTCGAAACCGGCCTGCGGGTAGACCAGCTTCAGTTCCTGCCCGCTCTTCTGCACAAGTGTGGAGCCCGCTTTCGGGCTGACGCACAGCCAGTCGATCCCGGCGGGCGCCGTGAGCGTGCCATTGCTTTCTACCGCGATGGTGAAGCCCTCCGCGTGGACCGCGTCGATCAGCGCCTCGTCTAGTTGCAGCAGGGGCTCCCCCCCGGTGAATACGACGAAACGGCGGTCTTGCCCCGGCGCGGGCCATGCAGCGGCGATGGCTGTGGCCAGCGATGCGGCGCTCTCGAACTTCCCGCCGCCATCGCCGTCCGTGCCGATGAAATCCGTGTCGCAGAACTGGCACACGGCGGTCGCGCGGTCAGCCTCCCGCCCGGTCCAGAGATTGCACCCGGCGAAACGGCAGAACACGGCGCTGCGGCCCGTCTGGCCGCCTTCGCCCTGCAACGTGTGGAAGAGTTCTTTGACCGCGTATGTCATGCGCGGTGATGTCGGGCATGAACGACCGGAAGGCAAGGGGGTGACTTAAAGACGTGCCATTGCCGTAGGCTGCGTGTTCACCAGATGTTGAGTTCGTGATGATAACCCCCGGTGGATCGATCCGGGTAGGAGGCGGTGGTAACGATCCTGAAAGGTACGAAACTGTTGTCTTTGTAGTCTGGTATAATAGAGACTTGAGCCATGCCTTTTTCGATGGCTGCGATTAACGCGTCTACCGAGCGTTTTTTGAGAGCCTCAGCGAAAAGAGGGATATAGACGACATTTGGAGGGATGTCTTTCCCCCCCAATTCTTCGGGCAAAAGCAGAGTTTTGACTAAACTCCCGTCATCACAGGCAGCTTCAGCTTTCTCTTTTGTGTCAATGCTCTGAAAGAGTTTATGCATCACCCAACTCCAGCGTTTCTTTTTTTTAACTTGATAAATAAATTTAGTCAATGTGCTGGTTTTATTTTGAAGATTTGTGCTGAGTATACCCGGGAACATTATGGAGTTTTACATTGAATATATAATCTCTATTTGAATAAACGTCGTTTGCTTTATTTCCATCTTTTAGTTGGTAAAATGTCATTTGGATAGATGCTGGTGGAGATGCGGATGTCCCTTCTTTCACGCTGCCAGGGTAAAGAAAAGTGGTATTGGCTTTGAATACTTTCCCCGAATTTTCGTTCGCGTCGAGATGTTGCTGCTGAAGTATTTCGTAGGTGCTCATTCCGTCGTGCCGACCTTTTGCAGAAACATTTGTTGGGTTTTGAGATGTTGTGACAAAATTTCTTGGGTCGTCGCCGCTTCCGCCAAAGCGGTTGGCAAATGAATGGGCGCGAGCTTGGCCGTGAGCTTGAAGATCTTGATAAGCTCCTGGAGGGGAGAGGTGGGAGGCGGCGTGCGCTCCTTGGCGTTGAGGCCCCCCGATCAAGGTTGCTTGCGTCCCAGAGGCAGCTCCATTGGGGTGAAGTTTTTGATAAGTAACGCTACTGTCATTTCCAAGATTTTCGGTGTGGTCCATAAAGTAATTTTTTTCTGAATTTTTTGATTGCTTGCTATCCTGTATTCGTTCTTTGTATTTTTGTTCTCGACTTTTCTTATTTTTTCTTGCGACGGCATCGCAATGGGTGCATGGCTTAGTAACGTCGTGGGGTGCGAGTGTTGATGTGGCGGGCCCCATATCTGCTGGAGGTGGGTGGTCGGTGAAGGGCTTGCCTTCCGCTTTATGTTTTTCTTCCTTATCAAGAAAATCTTGATATTCTTTTGTGGGTTTATTTTGTTGATCACGTCGGGCTTTTTGTTCTGCGGCGGCGTATCCCGGTATCACATCTTTAGCTTTGCCAGGTTTGACGTTATTAGTTCCCTGTCCCTGTCCCTGTCCCTGTCCCTGTCCCTGTCCCTGTCCCTGTCCCTGTCCCTGTCCCTTTTTTCTTTTCTTTCTTTGCGATGCTCTGATTGAAGAAGCTGCTTTCGATTTTTTTCTATTTCTATATGCCTTGCTATTTTGCGATTGTTTTTTTTGAACACGTGCCATTGTGTGATTCCTTTTATAATTATAGATTTTTTTTGTTGCTTTTATTATTAAGCGAAGTCTGATAGGGAGTCTTGGGTGTTGATTTCTTCGATAAGATCAAGGAGACGGATATCAGCACCATCGTTTCCGAAATCGTAAATAAATTCTTTCACATTCTCGTCTTCATGAACCTCGCCGTCAGTCGTTACCCAAAGCCACGTGAACCATGCGAGTCCTTCCTCGCTGGAAATATTCCATAATCGCGCATAGCGTACGATGTCCGTTACGAGTGCATGCAGGGCGACGTCATCATATTTGGATGTAAGATCAGGCTCTTTTCCTCTTAACCATTGGATAATTTTTCTTTGTGAACGGTCGTTGAGTGCGAGTGCAATCATAGCCATCTGGCTTGGTTCAAAAACCAGAACGCCACGCTCCGCTATCGGCCAGTTCTCGCGCCTCCGCGCTTCCAGCACGCCCTCAGGCGCATTGACCAGAATGGATATGGCCGGTCCGAACATTCTGGCCCGCTGGGCGTCACGCATCGCAGGCAGCGTGATCGCGACAGTCGCCGGGTCGAAATGCCGAAAGACGCACATATGCGTCCGACCGTAGTCGATTTTCTCGTCGACAGGAATGCGGACCATGGTCAGGCCGCGCAGATGCCGAAAAAACGCCATTTCTTCGCAACCCGACGCGTTCCAGAACACGGATCCGGTCGCAGCCTCCGGTAACGCAAGGAATTCGTCGACACGTGTTTTAGGGATGGCGACAAGCACTGGGCTGTGGCGTTTGGCCTCTGCCTCCGTCTGTTCGATGAACAGCGATCGAAAGCGGAAGCCTGCGCTTGCCAGCAGGGCGGGCAGATCATCGAAAAAACCGCCGTCCATGGTCGCCATGATCGGCTCGACATCCCAGGCGGCAAGTCGGGTTTTCAGATCGGTCATGGTCGCTTCGTCGCTCATCGCCTCTTCACCAACGCACATGTCCTGTCGCGTGGCGCCTGAGGCTTCCAGCGAGTCAGTCTGGTGACCCTACACGTGGAGGTGCGGCTTGTGTGTCGTTAAATGAATTTTGACAATTTTTTTTGGACGATGGCGCCGCGAATATCGGTTCGGGCGCCTCCCAAAATCTGTGCTGGCCCGGAGCGGCTCTCTCGCCGCCCCGGACAAACATCGTTACTCGCCCTTCTTCACCGCGTCGAAAGCGTCGAGCACGCGCGTCGAATACACCAGCGCCGCGCCCGCGTTCAGCGCGATGGCGACGCTCAGCGCCTCCCCGATCTCGTCGCGCGTGGCGCCCGCTTTCACGGCCTCGGCGGCGTGAATGGTGATGCAGCCGTCGCAACGTGTGGTCGCCGCTACGGCGAGCGCGATCAGTTCGCGGGTCTTGGCGTCGAGGTGGTTGGTCTTCTCTCCGGCGGCGTTCAGCGCCAGCACGCTTTCGACCGTCGCGGGGGAAAGCTGCGCGTAGCCGCCGATGGCCTTGCCCAGATGTTCGCGGCGTGCGCCCCAGTCTGCCCAGTCACTCATTCTTCGTCACCCTGTGCTGTTGAGGGATTCGGGCGGCCGGAGGACTCCGTGCGAGCGTCCGGGCGTATCGAACCCGCCGGGCTATAGTCACCAGAGCGTGAGCGGCGTGTCACGACACGGTTACGGGAGGGGGAGGTTCTTGCTGAGGCGGCGACGGCTCGCTATCGGCAAAGGATGAACGCCATGAACGACACCTCTTCCGAGCGCGCATCCACACATGCGTCCGTATCCGTACCGGCGGCGCAGGGCGCGGGACCGTTTGCCCTGTATAAGGAGCGTGTCGCAGGCGGGCAGCTCAAGCCCGATCCGGATCAGGAGCGCGTAGCCCGGCGTCTTGATCGCCTGTGGAGCGAGTTGAAGGGGTATCACCCCGCCCCGGCGGCGGAGCCAGTCCGCAAAAAAGGGCTTCTTTCGGCTGTCGTCAGCCGCCTGCCCTCGCTGGGACAGAAGGTGGAGGATGTCGCCCCGCCGCGTGGCGTGTACATCGTCGGTCGCGTCGGTCGCGGCAAGACGATGCTGATGGATCTCTTCTTCTCCTGCGTCCCGGTGAAGAAGAAGCAGCGCATCCACTTCCTGAGCTTCATGCGTGAGGTTCATCAGAGGCTGAAAGAACTGAAGCAGGCCAACCCTGGCCTCTCCGACCCGATCCCGCCCCTGGCCAAGACGATCGCGGATGAAGCGACGCTGCTGTGCTTCGACGAATTCCAGATCAACGACATCGCTGACGCAATGTTGCTTGGGCGGCTGTTTCAGGCGCTGTTCAAGCTGAAGGTCATCATCGTCGCGACGTCCAACACGGTTCCGGGCGACCTGTTCCAGAATCGTCCCGGCGCGGACGCGTTCAAGCCGTTCATCGCCATTATCCGCTCGGAGCTGGATACCGCGGAACTCGACTCGCAGAATGACTATCGTCGCGGGCGGGACCAGGACGACACGACGTGGATCGTGCCAGCGGACGAGACAGCGCGTCGCAGGCTGGACAAGATCGTCGAGCGGTATGGTCAGGGGCACACGCCCGAAAAGGTGACGCTGCATTTCAACGGGCGAGACCTGCCGGTGGATCATGCGCAGGGTCCGGTTGCGCGTTTCGAATTCACATCTCTGTGTGGACGTCCTCTGGGACCGAATGATTTCCTCGCCATCGCGAAGCAGTTTCCGGTGGTCGTGGTGGAGGACATGCCGTCGCTCGGACCGGACGACTACAACGTCGCGCGGCGCTTCATCACCTTCATCGACGCCTTGTACGACAACGGCAATCTGCTGTTCGTGTCGGCTGACGAGAAACCCGACGCGCTGTTTCCGGAGGGGGAGGGATCGGACGCCTTCGCCCGGACGGCGTCGCGTCTGATGGAAATGGGCAGCGAGAGCTGGCTCACCCGCGCGCGCGACGCGCATGGTCGCCTCGCTAGAGCGTGACAGACGCCGGTCTTGTCGGTCTTCCCTGCGCGGTCTAGCAAAATTCCTGCATCGCCCGCCTTGTCGGGCGCAAACAGGTCACTGACCGGGTGATGAGGGACGGAGGCGCGCCGGATATGGGTGCAGGCTCTACTAAGCCTTGGGTATCGGGGTCTTTGGTAACGGGACGCAGCGTCGTCGGGTCTGACGCTTCCTTCCGACTCATCGGTTTTTCAACATTGCGGATCATGGTCGCCGGAGGTCGGAGTTGCAGCCGACCGTCTGACGGCGGTCATGAGCCCGAGTCCGCGGGATTGCGACTAGACATGGGAGTGTTCTGAAGATGGCGGGCGCCGATCTCCTTACCGCCGCTCTAAGCGGCAGCAACATCGCCTACGTGGCCGATCTGTACGCGCGGTGGGCTGAAAACCCCTCCAGCGTCGATCCGTCTTTCGCCAGCCTTTTCGGCTCTCTCGATGACGAAGCGGCCTCGATCCTGCAGGACGCCTCCGGCGCGTCGTGGGCTCCGCGCAAATCCATCATCACGGGCGAAGAGCCTGTGGCCGTCCCGGCTGGCAAGCCCGCGGCTGGAAAGGGCGCCGGTCTGGCTGCTTCTGACAGCCTCGCCGTTGCGCAACTGGTTCGCGCGTTCCGTGAATTCGGGCATCTGGAGGCGCAGACCGATCCGCTCGGTCTGAAGGTTCCGAAGCCCGCCGTCGAACTGGACCCGGCGACTTACGGCTTTGGTCCGGCGGATCTGGACCGTCCGGTTTATATCGGCTCCCTGCTGTCCCCGCTGCTTCCCGGACGCGACACGGCGACGGTCAAGGAAATTGTGGCGGCCCTGCGCGACGTTTATTGCGGCGCGATCGGCTCCGAATACATCTACGCCCGTAGCGAGGAGCAGCGGGAGTGGTTCCGCGCGCGCATCGAGGGTGACAACTGGCAGGCTGGCGTTACGGCGACCGAGCAGAAGGCGATCCTCAAGCACCTGACCGAAGCGGAAGGGTATGAGGCGTTTTGCGCGAAGCGTTATGTCGGCGGCAAGCGTTTCGGTCTTGAGGGCGGGGAGGTCTCGATCCCGTCCCTGCATGCGATCATCGACCAGGCGGCGCAGCAGGGCGTGAAGTCCGTGGCCATCGGCATGGCGCATCGCGGACGCCTAAACACGCTCGTGAACGTCGTCCGCAAGCCGTATGTCGCGGTCTTCAACGAATTCGCAGGTGGTTCTTTCAAGCCTGACAATGTCGCGGGCTCGGGCGACGTGAAATACCATCTCGGAACGTCGACGGACGTCGAGATCGCCGGGCGTTCGGTACATATCTCGCTGCAGCCCAACCCGTCGCATCTTGAGGCTGTCGATCCGGTCGTCTGCGGCAAGATTCGCGCGGCGCAGGACGATGACGGCGACACCGAGACGCGTCTGTCGCACATGGCTATCCAGATTCATGGCGACGCAGCGTTCGCCGGTCAGGGCGTGGTGTATGAAACGCTGTCGATGTCGCAGCTTGTCGGCTACCGCACCGGCGGTTCGGTGCATATCATCGTCAACAATCAGGTCGGTTTCACCACCAACCCGGTGAACGGGCATTCCGGCGTCTATGGCTCGGACATGGCCAAAGCCATCGAAGCGCCGGTCCTGCACATCAACGGCGACAACCCGGAAGCGGTCGTTTACGCGTCTCGTCTGGCCGCTGATTATCGCCAGAAATTCGCCAGCGACATCATCCTCGACATCGTCTGCTATCGCCGCAACGGCCATAACGAGACGGATGAGCCCGCTTTCACGCAGCCCATCATGTACAAGGCGATCGCCACGCATGAGACGCCGCACACGCTTTACGCCGCGCATCTGGTGAAAGCTGGCGTCGTGACCGAGGAAGAGGCGAAGAGCCAGTGGGACGCGTTCCACGCACGCCTCGACGCCGAATACACGGCCGCCCAGTCCTACAAGGTGAACAAGGCCGATTGGCTGGAAGGCGCGTGGTCGGATCTGCAGGCGCCGAAAGAGGGCGAATACCCGACGGTTGCGACGGGCGTCTCCAAAGACGTGCTCGCGAAAATCGGCGGTGCGATCAGCACTGCGCCGGAAGATTTCGATCTGAACGGCAAAATCGCACGTCAGCTTAAGGCCAAGGCCAAGGCGATCGAGACCGGCGAAGGCATCGACTGGGCGACGGGCGAGGCTCTTGGCTTTGGCTCTTTGCTTCTTGAAAAGCACCGCGTTCGCCTGTCGGGCGAGGACGTGCAGCGCGGCACGTTCAGCCAGCGTCATGCTACGGTCAAGGACCAGACGACGCAGGGCGATTACACCTTCCTCAATCATATCGAGGACGGTCAGGCGAAAATCGATATCTACAACTCGCACCTGTCCGAGTTCGCCGTGCTTGGCTTCGAGTATGGCTACACCATGCACAACCCGAACAATCTGGTGCTGTGGGAGGCGCAGTTCGGCGACTTCGCCAACGGCGCTCAGGTGATCGTGGACCAGTTCATCGCCTCTGGCGAGACGAAGTGGTTGCGTATGTCCGGTCTGGTGATGCTGCTGCCGCACGGTTACGAAGGGCAGGGTCCGGAGCATTCGTCCGCCCGCCTTGAACGCTATCTGCAGCTCTGCGCCGAAGATAACATGTTTGTCTGCAACATCACGACGCCGGCGAACTACTTCCATGCGCTGCGTCGTCAGTTGAAGCTGCCGTACCGCAAGCCGCTGATACTGATGGAGCCGAAGTCTCTGCTGCGTCACAAGCTGGCGGTCTCGACTTTGCCTGAGTTCGAGACAGGCACGTCGTTCAAGCCGGTCATCGGCGAGGTTGACGATCTGGCGGCGGACAAGGTCAAACGTATCGTGATCTGCTCGGGCAAGGTTTATTACGACCTGCTGCAGGAGCGGCGTGACCAGAAGCTGGACACCACGGCGATCCTGCGCCTTGAGCAGCTTTATCCGTTCCCGGAAGCGGAACTGGCCGCCGAATTCAAGAAATATCCGAAAGCCACTGATATCGTGTGGTGTCAGGAAGAAACCCGAAATGGCGGCGGTTGGCATTTTGTCGATCGTCTGATCGAAGGCGCTCTTGGCGTCGCCGGGCACAAGGTCACGCGTCCGGCCTACGTCGGCCGCGCGGCGGCGGCGAGCCCGGCGACAGGTCTGGCCAGAATTCACGCGGCGGAGCAGGCTGCGCTGGTCAAGTCGGCGCTCGGTCTGGGCTGACGTCGGGGGTTTGGAGCGGCCGCGCCCGGTGGCGTGACCGCTCAACGCGCCGTCTTGCAGGTCGCCCTTTCGTAATTTTGCGAACGGGAGGACAGGCGGCGTCGAGAGATGCTCCGGCGGTGTATGTCGCCGGTCGTAGCGTGACTGTGGCGCCTGGTTGAAGCGTCGCAGGCGCGTGGGATAAAAAGGAAGTGGGAAGCGAGATGTCTGTCGAGATCAAGGTGCCGGCACTGGGCGAGAGCGTCACCACGGCGACGGTCGGCAAGTGGCTGAAGAAGGCTGGCGAGGCGGTTGCCGCTGATGAAGCGCTCGTGGAGCTGGAGACCGACAAGGTGAGCGTCGAAGTGTCGGCGCCGCAGGCTGGCGTGCTTGGGACGCCCGCGGCGAACGAGGGCGACGAGGTCGAAGTCGGCGCTCTGCTGATCACGCTGGACCCGAGCGGCAAGGCCTCTGCGGCTCCCGCCAAGGCCGAGGCCCCGAAGGAAGCGGCCCCGAAGGCTCCCGCCCCTGTCGCAAAGGCGGCTGCGGCTCCCGCCGTGAAATCTGCTCCGGTTGACGCCGCGGCAGCCCTTCCGGCTGCGCGCAAGCTGATGGCGGAGAAGGGCGTTTCGGCCGAGCAGGTCGGCGCGGGCACGGGCAAGGATGGCCGCATCACGAAGGGCGACGTTCTGGCGTTCGTGTCGCAGCCTGCCGCCAGTGCGCCTGCGGCCGCGCCGAAGGCCCCGCGTCAGGACGATCCGCGTGAAGAGCGAGTGAAGATGACGCGCCTGCGTCGTACGATCGCACGTCGCCTGAAGGACGCGCAGAACACCGCGGCGATGCTGACGACGTTCAACGAAATCGACATGACCGCCGCCAAGGAGATGCGTGTCGAGTTCCAGGACAGCTTCGTCAAGAAATACGGCGTGAAGCTGGGCTTCATGTCGATCTTCTCGAAGGCGGTCATCGCGGCGCTGCAGGAGTTCCCGGCGATCAACGCGGAGATCGACGGCGAAGACGTCATCTACCGCAACTTCATCAACCTCGGCATCGCGGTTGGCGGCCCGAACGGTCTGGTCGTGCCGGTGCTGCGCGACGCGGAAAATCTTGGCCACGCCGAGATCGAGAAGCGCATAGCGGGCTTCGGCAAGGCGGCGCGTGAGGGTACGTTGAAGATCGACGATCTGGCCGGCGGCACGTTCTCGATCACCAATGGCGGCATCTACGGCTCGATGCTTTCGACGCCGATCCTGAATGCCCCGCAGTCCGGCATTCTGGGCATGCATAACATCGTCGACCGCCCGGTCGCGGTGAACGGCAAGGTCGAAATCCGGCCGATCATGTATGTTGCGCTGTCCTATGATCACCGCATCGTGGACGGCAAGGAAGCGGTGAGCTTCCTCGTCAGCGTGAAGAAATACGTCGAGGACCCGCGCAGCCTTCTGCTCGGCCTCTGACAATCCGTCGCGCCCCGGGCCATGTATATGACGCGGGGCGCGTGACGATTTAACGGCGTTTCGCATGGGAAACGCGGCGGCCTTCCTGCAGGGAGGCGCACAAGGGCGATTAATGTGACGGGCGACGCGCCCGGCGTTCATCGGCTTCAATCGGGACGGGAAAATATGGCTATCGAGATCAAGGTTCCGGCGCTGGGTGAAAGCGTCTCCTCTGCAACGGTCGGCAAATGGCTCAAGCAGCCGGGCGACGCTGTGGCGGTGGACGATCCGATTGTGGAGCTGGAGACCGACAAGGTGAGCGTCGAGGTTCCGGCTCCTGCGGCTGGCGTGCTTGAGAGCCACGTGGTCAAGGAAGGCGACGAGGTCGAGGTTGGCGCGGTGCTGGCGCTTCTGGCCGAAGGCGGCAAGGCGGCGGCCAAGCCCGCTGCGAAGGCTCCTGCTGCGAAGTCTGAGGAAAAAGCGGCGCCCGCTCCTGCGAAAGCTGCGGCCCCTGCGCCCGCGAAAGCGACGGAAGCTCCTGCCGAGACCGATTACGATGTCGTGGTGATCGGCGCCGGTCCGGGCGGTTATGTGTGCGCAATTCGTGCGGCGCAACTGGGCTTCAAGGTTGCGTGCGTCGAGAAGCGTGCGACCCTTGGCGGCACCTGCCTGAACGTCGGGTGCATTCCGTCGAAGGCGCTGCTGCACTCGTCCGAGAACTTTCATGCGGCTGCGCATGACTTCGCCGCTCACGGCGTGGATATCGCCAGCGTGAAGCTCAACCTTGCGCAGATGCAGAAGCGCAAGGCCGGGATCGTCGAAGCCAACGTGAAGGGCGTCGAGTACCTGTTCAAGAAGAACGGGATCACCTGGCTGAAGGGCGAGGGCAAGGTTCAGGGAACCGGCCGTCTGACGGTTGCGGGCAAACCGGTCACGGCGAAGCACATCGTCATTGCCGCGGGCAGTGACAGCGCCGGCCTGAAAGGTGTCGACGTCGATGAGAAGGTGATCGTCACGTCCACTGGCGCGCTTGAGCTTTCGGCTGTGCCGAAGCGTCTGGTCGTGATTGGCGGCGGCGTCATCGGTCTGGAGCTGGGCAGCGTGTGGCAGCGTCTGGGCGCGGAAGTGACGGTCGTCGAATTCCTCGACCGTCTGGTTCCAGGCACGGATAACGAGGTCGAGGCCGCGTTCCGCAAGATCCTGACCAAGCAGGGTCTGAAGATGAAACTCGGTCATAAGGTGACGAAGGCCGAGAAGACCGCGAAGGGCGTGACCCTGACGGTCGAGGCCTCCAAGGGCGGCGATGCGCAGACGCTGGAGGCGGACGTCGTTCTGCTCGCTATCGGGCGTACCGCGGCCAGCAAGAACCTCGGTCTGGAAGAAGCCGGGATCGCGGTGGACAACCGTGGGCGGGTCGAGGTGGATGAGCACTTCGCCACCAACGTTCCGGGCGTGTACGCCATCGGCGACGTCATCAAGGGACCGATGCTGGCGCACAAGGCGGAGGAGGAGGGCGTGGCCCTCGCCGAAATCCTCGCCGGGCAAGCGGGGCATGTGAATTATGACGCCATTCCGGGCGTCGTCTACACATGGCCGGAACTGGCCACGGTGGGCTTCACCGAGGAGCAGCTCAAGGAAAAGGGCGTCTCCTACAAGGTCGGCAAGTTCCCCTTTATGGCTAATGGCCGTGCGCGCGCTTTGGGAACGACGGACGGGTTCGTGAAAGTCATCGCCGATGCGACGACTGACCGGGTGCTCGGCGTCCATATCCTCGGCCCGGGCGCGGGAGAACTGATCGCCGAATGCACCATGGCGATTGAGTTCGGGGCGTCTTCCGAAGATATCGGCCGTGTTTGCCATGCGCATCCGACGCTGAGCGAGGCGGTCAAGGAAGCCGCGCTTGGCGTCAACGGCATGTCTCTGAATATCTAACGCCCACAAGAGAGAGGCGCGGCAGGGGCGAGCCCCCTGTCGCCTGCAGCGCGTGACCGGCAATGCTGGTCGCGCGTTTTTTTGTATTTGGCGTTGCCTGTGGCGCGTCGTTAAAGCGTGAGCGTGGCGCAACGCTCGTCAATATCTGTTCGCTTTTGATAAAAAAGCGATTTTCTGGCTATTGTCCTCGCAGTGACATAAGCTTTACTGGCCTTGGGCGTATCGGGGGGATTTGCGTTGAAGCGCAGCGTAAAAGGATGGCCGAAGACGGGTACAGCGCCATCGATGGGCTCCGTGCTGATCGCGACATCCGTTGCGGCTGCGCTTCTGGTGTCCATGTCTGCAGTTGCTGCGCAACCTGCGTCTGGAGGTCTGGAGCAACCCGCCGCGCCAACCGTAGGCGCATCAGGTGTGAGCCCGTCGACGGCGGTGACTCCGACGCCCACGACGCCGTCTGACCCGGTTCTAAATCCCACGCCCTCCGTCGAAATTCCTCCGCTGCCCGCGCTTGATGATGCTGCCGCCCGGCAAGAGGCGGGCAAATTGCAGGCGGCGCTGAAGCGTGAAGTGCCGAATTTGCAATCCTTCACCATCCAACAGCGCGCCCACTGGGTGGCCGCCGCCAGGAATGGCGTCGAGCAGGGGGGGTATCGAATCACGCGCGCGCAGGTTTTGGTCGTGGTGGACCGCAATCCGGCCGTGCAAAGGCTTGCTCTGGTGCTCGCATTGCCGGATTCTGACGACTGGGAGGTGATTGGCGGCGTCAAGGTTTCGACCGGGACCAAGGGACGCAAATACTACTACATCACGCCGACAGGCGTGTTCGACAACACAACCGACCGGCTGGGTTATCGCGCAGAAGGCACCAAGAACGAGAACGGAATTCGTGGCATCGGCGCAAAAGGAATGCGGGTCTGGGATTTCGGTTGGCGGAACGCGGTCAAGGGCTGGCGAACCGATGGCGAGACCGGCGACATCCGTTTGGAGATGCATGCTACGGATCCCGACTTCCTTGAGCGACGGCTTGGCCACACTGGTTCAGAGGGATGCGTGCGCGTTCCCGCGGCGTTCAATGTGTTTCTCGACAGGCACGGGTTGCTGGACGTCCAATACGAACAGGCCGCGAGCTATGACGGCAGGTTCCGTGCGTTGTTGAGAAAAGACCGCACGCCGTCTCCGATCGCGGGAGAGGTTATGCTGGTGTTTGATTCTGGGGACAGCGTCGCGCCTGCGAGCCGATCATAACGTGACGTGAACGGGTTGATCGCCCGTTCGGCTGGGCGAAGCAGGCGGTGGCATACAACCTGCCGCTTCGCACACAAAACTCAAAGAGCTTCTTGGGGTGGTGTGGATTTGGCAAAGATATTTTGAGTCCAAATCATCATGTTTCGATTCTGCTATGTTACAAATATAAGATAAATAAACGATACAAGAAATTACATTCTGGCGTTTATTGGTAATAATCATATTAATTTAGTGTTAATTTCGCAACAGGCTGTGGCAATTGGGAAGCGAATTTTGAATTCGCCGTGGACACACGAGTTCAACAAAAACATGTTGCGCTTAGTGATGAACCCGATACATGGCGAAAAATATGACACACCAAAGAAAAGCTATATTTTTATGTTTTTCTTTTCTGGCGACGGGAAGTTTTTGTGTGCAAACCAAAATCGCCGCCGCCGCATCGTCAACCCAGACACAATCTGGAAAGTCACATAGGAGTATAAAGAAAAGGGACAATTCTGCGCCTGCATCAAAAATACAAAGTGCTCCTGCGAAGATAAACGCCCCTGCGTCGCACCAGTATTCTCAGGTCAGAGCGGGAGCCGTTGCGCCCACCGTATTGCCGTCGATTGAAAGCAATACCAACGAAAGCGTCGTTGTTACCGGTTCCGCTTTGAGCACATCGGCAAATCACAACGCAAACCCTGTCCAGATCGTGACTGCCAAGCAGATCAATGCGACTGGCATGACGAATCTTGGCGACTTCCTGCAGCGCCTGCCATCGATCGGATCTTCGGGAACGACCAACTCGCAGACTAACGGTGGGGGAGGAGCATCATGCACCGACATCCGTAATCTGGGCCAAAGCCGTGTGCTGGTGTTGATCGATGGAAAGCGCACGTCTCTGAATGGCGCGTCGGCCTGCGTCGACCTGAACACCATTCCTGTTCAGCAAATCGCCAGTATCGAAATCCTGAAAGACGGCGGCTCTGAACTTTACGGCGCAGACGCTGTCTCCGGCGTTATCAATATCAAGCTTCGTCACGACCTGACGACGGGCAATATTACCATCAAAGGCGGCGTCACCGGGCAAGGCGATAACCTTACGGGTCAGATTTCCGGCTACAAAGGCTGGAACTTCGATCACGACAAGGGCAACATAACGGTCTTCGGGTCTTATATGAGTCAGGGCGGCGTCTTGCAGCGTAATCGCTCATGGGCCGCAAACGCGCAGACCAACAACCCGACATCGTCTTCAGGCGTGCTGCATGGTTCAAGCATAACGGGAGATGGCCTGTTTTACGGCAACAATACCGGCAACGCATACTCCGGCAACGGCTCTAGTGGCGTGACCGATTATAACGGCCAGCGTTATCAGTACGGGCAGGCGCAGTCTCTGGAAAACGCCCTGCAAAATTCGACGATGTCTGTCGATGCGCATTATGCCGTGAATCGTCATTTCGACTTCTATATGAATTCTCGTTATTCTCATAAGACGTCGAACTACTACATGGCGCCGGAGCCTATTGCAGGCAGCCCGACGACAATCCTCCTGCCCGCCAATTATCCGGGCAACACGACCGGTGAGCCGTTGCAGGTCTATAAACGGATGATGGAGTGGGGGAATCGTCGCTTCGAAACGGCGCTTGATACCTGGACAAGTATGGCTGGTCTCAAAGGCGATATCGTCGGGGACTGGAAGTACGATGTTTCTTACACGTACGGAATGAGCCGTGAGACGGACCAGACGGAGGGCGCCGGCAACTACCTGAAGCTGCTTCAGGAGTGGGGACTTGAACCCAGTAATCCTGGGAATCTTCAGGACCCGAATACGACGTTCACATATAATCCAAACAGTTGCGCCGGTAGCGCCGGCTGCCAGCAGTCAAGCGCATTCTCCACGCTGTCCCAGCAGGGAGCCGCGTATTCCAATTACACGACCATCAACCACTCTCTCTACCAGCTTCGTGACCTGAACCTGCGCATCAACAACAACCATGTCGCGAAAATGCCGTGGAAAAACGGCGGTTCGTTCGGCCTTGCCATGGGCATGGAACACCGTGGAGAGTCCCTGAACTATACCCCTGATCCGAACGTAGTTTCCGGCAATACATTGACCAACACGCAGGGCATTACGTCGGGCGGGTTCAATGTGACGGAAGGGTACCTTGAAGGTCGCCTTGAACTGCTGCGCAACGCGTTCCTGGCGCGTGATCTGACGATCGACGCGCAGGGCCGTTACTCGTCCTACAGCACATTCGGCAGCACCAAAAACTGGAAAGCGTCGATCAACTGGGCGCCGACTCAGGACGTTAGTTTTCGCGCAACTTTGGGAACATCTTTCCGTCAGCCGAATGTGTATGAAATGTACGGCGGTCAGGCCCTCAGCTATGAAACCGCGACGGATCCCTGCGCGCAGGTTTCATCCTATGGCACACTTTCCAACGCAGTGCAGGCGAGTTGCGCCAAACGCGGTATCAACACCGCGACGTTTACGCAGGCTGGCAGCGGACAGGTCGCCACGACAACGGGTGGCAACACCAAGCTGCGGCCGGAAACCGGTCGTACCTACACGTTCGGAGCGGTCCTGACCCCCCGTTGGATCAAGGGTTTCTCCACCTCGGTCGAATTCTGGCACTACACGCTGCAGCACATGATCGGAAGTCTTGGAACGCAGTACATCCTGGACTCGTGCTATACCGGCGCCGATTCAGGCCAGTGTTCGTATATTACACGTAATTCCGGTGGTCAGCTCACAAACGTCAACGCCATTGACGAAAACCTGGGGAACATGATCACCAGCGGCATTGACTGGGACCTGAGCTATCACCTTATGGTCACCACGCGTGATGTGTTTTCCATCGAAAATAACTTCCAGCGCCTGCTGTCATACAAGCAGCAGAATACGGCTGGCGGCCCGTGGTATAACTACATGGGCTCTTTGCTGTATCAAAATACGGCTGGTGAGACGTCAGGCGTGCCCATCACGCGTGATTACCTGACATTGTCCTGGCAGCATGGACCATTGTCCGTGAGCTATATGGTCAATTACATCAGTGGCATGCGCTGGAACAACGGCACCGCCAATCTGCAGCCTGTTGGGACACAGCGCATCAAAACACCCGGCATGTATCTGCAGGATCTGAGCATGACGTATAATTTCCACAGATGGGCGTTTACAGGCGGCATTCAGAACATCGCCAACAAGAAGCCCCCGTTTGTGGCCAGCGCGACTGACAACAGCGACGGCGGCATGTATGGCAGTTATTACAACGGCCGTTACTTCTTCTTGCAAGCTGGCATGAACTTCTGAGGTCAGTTGCCCCTGTCCGCAATTAATTGCGGACAGGGGAATTTTAAAGAATTTCGAATAATAATTTTAAATGCTCGTATTTATTTCTCGTCAAAACCACGTGCGGATACCGAATGTGAAGTTCATATTGTGAACTGTGGTGTTTCCCGAACGCGCCATTGCTGCAGCCTGTCCAAAAACACCGGAATAGGTCATGCCGATATAGGGCGCGAACTTTCTGCGCCATTCGTAGCGCAGGCGTAGCCCGGCATCGATGTCCGACAGACCGGTTCCAACGCCTCGCGCGCGATCTGACTCACTGTAGAAATTCAGTTCCGCCTGAGGTTGCAGGATCAGACGGTTGGTCAGCAGGATATCGTAGGACCCCTGAAGCCGGGCGGCTGCGCCGCGATCACTGAAATAGGCTGTCGCCTCCAGATCGAAGAAATAGAGAGCCAACCCTTGCACGCCGACTGCGCCCCAGGCGCGCGCGGGGCCGCTGTCGATATCGACGCGAACGCCAGTCTGCAGGTCGAAGTACCGGGAAATCGCATGATTGTAGAGCGCCTCATGATCGCCATCGCCGAAGCGTCCGCTCGTCCCGACCGTTCCTTCGGATTTTAGCCAGAGCTTATCGTAATCGCTGCCGTACCAGGATTGCGCGTCATAACGGAACTCTCCACCGCGGCCGCTGTAACGGGCTTCGAATTCATCAAGCAGGCCATGGAAATATCGGCTCTGATCCATGACCGGCATGACGCCGTTGATGTAATGGACCGGTGCATCGCCAGGCCTTGCAGAGCCGACCTGACCAGGCGATCGCACGCTCATGCCGCTCATGCCGCTCATGCCGCTCATGCCGCTCATGCCGCTCATGCCGCTCATGCCGCTCATGCCGATAAGGCGCGGGGTCGCGCCGTCCTGCGCCGTGTTCGGAGCCGGTGGGGAGCGCATCAACTGTGTTTGCGTTTTCTTGCCAGTCGCAGATGCCTTCGTTTGCTTCTCGGCGCCGGGTTTTGGCACGTGTACAATGCTTCGGGTGGGCATCGTCATGCCCGGCATGTCCATCCCTTGCATCGCGTCGTTTGGTTCGGTGGCGTGGCCGATGGGCGCGGGGCTTATGGCCAGCGTCATGAGGGCGGCGAGCGACGTCGTGCGACGGCGGCTCACGACACAACCACCGTACGAAACATGCCCGTGTCCATATGGTACAACAGGTGGCAGTGATAGGCCCACAGGCCCGGCGTATCGGCGGAGACCAGATAACTAAGACGCTCGCCCGGCTTTACGGTGATCGTGTGCTTGTATGGGCGGAATGCGTCGTGGCCGTTTTCCAACTCGCTCCATAGCCCATGCAGGTGGATTGGATGCTCCATCATCGTGTCGTTGATAAGGATGAAGCGGACGCGTTCGCCGAGGGCGAGACGTATAGGTTCCGCTTCTGAAAACTTCTTGCCGTTGAAGCCCCAGATGAAGCGCTCCATGTTGCCCGTCAGATGGAGAGTGATCTCTCGAGAGGGCGGGCGCGGGTCCGTGCCTGGGCGTGTCGCGCGGAGGTCTGTGTAGGTAAGGACGCGCCGTCCGTTATTTTCCAGACCGTCTCCCGGTTCCGCCAGGCGGTTCATCGGTTCCGCAGCGACGCTTTGAACCTCGACGCCGGTTTTGAGGTCGGCGGGCGCCGTCATTGCTGGCGCGCCGTTCCCTTTTTCATGAGCCGAAGGCATGGCCATGCCCGGCATATTCATCCCCGCGGCCTCATGCTTGTCATTCGCGCCGCCCATGTTCATTCCGGCCATGCCCATATCCGCCATCGTGCGCAGGGGGCGGGGGTCCATTGGCGGAATGGGGCCTGTCAGGCCGAATTGCGTCGCGAGCACGCCGCGTGCGTAGCCGGTGCGATCCTCTGACTGCACGAAGATCGTGTGAGGCCCTTCGCTCTGCGGCTGCACGATCACGTCGTATGTTTCCGCCGGGCCGATGCGGAATTCATCCACCGGCACAGGTTCGACGTCGTTGCCGTCGGCGGCCACCACGGTCATCGACAAACCCGGAATCCGCACGTCGAACAGTGTCATGGACGCGGCGTTGATGAACCGCAGGCGGATGCGCTCTCCGGGGCGAAACAGCCCGGTCCAGCCAATATCCGGCGGTTGCCCGTTCAGCAGGTAAGTGTAGATCACGCCGGAGACGTCAGAGATATCGGTCGGAGCCATGTTCATGGCGCCCCAGCGCAGGCGGTCACGCACCGCCCTTCCCAATCCGTCGCGTCGGGCGTCGCGCGCGAAGGTTCCGACGGTGCGCTGGCGGAAATTGTAATAGTCGCTGTTGAACTTGAGGTTGGAGACGATGTCTCGCGCGGCGACGTCGGTCCAGTCGGACAGGACCATGACGTAATCGCGTTCTGTCTGGTGGACGGGGCCGGCGGCGGGGTCGATGACCAGAGCGCCGTAGAGCGCGCCCTGCTCCTGCCCGCCGGAGTGGCTGTGATACCAGTATGTCCCGCTCTGGCGGACCGGGAAGCGGTACGTGAACGTCTCGCCCGGCGCGATGCCTGCGAAGCTGAGGCCGGGCACGCCGTCCATATCCGCCGGAAGCCGCAATCCGTGCCAGTGGATCGAGGTCGCCTCGTCCAGACGGTTCGTCACGTCGATCCGTACAGTGTCCCCTTCGCGCCAGCGCATGGCGGGGGCAGGGGCGAGACCGTTCACCCCGGCGGCGTCGAGGTGTGCGCCATGGACGGTCATAGGCACGGTTTCGACCGTCAGGCTGAACGACGACGAGGCCAAAGGCGGGGGCTGCGGCGTCTTTGGAATGACAACGTCGCGGGCAGACCATGCGTCGGCGAGGGCTGGCGACGCCTGAAGGAGGCGCGGCGCGGCGCAGGCGAGGGCGGCGCCGGTTACGAAACGTCGACGCGGCAGCGCGCGCGGCGATCGCGATATGGTACGGAGCATGAGGGAAATCCGCGAAAGGTTCGGTCGCGCCAGCAGCGTTCAGGGCGTTGGACGGCTATCCGGATCTATCAGTCCAGGCGGCTTCATCGGCGCTGGCGAAGGGAAACGCGGCTCAGGCCGCGTCAGACCGGGATTCTGGGCGGAGGCAGGTCGGGCGCGCCAGTCAGGCCGGGCGCGCCGGGGGGGAGATGCGCCGTATACACGACGGGATGCTGCGCGAATGTCAGGACCAGACGCGGTGGCGCGGCGGCGAGAGGAATGGCGACGCTCGACGTGCAACACGCGCCCGGATTGTGCGGGTGGTCTCCCGTAGGCATTTGCGTCGACGGCCCGGTCATCTGCATGGCCTTCGTCGCTTTGTGACATGGCGCGTCCGAGCAGGCCGCCATGCCGTGACCGGTCGAGGTCATTGCATCGCATGACGTTGCGGATGCGGAGCCTGCGAACAGGGGCGCGATCACCAGCGCCGCTACGATCAGCAGCGCGGCGAGAAGGCGTCCAACTTGCTCCGGGCGACGCTTGGTCACACCCAACCTCTTTCACACGTAGCCCCGGCGCTCATCGTCGGAACGTCTTTCTGACTTTACCGAAGTCGGACGGTTGCGGGCAAGGTCGGACATGATCGTCCATCCGCGGTTATGGGACGGCGCCGCCCGTTTATCGTGCCGAGGCTGACGATGCGGCTCACCGGCATGGCGGTTTGGAAGTGGCGACTGTGTGGTTTTCGGAAGGCGCTTCGCAAGCGCCGAGTAAACGCTTCGGGAGTCTGGCGTCAGGACAAACCGGATTCACGGCGCGCCTCCTGAAGCGTGATTGCGAAAATGTTCGTGAGCTTTTTCGGTGCGCAAGAATATAGCATATTGCATATTTCGGCGCGACTGCGTTAGAGAAAACCTTCTTCGCGGCGCCCTGTCGGGTTAAAACGTTCTTCACAGGCTATTCCTTATGCTTCCTTCGAAACGAAGAAGATTGCCTACTGACGTACAGAAATATAGCATATGCTATATTTTGAGTGCATCGTTATTCAGCGTGCGTCGACCGTTGGGCGGAATGTGGTTGATCGCCAGTTTGGCTTTCTCCGCCGCAGGAGACGTCTATGCGGCGCCCGGCGCGGAGGGCTCTTCTTTTTCGCCACAAGAGACCGGAGCCAGCCGCCAGCCGCCAATTCGGACCCGCCCGCGGAGTGACGACGGCGACACCAGGGCGTCTACGTCGCTTCAGGCGTCCGCTACGTCGAAACAACTCGGCTCCGAACACATTGACGTCGTCGGTCATCTCAATCGAGAACGCGCTCGTATTTTTCCGGGTCTGGGCGCTGTGGATTATCATATCGACCAACATCAGATCGTGGTCACCCCGGGCGGTCAGAATGCGGCGTTCAACCAGATATTGTTGCGCGTTCCCGGCGTCGTTCTCGACAGTTATGGCGAAGTGCATGTGCGCGGAGAACACGGAGGCCTGACCTATCGGGTCAACGGCGTGCTTTTGCCCGAAGGGTTGAATGGCTTCGGGCAGGAACTGGATACGCGCATGATCGGGTCCGTGGACCTGCTGACCGGCGCGTTGCCTGCGCAGTTCGGATTTCGCACGGCTGGCGTGGTGGACGTTACGGCCAGAAGCGGAGAAAGTCTGAAGCACAACCAAATGTCGTTGTATGGCGGAAGTTACAACACTTTTGTCCCTTCGGTTCAGTTGGGCGGCCAGCACGGAAAGCTGGATTACTTCACGACACTGTCCTTCACGCGCAACAACATCGGCATCGAAAATCCGAGCCCCGCCTTCCGCGCCGTTCATGACGTCACCCGGCAGGAAAAGGCTTTCTCTTACCTTTCGTATCAGATCGACGACGCCAGTCGTGTGAGCCTTCTGAGCAGCGTATCCTATGCGGACTTCGAGATTCCGAATTCGTTCAAAACCTTCGATCAGTCCAGCCCGCGCTATACGACCATCTATGATCTGACTGGCGTCAACACGCTTGATCCTGCCATGAACTGGGCCAATTTGAACGACAGCCAGACGGAGCAAAATTACTACGCCGTTTTGTCCTATCAGCGTACGACCGAGAGGCTGAATTTTCAGGCATCGCCATATTTTCGCTACGGACGGATCGACTACACGCCGGACCGTGATCGTGATCTGATCTACCAAGGCGTCTCGGAACATGAAGTCAACGACTTCGCAACGGGCGGCATGCAGGCGGATTTGTCTTGCGATATCACGAAAAATCACACGATAAGGGCAGGCGTTCTGGGACAATATACGTCTGAACGACTGGACACCAACACGCTGGCGTTTCCTGTCGATGCGACAGGGCGGCAAAGTTCGAGCACTCCGGTGCGGGTGATGGACAACACCGGAAACTGGTCGGTTGAAGCCGGAGCATATATTCAGGACGAGTACAAGATCACGCGAAACCTGACGTTCAATTATGGGCTTCGCTATGACCGCTTTGCGTCGTCTTTCGACACTGAAGGGCAATTGAGCCCGCGGGCGAATCTGGTTTGGAAACCGGCTCCCGGCACAACGTTTCATTTTGGATATTCACGATATTTTGCACCGCCCTCACCGCAATACGTCTACCCTTCGACATTGGCGAAGTTTTCCGGAACGACCAATGCCGCCGCCAACATGACCGATGACGCGACAAAGGTCGAAAAATCCCATTATGTTGACGCGGGTCTTCTGCAGCTCATTACACCGGAGATTCAGGTGACGCTCGACGCCTATGCCAAATGGGCGCATGATCTGACAGATCTCGGGCAATTCGGGCGCGCGGTCGTGCTCGCGCCGTTCAGTTATCGACGCGGCCGTGTTTATGGCGCTGAATTCGGGAGTTCATGGAAACACGGGGCCTGGTCGGCGTTCGGCAATTTCTCATACGTCAAGACGGCGGCGCGGGACATCAACTCGGCGCAGTATCAGTTCGATCCGGAGGAACTGGCCTATATCCGAACGCATGATATCCAGCTTGATCATCAGGGAGAATACGCTGCTACGGCAGGGCTGTCATGGACCGCGAAGCGTGACATGGCGTATATCGACTTTGTCTATGGCTATGGTTTACGCAGCGGTTTCGCCAATCTGAAAAAAGAACCGCAATATGAAGTGTTCAATATTGGCTATCAACACACCTTTTCGAAGGTCATTGTGGGGAAAGATGTAAGAATTCGTGCTGATGTGATGAATCTTTTCGACAAACGCTACCAGCTTCGAGATGGAAGCGGGGTCGGCGTCTATCAGGCCCAGTATGGACAGAGGCGCGGGACGTTTTTCTCCGCCGTTTTTGATTTTTGAGATTTTAACAGAATTGGTCAATTTTGATCAGGTATGCGGGTGACGACCATATTTCGAGGCGAGCAACGGACATCGGGGGAGTGTTGGTCGTGAAAATGTCGCCGTTATCGTAAAGTATTTTTATTTTAAATAAATAAATTAAATGAAAAATTTTCAGATATTTTTCCAATTCCACCGATGCAAATGCTCCGGTTCATCTTGTTCAAGGGGAGGATGCTCCGGCGTCCACCGTGAAGTCCCAACTCATGAAGGTCATCTGGGTGGGGCGCCAGATGCCCGCTATGTTCAGCTGTTGCCCGTCTGACGTGGCTCGGTCGCAACTTCCGATGGAGGGGGCCGCTCATCGTGGCGGCTTGATTCCCTCCCATAGCAAGGTGACCACATTAGCGACATAAATTGCGTCAGCTGTCTTTTCGGAATCTGGATCGCCGCAGATGCGGCTGGAAAAAGCCCGGTTGTGCAGTACGCCAAGCAGGGTCGAAGCGAGCACCTGCGCATCGCTCCGGGCCAGTTTTCCCTGATCCTGCGCCCGTCCGATCCATTCAGTCAGGGCCCTGAAGGCTCGTGCCGGAGCAGACTCCTCAGGATCTTCCTCCGAACACAAGGCGCCCGTCGCAATCCCGCTGGTCTGAAGGACCGTGAAACCAGCGTGCAGATCTTCGAAGAAAGCCGAGATCGTGCAGGCGATTTCGATAATCTGTTCCCTGATTGGCCGGTTGTCGGGACCAGACTCAAGCGTTGCGATCCATTGAATTTCCTTCGGCGCTTCCAGCGCCGCCAACATAAGGCCCTGCTTGGAACCGAAGCGGTTGAAGAGGGTCGTATGACTGACGCCGATTTCTCGTGCGATGTCCGCCGCCGAGATGCTCCCGCCGCGTTCCAAAAAACAGCGCCGCGCGATGGAGAGGATGTGGTCGTCCGGTACTTCTTTGGGGCGTCCGATTTTCATTCCTGATTCCGACTTGACGATTCACCTCCGCATAATATCTTTCTTTCTAGAAAGAAATAAAGAGGCATCCAAATATGAAGCGCAATCCTAACCTGAACTGGCATAAAGTGGACCCCGGCTCCCTGACTGGTCGAAACGCCATCGTGATCGGTGGGACGGGTGGTCTGGGCCGTGCTATCAGCCAGGCGCTGGCAGGACGCGGCGTGGCCGTCACAGTGGTGGGGCAGACGTTCCGCGACAAGGATGTCGCCAATATCGGCTTCGTGCAGGCGGATATCAGCCTGCTGAAGGAGGCGGAGCGTGTCGCGCGTGAGCTGCCGGCAGAACGCAGCGACCTGTTGTTGTTCACGACCGGCATTTTTGCAGCGCCGAAGCGTCAGATGACGGCGGAGGGTATCGAGAGGGACATGGCGGTCAGCTACCTGAATCGTCTGGTGATGCTGCGCGATCTTGCTCCCCGTCTGGGTAAGCAGCGTGGTGAGGATGCGTCACGCGCGCGGGCATTCATCATGGGCTATCCGGGTACCGGTCAGCTGGGCGCGCTGAACGACCTGAATTCTGAGCGGACCTACAAGGTAATGTCCGCGCATATGAATACCGTTGCCGGCAACGAGGCGTTGGTGGTTGACGCCGCTCATCGTTATCCTGATCTCGACGTATTCGGTCTCAACCCGGGTCTGATTAAATCGAGCATCCGCAGTAATCTAATGGGCGCGGACAGCCTGAAGCATAGGATCATGGAATGGCTGATCGGCAAGCTGGCCCCAAGCGCCGACGATTACGCGGCGCGGATTTTACCTTTGTTATTTTCGCCTGATCTTGATCACCGCAGCGGGGCGTTCTTCGACCGCAAGGCGCAGGCTATTCTTCCGTCCAATGGTATGACCGAAGCGTATGCACAGCGCTACGTCGCGGCCTCAGAGATGCTTGCGGCCAGGGCTGGTGTCCGTTTCGCTAAATAATTCGCAGCTGTGACTGCAGGAACGGAAGATCGCCTGTAATTGATCTATCCGCGACCCTGAGGGCAGTGAGCGCCAATCGCGCCGTCATCGCAAGGGGCTCTTACGCCGAGGAAACCCCTTTTCTCGATTAGGTAAATTCAACCCACGCGGTTTCAACCCCCGCAGGTCGGCTCTCCAATCGCCTTCGCGCGATCAAGGGGTTTTCGTAAGGAGTGCTCTGGATCTAATGTCTTCGCCGGAAGCCGTTATTGCGCGGCACGCGGCGCAGGCGTCAGCGGCGTGATGCGGACCAGAATATACGGACGCTCCTGCATGTCGCGACCGTCATGGAACGCGGGCAGGCGCGACCATTGCCCCACTGTCATCCACAGAGAGTTCCCGTCGAGTGCGAGGCCGTCCGGCGCGATCAGGCGCGGGTCCTGCGCTACGATAGACAGCGTTCCGTCGGGGGTGCGGTGCAGGACGGCGTGGCGTTCTATGTCCGTCAGATACAGGGAGCCGTCCGGCGCGGTCGCCATGCCGTCCATGACGCCGACTTCGCCCTCGTCTTTGACGGACGCCTCGATCGCCGCTTCGCTCTGCGTCGGGTCCGCGAGAATCGCAGTCGGGGCGCTGTAGAGCCTGCGCGCTGAAAGAGGCGACCAGTAAAGGCGGCTGGAATCCGCGCTCAGCGTCAGGCCGTCCAGACCGCCCTGCGCCATCGTCGGGTGCTCGGCGTCATAGTGGGCCATACGCCCATCCACTTCCATCACCAGATCTGGATCGGCGTTGACGTAGCGCGTGCCGGAGAGGACGCGCCGTCCGTTGCCGGAGGCCAGGTCGATGACCATCAATGCCGGATGATCGTCGAAAGAGGTGTCGGTGACGAACGCTGTGCCCTGCGCCCCATGCGTAAGGTCGATGCGCACGTCGTTGACATGTGTCTTGGGGGTCGCGACAGGCTCGGTCAGGGCGTATCGGCGAACGATCCGGTTACTCGCCGGGTCGATATGGATCAGCGCGGGATGGGATTTTGCCGTCGAATCCGCACGCAGACCTTCATCGACCAGCCAGAGCTGACCGTTGCCGTCGACGGTCATGCCCAGCGGGGAGACCAGCTTCTTCTGTGCGGCGACGTCGGGAAAGGGCGACAGTTTGCCGTCGCGGTCTGACCAGGTCGCCAGCACGGGGCCGGGGTGCTTCTGCGCGCTGGTCGGAAAGGCGAGGACGAGGCGACGATCCGGCAGCAGGGCGATTCCCGACGGCTGCGCGCGATCAAAACGACCCATGACGGTCACATTGCTGGTTGGCGTAGAGCCGTGATCGACGCTGTCCGCCGCCGCCGCTGCGCCGTAAGCCGTCAGGAGCGCGGCGCACGCAAGGAATGAGTGGCGGGTCGATCTCCAGATACGGCGCATGCTTTTGTTCTTCCTTGATATGTTGGCGAGCCCGTCGCCGGCCAGCCTTTGCTGGGGAGGCTAACGGCGCGGCGCGTCCTGCTGCAAGTCTACGAACGCGCCGGACGGCGGGGCGTTCGACCTTGCGGCGGACGTCGGAAAGCCCCGCGCGCGGGCGATTCAGGAAAAGCGGGAGAAATCCGGCGCGCGTCGTTCAGCGAACGCGGTGAACGCCTCCCGCGCTTCTGGGGAAGTCAGGCGACGGGAGAACTCCTCGGTCTCGGCGTTCATTCGGGCCAGAACTGTCTCGGAATCGCGCATCAGGCGGCGGGTGGCCGCCACTGCTCCGGCCGGCAGAGTGACGAGGCGAGCGGCGATGGCCTCAGCGGCTCCCGTCAGCCCTTCGCGCGACGTGATCCGGTTCGCGAGCCCCCAGGCCAGCGCGTCCTCCGCCCCGACAGTCTCGCCCAGCGCGAGCATCGCGAAGGCCCGTGCATGACCGATCCGGGCGGGGAGGAGAAGGCTCGACGCCGCTTCCGGCACAAGGGCGAGGCTGACGAACGGGGTGCTGAGTCGGATATCGTCCGCGAGGAGCACGTAATCGCAATGCAGCAGCATCGTCGTGCCGACGCCGACCGCATGACCGTGCGCAGCCGCGACCAGAGGCTTCACATTGGTCGCCAGCGCCTCGATGAAGCGCGTGACGTTGCGCAGGCCGCTTCCCGCCGCCATGGCCGCGAATTCTCCCAGGTCGTTGCCGGCGGTGAACGCTTCTCCCTCTCCCCTGATAAGGATCGCGCGCGTCGAGGCGTCGGTCTGCGCGGCGAGCAACGCGTCTGCGAGCACGCCGTACATGGCGTCCGTCAGCGCGTTTTTCTTTTCCGGGCGGTTCATGACGAGCGTGAGCACGCCGTCCGACTTGTGGACTTTGACGAGATCGGTCACGTCGGGTTCTCCATTGCGATGGGCGCCGTCGCGCATATGCCTCGACGCATTCCCGTCCGCCGGATCAGGAAACGCGCCCGTTGTGCGCCGGTTCGCCTTATAGCTGTTGGCAACAGCCGGAGATGGCGGCAAAACAACTTAATGGTAGCGAATTCAGACGAAATGCGCCGCGCCGCTCCGCGCCGCCAGCGCACCGCACGCGAGCACGGTGGAACGGCGCTGGACGCTCCGACGACGGATGACGGGCAGGCGGGGGAGCGACGTCAGGAAATTCTGGAAGTCGCGGCCCAGCTTTTCGCCGAACATGGCTACAGGTCTACGTCTATCCGCGACATTGCCGACCGTGTGGGGATGCTGCCGGGGTCGCTGTATTATCACATACGCTCGAAAGAGGCGTTGTTCGTGGAAATCCACGACAAGGCGCTTGACGCTGCGGCGATCCGGGTACGCGACGCCATCGAACCCCTCGCTGACCCCTGGGATCGCCTGCTGGCGGCGTGTGAGGAGATGGTCGAGATTCAGCTGAATCCGGGATCCCTGACGCTGCCGATCATGAACATCTTCCGTTCGGTTCCACCGGAGGTGAAGGTCGCCCTGCTTCGAAAGCGCGACGAGTTTGAAACAATTTTCCGCCTCATAGTGGAGGACCTGCCTCTTCCGGCGGAGCTGGACCGCAGCATTTACCGCATCCTGTTGTTGCGGCTGCTGAACACGGCCGACGAATGGTATCATGAAGGACGCCTGACGCGTCGCGAGATCGCGGGGCAGATCGTGGCTATTTTCCGCCATGACGCGGCGCGTGGAGAGACGCAAGCCTGACGCGTCGTTGTCGTGTCAGCTCTGCAGCGCCTCCATGGGACGATCGGCGAGGATGGCGTCGAAGACGAAGCGGGCCGACGGAGTCATCCGCGTGTCTGAAAGCCACGCGACGCCCATGGTCATGAACATTTCCGATTGAAAAAATGCGTCGTCGAGCGTGACGGCCAGATTATGCGGATGCGTCAGCATCGAGGCGGGGACGAACATCAGGGCCTCCGCCGCTGCGCCGATTTCCGCCGCTGCGATGGGAGAGTTGACCTCGATGATCCGTCGGGGAAGAGCCAGTCCCCGCGACTTCAGCAGGGAATCGAAACGACCCCGCATCGCCATGCCCTGCACGGGCAACACCCAGATCCTGTTGACGTATTCGGGCCATCGACGCAGCACGTCCGAGAAGCGCAGGTTCTTGTCCTCGTCCACCACGACGCAGAATTCGGTCGTCAGCGGTTCGCAGGCGAAGCGCGGGTGAACGTCGATCTCGTGCAGGTCGATCAGCAGCATGTCCAGCCGGTTCGCCTCCAGCTCCGATAGAAGCGTCGCGCGCATGCCGTATTCGCAGCGGAGAGTCAGGTACGGATGCTCCCGCTTCACCGTGGCGCACCAGTTCGGCAGACGGGTGTGCAGGGCGGGCGCCTGAAAGCCGATGGACACCGTGCCCCGGAGGCTCTTGCCCATGTGCACGATGTCTTCGTTCAGGGCGATCAGCTCGGCGTCGATACGACGGCAGGCGGTCAGTACGCGGGCGCATAGTTCCGTCGGCTCGAGCGCCCCGCCCAAACGCTCGAATAATTTAGCGCCGAGAAGTTCTTCGATTTCTATACAGCTTTTTGATACGGCGGCAGTGGAAACGCCGAGCCGCAGAGCGGCGGCCTTCATGCTGCGGGTCGTATCAAGCGCATGGAGCAGCGTGATGTGACGCAATTTCAAAAAGCGTCTGACGTCAGGGAAATCATTTGCTTTCTGCATGGCGGTCTCCGGTTCTGGTTATCAACCAGATGGTTGACGATGCGCAACAAGATTTCCTTAGGAGAAAACGTTTCGATTGTTTCATAATTTTCAGATCGGAGTTTTCGAGATCGGGGCCAGTGCATGGCGCTGAATTTTCCATACATTTCCAGCAAAAGACGCATTTCGTCACACGCGCAGGCATGAGCGCGAGAAATTAAAGGATATGGAATGATATCTGGGCGTGACGCGACATCGCATAGGCCACACGGCAGGATCGCAGCCCCGAGCGGCAGGGCGCGGCAGGGCCGGATTAGAGTCGGTGCGGCGTCCGCCGTGCTGCTTCCGTTGATCGGGTGTCTGGTTGATGGAGAGGCGAAGGGGGCGCCTCGCTCCCGTCACACCGAAAAAGCGACGCATTCGGGTGCGACTACGGGCGCTCATGGGCTTCCCGCCGCAGCGACTCGTCCTGCGACCCATCCGGCTCACGTCAACGGCGCCGCCGAGACATTAAGCGTAAGTGGCGCACGGCGCGCATTCCACTTTTCCCAGGCGCAGCACGCGGCCGATTCCGCCACGCGCATTACGGCGGAAACATTGGTCCGCCATGGCGTCGTTGGTCTGACGGGACTTCAGAATCTCGCGCCGAACGTGACAATCCAGAGTCTCATGGGAACGGCCAGCACGAATTTCTTTATTCGCGGCGTTGGATTTAACGATTACACCCAGAATAACACGTCATCTATCATGACCTATATCGATGACGTGCCTTTTCCCCTGAGCACCATGGCGTCAGGTATGATGTTCGATATCGCTGACGTGGACATCCAGCCCGGTCCGTCGGGGACGACGCACGGTCTGACGGATTCGGGCGGCGAGGTGAATATCCGGACGGCCGATCCGACAGAGACATGGCACGGAGGCGTGACGCAGGACATTGCGAGTTACGCCCGCAGCCGGACCGATCTCTACATTTCCGGTCCGATCACGGACAAGCTGTCGTTCCGAATAGCCGGACAGACAATGCACGGCGGAGGCTGGCAGTATAGTCCGGCCAACCACACGCATCTTGGCGACGCAAACGAGGGAGCGTTACGCGCCAAGCTGCTCTGGAAACCGGACGAACATACGGAAATCAAACTTACCGGCCACTGGACGCAGGACAATTCGGGGGTCGTCGTCGGCAAGCCCGTTTTGAATTTTCTTCCTGCGGCGCAGTCCATTCCGACGCTGGGCTATCAGCAGGCGAACTGGGATCTGCGCCCCCAGTTCGCGCAACTTATTGGGCGTTCGGCGAATACGATGCCGTCGGAGCACAATACGTTCTGGGGTTTCGATCTGAATATGTCGCACGACTTTGGTTTCGCGACACTGCGCAGCATCAGCGCCTATGAAACGGAGCGTGAGGGTGAGTACACCGATCAGGACGGGACCACCTACGCCAGCGGAGATCAGTATCGTAATATCGTTGCGAACTCTTTCACGCAGGAGGTCAATCTTAAATCAAACGACCACGGCCAGAGACTGCAATGGGTTGTGGGTATGACCTATAACCGGGTCCGCATGTCGCAGCAGTTTTATTTTGATTTTACGGATTACGTGCCGTTGCGCGGATATCTGTCGGAAACTTCCTTCCGGCAGAACCAGCAGACGTTCAACCAGTATGCGTACGTATCTTATCGCCTGCCGTATAGCATCACGCTCTTTGGCGGCATTAACCATGAAGCCGACGACAGACAGCTTCTGGGGCTGCGGACGGTGCATTTCGGCATTAACAATTTGAACTTCAACAACGAAGGCGCAGCAGCCAACCAGTTCGCGGGAACTGTAGGCATCCAATGGCAGGCCGCTAAAAACCTGATGTTCTATTACAAGATGAGCAAGGGCTTTAAACCGGGCGGATTCACGGGAAACAATACCGTTGTACAGGCGCAGTTGACGCCGTTCAGGCCGGAGAGCCTTCTCGCCTACGAAGCCGGTTTCAAGAGTGATATCATTCCGAACGTGTTTCGCCTGAATGCGTCAGCTTTTTATTACGATTACCATAATCAGCAGTATATCAGCTCCTATCTGGTGCCGAGTTATGGGCCGTTGGGCATGTTCGTGAACATTCCCAAATCTGAAATTTGGGGTGTAGAGTTCACCACGAATATACATCCGCTCCCCCATGTGTACCTGATGCAGAACCTCGGCTATGAGCGAGGGAAATATCAGAAATTTCTGGCGCTGAATTCGACCGCCACTAACGCTTATTACACAGCGAACCACGTATGGCAGGGAATTTATACCGATTACGGCGGCGTTGATTCAGGGATCCCGAAACTGACGCTGAACGGTACGGCTGATTATCGCTTCAACCCGCTGCGCCATTACGAACTCGAGACTGGCCTCGACTGGATGTATCGTGGCTCTCAGGCGCTGGTGGCGGGCGGTCTTGGCTCGTACCGTCTCCCCGCGTATTTTCTGATGGGCGCGCATATGACGTTTCATCCCGTCAGTGATCGCTGGTCGGCGACGATCTATGCGTCGAATCTGCTTAACCGGCAGTATTTCGTGGCCGGAGGGCAGGCGACGACGACATATTTCTGGATTCCCGGCGCGCCGCGTTTCATCGGCGGCCGCCTGAGCGCCAATTTTTGATTCCGCTTCTTACGCAGAGAAAAAATCGCAAGGAGGCGTCGATGCTCGGCCAGTTCAAATCCGGCTCCACAACGTCGGACGCCGTCCAGCCCAGCCCGCCGGTCAGCAAGGTCGTATGCCTTGCGGCAGGAAGCATCGGAAATTTTCTCGAATTCTACAACTTCATGGCCTACGCGTTTTTCGCGCCGATGATCGGGCAGGCGTTTTTTCCGGTCAAAGGCGCGCTTATGCAGCTTCTGGCGGCGCTTATCACTTTCGCGGCAGGCTTTCTCGCCCGACCGTTGGGATCGCTGGTGATGGGGTTCTATACGCAGCGGATGGGCGTCGGAAACACGTTGATGGCGACGTTTCTGATGATGGCCGCAGGGTCAGCGCTTCTGGTGGCGACGCCTGATTATGCGACGATCGGCGTGTGGGCGCCTGTGCTGGTGTTGATTTCGCGCCTATTGCACGGGTTTTCGGAGGGCGGGGAGGTAGGTCCGGCCACCGAGTTCATTTATTCATTAAGGGGTGAGCGAGATGCGGGCGCGATGGCGTCCGCGCAAGCGCTGACGCAGTTCATGTCGCAACTGGCAGCTGTGGCGGTGGGCCTTGTTCTGTCAGTGGCTCTCTCGCATGAACAGCTATATGCTTGGGGCTGGCGCGTGCCCTTCGTTCTCGGACTGGTTATCGTTCCATTCGGCCTGTTCTTCCGACGTCTCGCACTAGGCGGGCTGGATCAGACGGCTGCACATCCGGTCATGACAGAACCCTCGCGCGAGCCGTTCCCATGGCTGGTCGTCGCACTGACTTTCTGTGTGATCCTGACGGGAACCGTCACGACCTATCTCCGCGCCTTCGGCGCCAGCTATGCGATCTCCGTGCTGCATCTGTCGCCAACGCTTGGCATGGCGGCGATGTCGATTGGCCTGATAGCGGGGCTAGCAGCGATTGTGACGGGCATCCATCTGCAACGTTCCTGCCGTGCGCGGCCATTGATACTCGGAGTGTCGGGCGCCTATCTCATTGTTATCCTTCCTGTGTATTATTTCTCGGTTCATAGTCCTGGCCTCGTGAGCCTCATCGTGCTCAACGTCGTGACGAACGTCATGCCCGGGCTTTTGTCCGCCGTAAGTTCCGAACTGGTCCTACGCTCCATTCCGGCGGCGCAGCGCAGTTTTGTTTTTGGCGTCGTCTATTCCATAACCGTATCGGTGTTCGGCGGCGCGACGCAGCCCTTCGTGACATGGTTGATTCTCATGACCGGGAACGCCATGGTTCCCGGATATCTTGCGTCGATCGTGATTCCCGTCGCGCCGATCGCGTTGCTCGCCCTGTCGCGCCGTGCGGCGAAGCGCAGCGCGCAGGAGGTGAATGGCGAGGCAGGTCTTCGGAGTTTTGAAGTCCCCGTGTCGGCGTTTTCGGAAGCGTAACCTCTTCCGCGCGCCATAAGGAAACATAATGACTGCATTCGATTTCATGAACCGCAACAGCGCCGAGTTCGACGCTATCCGGCACGATTTGCACGCTCACCCGGAGATCGGGCTTGAAGAGCACAGAACTTCCGCCATCGTGGCGGAAAAGCTCGCCGAATGGGGGATAGAGGTTCATCGAAATATCGGCCGCACCGGTGTTGTCGGCGTGCTGCGTTCAGGCAGCGGCAATCGTTCCGTTGGTTTGCGCGCGGATATGGACGCCCTGCCGATGCAGGAAGAAAATACGGTCGAATATCGCAGCAAGACGCCGGGCATGATGCATGCGTGCGGGCATGACGGTCATACTACGATGTTGCTTGCCGCCGCGAAATATCTTTCGGAGACAAAGAATTTCGACGGGACGGTGAACTTCATCTTTCAGCCGGGGGAGGAAGGCGTGGGCGGCGCCAAGGCTATGCTGGAGGATGGTCTGCTGGAGCGTTTTCCCTCCGACGCGCTGTTCGGAATGCACAACAAGCCGGGTTTGCCGGTTGGCAAGTTCGCGATCCGATCAGGCCCGGCGATGGCCGGGGGCGCGTTCTTCGACATCACGATAAAAGGCAAGGGCGCTCACGGTGCGCGACCTGAGGATGGCATAGACCCTGTCATGATTGCTGGGCAGATGATCACTGCGCTCCAGTCCATCGTCTCGCGCAACATCCCGCCGTCCGAAGTCGCGGTGCTGAGCATCACGAAAATGGCTGGTGGCGACGCATACAACATCATCCCGGATACGGCGACGTTAGGCGGCACCGTGCGCTGCTTCAGTTCTGCCATCATGACGCAGATTCAGGAGCTGATCGAACGCACGATTACGAATGTTGCGGCTGCATTCGGCGCGCGCGCGTCTCTTGATTTTCGTCTGATTTTTGCTCCGACGATCAACGATCCAGAACATGCCGACGCGTTCGCTGGCGCCGCTGAGTCTCTGGTCGGCGAAGCGTCGGTCGATCGCAATACGGAAGCGGCGATGGGGTCGGAAGATTTCAGCTTCATGCTGGAGAAAACGCCGGGCGCCTATATCCTCGTTGGCGGAGGCGAAGGGGCCGCGCCGCATCACCCGCGCTACAACTTCAACGACGCGACGACGCCGTATGGCGCAGCACTTTATGCGACGATTGTGGAAAGAACGCTTCCCGCCAGAGCGGCGGGCTGAACGAAACCGCAATACACAGGGGCAGGTACGATGGAAAATCAGGATCAGATCTGGTCATATGTGGAGCGCAAGGCCGAGCCGATGATCGGTCTCAGCGACGCCGTGTGGGATGTTCCGGAATTGAATTACGGCGAATTCGCATCCTGCGCCCTGCATAAAAACGCCCTTGAAGCTCAGGGTTTTCGCGTCACGACAAATGTCGGCGGCTTGCCGACGGCGGTCATGGGAGAGGCCGGGGTGGGTGGTCCGGTGATCGCCATTCTGGGCGAGTATGACGCGTTACCGGGGTTGAGTCAGGCCGCCGGAGAGGCCACGCACAGGCCTTTGCCGGGCGATGGCAGTGGGCATGGATGCGGCCATAACCTTCTCGGCTCGGCGGCGCTGCTCGCCGCGACTGCGGTGAAGGATTGGCTTGCCGAAACCGGGGCTCCCGGCCGGGTCCGGTATTACGGGTGTCCGGCCGAAGAAGGCGGCGCGGGGAAAGGGTTTATGGTGCGGGAAGGCGTGTTCGACGATGTGGACATCGCCATCACCTGGCATCCGGCGCATTTCGCGGGCGTGTTTCCCGCGGCGTCGCTCGCCAACCAGATCATCGACTTCACGTTCACCGGACGCGCGTCCCATGCAGCCGCCGCGCCGCATCTGGGACGTTCCGCTCTGGATGCGGCGGAACTGATGAATATCGGCGTGAATTATATGCGCGAGCATATGCTGCCCAGCTCGCGCATTCACTACGCCTATCAGGACGTTGGCGGCGTGGCGCCGAACGTCGTGCAGTCGCGGACGGTGATCCGCTACACCGTCCGTGCGACCGAACTCGACGAGCTGCTGCGTCTGACCGCGCGCGTCAGAAAAATTGCCGACGGCGCGGCGTTGATGACAGAGACGACGGTCAGCAGCGCGGTGCTGAGCGGCATGGCCAATCTCCTTGGCAACGCCACCCTCGAACATGTTCTGCAGGCCAATCTCGAACGTCTGGGGCCGCCGCAGTTTGACGAGGCGGATCGCGCGTTCGCCCAATCCATCCGTGAAAGTCTGACGCCTGAAGATATTGCGGCTCCGTTCGTTGCGGCTTGTCTTTCCATAGATCCGGAAAAGCCGCTGTGTGATGCGATCCTGCCTTATCGCAGCGACAGCTTCCGTACGATGATGGGTTCGACCGATGTTGGAGACGTCAGCTGGGTTGTGCCGACGGCGCAGGCGCTGGGCGCGACCTGTGCGATTGGAACGCCGTTTCACACATGGCAGATGACGGCGCAGGGGAAATCGCCTCTCGCGCACAAGGGCATGGTGCATGTGGCCAAAGCGATGGCCGGTACGGCGATCGATGTATTGCGCGACGAAACGCTGCTTGCCAGAGTGAAGCGGGAGCATGCGGAGAAAATCGCAAAGACGCCGTATGTCAGCCCGATACCGCCTGACGTGCAGCCGCCTCTCGTCGTCAGGGCTGTGCAGGCCGCCTGAATTCTACTGGAGTGCCCTTGATGTCCGAAGCCCTTGCCGAAATTTCAGCGCGTTTCGAAGAATTCGCCGCCATCCGCCGCGATATTCACGCGCACCCGGAGCTGGGGCTGGTCGAGCACCGGACGTCGGCTCTCGTGGCGGAGCGTCTGGAGGCCTGGGGGATCGAGGTGCACCGCGGCGTAGGCGGCACGGGCGTAGTCGGCGTGCTGCGGTCCGGCAATGGAGAGGGCTCCGTAGGCTTGCGCGCAGATATGGACGCGCTGCCCATTTTCGAAGCTTCGGGAGCGGCGTGGAGCAGCCAGACGCCGGGTCTGATGCACGCGTGCGGCCATGACGGCCATACGACCATGTTGCTTGCGGCCGCGCGGCAACTGGCGGAAACGCGGCGTTTCAACGGCACCGTGAATTTCATCTTCCAGCCGGGTGAAGAGGGATGTGGCGGCGCGCTCGCCATGCTTAACGACGGTCTGTTCGAACGTTTCCCCTGCGACGCCATCTATGGTTTGCACAATCAGCCAGGTCTCGATGTCGGCAGGTATCGCATGACGCCTGGCCCGGCCATGGCCGGGGGCGGCTTTTTCGACGCCACGTTGACCGGCGTCGGCGCTCACGCGGCGAGGCCGGAAGCGGGAGTCGATCCCGTCGTCGCGGTATGTCAGCTCGTCACGGCGTTGCAGACCATCGTGTCGCGTACGATATCGCCCAGTAATCCCGTGGTCTTCAGTGTCACCAAGATTTCCGGTGGAGAGGCGCATAACGTCATTCCGCAGACAGCGTCGTTTGGCGGCACTTTTCGGGCAATGAACTGGGCGACGCTTGATCTGGTGCGGGAACGTCTGGAGCACATGACGCAGGCGTTGGCTGCAGGCTTCGGCACGACGGCGGAAATCACGTTTGGGGAAATGTTCGCCCCGATGATCAACAACCCCGAGCGAACGGCTTTCGCCGCCGATACGGCGCGCGCAATCGTGGGCGCGGACGCCGTAGAGGGAAGTGCGCCGTTCGTCCTGGGCTCCGAGGACTTCGCGTTCATGCTGGAGAAAGTGCCTGGCGCGTTCGTCAGGGTGGGTAACGGGGCGACGGCGGGTCTGCATCACCCTGCCTACGATTTCAACGACGAAACGATTCCTTATGGCGCCGCGCTGCTCGTCGAACTGACGGAGCGTTCGCTGATGCGCGCCGCCTGCTGAAAGCGGTTTCGGCGAGGCCTTTTGCCTTTGTTGCGAAAACGGCACGTCTAGCCTCTCTCGCCGGACGAAATGCTCCCGCGGGCGGGGTGTTCCGTTTTCTGGCGTCTGTTATTTGTGTCGGAAACAATGACGGTTTTGGCATTTGGGCAACATTGAGCCTGCGTCGCTCAAACCGTTGTTTGTGGGAGATTGACAGCCCGTAACGAATACGTAATCTCGAAATCGCAACGATATGGACGGCCGGCGTTTGAGCGCGTGCAGCCCTGATTTTGGTTCGTCATGTCGTGATTCTCGTTTTTTCGATGGGGCTGTTCTGACTATGACCATAACTCCGCTGACGCGCCGCGCCCGCCGTTCCAGATTTTTTCTACTGTTGGGAACGGCGATAGCGGGGGTAGCGGCCATGGAGTCAGCGGCGTTGGCCGCTCCGTCCGATGCAGGACAGGCGACTCATGGCAAGGCGTCGGCGCACAAGAAGCACGCCTCTCACGCGGTCGCCGCGCAAGGCGGTTCTCCCGTTGCCCCGGCTCCAGCGCGCCGCGCCGCTGCGCATAAGCGTGCAACCTCGATGACCAGTCATGATCAGGAAGCGATTGAAGTTCGCACCGATCGCGTGCGCAGTCACAGTGCGGAAGTCGCCGTAACACGCAAGACCATGGATCATTTCGTTGCGGGCACGAACCCGATGCAGGTGCTGGCGCAAACCACGCCGGGCGCAGTCTTCGCGTCAACGGACGCGTTCGGCCTCGACACATACGGCAACACACTGTACGTGCGCGGCTTCAGCCAGATGCAGATCGGGGCGACGCTGGACGGCATTCCGCTCGGGACGCAAGGTTTCGCCAACTATAACGGCGTGTCGATTACTCAGGCCATGATTCAGGACGACATCGGGGGAATGACGATGTCGCAGGGCGCCGGAGCCCTTGACTCTTTCTCGGCTCAAAATCTTGGCGGCGCCATGACTTATGTGTCGTCCGATCCGGCGGATAAGGCCGGCGGCAAAGTCAGCCAGACCTTCGGCAGTTACAACGCATATCGCACGTATGCCCGTGTAGACAGTGGCGTTCTCAACTCCACGGGAACGAAATTTTACGCGTCTTTCGCGCGCACAAACACCGATATGTGGAAAGGTCAGGGCTACCAGAGCGAAATTCAGGCCGATGCGAAAGTCGTTCAGCCGCTGGGCGACAAGGGAAAAGTCACTGCGTTTTTTGGTTACGGTAACTTTACGCAGGGCAACTACCTGACGATGACTAAAAACATGTGGGAGAAGATGGGGCGTTATTCGACCTATCTGAAACCCGATTACACGAAGGCCAAGCTGTGGGCGTATTACGCGCAGTACACCAGCGAAGTGCCTCCCGGCTATGAAGGCGTTCTGTCGAACGACGAAATCGGCGATTACGCATGGGACGCGTCCCAGGTTCAGCGCACGTATCTTTCGTCGATCAACACGCATTATGATCTGTTCAAGAACGTGACGTCAGACACTGTCATCTATGGCAACGTGAGCAGCGATATCCACGGCGGCACGAACAATTTTGTGACGTCGCCCAGCTACGGAGCCGTCACGCTTCAACCCGATGGCACCGTGACTGGCGTCCCTATGGCGCTGCAGATGGCGCACGCTTTTATGCGTCGTCTCGGGTTCACGCAGAAATTCTCTTACGAAGCGCCGCACCACAACCACATCGAAGCCGGTGTGTGGTACGAGAATAATCACTGGATCTACAATCAGCGCCTCTACGAAGACGGTCTCAACGAAGCCCACAACTGGAATTCGGATTTCAAGGCGGGGACCGGGCATACGTGGTTTAACGACACATACAATACAAATACGTTCCAGTTCTTCCTGCAGGATCGCTGGACGATCATTCCGGGCATGACCCTGCTCGCCGGTTTCAAGTCGCTCACGCAGACGACGCATGGCGGCACAAAGGATGATTACACATCTGAACTCGATGCAGAGGGTTGGAACACCTATTACCGTCACGCCGCCAACGGCACATTGACGTCCTCGGGTGCGTTCTTGCCGCACTTCAATTTTGATTATCACTTTCTTGACCATCACGAATTTTATATCGACATCGCAGAAAACCTCCGCGCGTACGACTATTATTCCCAGACGCAATCCGGCACGGCGTGGGGCGGTCTCGGCAACTCCACGATCTCGGCGCAGACGGTGTTTAACGAGAACAAGAAAGTCCTCCGGCCTGAGCGGACCTGGAACTACGTCGTCGGATACCGCTACGATTCCCGGTTCTTCTCAGGGTCGGTCGATTATTATCACACGGACTACTACAATCGTCTGGCGACCATTACGGAAGGCAGTTCAGCGACAGCGAACAGCGCCTACATGAACGTCGGGCGTGAATCCATGGACGGCGTCGACGTCATGGCGACGATCAGGCCGGTGCGCGGACTTGAGATTACCAACAGCTTCAGCTGGAACGACGCGCAGTATCTGACCCATTCAATCAATTACGGTGGGCAGAGCTACGACATTCATGGAAAACATCAGGTTTACTACCCAAAATTCACGTACAAGGCGAATCTGAACTACACGTGGCGCGGAGCGATGTTCAACTTCAACGTCAATTACATCGGCTCGCGTCCGATGACCTACATGAATGACGAATACATCCCCGCCTACTGGCTCGCGACGACCAGCTTCGCCTACGACTTCGGCAAGATCGGCTTTGCGAACAATATCAAGGCGTCTTTCGGCATTACAAACCTGTTCAACAAAAACTACATCAGCAGCGCCTATGGCGCGGCGTCGGTGTCCGGCGATGACAACGCTAACCTTTTTGTCGGGGCGCCTCGTGAGTTTTACGGCACGATCGCAGCGTCCTTCTAAAGGAGGCCTGCGTCCACGTGCTTAAACCTTCACCAGGCCATTCTCCGGCGCCACGGCAGGGCCGGGGAACACGTTCGTCAACGCCGAGGGGCTGAGCCGCAGATGGTCGCGCAGCACGCCGCTCGCGACCGCCCGAAGGTCCGAGGTCGGCGCTAGGTCGCGGTTCTCGAACAGTTGCGCCGCCTGTAACCCCGGCCACGTCCCGGCTACACGCCCGCCCGCAACCGCGCCGCCGAGCAAAAACGCCGCCGTCGCGGTGCCGTGATCGGTGCCTCCGGTGCCGTTCATGCGAACGGTGCGGCCGAATTCTGTCATCACCAGAACCACTGTGCGATCCCACGTCCGACCAAGGGCCAGACGCATGGCGTCCATGCCCATATCCAGCTGCCGCATGGGACCTGCGAGGCGTCCTTTCTGAGCGGCATGCGTGTCCCATCCGCCCATTTCAAGCGCTGCGACGCGTGGTCCTCTTTGGTCAGCGAGCATGCGTCCTGCCGCGTCCGCGAGAATTGCGAACGCGCCGGGTTTCTGTCCGCCGGGGGCAGGCGGAGGCGCGTCTCCGGCCAGCACCTTGGCGGAAAAACCAAGGGCGGTCAGGCCGTTGCGAAAGGCGGGTCCTGTGACGGGGTCTTTCGCATTCAGCGCAGCGATCTGAGTGTAGAGGTCTGCGTCCGGTCGTCGACCGCCCTCGGGCGCGTAGCTGGCGACAGTGGTCGGACCGCGCAGCAACAGCGGGACCGAAAGCCCGAGGGAAAGCCCAGCGCCTTCCGCGCCATGCCTGTTTTTCGGAAGGGCGGAGACCGCGCGGTTCAGCCAACCACTGCTGAGCCTCTGGTCGGCGCCGCTTTCCATGTAGTCCTGCGCCTCGAAATGCGAGCGGCTGCGGTAATGGCCGGCCACGGCATGAAAAGGCAACATCTGGCCGGCGGCGTAGAGGCGCTGCATCCCCGAAAGGGAGGGGTGCAACCCGAAGAAACCGCCAAGGTCGAGCAGCCCGCCGTCCCTGCCGGGCTCCGGCGGCAACAGGTCTCGGCGCAGCGCCGTAAGCGAGGGGTCGCCATACGGCGTCACCGCCGCCATGCCGTCCAGCGCGCCACGCAAAATGACGACGACCAGACGCGGGTCGTCGTCGCCGTCCGGCGTCCCGGCGAGCGCGAGGGAGGACCGGCCCAGAGCCCAGCTTGCGGCGAGGCCGAGCAGGGCGGACCGGCGACGGATCAGCAGGGAATGCCTCAACATGTCTGGCGCCTCTGAAATTCGGGTGACGAGAACAGCAGGGTCAACCCGGCCTGACGGGAGCCCGCGTGGAGGATCGCCTCGATGGTGGCGGGCCGCAGGGCGGGGCCGAGGGTTGCGTGTGCGATGTCGAGGGGATTTCCCTCATGTACGCCCGCCGAAATGCGATAAGCCCAGTCTGCGCGAGCCATCATGTCGGCGGGCGCCGACCAGTCGGCGGCGCGGTCGCTCCAGCCATTGGGCAGGGGCGCCGTCCACAGCGGCTGTCCCAGCGCGCCCAGCGCCCCGGCGAGCGTGTGCGCGGGAGAGTGGGGCGCATCGGGAGATGGGCGTGGTCCAGCCCGGTCGAGCGCCCGCATCGCGGCCACGGCGAAATCCATCGGCGTACGGAACTTGTCGGTCCGTTCCCCGACGGAGCGCCTGCGGGGGGCGTGACGCAGTTCGATCAGCGCCAGAGCGGCCGCGCCCAGATCGCCCTGTGTATCGTGCAGCGCGGCCGCCACATGGGCGACGTCCGCAGGCGGCGGTGCATCCGAGACGAAATGCCCCACCAGCTTCGTGGCGAGGTGACGATATGTCGTCGGATGGGTCGCCAGAAATTGCAACGCCGCGACGCCGCCTTCCTCTCCTTCGGGAAAGGTTCGTCCCAGAATGGTTTTTTCGCCAGGTTCGTGCGCGTTGGCTCGAAACTGAAACCCCGGACGCTCGGCGTTCATGTTCACCGTCCAGCCGGTCAGGACCGCGGCGAACGCGGTCACGTCCGCCTGAGTGTACCCGGCCTGCGGCGAGACTGTGTGCAGTTCCAGACATTCCCGCGCGAGGTTCTCATTGAGGCCGCGATGGGCTTTTAGCCCGACTGGGCTGGAAGGGCCCGTCGAGGATGTGTTGTCGAGATACATGAGCATGGCCGGATGACGCATCACAGCCAGAGTCATGTCCGAAAAACGCGCGGTGACATTGGGGCGGATCGCCTCGCGCATGTAGGCGCCGATCACGGCGCGCGTATCGCCCTGACGCAGGCTGACGGTAAAGTGGTTGAACCAGAACCAGGCGAGCCTCTCCCGGAAAGGTTGTTCCGAAACCAGAAGTTGTTCCATCTGGGCTGCGACTTCAGCCTGAAAGACGGGTTTGACCAGAGAGTTGTCCCGGATTTTTTCGCTGCGCTGCGTGCGCAGGGCGATCAGACCGTCGGCGCTTTCGCCAAGGCCGGTGAAGATCGCGGCATCCGGTGTGAGCGTCTGCGCGCGGAGCCACGTTACAGGCGTGTCCGGTAGTGGCTCGTCGCCACGCCGCCCCCAGCCAAATCCCGTTATGGCGCTGGATTCTTCCATGATGAGTTCTCCGCGCTCGCGTCGTCGTTCCCGACCCTTGGGCGCAAACGTGGCGAGATGACGGCGCATGCGCCCGTCCGGTTGTCACGCTTGGGAGACTGCATTCCATTTCGCAGCAGCCGATGATGCGGATCGCCAGCGCCGCTCGCGCTGCCGGGGGCGGCGCATATGGAGCTTTGACGCGACGCAAAAATATAGCATGCTGCATAAAGTGCGGAGTCGGGCGTGGACAAGCCGGGCTCCTGCGGAGAAGTCACACGTGCTGAAGCTTTGGTCGACGCCGTCATCCCCTGACGGTTCTCGCGTCAGTCTGGAAGAACGGAGCCTGTCCACGCTGTTCGGCAGCGTCGGCGTTCCGTCTGGCGGCGCGTCCGCCTTTCGTCGTTTCCTCGCCTTTGTCGGGCCGGGCTATCTGGTGTCGGTCGGGTATATGGACCCAGGCAACTGGGCTACCGACCTGCAGGGCGGCGCGAGGTTCGGCTATCAGCTGCTCAGCGTAATTTTGCTCTCCAACATCATGGCGGTGATCCTGCAGGCGCTGTCAGCGCGGCTGGGCATAGCGACCGACCGTGATCTGGCGCAGTCGTGCCGCGATTACTTTCCGCGTCCGATCAATCTTCTGCTGTGGCTCGCGTGCGAGCTGGCGATTATCGCCTGCGATCTGGCCGAGGTGATCGGTGCGGCCATCGCCCTGCAGCTTCTTTTCGGTCTGCCGCTGCTTGCCGGGGCTCTCGTCTCGGCTCTCGACGCCTTTCTGGTGCTGGGGTTGATGGGGCGGGGGTTTCGGTATCTGGAGGCGATGATCATCGCGCTTCTGATGGTGATCGCCCTGTGTTTCGCTGTGCAGCTTGTCGCCGCCGCGCCTCCGGTCGCAGCCGTCGTGCGCGGTTTCATCCCGACGACGCAGATCGTGACAGACCCGAAGATGCTGTACATCGCGATCGGCATTATCGGCGCGACGGTCATGCCGCATAACCTCTATCTGCACTCGTCGATCGTTCAGACCCGCGCTTATGAGCGGACTCCCTCTGGTCGGCGGGAAGCGCTTCGCTGGGCGACGCTGGACAGCACTATCGCCCTGACGCTCGCGCTGTTCGTCAACGCAGCCATCCTGATCGTCGCGGCGGCCGCGTTTCATGGCGGTCCGCACAGCGACGTAGCGGAACTGGAAGACGCGTTCAGGCTGCTTTCGCCGGTTCTGGGCATGGGGATTGCCTCCACCCTGTTCGCGGTGGCGCTGCTCGCGGCGGGCACGAATTCGACCATCACCGGCACGCTTGCAGGGCAGATCGTCATGGAGGGCTTCGTGCAGTTGCGTATGCCGCCGTGGGCGCGACGCCTGTTGACACGCGGGCTCGCCATCGTGCCGGTCATCGTCGCCACCGTCCTGTTCGGCGACCGGAGCGTCGGCAAGCTGCTGATGTTCAGTCAGGTCGTGCTGTCCATGCAGTTGCCCTTCGCCGTCATCCCACTGGTCTGGTTCGTCGCTGACCGGAAACGTATGGGGACGTTCGCAATCTCGCTGGGTTATGCGGCGGTGGCCTGGATCGTGGCGGCGATCATTCTCGTGCTTAATCTGGAGCTGCTTTACAGTTCATTCGCCGGATAACTGTGCGAGAAAAGCGGTCTTCGAGAGCGACGGAGTTTGACTTCCGAGCCGTCGCGCCGTCATCATAGATATGAAATGAGCCGCCCGACTGCTTTCGGCAGCGGGCTGTTTTCGTTTCATCCGTTTAACGTAAGACAGAAGCGTAAAATTCGATGATTCCCGCCCTGATGCCGACCTACAACCGCGCCGACCTCGCTTTTGAGCGGGGCGAAGGCGCCTGGCTGTACGCGACGGACGGGCGACGATTTCTCGATTTCGCAGCGGGCATAGCCACCTGCTCTCTGGGGCACGCCAACCCGCACCTGGTCGCCGCCATCACCGGGCAGGCGGCGCAGGTGATGCATGTCTCGAACCTGTTTCGTGTTCCGCAGGCTGAGCGCCTGGCTGAGCGTCTGGTCGCCAATTCCTTTGCCGACAGCGTCTTTTTTTGCAACTCGGGCGCAGAGGCGAACGAAGGCATGGTGAAAGCCATCCGCCGCGCGCAAGCGAAATCCGGCCACCCGGAGCGTACGCGTATCCTCTGCTTCGACGGGGCTTTCCACGGGCGTACGCTCGGCATGCTCTCCGCCACCGGCAATGCGACCTATCTAGACGGGTTCGGAGAGCGCGCGCCCGGCTTCGATCATGTGCCGCTGAACAACATGAACGCCGTGCGCGACGCCATCACGCCGGAGACTGCGGGTATCATGCTGGAGCCGATTCAGGGCGAAAGCGGAATCAGAGCGGCGGACCGTCGTTTCCTGACCGAACTGCGGGCTGCGTGTGACGAGTTCGGACTTTTCCTCGGCTTTGATGAGGTTCAGACCGGCATGGGTCGCACCGGACGTCTGTTCGCCCATGAATGGGCGGGCGTGACGCCGGATGTCATGTCCAGCGCCAAGGGGCTTGGCGGCGGCTTTCCGATTGGCGCGATTCTGGCGACGGAGGAGGTGGCGCGTCACCTCGTCGCCGGGTCGCATGGCACGACGTTCGGCGGCAATCCACTGGCCTGCGCTGCGGGCAACGCTGTTCTTGACGTGCTGCTGGCTCCCGGATTTCTGGATCAGGTCAATGACCGGGCGGCGCTTCTCGGTCGTTTGCTGGACGACGTCGTACGCGACTTTCCCGAGGTGTTCTCGGAGCGGCGCGGCATGGGTCTGCTGATCGGGCTGCGTTGCGTTCCGAAGGTCGGCGAGGTGCAGGCTGCGGCGCGTGACGCAGGTCTGCTGGTTGTTACAGCGGGCGACAATGTTCTGCGCCTGACGCCGCCATTGGTGATCACCGAGGCGGATTGTGAGGAAGCGGCGGCGCGTCTGCGGCAAGCGGCGACGGCGGTCCGTTCGACAGTTCTGGAGGCGGCGCAATGAGCGCCGCTTCAACCGCAGCAGCGGTATGGGGCGGCGCGACCGTGGAGGTCGCGTCCGAGCCACCGAAACTTTCGGGGCCGCGTCACTTCCTCGAGTTGCGTGATCTGGACGGCGCTACGCTGCGACAGATTCTTGACGTCGCGTCAGGGGTCAAGCGGATGCAGCGTAACCGCGCGCGTCCTCTGCACCCGGCTGCGCCGCTGGCCGGGCGCAGCGTCGGTCTGCTGCTGTCCAAGCCATCCACGCGGACGCGTGTGTCGTTCGAAGTCGGCGTGCGTCAACTGGGTGGAGAGGTCGTCGTGCTGTCTGCGTCAGAGACGCAGCTCGGACGCGGCGAGTCAGTGCCCGACACCGCGCGCGTGCTGTCGCGCTTCCTCGACGCCATCGTGCTGCGAACCGGCCGCGCCGCGGCCCTGCGCGAGCTGGCGCAATGGAGCAGCGTTCCGGTCATCAACGGCCTGACGCCTGCGTCGCATCCGGTGCAGATCCTCGCCGACGTCATGACGTTTGAGGAACATCGCGGACCGATCGCCGGTCGTACTTTGGCGTGGGTGGGCGACGGCAACAACGTCGCGACCTCGCTGATCGAGGCCGCCGTGCGCTTTGGCTTCACATTGCGTCTTGCGACGCCCGCCCAGCTTCCGCCGAACAAGGATGTCGTCGCCTGGGCGCTTGAGCAGGGTGGGGCGATACATGTCACCTGCGACCCGCGAGAGGCGGTTGACGGCGCCGACTGTGTGCTGACCGATACGTGGGTCAGCATGTCGGACGAAGACGCCGCTGAACGGATCGCTTTGCTGGAGCCGTATCGCGTTGATCGCGCGCTGATGGCCTGTGCTGCGCCTGACGCCCTTTTCATGCACTGCCTGCCTGCCCATATCGGGGATGAAGTGACCGAAGAGGTGTTCGAAAGCCCCCGATCGGTTGTGTTTGACGAGGCCGAGAACCGGCTGCACGCTCAGAAAGGCCTGTTGATCTGGTCTCTCTGCGGCGAGAACTGGACCCGCTTCGGCGAGGAGGAGAAGTGACGGGCGAACGGAAAGGCGCGCTGGGAAGCGGTCCGGAAGATGGGCCGCTGCGACCGTCCGCCACGGAGGACGTGTCCGCCGGACCGGGATGGCTGGAACCGGAAATCGACAAGGCGTTTGCGATGCTTGGTCTGCCTGCCGAGGCGTTGCGCCCGCTGAAAGATTCCTACATCGGCTGCCTCGCCAATACGACCGGGCCTGTCGATCTGGACGTCGCGCACGACGCCTGCCGCAAAGGGCTGCTGCGTGCGTTGAAGGCTGGTTTTACGTTGTCGCCGGAGGCGCTTATGGCGTTCGAGCAGTCTCTTGAGGCCGTCGAGGCGGACCTGACCTCCTCGCTTTGAGCAGTTGAGCTGGGGCCGGGTTCCGGCGGATCGTCGGCAGTCGCTGCGGCCAGCCTGCAGCGAGGACGATGGGGATCGCCTCGTCCAGCCGTTATGCGGCGGCCTCTCATCGAAAAGGCTCGCTGATAACCAGCCTTCTGCGCGGTTTCTGCAGGCTGCATATGGCGTGCGCCAGCATGTCTGGTTCAAGAGAGCCTTGTCCGTTCGCTCCGGCGTGCAGACAAGGCTCAGTTTTTTGTTTTGGCCAGCATCCGTGGCCGGTCGGTTGTTGCCGTCTGGTTGGACAAGGATGCCCTAAGCCGCGTTCGGCCCTGGTCGTTCGCAGGAGTATCAACGATGATCGACACGCCGGCTTTTCTGGACCGTGGACGTCCGGACGTTCCCGATATGGTCGTCCCGCGCGGCGTCACCCCGTTTCATCTGGAAGGGCGTCCGGTGCGTGGGCGTCTGGTTCGTCTGGGGGCGCTGGCCGACGCGTTGCTCTCACGCCATGACAATACGCCCGAGGTCAATGCTTTGGCAGGCAAGGCGCTGGCGCTTGTCGCGGGGCTTTCCTCGGCGTTGAAGTTTCAGGGGTCGTTCTCGTTACAGGTCAAGGGTGATGGTCCGCTGAGTCTGCTTGCCGCAGATTGCACGGATGCCGGGTCGCTGCGGTTCTACGCCCGCAGTGACGAAGAAGCTCTGCCAGCGTTGCTGGGGGAGGTTGCGACGCCTTCCGATCGCGAACTGTTCGGCAACGGGTATCTGGCGTTGACCGTCGATCAAGGTGCGGATATGGATCGGCATCAGGGGATCGTCGAAATCGTCGGCGACGACCTCGCCGCCATGGCCACGCATTATTTCGAAACGAGCGAGCAGCATGCATGCTGGCTGATGCTGGCGTGCGAACGGACGTCGGAGGGTTGGCGTTCCGGCGGACTGATTCTGGAGCGCATCGCCTCTGAAGGCGGCGTCGTGACTGATGATTTCGGCGACGGCGCCAGCCGGGTTTCCGCGCCTGAAGACGAAGACGCCTGGGAAACGGCGACGATCCTCGCCCGTACCCTGACGGCTGCGGAGTTGCTGGACGACGGACTTCCGCCCGAGAAACTGCTCAACCGGCTGTTTCATGAGGAATCGCTGCGGGTGGGGCAGCCGAGAGCGCTCGCATATGGCTGCCGTTGCTCACGCGCAAAGCTGGTCGATATTCTGGGGCGTTTTTCCGAGGACGAGCTCGATCACATGGTCGTCGAGGACCGGATCGTGATGACCTGTGAATTCTGCAACGTCGATTTCCGCTTTTCTCGCGAAGAGGTCGGTCCGCGTTCGGCGTGAGCGCGCGGTAACACAATCATAGGTCTTGCGGGTTCAAATGGGCGCCGCTAACGGCCGTAGCCGGACAGCCCATGAGCGGGTTGCCGCTTCTCGACGTCAGATCCGGTCGCAGGAGAAACGCCGATGGGCATGATTGTGGAGGAGAGGCCCGTGACCGACCAGAACCCGGGTCGATCGACTCCAGAGCAAAGCGCCCAGCCTGAAAAGGGCGCCCTCATGGTGCGCGTGGGGCAGGTGGACTACCCGCTGCGTATCCGGGGGAAGCCCGTCACGCGCCTGTATCCGGGATGGCGCGCTGTGGCGTTCGAGCCCGCGTTGCTGCCCATGCCGCTGTTGTATCTGCGGGATGATGAGGGGCGCGACGCCTTCTGGCTGTTTGACCGCACGCTGAATTACCGGGCCAGCGCCCTTGCGGATCTGAGGCCCGAGGAGCGGTCGATGATCGTCGGCGCGATTGCGCCTTTCTTTCATACGCTGCGCAAGTCTGTCTTTTGCGAGATGTGTCCGGGTCCGATCTCGGGCGCCGCGCCAGCCGCCGTCGCGCGCATGCCGGCGCTCCTGCGCGATGACTTGCTGAATCGCTGGCTGGAGTCGCAGCCTCCGTTGCGTCAGGTCGGCGCCGGGAGCGACGGAGAGCGCTCATCTCTTGCCTTGCAGGACGGCGTTGTGTTCGACATCGCGGTTTTGCAGCAGATGCTTCCCGCCGCCCACGGGTTGGCCGAGCAGGCGGAGCCGGTCGTGCTGTCGCCTACCGGGCGCTCGGTTCTGCGGGGTCATCATGTCCTGGTGGGAAACGGCTTCAGCGTGACGCGCTTCGTCGATCCGGAGGTGAACGCCGTGTTCTATCTTGGCGTCGCTCCGGAACTCGGGGCGAAGGAAGGCGCGTCGCCTTTTCTGTATTGCCCGCAGGTCGATCTGATCGTCAGCGCCGCGGCTTCCGGGACGCTTGACGCCCTTCCGCGTCGCCTGCTGTCCTGGTTCGCCGCCGATCCCGCGCGTGCGGCGGCGCTGCCGAGGCAAACGGTCGTGCGGATGTCCGCCGGGTTTTCTCTGGGGTCGGCGTCGTTGCTGTCTCTTGGCGGAACGACCGCCCAGACCGTTCGTTCAGAAGCAGGCGCGGCGATAGCCGGACCCGTGGATGACCTGCTGAGCGAGGCTCAGGTAGGGGACGCGTTTCAGGGGCGTTTCGTTGGGGCGGCGACGACGCCGGAGGGGGAGGCGACTGCTGGCGGCGTTCCGGAAGCATGATCGGTTTGGACCCTCGGCGTTTAGAGTCTTTGCAGAATGATCTTTTGCGTCGCGCGACCTCGGCCCTTCACCAGACAGGAGAACGCTGACGTCGGGATTCGCCTCCATCGAGCAGACGTCGGGCGGGCGCGGGCCGCCGATCAGCATTATCCGTCTGGACGGATCGCGCGGAGTGATCAAACTATTCCATCGCATCCGGCTGACTTCTCTACGCCGGTCGCGACACCGATACGGAGACAGTTCGGATGAGACGTGATCGCCGCCGGTTCGCCGGTTTTCTTTCGTTCGCCAGAGCGTCGGCGCTCTGTGTGACGGCGCTGGGCGCCCCGGCTTTCCTTTCCGCCTGTTCCGACGAGCAACCCCGGTCGTTTCCGCCTTACCAGTTCGGCTATCTGGGTCAGATCCATCTGAACGTCGCGACGTTGCAGTCCATCGACCACGCGACGCCAGCCACTGGCGATGAAGCCTCGCGCGCGCCAATTCCTCCTGATCAGGCTTTGCTGCAATTGGCTCAGGACCGTCTTGCGGCGACCGGGCAGAGCGGCTCCGCCACGTTTACGATCGATCAGGCGTCCATCGTGCACGGCCCCGGAGGAACCCTGTCGGGCCGTATGGACGTGCATATCGACATCCTGTCGCCGACCGGGCAGCAGCTTGGCGTCGCTGAGGCCCACGTCACTCGCGATTTCAAGCCGAATCTCGACTCGGGAAACGCCGACAGCGAAGGCAATCTCTACGATCTGACGAAGCAGATGACGCAGGACATGAACGTTGAGCTGGAGTTCCAGATCAAACGTAACCTGCGGGATTGGCTTGTGGACGCGGGCGGCATGCCGACCGACGGCGCTATCCAGTCTCAGTCTCTGGACGGCTCGCCGCAGCAAAGTCCGCCTGCGGCCGCTGCCTCCGTCGCAGCTCCCGCTGTGTCCGGGGCTGGAGTGGGCGCTACAGTGACGGCAAACGCTCCCACTGCGGATGGGACCGGCTCGGCTGCAACCGCTGAGCCTGTTGGCGTGCCCGCTGCCGCTGCAAGCGCCGCCCCGGCGGCTTCAGCCGAACCCGACGCGATATTCCCGAGCGGCGATCCCGGCGCGTCTGACACGACGAAGAAAACGCTCTCCCCAAAGCCGGGCGTTCTGCAATTGCCGACCAAGGCCAGCAAGACCCAACCTGCGGCGACAAACAGCAGCGGCTACTGAGCGTAACGCAGGGAATACTCGTCAGGACGATCCGGCGAGTATTTCCTGCGTCCGGTGCCGGGCCGCCGTGTAGTCGCCTGCGGTCTGAAAGCGCTGGCTGTTTTTACGCCTCAAGGGAGGCAGGCGGCGCGAAACGCAGCGAAGGCGCGCGCGCGGTGGCTGATCGCGTTTTTCTCGTCGTCGCTCATCTCGGCGAACGTCCGCGTCTCGCCAGCCGGGATGAAGATCGGATCGTAGCCGTGTCCTGCGGCCCCGCGCGGCGCGGGCGCAATCGCGCCATCGATCCGCCCCTCGAAGCTGCGGGTCGAACCGTCCGGGAAAGCCAGGCACAGAACGCACACGAACCACGCATCGCGTTCGTCGCCGCCGATCCCTTCCTCGATGCGGCGCATCGCCCCGTCGAAGTCCTTGTCCGGCCCGGCCCAGCGCGCCGAGTAGATTCCGGGCGCGCCGCCCAGAGCCGACACGCAAAGACCGGAATCATCCGCGAGTGCGGGAAGTCCGGACGCCTTGGCGGCGGCGAGGGCCTTCAGTTTAGCGTTGCCAGTGAAGGTCGTCGCGGTCTCATCGGGTTCCGGCAGGCCGATTTCGCCCGCCGAAATGACCGTGATTCCAAACCCGCCGAGCAGGGCGGAGAATTCCGCCAGCTTGCCCTTGTTGTGGCTCGCAAGGACGAGGCGGCTTCCCGCCTCCAGCCCGGCGGGCGCGCTCACGCCGCCTCGGCGGCGGCGACGGCTGCGTCCTGCGCGGCGAACAGGGTCTTCATGCCGCTTTTCGCCAACCCGAGAAGGGTGAGAAACTCCTCCTCGGAGAACGGCTTTTCTTCGGCGGTGCCCTGAATTTCGACGATCCCGCCCGCGGCCGTCAGGACGAAGTTGGTGTCCGCCGCCGCCGCGCTGTCTTCGACGTAGTCGAGGTCCAGCACCGCGCCTGTGTCAGTCAGGCCACAGGAAACCGCCGCGACCTGCCCGATCAGGGGCACGGTCGTCAGCACGCGCTCGCGGTGCAGCTTTCCCAGAGCCAGACGCAGCGCGACCCAGGCGCCGGTGATGGAGGCGCAGCGGGTGCCGCCATCGGCGTTCAAAACGTCGCAGTCGAGCGTGATGCTCATCTCGCCAAGCGCCTTCAGGTCGGTGACGGCGCGCAGGGAACGGCCAATCAGGCGCTGGATCTCCTGCGTGCGGCCCGACTGCTTGCCCTTCGCCGCTTCGCGGCTGCCGCGCGTGTGCGTAGCGCGCGGAAGCATGCCGTATTCCGCCGTGACCCAGCCCGACCCCTTGCCCTTCAGGAAGGGCGGCACGCGCTGCTCGATGCTGGCGACGCACAGAACCTCGGTTCCGCCGACGCGGATCAGGGCCGAGCCTTCGGCGTGATGGGCGAAACCGGTCTCGATAGTGACGGAGCGCATGGCGTCATGGGCGCGGCCTGAAGGGCGCATGGAAGGATCCTTCGCAAAGAACAATATATGGGCCGCTGCATAGCCGGGCGGCGGCGCGCTGGCCACCCCGGCGGGAACTCCGGTGTCGGCTTTGGCCAACGCCGCGTTCGAGGCGATGCGCCCTTGTCAGGAGGCCGGACGTTCCCCAGACTCAGAAGTGAACGTGTAAGCGCATGGCGGCGATCTGCTCTGAGTGGAGAGCGTCCGGTGTCTCAGGGAGGCGGGTCATCGACCGCATGAACGGTAAACTGGGCATGGAACGCAGAGCGCTGCCGCCGGGGCTTGACCGTCGATCCGCAACCATCTTGCGGGAACTGGTCGAACACTATGTGGCCACGGGCGACCCGGTGGGCAGTCGCACCTTGTCGCAACGCCTGCCTATGGGATTGTCTCCGGCCACCATCCGCAACGTGATGGCCGATCTGACGGATGCCGGGCTGTTGTTCTCCCCCCATACATCGGCGGGGCGTCTTCCGACAGAAAAAGGGTTGCGGCTGTTTGTCGACGGCCTTCTCCAGTTCGGCAGCCTCAGCGACGAGGAGCGGGAGTCCATCAGCCAGTCGCTGGAGACGCGTGGGCGCTCGCTCGAGGACACGCTGACGGAGGCGTCCTCCATGTTGTCCGGCCTGTCGCAGGCGGCGAGTCTGGTCATCGCGCCCAAAGGCGAAGGCTCGGTGAAGCATATCGAATTTGTCGCGCTGGGCGGCAATCGCGCGTTGGTGGTTTTGGTGGGCGCCGATGGGCAGGTAGAAAATCGCGTCATCGAGACGCCAGTCGGGACGCCGCCATCGGCTTTGGTTGAGGCGACGAATTACCTCAATGCGCGCGCAGCCGGGCAGACACTGACGGAACTGCGCGGACGCGTAAATGAGGAAATGTCCGCAAATCGCACGGAACTTGATCAGTTGACGGCCGAGGTGGTAGCGAGCGGCCTTGCGACCTGGAGCGTGGAGGGGCGCGGCGGCACGCTTATCGTGCGCGGACAAGGGCGGCTTCTGTCAGACATCACCGAGATCGAACGCCTGTCGACAATCCAGATGCTGTTCGAGCGGCTTGAGACACAGGATTCCATGCTGCGTCTGCTGGAGCTTGCGGAAAAATCTGACGGTGTGCGTATTTTTATCGGAGCGGAGAGCGGGCTTTTCGGCGTGTCCGGCATGGCGATGGTGGTGGCGCCGGCGCGGAACGAGGCGAACCGCATCGTCGGCGCCATTGGCGTGATTGGTCCCACGCGGATCAATTATGGGCGGATTATCCCGGTAGTGGATTACACTGCTCGGGTGATCGGGGAGATATTGCGGTAGCAGCGATTTCTTTGCGTCAGTCAGGCAATGTACTTTTTCCTTTAGGAAATTCAAGAGAATTTTATTGAGTGTTATTTCAGATGTAACGTAGTCTTGGTGTTTCTGGTGTCATGACTGTGCAACGGTTCCGATGTTTTGAAACCTCTGCGCGAAAGTATGTAGAATGGCGAATATACAAAATCGGGCGGAGATCGGCGACAACCTGTATCGCTTCTACAATCCCGGGATGGTGTCGAGAACCTGCCTCATTAGCGCACATGGCCTTTGGTCTACCACATTTGGGTCTCCGATGCGGCTTGGCCATAGTAATGTGAGATTGCGATATTATTCAGCGCACCATTATGCTGTTGATGACGCGGGTTTGCCTGCTTATACGCGCGATAGCGTAGCGGCTGTTGAAACGCTCACGCCAGACACGTCTCCAGATTATTTGTTGTTCAAATATACGAATAGTGAGTTTAAACCGTCTTGGTTAAAAAGACATAATGATAATGGAGAAAATTATGCAGGGGTGAGTTTTGCCGCAAAAGTTGACAATATTGACATTATTACCATTCGTAATAGACACGGTTTTAATCCTATCAGATTATCTGTCGTTTTGAAAAATTTGTGGTCGAATGGTCTTGATTATGACGAAATACGATGTGTTTTTTGTCGTGGCGTATTGAGTTAATATATTAAGGTATTTTACAATAAAATTTTTGGAAATATTTGAATTTATATTGTGAATTTACTTATTCGATTCGGATTCGTGTGCCGAAATCAAATTTTGAGACTTCTGTTTAAATATACGAAACAGGAGTCTGTTCGCATTGTCGCGCGTCAGTAACCTCAGATGCCGCCGAACAAAATATCCCACGAGCAAGTAATCTCTGACGTTTCGGTTGTTAGCAGCCTGTTAAGCTTGCCAGAGAACCTGTGTGATGCAGGCAGTTTCTCCGTTTTGTCGGGCGTAAACTGGATGTGCGGCTTGTCGACCACGCTTGGTTGCGCTCTGCGTATCGAGCTGCAACCGCATTTGTGTAATGTGGGCGGTGTCTGGTGGAGCAGCGCCGTTCTCGAGACACAGAGTGTTGGTGCGGTCAGGCGAGTCTGGAGAAAGTGGGCCGCATTACGATGCGGGGCGGGGCACGCCATCCATGATGAGCGTCAAGAACGTGGTTGCGATGTAGGGGCGCAACACTTATAGCCCAGCCGAACCTGCTTCTGCCTGCCGGCCTCCAGGCAGGAAGGCGTCAAATAGGCGGCGCGCTACCCGAGTAGGGGCGTGACGGTAGTATTTCTACTCTGGAGACTGATCCTTGAGCACGATCTCATCATCTGAAATTGCCCGGCTGCAAGTTTGCCTGCGTCGTCTGCTGGATTCAAAGGGGTTGACCGTCAACCCGCCGCCGCGTCCGGGCCTGTCCGTCGAAATCGCTGTTAACGGCGAAGTAGTCGGCACCGTTCATCGCGACGAAGACGAGGGTGAAGTGTCTTACGCGATCAATCTGGTCGTGCTGGAAGAAGACCTGCCCGCTACCGCTGGCAAGTAAGAATCGACCGGAACACGGGGCCAGAGCGGGCGGGAGCATTCCCTGTCCCGCCTCAGAGCGCTCAGGCGTTATGCGGGGTCGCCGAGGCTTCCATCACGGGATGTTTGGGCGCGGGCAGATCGATGCGCGTCAGCTTCCACCTCCAGCCTTCGATCCGCAGCTCGATGGCTAGCGGCGTGTCGTTTTCGTGTCCCGGAAGGGTGACCTGCGCCTGAAACGTGTCGAGACGCGTGAAGTGGCCCGAGGCGTGTCTCAGCGTTCCGAAAATTGTCCCGCCACCGGTCGCCTTGGGGATCGCGGCCATGGCTTCGTCCACCACGACGCCGAGATTGTTCTGCGTGACGTGAATATCGACGGCGTTGGACACAACATTGGTGGCGAAGGATTCGCCGAAGGCTGGCAGGTCGTCCGATGCGTTCGTCGGCTGGAGATTAAGATCCGTCAGCACCTGCTGTTTCAGCGAAGCGTCGAGCAGGCCCCAGTTGATAGAGTGGCCAAGCGCAACCATGTCGTGCTGCCGGACCGACGTCGCGATCGACCACATCGCCATGAAGGGCGACGCTGCATAGATCGCGAACGACGTCACGAACGCAGCGACACAGACCTTGCGCGCGCTGCGACGGCGCGGGCAGTCCGTCATGAACGTGTAGGGAATGATCTCGGCGGCCTTCATGGTTGAATCCTGTTAACTGAACTTCACCATAACATGCGCAACGCAGCCATGCATTCATGGCCCTGCTCGGCATCGCGAATATCACGAAAACGTGAAGTTGTCTTTAAGGAATACATGACCCCAATTCAGGGCGTTGTTCGGGGCCACGTCGCGGGCGTTCGCTCTGGCGATTTTTCAATGTATGCGCTTAAAATCACTGGGTTATTGCCACGCTTCCATCTGTGCGCGTGGTCCTGACCGGTCTTCCGACGTGCGAGGCGCCAGTGTTTGTCGATCTGACAGAAAGCGAGATTCAGCGCTATTCCCGCCACATTCTTCTGCCGGAGGTTGGCGGAACCGGGCAGATGCGCCTGCGCAATTCATCAGTCCTGATCGTGGGCGCTGGAGGGCTTGGGAGTCCGCTCGCCTGTTATCTTGCGGCGGCGGGCGTCGGACGGATCGGCCTTGTCGACGACGATCAGGTGGAACTGTCCAATCTGCAGCGGCAGATTCTGCACACGACCGACCGTGTCGGAGTCGCGAAAGTCGAGTCCGCCGCCCGCGCGCTTTTGGCGCTTAATCCTGAGATTACGATCGAGACGCATGCAGTGCGCCTGACCGACGGCAACGCGACAGGGTTGGTCGGCGGGTATGACCTCGTATGCGACGGTTGCGACAATTTCGACACGCGCTACGTGGTCAACAGAGCTTGCGTCGCAGCGAAACGCACGCTTGTTTCGGCGGCCGTCACTCGTTTCGAGGGACAATTGACGACCTTTCGTCCGCATCGCGGCGGTCCCTGCTACTATTGTCTTTATCCGGAAACGCAAGCTGCGCCCGACGCGCCGAGTTGTGGCGACGCAGGCGTGTTCGGCGCAGTGACGGGCGTTCTCGGAACGCTTCAGGCGACAGAGGCCCTCAAGGAGTTGCTCGATCTCGGGGAGAGCATGGACGGGCGGCTTCTCCTCTGGGACGCGCTTGCGGCCCGCTTCACCACGATTCGCATCGGTCGCGATCCACATTGCCCGGTGTGCGGCGGGGTTTCTGCAGAGGCCGCCCCGATCGCAACGTAAGCCCGGAAGATTCCTGATCCGGTCCTAATTACTCCTCGTTCAGACTGGGCGCAGGGCTCGCCGCTGCATGCGATTGCCGTCCTCAATCGCGCACTGTGCCTGCGCCCTGCTTCGTCAGGAAGCTCGATGCGGTCTAATTTTCCTGACTGGAGGCATTTAAGGGCGCCGCTTCATGAGCGCCGCCGTCGCTGTAGGCGATCAGGCGCGACTCGGGGCCTTGCGTAGGCGGTCTTTATGTTTGCTTTGTGTTGTTCCGCCTGTTTTCAAGGGTGCGTTACAGTCGTCCGTCATCATGGTTCCAGCGTTGACGATGGGATGTGCGGCCTTCCTTTCTGCAGCGCTGGGGCCTTGCCTGTCTTTGCTGCTGGATCGCGCCTGTCCGCTGTGAAAGCGACATCAGGCGCACTTTCACACAAGAGAATTCAGCACGTCGCTTGCAGAAGCCACTTGCCGTAAGACGCTGGGCTTGGCACGGATGCGCGCATGACCGCCACTCGCTCCCTGTGCGCCGCCACGCTTCTGGCGACATCCGTCACGTTCGCCGTCGGCACCCATGCGGCCGACACGACGACCGCGCCGCCGCATCATCATCACCATCATCACGCAGAGACGGCGGCAACCGCGAAGTCGGCAACGGCAAAGCCGGTCGCCGCCAAGGCGGCGCATGGCGCGCACGCGCATCACGCGGCGCATGAAGGGGGCTCCAAGGCGAAGCATCCAGCCACGCCAGAGAGCGCGCACAAATCCGCCGCCCACCATCATCCGGCGAAGCATCCGCTTACGCATCACCATGCGGCTCCGGCCGCAGGCGCTGTGGTCCCGGCGCCCAAGTCCATTCCGGACGGTGCGCCGACTCCGCAGCAACCGGACGCCAGCGCGCCGGGCGCGCCAGCAGCGGCCCCCGACGCACAGAAGGGAACGAACACCGGTCTGCCCCTGCCGCGTTTTGCGGCCTTCCGGGCCGACGAAGTCAACATGCGGGCCGGGCCTGGGCAGCGTTACCCTATCCAGTGGGTGTATCATCGTCGAGGATTGCCGGTGGTGATTGAGCGCGAATTCGACGTCTGGCGTCTGGTCGAGGATTCGGACGGTGTAAAAGGGTGGGTGCATCAGGCGACGTTGGTTGGATCGCGAGATTTTGTAGTGCCGGGCGCAAGCCCCGAAACGCCGGCGGCGACGCCCGGCGCCGCGCAGCCTCAGCAGGGTCAGATGTCGGCCCAATCGTCGACCGGACACGCGGATCAGTCGCCCGCAGGGCACATGGAATCGCGCGTCATCGGGTCTGTGGCGACGGAAGCCGACGCCCTGAAGACGTCCGGCGGAGTGATGCTGCGCGCATCAGGCGACGACAGCGCCCCTGTCGTCGCGGTATTGAAACCTGGCGTGGTCGGCACGTTACGCACCTGTGCGGCGGGCTCAGCGTGGTGCAAGGTGTCAGTGCGCCAATATGATGGCTGGCTGCGTCGCTCCTCCGTCTGGGGCGTATCGGCCGACGAAGCGTATCCGCCTTCTTGAGGCGTTCGCGCCGCCCCGCCTCTGACGCGCGGCGCGGTGGAAAGCGTCCCGAGGGCTTGCCAGGGGAGGTCTACAAGAATGGCGGCTTTGCAGTGCAGAACGAAGATCGTCGCGACATTGGGTCCGGCGTCCTCGACGTATGAAGTCATCCGCGATCTTACCCTCGCGGGAGCTGACGTCTTTCGTTTCAATTTCTCGCACGGTTCGCATGAAGACCATGCGGCCCGTCACAAGATCGTCCGGCGGGTCGAAGCTGAGCTGGGCAGGCCGCTTGGAATTCTGGCCGATGTGCAAGGGCCGAAGCTCCGGGTCGGCGTGTTCGCTGAAGGCCGCGTGGTTCTGGAGCAGGGGGCGTCGTTCCGCCTGGACCTCGACCCGACGCCCGGGGATGCGACGCGCGTCAATCTGCCGCATCATGAAATCATCGCTGCGGCGCGACCGGGCAGCGCGTTGCTGCTCGATGACGGTAAACTCAAACTCACTGTCACTCACGTCGGTCCGGATTTTCTCGACACCGAAGTGACCTTCGGCGGTCCTCTGAGCAATCGCAAGGGCGTCAACGTCCCGGACGTGGTGCTGCCGATTCCGGCGCTTACGGAAAAGGACCGCGCCGATCTCGCGTTCGCGCTCGACCTTGGCGTCGACTATGTGGCTCTGTCGTTCGTCCAGCGCGTCGAAGACGTGCTGGAGGCGAAGACCCTTACTGACGGCCGGGCCTGGATTATGACCAAGCTCGAAAAACCGCAGGCTATGGACAATCTGGAAGCGATTCTCGCAGCCTCCGACGCAGTCATGGTCGCCCGTGGCGACCTCGGCGTCGAATTGCCCCCGGAAGCCGTGCCGCTCGCGCAGAAACGGATCATTCGTCTGGCCCGTACGTTGGGCAAGCCGGTGGTCGTCGCGACGCAGATGCTGGAGAGCATGATCTCGGCGCCCACTCCCACGCGGGCGGAGGCGTCCGACGTGGCTACGGCCGTGTTTGACGGTGCGGACGCGGTCATGCTGTCGGCGGAATCGGCCGCTGGTCAATATCCGCGCGAGGCGGTGACGATCATGAACCGGATCGTGCAGCGCGTAGAGGCGGACGCGGGCTGGAGGACGTTGATGCAGGCCGGGCGGCTGGAGCCGGAGCATTACGTGGCCGACGCGATCGCTGGCGCCGCGCAGCAAGTGGCGGCGACCATCGGCGCAAGCGCTATCGTCGCCTATACCCACACCGGCCCGACTGCCCTGCGCGTCGCGCGCGAACGGCCGATGTCGCCTATTCTGGGCGTCACGCCGACCATCGACACGGCGCGCAGGCTTGCAGTCGTGTGGGGCGTGCAGCCTCGGGTCAGCAATCCGGACAAGCCCGTACGCGACGCGGAGACCATGGTTTCCACGGCGCTCGATATCGCAATCGGCGGTGGTTTCACGAAGCCGGAAGAGTCCATCGTCATTGCGGCGGGTATGCCGTTTGGCGTCAGCGGTTCGACCAATACGCTGCGCGTGGCCAAGGCGCCGAAGGCCGCCGGATAACGTGAAGGCTGCCGCGCCGATGGTGGCTCTTCGGCGCGACCGGGCCTAAGAAGGGGTAAATCTGGCGGGTGAGGGCGGATCGACCCTCACGCGAGCATTACAGGCGCGGCATGAACACGACACGACGATATTTCGGCACCGACGGCATCCGGGGCACCGCCAACACTTCTCCCATGACGGTTGAGGTGGCTCAGAAGCTGGGACAGGCGGCGGGGCTGCATTTCAGGCGGGGCTCGCACCGCCATCGCGTCGTGGTTGGCAAGGACACGCGCCTGTCCGGTTACATGATCGAGTGCGCGTTGGTCGCTGGTTTCCTTTCGGCCGGGATGGACGTGACGCTGGTGGGACCGATGCCGACGCCCGCCATCGCCATGCTGACGCGCTCGCTGCGCGCCGATCTCGGCGTTATGATTTCCGCGTCGCATAATCCTTTCGGCGACAACGGCATCAAGCTGTTTGGGCCGGACGGTTTCAAATTGTCGGACCGAGAGGAGACGACCATCGAGGCGCTGATGGGCGCTGACCTGTCGTCACGCCTCGCCTCGCCGTCCGAGATCGGACGCGCGTCCCGCCTGAACGACGCCGCCGGAAGGTATGTCGAGCACGCAAAGGCGTCCTTTCCGCGTGGTCGCCGTCTGGATGGCCTGAAGATCGTCATCGACTGCGCCCACGGCGCCGCCTACCGCGTCGCGCCAACCGCGCTGTGGGAACTCGGTGCAGACGTCATTCGCCTTGGCTGTACGCCTGATGGCGTCAACATCAACGAAGGATGCGGTTCTACGCACCCTGAGTCGCTTTGCGAAGCGGTGGTCGCGCACGGCGCCGATCTCGGGATCGCTCTGGACGGCGACGCCGACCGGATGTTGCTTGCCGACGAGACGGGGCGGCTGATCGATGGCGATCAGATTATCGGCCTGATCGCTCGCTCATGGGCGGCGCAAAACAGGCTGGCTACCTCCTCGGTCGTCACGACGGTGATGTCCAACATGGGGTTGGAGCGTTTTCTGTCTTCGCTGAAGCTCAATCTCGTCCGTACTGCGGTCGGCGATCGCTATGTCGTAGAGCGTATGCGAGAAGACGGCGCCAATCTGGGGGGGGAGCAGTCCGGGCATGTGGTGCTTTCCGACTTTGCGACAACCGGAGACGGGCTGGTCGCAGCGTTGCAGGTTCTTGCCGTGCTGATCGAGGACGGGCGTCCGGCCAGTGAAGTTTGCAGCGTGTTCACGCCATTTCCGCAAAAACTGAAGAACATCCGCTTCTCCGGCCCCAGCCCGCTGAAGCTTCCGGATGTGGAAGCAGCGCGCGACGCCATCGTCGCACGGCTTGGCGATAGTGGACGACTGGTGCTGCGGGAAAGTGGCACAGAGCCGCTGGTGCGGGTGATGGTCGAGGCTGAAGACGCCGCTATTGTGGATGCCGCAGTCGACGATATGTGCGCCGCGATCCAGAACACCCGCGTTCCGGCCTGACCCTTGCAAGGTCGGGTTCTCAGTATCGCGGGTAGCGACTCTGGCGGTGGCGCTGGGATTCAGGCCGATCTGAAGACAGTCACGGCTTTGGGCGGTTTCGCGATGACGGCGATAACCGCCCTGACCGCACAAAATACTGTGGGTGTTTTCGGCGTGGTTGAAACGCCTCCGGAGTTTTTGAGAACGCAGATCCGGTGCGTGCTCGACGACATAGGAACGGACGCGTTCAAGAGCGGGATGCTGGGCGGGGCCGATAATATCGCGGTTGTGGCTGAGGAAATCGCCGCCTATCGCACGGTTCCGTTCGTTCTCGATCCGGTGATGATCGCCAAGGGAGGCGCCGCGCTTTTGCACGACAACGCCGTTGACGCCCTGATCGGGGTTCTAATGCCGTTGGCGACGGTGATCACGCCCAATATCCCTGAGGCCGAGCGGTTGATCGGCCGCCGCATCGTCGACGAGCGCGATATGGTGGAAGCCGGGCGGCAGGTGTGCGCGCTGGGAGCTTCTGCGGTTCTGGTGAAAGGCGGTCATCTGCCGGGGACGATATTGACGGATGTGCTGATCGCCGACGGTGTGGAGGAGGCGTTTACCGCTCCGAGAATCGAAACCCGGCACACGCATGGGACCGGGTGCACGTTGGCCAGCGCCATAGCCACGCGGCTGGCGCAAGGCCGTTCGTTGCGAGACGCCGTGGCGGACGCGCGCGCTTATCTGCGCGCGGCGATCGAGAGCGCGCCGGGGTACGGCGCGGGGGCCGGCCCGCTCAACCACGGCGTAGCGATTACTGAAATCGCGCGTGGTTGACGCCTCGTATTGCGATCAGGCGGCGAACTGGTCGAGGTTCGCCAGTTCGCTGACCTGTTCCGCCGTTTCGACGCCAGGTCTCTGGTTGGGTTCGCGCAGCATATAGCCGCGCCCCCAGACGGTGGTGATGAGATTGCCCGCTCCGGCCGCCTGCAATTTTTTTCGCAATTTGCAGATGAATACGTCGATGATCTTCATCTCTGGTTCATCCATCCCGCCATATAAGTGGTTGAGAAAAGCATCTTTTGTAAGAACCATGCCTTTGCGGAGGACCAGAAGCTCCAGAATCGCGTATTCCTTGCCCGTCAAATGGACCGGAGCTTCGTCAACCTTGACTTCCCGACTGTCGAGGCTGAGGCATAGAGAGCCGATCCGCAGCGTGGGTTCGCTGAAACCCTTGGACCGGCGCAGGATCGCTTGCATGCGGGCGACCAGTTCATCTGCGTCGAAGGGCTTCGTCAGATAATCGTCCGCGCCGACCGAGAAGGCTTTAACCTTCGCCTGCGGGCGTGTCAGGCTGGATAGAACGATGATCGGCGTGGTCACGCGGGCGGCTCGGACGCGGCGGACCACTTCGTAGCCTTCCATGTCGCGGAGCATCAGTTCGAGTACCGCGAGGTCGTAGTCGTAATGCCGCAACATTTCGATCGCCTCTTCGCCCGCGGCGACGTGATCCACTGTGAAACCGGCGCTTTTCATGATCTGGGCGATTTCCCCGACCGCGCCCATATCGTCCTCAACCAGCAATACACGCATTTTTCGACCCCCCGTGTGACGTTGATCAATCGTTACCATTTATGGTTGTATGTGTCCAAAGAAAATTCTCGTAAAACGTGTATAAAGACATCTGTATGGTGATAAATATAGAAACATCGCATCATTTTTGATTAAATTCCCGGAAAAGTATCGATTTATTGGGGGGTTGCTCGTGTCGATGAGCATTCTTGATCGAATATCGGCAACTTGTGCGTGTATTCCTGCGGCCGTCGCTACTGCGCGAATCGCATCGATTTCCGGCCTTGCTGTGACAGTGAACGGCCTGGCGGGGTTGGCCAGTATCGGTGATCGCGTAACGATTGTGCGCAGAGACGGGTCGGAGACGCTGGCGGAGATAGTCGGCTTCTCTTCGAAGACCGCGCGAGCGATGGCCTTCGGTAGCCTCGACGGCGTCGGCGCTGGAGCAGAAGTGAGGTTGCCGGTGTTCATCGGCGCCCGGGCGCCAACGCCAGGGGGGAGCCTTCGTGTGTCGGAGGCGTGGATCGGACGCATCGTCGATCCGCTCGGCCGTCCGCTGGATGGAAAAGGCCCTCTTCCGCCGGGTCCTGAATGGCGCGCCGTGAGGGCTGCGCCGCCCGACGCCACACTTCGCGCGCGGTTGGGGCCGCGCATCGATCTTGGCGTACGCGCCATGAACCTGTTCACCACTTGCCGGCAGGGGCAGCGGCTCGGTCTCTTCGCCGGGTCCGGTGTCGGCAAATCGACGCTTCTTTCCATGTTGGCCCGCAACACCGCCTGTGACGTGTCCGTCATTTCTCTGGTCGGAGAGCGCGGGCGTGAAGTCCGGGAATTCGTGGAAGACGATCTCGGCCCGGAAGGTCTGGCGCGTTCTGTCGTGGTCGTCGCGACGTCGGACGCGCCTCCACTGATGCGGCGAGAGGCGGCTTACGCGGCGACGGCCGTGGCGGAGTATTTCCGCGACCGGGGCAAGTCGGCGTTGCTCTTGATGGATAGCGTCACACGTTTCTGTCAGGCGTTGCGGGAGATCGGTCTTTCCACGGGAGAGCCCCCCGCGACCCGTGGCTATCCTCCCTCGGTGTTCGCCGAACTGCCCCGATTGCTGGAGCGCGCGGGGCCGGGACTGGCTCAGGCGGACGGAGCGGCAGGGCAGATCACGGCGCTGTTTACGGTTCTGGTGGAGGGAGACGACCACAATGAACCTGTCGCCGACGCCGTAAGAGGCATTCTGGACGGGCACATCGTGCTCGACCGCAAGATTGGCGAGGCAGGTCGTTATCCCGCTATCGACGTGCTGCGCTCTCTCTCCCGTTCCGTGCCGGGTTGTAATTCCGGTGCGGAGAATGCGTTGACCCGCCGCGCTCGAAGTCTGATGTCAGTGCACGCGGATATGGCCGATATGATTCGGCTCGGCGCCTATCGACCCGGTTCGGATCCCAGAGTTGATGAAGCCATCGCTCTGGTTCCCGGGATCGAGACTGTTCTGGCTCAGGATCGCCGCGAGCGCTCCACTTTGTCAGCTTCATTCGACGCTCTGCGCGACGTCCTGCGCGAAGAGCCTGTTCCCGCCGACGTCACGCCCTCCTGATGCATCGCCGTCTTTTCCACCTTAACTCAGGACAATTGTCATGCCTTCCTCGGCTCTCCCTTCCTTACGGCGTCTGAGAAAACAGGAGCTGGAAGAAGCGCAAACGATGCTGGCCGCCGCGCAGGCGCGCGCGATGATCGCGGCGGACGCGGTAAAGACAGCCGAGCAGAACCTGCTCAACGAGCGGGAGGCGGCGATGGATTTCTCCGCAGACGATCACGTGGTCGAAGCGTATTCGCGGTGGCTGCCGGTCGGTCGCGCCGCGCTGGAACGGGCTCGCGGACTCGAGCAGGATGTGGCGATGGAGGTGGAGGCGAGCCGGACCCGTCTGACGCTCGCTCGCGCGGCGTTCGAGGCGGTCGAAAAGTTGATGGATATCAGGCGTCAGGAGGAAGAGGCGGTCAGTCGCCGGAAAGAGCAGAACGCGCTCGATGATATTGCCGGGCGCGTAAGGTCCGCATCGGAGGCGGAACCGGAGTAAAGACGTAGAGGGCCGATTTCTCGACGAAGCTTTTCTGGTCGCGCGCTTTTCCGGCGCCGCCCCCTGACGCATGACGGTCGTGACGGGTAAGAATGGCGCACGCCAGCAGGAGTCGGGACATGACCGCCGCACAAGTCGAACTTCCTACCCGTGCCGACACGGAGCGGCTGGCGCGCTCCATCGCGGGCCTCGCGCGCTCCGGCGACGCGATCCTTTTGTCCGGGCCGCTAGGGGCGGGGAAAAGCGTTTTCGCGCGGGCCTTTCTGCGCGCCCTGCATGACGATCCGGCGCTGGATGTTCCCAGTCCGACGTTCACTCTTGTCCAGATGTATGAGAGTCCCGACATGGCCGTCGCGCATTTCGACCTGTGGCGCCTTGACGGGCCCGAGGCTCTGGAGGAGCTCGGGTGGGATGACGCGCGGGCAGGGATCGTGCTCGTCGAATGGCCGGAGAGGCTCGGGGCGCTCGCACCCTCGGGTGCGCTGCATGTGACGTTGACGCCCGTTCCGGTGGAATCTGTGGAGGATTTCGCCGCTGAGGACGCGCCGCGTATCGCCGTGGTGGAGGGATGGCCGGATCGCTATCCGGCCGGTCGTCGGGCTGGCGGTGAGGGCGCGTTGTGACCGGCGCTTCGAGCATTTTTACGATTCCGGCGCACCTGCGTTTTCTTGACGAAATCGCCGCGCGCTGGGCCGCCGGGGTTGATAACGACGTCGAGCGCATTGGTGACGGCGCCATCCTGTTGCCGGGTCGACGGGCGGCCCGCGCTCTGACCGAGGCGTTTTTACGCCATGCCGACGGCCGCGCTGTCCTGCTGCCCCGCATCATGCCGATCGGCGGTCTGGATGAGGCGGAGACTGCGTTGGGGAGTTCCGACAGTCTGCTTCTGCCCCCCGCCGTTCCGGCAATGCGACGACTGGCGGTTCTGACGCGACTGGTTCTTCAGGCCGGGCAGGCGTTTGGAACGCGCCCGACGCTGGATCAGGCGTGGCCGCTGGCGCGGGCGCTGGCTGACCTGATGGACGAGGCCGAATGGGCGGGCGTCGATCTCGCCGAGCGGCTCCCGGAGGCGGTTGAGGACGGGTTCGCCGATCACTGGCGGGTGACGCTGGATTTCCTGCGCATCGTCACGGCGGCGTGGCCGCAATGGCTCGAAGAGCAGGGGCTGATGAACCCGGTCGCGCGGCGGATCGCGCTTCTGAGGGCGCAGGGGCGCTACTGGGAAGGCGTGAGCGCGTTGTCGGGTCAGGACGGGCGGCTATGGGCGGTAGGATTCACCGATGCCCTGCCTGCCACCGTGGACGCCCTGCGCGGCGTGCTGGCGCATCCGGCCGGGCTGCTGATTCTGCCCGGTCTTGATCTCTCGATGGACGACGACAGTTTCGCGGCCCTGCCCGACGGGCATCCGCAGAACGGGTTGTCGCGGTTGCTTGCCGATCTGGACGTGACGCGCGGAGACGTGACGTGCTGGGACTCGGTTTTCGGCGTTGAAGAAGAACGCGCACGCGCCGGCATCGCCGGGCGGTCGACGACGATCGCCCGGGTGCTGCTGCCCGCCACGGCGCTGGGGGACTGGGCCGCGAATCCGGAGCGCGGATCCTGCGCCGAGCTGACGCGCCTGACGCCTGCTGATCAGCAGGAAGAAGCAGCCGCCATTGCGCTGGCTTTGCGCGCGGCCATTGAGACGCCGGATCGGCGGGCGGCGCTCGTCACCCCCGACCGCACGCTGGCGGGGCGCGTGGCCGCCGAACTGCGGCGTTGGGACGTGCTGGCGGACGACAGCGCGGGCGAGCCCTTGCTCGCCACGCCGCCCGCCACATTGCTGCGCCTTGTCGCGCAGGCGGCTGACAGCGCGCTGGCGCCTGTGACGTTGCTTGCGCTATTGAAACATCCTTTGGTTGCATGTGGGTTTACGCTTGGAGATTGCCGCGCTTCGGCGCGCCTTCTGGAGCGCCGTCTCCTGCGCGGGCCAGCGCCAGCGCCTGGACTCGCCGGGCTGCGCGCGCGGCTGGCGTCGGTGCGTGGAGAGCGGACCGACGGGGACGACGGCTCCTCGGCCGATCGCCCCGACAGCCCGGCCTCGCTCGATATTTTTCTCGATGCGCTCGACAGATGTCTGGCTCCGGCGCTTACGGCGGCGGCGGAAGACAGGCCCCTTCCCGAGCAGGTCAAGGCGTTGCTGGAAACCGTCGAGGCGCTGGCGACGACGGCGGAGACGTCGGGCGCCGAGCGGATGTGGCGTGGAGAAGAAGGCGAGGCTCTGGCGCAGCGATGTTCGGAGTTGATCGCGGCGACGGATATTCTGCCGCCCCAGCCTTGGGCCGTGCTCGACGGACTGCTCTGCGCCGTGTTGAGCGAAGACCGCGTCGCGACCCGACGTGTCTTGCGTGGGCGGGACGACGCGATTCTGACTCTGCATCCGCGTGTGTTCATCTGGGGTTTGACGGAAGCGCGTTTGCAGAGCGTCGAGGTGATGGTGCTCGGCGGTCTGGTGGAAGGGGTGTGGCCGCCTGCGACCGACCCGGGGCCGTGGCTAAGCCGCCCCATGCGCGCCCGCGTCGGGTTGCCGTCCCCGGAGCGCGGCATAGGGCAGGCCGCGCATGATTTTGCGTCCTGCGTGGCGGCGGCTGAAGAGGTGATTTTATCTACGCCCGGACGTAGGGACGGCGCGCCCGCGGTGCCCGCCCGCTGGCTGGTGCGGCTCGATGCGTTCCTCGCCGGGCGTGGGCAGTCCTTGCCCGAGCATCCCGCTCAGGCGTGGCTCAAGCGGCTTGATCGGCCGGAAGGCGCGGCCGTTGCGGCGGTTCCGCCGCAGCCGCGTCCGCCGCTCGCACGTCGTCCGCGCCGGTTGAGCGTCACCGAAATCGAGACGTGGATTCGCGATCCTTACGCAATCTATGCGCGACATGTGCTGCGTCTGCGGCCGCTTGATCCGCTGGAGCAGTCTGTCGACGCCTCGGATTATGGAACTCTGGTGCATGCGGCGCTTGAGCGTTGGTTGACTGAGATCGGCGTCGGATGGCCGCACGATGCACAGGCGCGTTTGCGCGGGATTTTCGAAAATTGCCTTGATGAGGCTGGCTTGCGGCCAGCGCTCGCGGCGTGGTGGCGTCCTCGGCTGATGCGGATCGCGGAATGGGTGGCTGAGGCGGAAGGCGCGCGTCGTGGGGAAGGCGCTCCGCGCGTCATCCTGACAGAGGCGTCCGGGCTGGCGACGATTACCGATGCGCCGGGCGGCGCGTTTCAGTTGAAGGGCCGTGCCGACAGAATCGATCTTTTCGACGACGGTTCGGCAGCGCTTCTCGATTACAAGACTGGCTCGGTTCCAAGCGGAAAAGCTGTGCTTGAAGGCTGGAGCCCGCAACTTCCTCTTGAGGCCGCAATGTTGGTGCGCGGAGCTTTCCCGAACGCCACGACGAAGGCGGCCGATGTGGAGCTTCTCCCTTCGGCCTTGCTGTACTGGCGCCTGACGGGAGGCGCGCCGCCCGGGGAGGAGACCGCCGTCACGTCAAAGGTGGGAACGGCGGGAGAACTTGCCGAACGGGCTTGGGAAAGTTTGCGGCGTCGCGTCATGGAATACGATAATCCGGATCAACCTTATCTCTCACATCCGCATCCGGGGCAGGAGCCCCGTTTCGCGGATTACGCACAGCTTGCGCGCGTCGCGGAATGGAGCGCCGCGCGCGAGGAGGGCGGGGAATGACACGGACCGCTATTGAAATCGCCTGCGCGGAGCAGGATGAAGCGTCCGACCCCCGCGCATCTGTCTTTGTCTCGGCGTCGGCGGGAAGCGGCAAGACGAAGCTTTTGATCGATCGCCTGCTGCGGCTGATGTTGCCGCGTGTGAACCCGGACGATCCGGGCGGTCCGTGGTTGCCGGGGGCAGATCCGGGCCGCATCCTGTGCTTGACATTCACCAAGGCGGCCGCAGCAGAAATGGCGATCCGGTTACAGCGGACGCTTGGCGCGTGGGTGACGCTGCCTGACGCGGAGCTGGACGTCGCCCTGCGTAGCCTTCGTGCGCCGGTGGCGGCGCGTGCGCAGGCGCGGGCCCTTTTCGCTCGCGTTCTGGATATGCCCGGCGGCATGAGGATCGGCACGATTCACGCGTTCTGCCAGTCCCTGCTGCGACGTTTTCCGCTTGAGGCGGCGATCAATCCGCATTTCCAGCTTATGGAGGACACCGACGCGTCGCTGGCTTTGCAGGAGGTGACGGAAACCGAACTGGCGCGCTTGCCGCCCGTGACGGTGGGCGCTCTCGCATCACAGATAGGATTACGCGATTTCACCGAACTGGTGACCACGCTGAAGAGCGCGAAGGCCGCTCCCCGCGCGCTGGAGCTTGCGCGCAGAGATCCGGAGGGTTTGAAGCAGGGGCTGTCGCGCGCGCTTGGCGTCGGAGAGGAGGCGTTGGGCGATGCCGACGTCGATCCGCTACTTGCGGCCTGCGCGGATATTCCAGACGAGAACAGGTTACGAGACGCCATAGCCTTGGTCGCGGCGGAGGGTGCGGAAAGCGCGAAGAAGATGGCTGTGTCCATGCTGGACTGGCTGTCGCAGCATCCGCCGGAACGCGCCGCGCATTGGTCGGAGTGGCGTGGCCTGTTTCTGACCAGTAAGGGAGAGCCGAGAAAAAACGCGGGGCTCAACAAAAAATTGCTCGATGCGCACGAAGACGTTCTTGCGCCGTTTGAAGCGGAGGCCGCCCGGATTCTCCGCGTGGAGGAAGTCCGCCGAGCGCGCGTTTTGATCACGTTGACCCTCGCTCTTCTGGGGGCGGCGGCCCCGGTTATCGAATCTTACGGCGCGCGCAAATCGCTGCTTGGACAAGTGGAGTATGACGATCTGATCGCCCGGACGCTCGGGCTGCTGCGCGATCCGGGTTCGGCCTGGGTGCTCTACAAGCTGGACGGAGGCGTCGATCACCTGCTGCTGGACGAGGTGCAGGACACGTCGCGCGTACAATGGGAGATAGCCGGAGGTCTGACTTCCGAGTTTTTCGTCGGCGAGGGTGCACGAGATCCTGCGGCCGGGCCACGCACGGTCTTCGCCGTGGGCGACTACAAACAGTCCATTTATGGATTTCAGGGCGCCGATCCGGATGCTTTTCGTGACTGGCGGAGGATTTTCGAACGCCGTGTGCGGGACGGGGGCGGCGAGTGGCGGGAGCCTGCGCTGAACGTGTCGTTTCGCTCTACGGCGCCGGTTCTGAAACTCGTCGATTCTGTCTTTGCGCATTCTCTGGCCGCACGTGGCGTCAGTGACCCGGGTCAGCCCGCGTCGCATCACGAAAGCGCACGGCCGGGGCAGGGCGGTCGCGTTGAACTGTGGCCTCTGGTTCCTCGTTTGGAGCAGGGCGGCGAAGACGCGACGTCGGATATGGACGTCGCGCTCGATCCGTGGGCTGCGCCGACGCGCAATGCGGGGCTCGTCTCTCCACCGCAGCGACTGGCCGATACGTTGGCGCGCTGGATCGCAGCGGAGTTGCTGAAGCCGCCCGCGCCGGGCGAGCGACAGCTGACCCCGGGAGACGTGCTCGTGCTCGTGCCTCGGCGCTCCGCCTTCGTGCGGGCGTTTGTGCGCGCGTTGAAATCTGCGGACGTGCCGGTCGCGACGCTGGTGCGCACGGGGTTGGCCGATCAGACGGTCGTGCAGGATCTGCTGGCGCTTTGCGACGCGTTGCTGCTGCCGCAGGACGATCTGACGCTGGCCTGCGTGCTGACCTCGCCGCTTGGCGGTCTTGCCGACGACAGCCTGATGGCGTTGGCCATGGAGCGGCAGGAGGGGGAGCCGCTGTGGACCGTTTTGCGTGAGCGTCATGCGCAACGGCCTGACTGGGCGACGGCCTGGCATATTCTGTCGGGTCTCTTCAGGCGCGTGGATTACCTGTCTCCCTATGGACTTTTGTCGGAAGCTCTGGGCGCGTTCGGCGGGCGCGCGCGGCTGCTTGCGCGTCTTGGGCCAGAGGCAGGGGAGCCGATCGATGAATTGCTCTCGGCCAGTCTGCGCTACGAAGATTCTCATGCGCCGTCGCTGCAGGGGTTTCTGCACTGGCTTCGGCAATCGAACGAGAGCGTGAAGCGGGAGCCCGAAGCGAGCAGCGACGCAGTGCGCGTGATGACCGCGCACGGCTCCAAGGGGTTGCAGGCGCGGCTGGTGATCCTGCCGGACACGACCGGTTCGCCGCGTGCGGAATCCCGCTTGTTATGGCTGGACGATCGCCTTGGCCCTCTGCCGGTGCTGACGCCGCGCAGCGATTTGGGCACGGAGGCGACGCGGGCGCTCCGCGAAACGATGCGGGTGAAGGCGGCGGAGGAATATAACCGGCTGCTTTACGTCGCCCTGACCCGCGCGAGCGATCGACTGGTCGTGTGCGGGTGGGAGCCGCGCAAACTGCAGGAAGAGAGCTGGTACGCACGGTGTCTGGCGGGCTTCGAGGCTGCGGAGGCTGGCGTCGAGCTATCCGGGCTCGGGTGGGGCGGCCAATGTCTGGTGATCGAGGAGCGGGCGACGGTCGAGGCGAAATCCGCTGCCGCCGCGCCGTCAACGCCGCCGCCGCCCACGCCGATGTGGATGGGCGCCGCCCCTGACTGGCGTCCCGCCCCGCCGCCCCGGGAGCCTGCTCTCGCCCGGCCGCTCAGTCCCAGCCGGCCAGACGACGTGGGCATGGGCGAGCGTCCGGCTTCCCGCTCCCCGCTGGAGGTGGCGTCCATTACGCCCGACGCTGCGCGTGAGGCGGCGTTCCGGCGCGGCGCGCTTGCGCACGCCCTCTTGCAATTTCTTCCTGATCGGCCAGCCGCCGACCGTACGCAGGTGGCCTATGACTGGTTGCTGAGGCCGGGCAACGGGTTGGACGAGGGCGAGGCGGCGCGACTGGTGGCCCGCGTGCTGGAAGTGATGGAGCACGCCGAGTTGGAGCCGCTCTTCGCGCCGGAAGCTCGGGCGGAGCAGCGTCTTGCGGGCGTTGTTCACGGCAATGTGGTGGTAGGGCAGGTCGATCGTATGCGCGTCCTCGACGACACGGTTATGATCTGCGACTTCAAGACCAATCGTCGTCCGCCTGTTTCTGTCGAGCGCACGCCGGTTCTCTATCTGCGCCAGATGGCGGCTTATCGCGACCTGTTACGCGCGCTTTATCCGGGTCGTATTGTGCGGTGCAGTCTGGTCTGGACGGAAGCGCCTATGGTCATGGAGCTGCCTGACGCGCTCCTGGATGAGCATGAGGTCGTCTGACGAGAGTGATTTCTTGTTCATGTCAAATTTATCAGGGGTTTTCTAAGGTCTGAAGGTTTTGTGTCCAGAATTCTGATTCGGGGTAACGCGAAGTATTCACTGCATTATTCAGCCGTGCGCAGATGGAGGCGTAGCATCGATTTTTTTGTTCTTTGTCGTGTACAAGACGGTGATGCAGGACTAAGGCCACGGCAGAGTTTCGCTTAAATCACGGAAAGACAATAAACGGGTCAACGCTGGACGTTTGTGTTTTGCAGCTTTACGTTTCGTGAAAATGGGCAGCCACCTTGGCTGGCGATTCACATGCTGTCGGTTGCTGGACATCGTACAATCATTTTGTGATCATTATGGTCTGTGCCGCCGAATCAGGAAATTCACTCATGACAGTCACGAGACGCGCGCTGATTGCGCTCGCCGCAGGCGCCGCCGCGTCGCCTCGTTTCACAAGCGCTGCGTCGCCGAAGTCCGTCTGGTGGCAGGAGGCGGTGTTTTACGAAATATACCCACGCTCGTTTCAAGACGGGAATGGCGATGGGATCGGCGACTTCCTAGGCATGGCTGAACGCGTGGATTATCTCGCCGATCTTGGCGTTGACGCGATCTGGGTCGCGGCGTGTTTCGATAGCCCGAACGCCGACAACGGTTATGACGTGAGTGATTATCGTAAAATCATGCCTGATTTCGGCACGATGCGGAATTTTGACAGTTTCCTCGAACGCACAAAAAAACGTGGAATACGCGTCATTCTGGATATGGTTTTCAACCATACCAGCGACAAGCATTCATGGTTTATGAAAAGCCGCTCTTCGAAAGATAATTTCTATCGCGATTTCTACCATTGGCATGACGGCATGGACGGTGCTGCGCCAACCAACTGGCGCTCGGTGTTTGGCGGTTCGGCCTGGACGCTGGATTCGCACACTAATCAATATTACCTGCATACGTTTACGAACAGGCAGCCCGATTTGAATTGGGAAAACCATCATGTAAGAAACGAGTTGTATGCGATTTTGAAGTTCTGGTCGGACAAAGGGGTCGACGGGTTCCGTTTCGATGCGATCACCAGCATCGCCAAGCCATTGGAGCTGTATGATCTCTCGGCGCAGGATATCGCCGCAGGCCGTTCTTTCGCTGATCGTGGCGAGCGTCTGCACGCCCATCTACGCGATATGTCCGCCCATTGCAACGTCGACTCCAGACTTTACTTTGTGGGAGAGACATGGGGCGCGGATCGCAATCTGTTCGTTGAGCTGACGCAGGCGGATCGTCACGAACTCTCCGCGGGATTTCCTTTCGATTTCCAGATGAAAGATATCGAAGGCGGTTGGCGCAAGCTGCCCTGTAAATTATCGGATTTGCGTGCCTTCAACGCCGGGAACGCGTTTGACGATAAACCCGGCGTCTGGCCGGTAGTCTGGCTTGAGGACCACGACTTTCCTCGCTCAGTCTCCCGTTACGGGTCGCAAAAGCCCGAGTTCCGATCAAGGTCTGCCAAGATGCTGGCGGTGATGATTTTGTCGTTGCGCGGCACGCCCTTCCTTTATCAGGGGCAGGAAATAGGCATGGAAAATTACCCCTTCACGTCGATCGACCAATTTAATGATGTCACCGCGCATAATGTCTGGAGCGAGCAGGTTGGCGGACATCACGTAACGCCGGCTGACATGTTGGCCAATCTTGCGGATACAACACGCGATAATGCGCGTACGCCCATGCAGTGGGATACGACCCGCAACGCTGGGTTCTCGACCGGAACGTCATGGATGCTGGTCAACCCGGATTATCGGACGACCAACGTCGCCGCACAGATAGACGATCGTAACTCCGTGTTTGACTTCTATAAGGCAATGATAAGGACCAGAAAAACTCAACCGGCGTTGGTCCATGGAAAGTATCGCGACGTCTCTTCAGATGATGGCGCGATTTACGCCTTTCGACGGGAGCACCCTGCGGGGAATACGCTGACGATCATGAATTTTTCGGACTCTATCGAAATTTTTCGCATCCCGCAGGGCGTGAAACCCACCAGAGTTCTGATCGCGAACATGCCGGAGCGCTCGATTGTAGAGCCGTCTCTGACGCTGGAGCCGTGGGAAGGCATGATTATCGCGATTTAGGGTGGATTCATTGGAAGGCGCGCCACCGGGCGCTCGGCCTTACGGGCATTTGGCGCAACAGACGCTATTTGAAGGGACGCCGAAAACGTGAAGTTTTTGTGACGCGGTTGAGTCTAAAGCCTTCCCTGCGCAAACGTATCGGGCTTTCAGGCGCTAACGCTCACGACAGGTTAACCCAATGTTGCATCTTGCCAGGCGCTCGTTTCTGTCGCTTTCCGTCGGAACGTCTCTGTTCGCCGTCAACGGCGCCCGAGGCGCCGCCCCTGCTCGCCCGCCGATGTTAGCTCATGAGCCGTTTACGTTCCTGTTCATAACCGACACGCACCTGCAACCGGAATTAAACGCCAATGGCGGATGCCATATGGCCTTCAGGAAAGCGAAAACAGTTCCGGCTGACTTTGCGATTCAAGGTGGCGATCATGTGTTCGACGCCCTTGGCGTCAACGCGGGTCGGGCGACGATGCTGCTCGACCTGTACCGCCGCACGGCGGACGATCTGACCTTGCCGGTGCGCCATACGATCGGCAACCACGATTGCTTTGGCGTCTATACCAAAAGCGGCGCGCTGCCGACGGACCCTATGTATGGCAAGAAATATTTCGAAGATAATTTCGGCCAACTTTACTACGCGTTCGATCATAAGGGCGTTCACGTCGTCGTGCTGGATTCAATTGGAATCACTGCTGACCGAGCCTATGAGGGAAGGATCGACGCCGCGCAAATCGCGTGGTTGTCGCAGGATCTTGCGGCGCAACCTGTGGGGACGCCAGTCATTATCGTCACGCATATCCCGCTTGTCACGGCCATCGAAGATTATGCTGCGCCGCCGTCTGTTCCTCCGGCCCATCATGGCTTGTCAGTCGTCAACGCCTATGAAGTGCTGCCGCTGTTCGACCATTACAATGTGATCGCTGTATTTCAGGGACACACCCATGTTCTCGAGCGTGTGGAATGGCATGGCGTTCCCTACATCACAGGCGGCGCCGTTAGCGGCAACTGGTGGCATGGCACGCGGTATGGCACCCCGGAGGGGTTCATGGTGGTGGACGTGGCGGGCGGCAAGGCGAGCACCCGTTACGAAACCTATGGATTTCACAGCGTCGATCCGCATAACACCTGAAGCAACTACGCATTCCGTAACGGAGCCTGTTGCAGCTCGTTCATTCTGGAAAACTCCAGGGACGCCGGAGCTGAGGAAAGAGTCCGGGGTGGATGGACACCGGAAAAATATACGCCGACAGAGGCGTGACGCCGCCGGGGCATCTCTCATGCCGCGATGAGGTGGATGCGAGTGTCGTCAAATTGTGTTCTGTCCTTCCGATATTTGAAGAACGCTCCTTACGGTGGGACCTCGCATGATGGCTCGTTGACGGGGACCCCCGTGAAAGCCAGTGGATACAACCCGCGACTGGATGCGTAAGCGCTCATCTCACCGGCCGAGGCGCGACCTGATTCGGAGCAGAGCTTCAGCGTGGCGCCCGGTACGTCGATTGCTTCACAGGACGGCTGGAGCGCGTCCACGATATTGGAGCGCCCGACCAGAACCTTTCCTCCGCGCATAACCAGCATTTCGTCCTGAGGCGTCGCCCGCACAACCTTGTGGACGTTCTGATGTTCGGGGTCGGCGAAGAGGACGAGGTCTGCGCGTTTGCCCACAGCGATATCCCCGATCGCCGCCTCCGCGCCGGCAACATGCGCGGCGTTATGCGTCACCATCCGCCAGAGTTCGCGGTCGCTCAGTGCGTCGTGCAAGTGCGCGTGATTATAGTGCAGCGCACACGCCAGTTCGCGGTTGAGGTTCATGGAGCCGGACGGGAGCCAGTCAGATCCCAGAGCGATTGTAATGCCGCGTTTTCTGGCGGCGAGAATATCGAGCGTCCTGCCGTAGAGCGACAGATTGCTCCGTGGAGACCAGACGATGCTCGCGCTTCTGGCGGCCACGAGATCGAGGTCCTGAGGCGTGAGGGCGACTGCGTGAATGAGAGCCGCCTGTGGCATGAGCCAGTCGTTGCTGACGCCCCCGCCGCCGGGTTGCGGCGTGACGTCGTAAGACGTCGAACTCTGGCAACGAAATTCGTTGCGCGCCGCCTCGTCGCGACCTTCGGCGACGTGGGCGAGAAAGGCGCTGGTCGCAGCTACCTGCGCGCGGGTGGCGGGGTGGTGGCCGTAATCGCAATCCCGCGTTCTCATGAGGCCGGATGCGTCATCAAGAGGGAAAATATTGTAGGTCGCGGGTGTGATATCGAGAGATTCCAGGCCTGCTCGGAAGTCGAGATTGCGCAGCAGACCCGGCGCCATGCGTTCGGCGACTGTGGAGGTCGCGCCGCCGACCAGAAAGCGTAATTCGCTCCAGCTCAGTGAGAGCGGATCGCGATTGGGTTTGAAATCTTCCAGTCGCGGATGTCCGTCCAGCCCTGCGCGCCATTCGTGGCGGTGGGCGAAGCGCTCTCCCGTATCGGGCTTCGGCGGCGTATCGTTGAAGTCCAGATGATCATGCGTGTTGATAAAGCCCGGTGACAGAACGGCGTCAGTGCAGATTATGCGCGTCGCGGTCGGTGGCGTCGGGCAGTGAGCGGCGACGCAATCGATCCGGCCGCCGGGATCGATAAGGACCTCGCCCGGCGTGAGAACGCGGTCTTGGGCGAGAATGGTCGCCTGTATCAGGGTCTCGCCAATGCCCTTGTGTATCTTGCACGCAGGCTCCGCTTGCACGGCGACGGGAATGAGCAGGATAAGCCAGATAACTCCACGAGGAATCATGAGCGCAGGGCCTTGAAGACCTGCGTGCGAAATTTCTCGGCAGATCCTCTGGAGCATATGGCGACGTTCGGCGGCAGGGCGTCGCCGGTGTAGATATGCGTTCCGCCAAATACATATTCGCCGCGCGTTTCTGCGCCGTTCAACTCCACCTTGACGTTGACCGCCTCGAACTCCGACGCCACCGATGGGTCGAGCACCATCGCGGCGGCGAAAGGGTCGGCGTAGGTGGCGCCCGGCTTATGGCGCTGCTCGGTTTCGAATTTAAGCCGCTCGGCGTTGGATTTCAGGAAAATTTCGCTTTTCTGGGTGCCGAAAGTCCTGATGTGGTCGAAGTCCGCCTGCGTCAACATCTCTGTCGGGCCAAGGCCGCCGGTCATGGCGATCTGAAGCCCTGAGCGCAGGACGATATCTGCAGCTTCAGGATCGACCATCGCGTTAAAACTCACGGCAGTGCCAATTCCTTCGTAACGGCCGCCGACTATGACGACGCCACGCGCCTTGCGGGCAATGGATGGATCAAGCAGCAGGGCCAACGCAATGTTTGAGAGGCCTCCGAGAGCCAGCAGAACGACTTCTCCCGGGTGCGCCGAGACGATTCTGGAGATGGCGACGGACGCATGCTCCGGGGCCGGTCGCAGGGCGACTTCAGGCACAACCATATCGCCGAGACCGTAGCGACCGTGGATAAAGCCGGCTGCCGGGTAAGGACGGTTCAGCAGCGGGTGGTCAACGCCGCGATGAACCGGAATTTTTCCATTGGTCAAAGTTTGCGAGAGATAAAGGGCGTTTCGAACCTCCTGCTCATATCCGATGTTGCCGGGAGCAACGGTGATGGCCTCGGTCGTGATCTGGGTGGAACTGAGCATCATCATGATGGCGAGAAGATCGTCGGTGCCCGGGTCGGTATCGATGATGATGCGGCGCACGTCCTGCAGCCAGGGAAGGCTGGAAAGCGGATGGCCTAGCACCGTCCAGGCCGCCTGCCCCAGGACACGGCCGGACGACAGCAATCCTCCGGTCAGCAGGGCGGCGCCATTAAGAAAATGCCTGCGATCGAGGGGCATGTTTTTATCCTTGTTGTGCGAGCCATCGGCGCGTTGGTCGTTTGATATTGCGAACATGAAATATGTTCTCACGCTTGGGAAGATCGTCTGGAACCGCCGACTCCCTGTCGTCGAGGACGTGTCTTGCGCCGCTTCGTTGAGAGCGAGCGCCCGATTGCGCGACGTTGCCGGTGTGTGGGGCCTCGGTTCGATCAACGGATCTGTTCCTGCCCACGCATTGCGTGTCAGCCCTCGCCCGGCCGGATCCGGTATGTGAGCGGCGTCTCGCTTCAGTGAATGGCGAGGTTATCGATCGTTCAGGGTGAGTTGTTTGCGAGGCGCGGGGAGGTCGCCCGAGGTTCGTGGAGGACTGCTGGTCGGACCCGCGAGTGGGGCCGTTCGGACGTGCTGTGTGGTCGTGCGTCGAGAAGCGAAAAAAGCTCTTGCGCTATATCTTAAGATAGTTCATATCGTAAGACATGTTTAAAGATCATATGCACATACGCTCTCTCCATCCTCTTTTCCAAGGCGGCGGTCGTCGCGGCGCAGGCCGCGATTTTGGCGACAGGCCCGGCTGGGGCTTCGGCTCAGGCCGCGGTTTCGGTCGCGGAAGAGGGTTCGGCGGAGGGGACTTTCCTGCTGGACGCAAGCTGAGCTCGGAGGATCTCCAGCTCATTCTTCTGGCGCTTCTGGCGGAAAAACCGGCCCATGGTTACGAGCTCATCAAGTTGCTTGAGGAGCGGTCCGGGGGCTTCTACGCGCCAAGTCCTGGCATGGTGTACCCGGCTCTGACCTATCTTGAAGAGATCGGTCACGCTTCGGTCACGCAGGAGGGCAACCGCAAGCTCTACGCATTGACCGAGGATGGCCGCGCGACACTGGAGCAGCGCAAGGCGCAAGCCGACGCGATCCTTGAGGCGCTTGCACGTATCGGCAGCCGCATGTCGGAAGTTCGCGACGCGTTTGCGGGCGTCGACGGGGCGGACCCGCAGGCGGGCGAGGAACTCCATCGCGCCCGTCGAATGCTCAAGCAGGCGCTCATGCAAAAAAGAGGTTGCTCAGCGAGCGAAGCGTCGCGGGTTTCACGCATCCTTGAGCGGGCGGCCGCAGAAATTCTCGGGAAAGCCGAGTGATTGACAATCTTTTTCTGTCCCGAGGCATATTCAGGAGGTCTGTATGAACGCGCCTGTCCGCACGCCGCTGCGCGTGCGCCACGAGACGCGACTGCGCGCAGCGCAGGTCGTCAGCGTCACCGATATTTCGCCGAAAATGCGCAGCTTTGTTTTCCGTAGCGAGGATCTGAAAGATTTCCTCAGTCTTGCGGCGGACGATCATGTGAAGCTTTTCTTTCCGCCGTCAGGCGCAAACCCTGCGGAGCAGTCCTGGCTTCGTCCCGGCGCGGGCGGACGACCCTCCGGACTTGTTGCGCGCGATTATACGCCCCGACGTTTCGACGCTCGCGAGGGTACGATCGACATCGAATTCGTCCTGCATGACCACGGACCAGCGTCGAACTGGGCGTCTCAGGCGAAGGTCGGGCAGTGGCTGGGCATCGGCGGTCCGCGCGGTTCTTTTGTCGTTTCTGACGACTATGGGCTTTTCGTGCTGATTGGCGACGAGACCGCCTTGCCTGCAATTGCGCGTCGACTGGAGGAACTTCCTGCGGGAACGAATGCGGTCGCATTGATTGAGGTCGCGGACGCGCGCGAAGAGCGCGATCTGCCGACAGCGGCGAACGCTCGCATCACCTGGCTTGTTCGCGACGGCGTTGCGGCCGGGACTACGGACCTGTTGATGCGGGCTGTGGAAGCGTTGCAGCCGCCGAGCGTGGATCCGGCGGATATCTATGTGTGGATCGGCGCCGAAATCGAGACTGCGCGAGGACTTCGCACATGGTTCGCTGAACATTGGTCCATGCCTCGCGCGCAAATTCGCGCGGGCGGCTATTGGCGCCTCGGGGTAGCCGATGGCGCAGGCCGCATCGACGACTGAACTTTCACACCCGACGGTCAATTTTCATTTCGGTTTTTTCCACGTCAGGCGTCGGGTGACGGCGCCTGACGCCTGCGTGCGCCTTAATGCGCGAACGAGGGCGACAGTTGCGCCGCCGTTCGTCGTTTTCTCTGGCGGTCGCCTTGTGTGCGGGGCGTATATCGGCGGATGACAGGGGGCCGCGACGTTGCTAGAAGCCCTTCGCATTGTTCAGGGTTCGTGTCGTCCCGGTCTGCGCAGGAAAAGCCGCCCCAATGAAAATCGTCGCGTGCAACAGCAATCCCCCTCTGGCCGAGGCGGTCGCCGCCGAGCTTAATATTCCCCTCTGCAACGTTTCCGTTCGGCGCTTCGCCGACATGGAGATATTCGTCGAGATTTTTGAGAACGTGCGCGGCGAGGACGTGTTTGTGGTGCAGAGCACCTGCACGCCGACGAACGACAATCTTATGGAATTGCTGATCATGCTCGACGCCCTGCGTCGCGGATCGGCGCGCCGCATCACCGCAGTGATGCCTTACTTCGGTTATGCCCGGCAGGATCGCAAATCCGGTCCTCGCACGCCGATCAGCGCCAAGCTGGTCGCCAATCTTCTAGTCGAGGCCGGGGCTGACCGCATTCTTACGCTGGATCTTCACGCGATGCAGATCCAGGGCTTTTTCGATATCCCGGTCGATAACCTCTACGCAGCTCCGCTGTTCGTGCGCGACATCAAGGAGCGTTACGGCGACCGCGACCTGATGATCGTGTCGCCCGACGTCGGCGGCGTCGTTCGCGCCCGCGAAATCGCCCAGCGTCTGAACACCGATCTCGCCATTATCGACAAGCGGCGCGAGCGCGCAGGCGTGTCGGAAGTGATGAACGTGATCGGCGACGTGAAGGGGCGGCATTGTCTGCTGGTCGACGATATCGTCGACAGCGGCGGTTCTCTTTGCAACGCCGCCCAAGCCATTACCAATCATGGCGCGGCTTCGGTCGGCGCCTATGTCACGCATGGGGTCCTGACGGGACGCGCGGTCGAGCGTGTTGCGGAGTCGACCATCGAGATGCTGACGATCACAGACAGCATTATGGCTACCGACGCGGTGAAGGCCGCGAAAAATATTCGTCAGGTCACGATCGCCGGATTGCTCGCGCGCGCCATGCGCGCCGTTGCGGATGAAAGCTCCGTCTCGTCATTGTTTGACTGATCGGGGCCAGGGCTGCGATCAAGGGATTTGTAACGACCGGGAGATGTCGATGTCCGTGATCGATCCAACGCCATACTGGTACCTCAGGCATGGCGAGACCGACTGGAATCGCAGGGGACTCTCGCAGGGCCGTACCGACATTCCTCTGAACGCCACGGGCCTGGAGCAGGCCGAGCAGGCCGGGCGCACCCTGATCGAGGCGGTGCAGGACGGTCCAAAAATCGATCGTGTCATATCGTCGCCGCTCGTACGCGCGGCGCGTACGGCGGAGATTGCGGTGGGGGCTCTGGCGGCGTCGGGCGTTCGCCCGACGCTGGGCTTCGATGATGATCTTCAGGAAGTGTGCTTTGGCGAACAGGAAGGCCAGCCCATGGGGGAGTGGTACGACGACTGGATCGCCGGGCACTATACCCCTCCTGGAGCAGAACCTTTCGCGCTGCTGCGCGACAGGGCTGTCGCAGGCGTCAACCGGGCGCTGGCCGGACAGGGGACGGTGCTGATCGTGGCGCATGGCGCCCTGTTCCGCGCGCTGCGATCCGCCATGAGGCTGGAGCCGAACGTGCGTCTGCCCAACGCCGTGCCGCTGAAGCTCGATCCTCCGAGTGTTGGCGGGACGCCCTGGAGCCTCAATCAACTCGGCTGAAAGGCGCCTCTGCTGGATCAGCCGAACAGACGCGCGGACGCGGAGTCGTTCTGCGCGCCCGGACTGTCGCCGCTGTCGCCGGTCGTGATGCGCCCGGCGGCGTCCAGCGCCATTGCGAAAGTCCCACCGCCATGATGGCGTGTTGAGACGGAAACGCCAGTCGCGGCGAGCGATGTCGGGGCCGCGGAACTTCGCCCTGTGTGGCGTGACGCAAGCAGATCGTAGCCTGCGCCACTGATGGCGGCGGTTGTGGTCATTGAACGCTCCCCTTTTGTCGCCAGTGTAACGTGCTCATCCTAAGTGCTGGTTAATGCGAGAAAGGCCGGGTCGCCGGGCGAAGACGCCCGAACACCCATATGCTTCCAGACAGTTGAGCCTGAACCCGCTGGACCAAAACCGTTGGATTGACGCGGCTGCGACGAAATTGCGCGAAAGGGCGGAGGCCGACGCAGCCGCATGCTTCACAGAGCGCCCATCAGGATCGAGACAGCAGGTCCTCGACTTCTCCCCATGTTGGCGCTGCGTCCGCGGCGCCGGAACGTGTGGTCGCCAATGCGCCGCACGCGGCGGCCACACGCACGGCGTCCGCCAGCGCCCGACCCTGGGCGAGGCTGACGGCCAGCCCCGCGTTAAAGCAGTCGCCAGCAGCGACCGAGTCGATCGCGACGACAGGATAGGCCGGGATAAAGCCGCCAGCGTTCTCGTCCTGCCACCACACGCCGCGCGCGCCCATTTTCACGATGGCGGCGCGGGCTCCGCGCTCGATCAGGGTCCGGGCGGCCCGCTCCGCGCTTTCCGGGGAATCCGGGGCCACGCCCGTCAGGACCTGCGTTTCGGTTTCGTTGGGCGTCACGACGTCGCTCAGCGTCCACAGGCGCTCGGGCAATTCGTGCGCGGGCGCCGGGGCCGGGTCGAGGACGACCAGCCCCCCGGCGCGCCGCACGCGTTCCGCAGCAGCGACGACGGCGTCCATCGGAATTTCCAGTTGCAGCAGCAGGACAGCGGCCTCGTCGAACAGGGCGGCTGCATGGTCGATATCGCTCGCGTCGATCCGCATGTTCGCGCCGCCTGCGACACTGATCGCGTTTTCCCCGTTATGGTCGACGCCAATCAATGCAACACCGGTTGGAGCGCCCTCATCCTCGCGCAGCGCGGAAAGGTCGACCCCGAATCGTTCGAGTTCTCGCCGCGCCTGTTGGCCGAACGCATCGTTCCCGATCCGCCCGGCCAGCGCCGCACGAAGGTCGAGAGCGCCAGCCAGACGCCCGCTCGCAGCGGCCTGATTGCCGCCCTTCCCGCCAAGCCCGATGGCGTAACCATCCGCCATGACGGTTTCGCCGGGCCGGGGGAGGCGCGCCATTTTCGCCGTGACGTCGATATTGACGCTTCCGAAGGAGAGGACGAGGGGCCTGGTGGCTGTCATGGCGGGCGTGATCCGGATTGTGGGCTTCCAGAAAGGGAAGCGGCCAGTTCTGTCGCCCAAAGCACGACGTCGTTCAAGATCGACGTTTGGGTTTGAACGAATCGGGCGCCTGATGAGTTATAGCCGACGTCAGGAAGATTGCTGCAATGAACGGGGACGGCCTCTGGCGCTTTTCCGCGATTGGCCACATTGTAAGAATTGTTTGCAACTGGAGCGGCGTAGAAGGCGGAGTCTTACGTCAGAAGAAGACGCGCTGCTTCACGATCAGGGAGAGCACCATGAACACGATCAGCAAAATATTGACCGTCGCCGGTTTGACACTTGTTTCGGCGGCAGCGCTGACGGCGACGGCGCGCGCCGAAGAGATCATGTATATGGGCGAATTCAAGGCCGAGCACGGCGCGACGAACGCTCCGACGGGCGACGTCATGGCGACGCTCGACACCACGACCAACGTCCTCAAATACACGATCAAGTGGAAAGGTCTGACCGGCCCGGTGACCGTGGCGCATTTCCACGGACCGGCGAAGGACGGGGTTGATGCGGGAATCGTCGCCCCGATCGACGGGCCTTACGCGAATCCGCTGTCAGGACAGGTCACGCTGACCAGCGCGCAGGAGGACGAACTGGCGAATGGGCTGGTGTATGTGAATCTGCACACCAAGGCTTTCCCGAAAGGCGAAGCGCGCGCGCAGCTTTCAAAGTAATTCCAAGCTGGGAGAACGGCGCGTTAAGGCGCCGCTCTCCCGTGAAGGTTTGCTATTGAAGTAAATTCAGAATCGACCGACGCTGGAGCCATATCCGTTCGCGCCGGTGCGCGGATATGGCTCCAGCCCGTTGTTTGCGAGTATTTTTATCCGCCCTGACGAGTCCGTCCGATCGGATGACGCTCTAAAAAACTGCTCGGTCTGCAGGTTGTCGTCGCCCGGCAATCAGTCGAGTGCGATAACCGTGCGCCAGGGTTCTTCCTTGGCGCGCTTCGCTTCAAACGCCGCAATAGACTGCTCCTGCTGCAGCGTCTGACCGATGTCGTCGAGACCTTCCAGCAGCAGGTGCTTGCGCAGCGGATCGACCTCGAACGGAACTTCCGTCCCATCGGGGCGGATCACCACCTGACGCGCCAGATCGACGGTCAGGCGACTGTTCGCCCCCTGCGCCGCGTCTTCCATCAGCGTGTCGCACACTTCGCGCGGCAGACGGATCGGCAGGATGCCGTTCTTGAAGCTGTTGTTGAAGAAGATGTCGGCGAAAGACGGCGCGATCACGCAGCGAAGACCGAAGTCGAGCAGAGCCCAGGGCGCATGTTCGCGTGATGACCCGCAACCGAAGTTTTCATGCGCGATCAGGATTTGCGCGTTGCGATACGGTTCGCGGTTGAGAACGAAATCCGGGTTTTCCGAACCGTCCTCGCGATAGCGCATGCTGTCGAAGGCGTGCACGCCCAGACCGGTGCGCTTGGTGGTCTTGAGGAATCGGGCCGGGATGATCTTGTCGGTGTCGATATTGGCTTCCGGGAGCGGAGCCGCGATCGCCGTCAGGGTGGTGAACTTGTCCATCGGTGCGGGCTCCTCAAACGGGCAGGGCGCTGAGTTCGCGAACGTCCGTCAGGACGCCGGTCACGGCTGCCGCTGCGGCCATGGCGGGGGAGAGCAGGTGTGTGCGGCCGCCCGGCCCCTGCCGTCCTTCGAAATTGCGGTTGGAGGTCGAGGCGCAGCGCTGCCCCGGCGTCAGCTTGTCCGGGTTCATGCCGAGGCACATGGAGCACCCGGCCTCCCGCCATTCGAAACCGGCGTCGAGGAACACGCGGTCCAGGCCTTCCTGCTCGGCCTGCGCCTTCACAAGCCCGGAGCCGGGGACGATCATGGCGCGCACGCCGCTGGCGACCTTGCGTCCGGCGGCGATGGCTGCGGCGGCGCGCAGGTCTTCGATGCGGCTGTTGGTGCAGGAGCCGATGAACACCACGTCAACCGGCGTCCCGGCGATCTTCTGCCCGGCCTTGAGGTCCATGTAGCTCAGCATGCGCTCAAGCTGTGCGCGCTTGGCCTCGTCGGCCTCGTCCGCCGGGTCAGGAACCGCGCCGCCGATGGGGAGGACGTTTTCCGGACTAGTGCCCCAGGTCAGGGACGGCTCGATCTCTTCGGCGCGCATGGTGACGGTCGTGTCGTACGCTGCGCCCTCGTCGGAGGGGAGCGTGCGCCAGTAGGCCACGGCGGCGTCGAAATCATCGCCCTTCGGTGCGAAGCGGCGGCCCCGGACATACTCGAACGTCGTGTCGTCCGGCGCGACCAGACCGGCGCGCGCGCCAGCTTCGATGGCCATGTTGCACACGGTCATGCGCCCGGCCATATCGAGGCCGCGAATGGCGGAACCGCAGAATTCGATGACGTGACCGGTGCCGCCCGCCGTGCCGATCTTGCCGATGATCGCCAGCACGACGTCTTTCGCCGTCACGCCGGGCGCGAGCGCGCCTTCAACCTCGACCTTCATGTTTTTGGCGGGCTTCTGCAGAATCGTCTGCGTCGCCATGACGTGCTCGACCTCGGACGTGCCGATGCCGAACGCGAGGGAGCCCATCGCGCCGTGGGTCGAGGTGTGGGAGTCGCCGCAGACGATGGTCATGCCGGGCAGGGAGATGCCCTGCTCCGGACCGACCACGTGGACGATGCCCTGATTGGCCGAAAGCAGCGGGAAATAGGGAACGCCGAATTCCTTGACGTTGCGCTCGAGCGTCTCGATCTGGTTCCGGCTTTCCGGCTCCTCGATCGGTTGCGTGCGGTCGGACGTCGGGACGTTGTGATCCACGACGGCGATCGTCGCTTCGGGGTGACGCAGTTTGCGTCCCGCCATGCGGAGGCCTTCGAAAGCCTGCGGGCTGGTCACTTCGTGAACGAGGTGCCGGTCGATGTATAGGATCGCAGTGCCATCGGACAGGGTTTCGACGACATGGCTGTCCCAGATCTTGTCGAACAATGTGCGCGGCGACATGGCGGTGCGGTTCCTGACTGGCTTGGCGGACGACGCTTCGGGGCGGTCAGGCCTCCCGTCGGGGTTGTCCGGAACGAAAAGACGCTTGGTTGCGTCCGGGCTGGTAGCCGAAATCGGGCCGCCCGAAGGCGGCCCGATCTGCGACGACATCACCACTATGTGGAAGTCCGTGCGGCGCTCTCAAGAGAGAGTCGCACGGAAAACGCCGGTTCGCCATGCGCCGGATTCGCCCGCCATGAGGTGAGGCAGGTCCGGTCGCCGGGCGAAAGCGATTACTCGCCGGCGGTCGCCGTCGGAGCGACTTCGCGAGCGCGCTCGGCGATACGCGCCGACTTGCCGCTGCGGCCACGCAGGTAATACAGCTTCGCGCGACGCACCTTGCCGCGACGGACGACGGTGATGTCGGCCAGCGTGGGTCCGTAGAGCGGGAAGACGCGCTCGACGCCTTCGCCGTTCGAGATCTTGCGAACGGTGAAGTTGCTGTTCAGGCCCTTGTTGGAGCGGGCGATCACAACGCCTTCGTAAGCCTGAACGCGCTCGCGCTCACCTTCCTTGACGCGGACCGACACGCGGACCGTGTCGCCAGCCTGGAACTCGGGGACCGCACGGAGGGCGCTCAGGCGAGCGATTTCGTCGGCCTCGTACTGCTGGATGATGTTCATATCGGGAATCCTTCCTGAACCGATGATGTCGATAGATGTGACGGAGCGCCGGTATGCGGCCCGCCCTGGTGTCTGGTGCCGCAATCGGCGCCGGTGCGCGGCGTCGCTGCGGGTGTTTCTCTGCCGGTCGCGGAAGAATCCGCGGATCGGGCCGCCCACAGATCGGGCCGCCGCTCGCGCGTGACCCTCTCGGATTGCTCCCGCCGCCATTTCGCGATGGCGGCGTGGTTGCCGGACAGCAGGACATCCGGCGCCGCGCGACCGTTCCACTCGGCCGGGCGGGTGTAGTGCGGGTATTCGAGCAGGCCGTCGGAGAAGCTTTCCTCCACGCCGCTGTCAGCCGACCCCATGACGCCCGGCAGCAGCCGGACGCAGGCGTCGAGCAGGACGAGCGCCGCAGTTTCGCCGCCCGAAAGCACGTAGTCGCCGATCGAGACCTCTTCGATCTCGTGCGCTTCGAGCACGCGCTCGTCGACGCCTTCATAGCGACCGCACAGGACAGTGACGCCCGGCCCGGCGGCGTAGCGGCGAACGTCCGTCTGCGAGAGCGGCCGACCGCGTGGCGTCATGTAGACGCAGGGCGCGCCATCGGCCCGCTTCGCGTCGTTGAGCGCCGCGTCGATGACGTCGGGACGCATCACCATGCCCGCACCGCCGCCGAACGGCGTGTCGTCCACGGCGTTGTGACGGCCCAGCCCGTAAGGGCGAAGGTCGCGCGTCTCGCACCGCCACAGGCCCTGCTCCAGCCCGCGACCGGCCAGAGACTGGCCAAGCGGACCCGGAAACATTTCCGGGAACAGGGTGACGACGGTCGCGGTCCAGCTCACGCTGCGCCTCCCGCTGCCCTGGCGGCTTCACGGTCACGCTTCGACGCGTGTTCTTCTTCCCCCACGACCTCGGTCGGGCGGGAGACGGTCACGCGCCGCGACGCGAGATCGACTTCCGGCACGCAGGCCAGGGTGAAGGGGATGACCGAGCCGGAATCGAGTTCCAGGCTCGCGCCCGCGCCGTAGTCATGCACCGTGACGATGCGGCCGATGACGGATCCGTTTTCGACGACCTCCATTCCGATCAGATCGGAATGGTAGAACTCGTCCGGCTCCGGCTCCGGCAGGGTGTCGCGCGTCACGAAGAGCTTGCGGTTCACAAGTGCCTGCGCCGCTTCGCGGCTTTCGACCGGCTTGCCGTCGGCGCCGCGCAGCAGCGCAATTCCGTCGGCCCGCCATGTGAGCGTCCAGGCGCCGCCACGATCGTCGGTCAGCGTTCCGTACGAAGCGAGGGAGTCCGCGTCGGCGGCGAAGCTGTGCACATGCACAAGCCCCCGCACGCCGTGCGGACGTCCAATCACTCCGATCTGGATGCGATCCTGCGTCATGGAAAGGCGGCGCCCTGCGTTCCGTCAGAAGTTCAGGCTGCTGCCGCTTTGGCGGCGGCGGCGGCGCGCTCCTGCGCCTTCTTCTTCGGCGCGGACTGCTTCGGCTGCTCGTTCCACACGGGCTTCGCCATCAGGCCGGCGTTGCCGAGGAAGCGCGCGACGCGGTCCGTCGGCTGGGCGCCCTGCGACAGCCAGTGCGTGATGCGCTCGCTGGTCAGACGGATACGCTCGGCGTGGTCGCTCGGCAGCATCGGGTTGTAGGCGCCGACCTTCTCGATGAAGCGGCCGTCACGGGGGGAGCGGCTGTCGGCCACAACGATGTGGTAGTAGGGACGCTTCTTCGCGCCAGCGCGGGAAAGGCGGATCTTGAGGCTCATTCAGACAACTCCAGAGAATGAAAAACCGTGAAACGAACGGGGGCGGGGCTTAGCCGAACGGCCTGCCGCCGGGGCCGCCGGGGCGGCCCGCTCCCCCGGGCATGAGTGCGGACAGGCCCTGACGCATGAGACCTTTCATGCCGAGCTTGTTGATCCGCTTCATCATTGTGGACATGTCGTCGAACTGCTTGAGCAGCTTGTTGACGTCCTGAACCGTCGTCCCTGACCCGGCGGCGATGCGCTTCTTGCGCGACGCCTTGATGATGTCCGGCGTCTTGCGCTCGGCCTTGGTCATGGACGAGATGATGGCTTCGTGGCGCTTGAAGATCGTCGTATCGAGATCCTTGTCGCCGATGGCGTCCTTCAGCTTGCCCATGCCGGGCAGCATGCCGAGGATGCCGGAGATCGACCCCATCTTCTTGATCTGCTTGATCTGCGACACGTAGTCGTCGAGATCGAACTTGCCGGCCATCATCTTCTTGGCCAGCCGCTCTCCCTCTTCGTGGTCGAGCGTGTCGGCGGCCTTTTCGACGAGGCCGGCGATGTCGCCGAGGCCGAGGATACGGCCTGCGACGCGTTCCGGATGGAATTCTTCAAGCGCGTCGAGCTTTTCGCCCGAGCCGGTCAGCTTGATTGGCGCGCCGGTGATGGCGCGCATCGACAGGGCCGCGCCGCCTCGGGCGTCGCCATCCATACGGGTCATCACGACGCCGGTGACGCCAACGGCCTCGTTGAAGATCTTCGCGGTGTTGACGGCGTCCTGACCGGTCATCGCGTCGACGACCAGCAGCGTCTCCACCGGGCTGGTGGCGGCGCGGATCTGCCGCACCTCCTCCATCAGGGCCTCGTCGATCGACAGACGGCCTGCGGTGTCGAGGATGACGACGTCAAAACCTTCGCGACGCCCCGTGTCCATCGCGCGTGCGGCGATCTCGAGCGGCGCCTGCCCGGCGACGATCGGCAGGGACATTACACCCGCGCGTTCGGCCAGCTGCTGGAGCTGGAGCTGGGCGGCGGGACGCTGCGTATCGAGGGAGGCGAGCAGCACCTTCTTCTTCTCGCGGGTCGAGAGGCGAAGGGCGATCTTGCCGGAAGTGGTGGTCTTGCCGGAACCCTGCAGGCCGACCATCAGGATCGGCGCGGGCGGCACGGCGTTGAGGTTCAGCGGAACCGCGCCTGCGCCGCCGAGCGCGTCGATCAGCGCGTCGTTGACGATCTTGGCGACGGCCTGACCGGGGGAAATGCTGTCCAGCACCTCATGCCCGACCGCGCCTTCACGGACCTTGTTGACGAAGTCCTTGACGACAGGCAGCGCGACGTCGGCGTCCAGCATGGCCAGACGGACTTCGCGCATCGCCTCGGCGACGTCGGCCTCCGACAGCGCGCCGCGCTTGCCGAGTCCGTCGATAACGCCTGAAAGCCTGCCTGAGAGTGACTCGAACAAGAACCGGTTACCCCAAAAGAATACGCGCCACTGCGCGAGGACTCGCGAGGTGGCGGGACTGATGTTGGGGCGGCTTTACGCGGTGCGGAGGCGCATTGTCAAACCCGTTCTGTCGAACGGCTGTGAAAATGGCGGAGTTTCGCGTTTTTTGGCTGAGATTCGAGCGATCAACCCGCCGGTGGGCATTTCGGCAGGGCGCGCCCGAGAATCTGTCCCCGAAAGGTCAGCAGGTCGGTCGATTCGACAGGGTGTTCCCGCAGGGCATGAACTTCCCCGGCGGTGTAGGGGGCGACGCCCGAAGGCGTGCTTTTGCCGCCCAGACGAAAAACGACGAAGTTCATCACGTCGGCCAGCAACGCATCGTCGCGAATCAGCGACATCGACACGCCGGGCACACGCACCAGATAGGCCCGTCCTTCCGGTGTGCAGGTGAACACGCCCACGGCATCACGCAACGACGGCACGAAGCTCGGGCGCGACTTGCCCTCGATTCCATGGCAGCCGCCGCAGTGGGTGAGATAGGCGGTTTGCGTGCGGTCGAGCGCGCACGCGTCGCGAAGTGCAGGTCCGCCCGCGAGCGTGATCGCAATGGCGAGACCCGACAGCGCTTTACGGAGCCGCCGACACGGCTTCGTAAGGCAATGTGCGTTATTTTTTGATGGTCTCATGGCGTCTGTTAGCGCACTCGGCGGAACGTTGCCGGGCGCGCCACTTCTGGCGCGCGAGTCTCAGGGGAGAGGATGCTTGGCGTCCAGAGCCTTGCGCTCGTCGACCAGAGCCGGAGCGGCGACTGGCGTGGCGCGTGCGGCCTTGATTTCAGCAGCCGTAAAGGTCGGAGTCGCGCCAGTGCCGCCGAGGGAGGCCACATAGGTCAGAATGGCGGCGAGGTCGTCGTCAGACTGGCTGGAGAAGGTGGGCATGTAACCGGCGTAGCTCGCGCCGCCGGCGGTGATGGAGCCGGTCAGCCCGTTGAGGACGACGTGCTCAACGTAAGTCTTGCCTTCGGGTGAGCCGGCGATCTTGCCAATACGGCCCTTCAGTGTGGGGAACTGCCCCGGAACGCCCATTCCGTCGGCCTGATGGCAGATGCCGCAGTTCGCGCCGTACAGAGCCGCGCCGTCCGCGGCGCGAGCCGCGTGCGCCTGAAAGGTCGCGGCGGCGGTAAGAGCGGAGCAGAGAACGAGAGTCTTGAACTTCATGAAGCGCTTCCAACAATTGCGGCAGTAGAACAGTTATAGACGAGTGACGTCGTTCCGAAACACCAGATGATGTCGTTATTCGCCTGCGGCCTGTAACTCGGCTGATCGCCGTCGGTGTTGAGGCAGCTGACCTGATTGCAGGCGTCCTGACCGCAGCAATCGCGGTAGGCGACGATGTAGGAACGGCGATCATGGGGGTTGAAACACGTCCCGATCCACGACGTAGGCGAAGGGGCCGTGCCGGGCGGGCAGGTATGCACGCCGCCGCCGCAGGTCGAGCACAGGTTCCCGTCGATCGCGCAATAGCGCCAGTAGTCGCACTTCGTGTCGTCGGAGACCTGCGCCTGTGCTGCGAATGGCGTCCTGGCGCCCTCGTTCGTCGTTTTTTTGGCGGTTGCCGGCTGGGCCGACGGACCGTGCGCGCGCGCGGCGGGTAACAGCGGCAGAGCGGGCGCCGCGACGATTCCGGCGCCGATCCGGGCGATCACGCCGCGACGGGACGCGCGACCGGCGAGTGCGCGCAGCGCCCTTTCCACCAGCCTGTCCATGAGCGGCGCTTCGACGGCGGGGCGTCTGTCAGACCGCATTCAGAAGTTCCTTCTCGCTCCCGTTGACGGCGGCGCTGCTTTCTCCGCCGCGCACGGCGGCGATCATCGCTTCGATCTGCCCCCGCGTATTGACGATTTCGCGCGCGCGCAGCACGCCGCGCTCGTCCAGCAAAACGAGCGTCGGAAGGCGCGCGACCTGCAGCACCAGAGCGAGTTCAGGCCCGGTGACGAATGGCACGCCGCCCAGATCGAGCCGCTCGCGCATGGACTGCAACTCCGGCAACGCGCCGTCGCCCACCAGCACCAGCTCGACGCCGGGTGATGATGCGGCGACGTCATTCGCCGCCGGGATCACGCGTTTGCAGATCGGGCAGTCCGGGGCGACGAACAGGACCATGCGGACCGCGTTCGCTTTCAAGGGTTCGCCGATCGGAAAGGCGGTTCCCGCCAGAGTGGTCATGCTGATCCGGGGGATGGCCTGCCCCACGGAGAGCGCCGGTGCGGCGGTCTGCGCGCCGATGGGGGCGAGCCGTTCGTGCAGCACCCCGATCTGGCGCGCCATGGCGAAGACGATGACTGCAAGGACGACCACCGCGACCATCAGCAGCGCCTCGGAAATCACGAGTGTTGTCATCATGGCGTCTGTTCCTGACGTGGCGCGGGAAGGAGCGTCAGGCGGCTGGCCGCGATGGCCAGCGCCAGCAGGCAGGCGCCAGTTATGGCGCCCTGCGCGCGGAGGGCGAGCGAGTCCGGCGAACCCGCCACGGCGACAAAGAGGGCGGCGACGGCCAGCGCCACGCTGCGTGCGACGCTGCGCCATGACAGCGTTTCGCCGCCGGAGCCGGGCAGGCAGCCGCAGGAAATGGAAGTCCGTCCACGGATGACGTTGATCGCCATTGCTGCCGAGAAGACCAGCAACAGCGCCGCGCTCGCCAGACCGCACGCTGTCGGCGCGACGCCGGACAGCAGCCCCGCTCCGAGCAGCGTTTCAGCTCCGATGAGAAGCCACAGGACGGGCGTCAGCAGCGCATCTGGTAGCAGGCGGTAAGCTGCGAGTTGCCCGAGAAAGCCGTCGCGGTCGCGCATTTTGGAGACGCTGGCGGCGAGAAACAGCGCCCCGACAGCGCCGCCTGCCACGCCGCCAGCGACGTTGAGGGCGACAGAGGCGACGTCGGAAGCAGCGCCGTTCATTGGCCTGGCGCCAAGGTGAAGACCAGCGATGTGCCCAGTCGGTCCATCTTGCGGCGCAGCTTGCCCGTTGCGGCGTCGAGAATGAAGAAGTCGCCGGTTTCGTTCGTGGTGAACAGCAACGGGGAGGCGTCCTGCGTGACGCCGATCATCGCGCTTGGGGCGGGCAGAGAAATACGGCGAACGAGCTTGCGAGCGGTGACGTCGATCTCCCAGACCTCGGTTCCCGGTTCCTTATGCGTCCAGAACGTTCCCTTGTGCATCAGCACATAAAGATGGCCCGTCGCTTTATGATACGCGGCGAGTTGCCAGCCGCCCGGCCGCCACGTCGTCTCGAACGGCGCCGAAGCGTCGGAGGCGCGCTTCATGCCAGCGGTCTCCTGAATCGAAAACGGCGTCCCGATGGTGGAGTTCGCGCCGAGTTTGGCCGGGTAGACAAGGCCGGAATAGGCGATGAACAGGGCGCTGCCGTCCGTGGCGACGCTCGGGCTGTTTTCAAACACCGGGTCCCGGTCGGGTGCGAAGAAGGACGGCGTGTGCGTCACCTTGGGCGCGCCGCCTGCCGAGAGGGTGACATTCGACAGGCCGCCATCTGCGCACAGGGAGGAAAAGCCCGCCGGGCCCCAGGGGTAGATCAGCGCGCAACCCGGTATGTCGACATTGGTCTCGATCATGTGCGTGGCCGTGGAGACGACATGGACGGCGTTGCTGGGGATCATGTCATAGACGTAGATGCGCCCGCCGTCGGCGCTGATCGCCAGATCGTTCGCCTTCGGCGTCACGAGCGCACGGCCGGGAAGGACCTCGTCGTTGGATATGGTCAGCGTCGAGGGATCATAGGTGGCGAGCAGGTCGGCGCGGTCGCCGCGATTGCCGCGCGACCAGACGGTCTCGGCCACGGAGAAGAAGCGGCCGTCCGGCGCCTGCACCATGTTGCCGTTATAGGCGGCCTGCACCATGCCGAGCAGCTTGCCGGCATCCGCGTCGACGACATAGACGCGCCCGTCCTTCGCGTGCGGGTAATCCGCGTCCATAACGAGGATACGGTGTGGTCCGGCCGGGGAGAGTTTGGCGATATCGCTCTGTTCTGTCTGAAGGACCGGCTCTTCGGCGCGCGCGTGCGTTGTGGAGGACAACAATGCGGCGCCGAGGCAGGTTGCGAAAACGAGCCGCGGCGCAAGCAGACGGAAGAATAGAGCGGACGCCGCTTTCCGGGGGACGTCCCTTCGCCTGTCACGCATTGTTCGGCTGTTCCTCCTGTGAAACATTTTTCCCTTCTGCCGTAAATCATGACGTCCAACAAGTGAGATCGGCGCGTCCTTCGAATTCCGCGCGGCGATCATTGTAAACTCCAATACGGAATGGAATTAGTCTCTGGCCGTGTGTTCCGGAGTTTAAACAACAATGCCGCCCGACGCGCCGTTTTCTGCGTTTCTCGACAGCGTTCCCCCGTCGTCGCCCCTTCGCGATGCGATTACGCACCATTATCTTGCGTCGGAACCGGAGTGCGTCGGCCGCCTGTTGCCACAGGCGACGCTCCCCCCTTCCGTGGTCGAGGAGGCGCGGGGGCTCGCCGCTCGGCTGATTGGCGCGTTGCGGGAAAAGGGCGGACGCGGCGCGGTTCAGGCTCTTGTTCGTGAATACGATCTTTCGAGTCAGGAAGGCGTGGCGTTGATGTGTCTGGCGGAGGCGTTGCTGCGCATCCCGGACTCTCCGACGCGAGATGCGCTGATTCGTGACAAGGTCGCCGGAGGCGACTGGCGCGCGCATGTGGGGCGAGGACGTTCAGTCTTCGTCAACGCCGCGACATGGGGTCTGATCGTCACAGGCAAGCTCACGACCACTGTTGACGAAGCGGGGCTTGGCGCAGCTTTGACGCGCCTGATCGCGCGTGGCGGCGAGCCGCTGATTCGGCGCGGCGTGGACTTCGCGATGCGAATGATGGGCGAGCAGTTCGTGACCGGGCGCACCATCGAGGAGGCTCTTGGGCGCGGCGTCCGCATGGAGGAGAAAGGTTTCCGCTACTCCTACGACATGTTGGGAGAAGCGGCGATGACGGCGCAGGACGCGGCGCGTTATTATCGCGAGTATGAGGCGGCGATTCACGCTATCGGACGTGCGGCGGCAGGCGCAGGCCCATACGAGCGGCCTGGAATTTCGATCAAGCTCTCAGCGCTGCATCCGCGTTACGCCCGGTCGCAACGCGCGCGGGTCATGGCGGAACTGGCGCCGCGCGTCACGGCGCTGGCGCTTCTCGCTCGGCGATACGACATCGGGCTCAACATCGACGCGGAGGAAGCCGACCGGCTGGAGTTGTCCCTCGATATCCTCGAAACCCTTTGCCTCGAAGAAGGTCTTGCAGGGTGGGGAGGCGTCGGCTTCGTCGTGCAGGCCTATCAGAAGCGCGCGCCGTTTGTGCTGGACTGGATCATAGATCTGGCGCGTCGCACCGGTCGTCGCCTGATGGTCAGGCTGGTCAAGGGCGCATACTGGGACAGCGAGATCAAGCGCGCCCAGGTTGACGGCGTGGAGGGCTTTCCGGTCTTCACCAGAAAGGTCCACACGGATCTGTCTTACATTGCGTGCGCGCGGAAGCTTCTCGCTGCGCGGGACGCCGTGTTTCCTCAGTTCGCCACCCACAACGCCTACACGGCGGCGCTTATCATGCGTATGGCGGGTCAAGGGTTCAAGCCGGGCGATTACGAATTCCAGTGCCTGCACGGCATGGGCGAGCCGTTGTACGAGGAGATCGTCGGCGCCGATAAGCTGCGTCGTCCGTGTCGGATTTATGCGCCGGTAGGCTCCCATGAGACCCTGCTGGCGTACCTTGTCCGGCGGTTGCTGGAAAATGGCGCGAATTCATCCTTCGTCAACCGTTTGCAGGATCCGGCGGTCTCGATCTCGGAACTGACCGCCGATCCGGCGACCGTCGTCGCGGCGGCGGACCCTGCCGGGGCGCCGCACGCGCGTATCGCGAAGCCTTCCGATCTTTTCCGTCCCGGAAGGGAAAATTCCCGCGGCGTCAACAGCGCGGACGAGGGCGTGCTCGCCCGATTGGCTGAAACGTTCGCGGGCGCTGTGGAGCTTTCGTGGAGTGCTACGCCTCTGGGGACGGAGGCCGGAACGCCCATGCGGGAGACATTAAATCCGGCGAGTCTCTCTGACGTGGTCGGCCATTATGTTGAATCGACGCCGGAAGCTGTCAACGTCGCGTTAATCGCGGCAGCGCAGGCGCAACCCGGATGGGCCTGCCGATCGCCAGAAGAGCGGGCGGCGGTTCTTGATCGCGCCAGCGTTTTTCTGGAGGAACGCACGCCGGTTCTGCTCGGCCTGATCATGCGGGAGGCGGGCAAGACGCTGACCAACGCGGTCGCCGAGATTCGGGAGGCTGTCGATTTCCTGCGCTATTACGCGGAACAGGTCAGGACGGGATTCTCCAACGACACGCATCGTCCTCTTGGCGTCGTCGCTTGCATCAGTCCGTGGAATTTTCCCCTCGCGATCTTCATGGGACAGGTTTCCGCCGCGCTGGCGGCGGGCAACGTCGTCGTCGCGAAACCCGCGGAGGAGACGCCCCTGATCGCCGCGCAGGCGGTGGCGATTCTTGTCGAGGCAGGGGCGCCGGAGGATGCGGTACGTCTGCTGCCGGGTGGTGGAGATGTCGGGGCGCGGATTGTCGCGGATCATCGTGTCAAAGGCGTCATGTTTACGGGATCGACCGAAGTGGCGCGTCTGATCCAGAGAACGCTCGCTGATCGGGTTAACCCCGATGGGTCCCCTGTGACGCTGATCGCGGAAACTGGCGGGCAGAATGCGATGATCGTCGATTCGTCCGCGCTCGCGGAGCAGGTGGTGCAGGACGTTCTGACTTCTGCGTTCGACAGCGCCGGGCAGCGATGCAGCGCCTTGCGCATTTTGTGCGTGCAGGAAGACGTGGCGGATCGCGTCGTCGAAATGTTGAAGGGTGCGATGGAGGAATTGTCGGTTGGGCGACCAGACAGATTCGCCACGGATATAGGGCCCGTCATTTCGGCGGATGCGCGCGACGGGATTAACGCGCATATTGAACGAATGCGGGCCAAGGGGTGCGACGTGTTTCAGGTCGCCCTGCCTGCCTCCTGCGCCGATGGTTTTTTCGTGCCGCCGACACTGATAGAAATCGGACGAGTGGGCGATCTGAAGCGGGAGGTGTTCGGTCCGGTCCTGCATATCCGGCGCTACGTGCGCGAAGAGCTGGATGCAGTTCTGGCGGCGATCCGCGAGACAGGTTATGGCCTGACCTTTGGGTTGCATACGCGGATAGACGGGACCATCCGTCACGTTACGGCGCGTACGGACGCCGGAAACATTTACGTCAATCGAAACACCGTGGGCGCCGTCGTGGGCAGTCAGCCTTTCGGCGGGCATGGTCTCTCAGGCACCGGGCCGAAGGCGGGCGGGCCGCTGTATCTGGTGCGGTTGCTGGCGCAGGCTCCGTCAGACTTCACGGCGACGGAGGGGGATTTGTTATTGCCCGGCCCTGTGGGCGAAGAAAATCGCTACCGGACGCGGGGGCGCGGGGTGGCTCTGTGCGTCGCAGCGAAGGCGGAAGATCTCGCCGCGCAAATCGAACGTTGCACCCGTACTGGCAATCGTGCGCTGATGGCTGATAACGCTCTGTTGCCCGAGGGGGGGCGCGACGGAGTCATCGTCAGTGCAAACCCCGAGAGCGAACCGTTCGATCTTGTTCTTTTCTCTGGCGAAGACGACGATTTGCGGACTCTGACGCAGCGCGTGGCCATGCGCGATGGGCCGATAACGCCGGTGTTCCGCTGTTCGGCGGAACGGTTGACGCCCTCCGCGTGGCTTTTGCAGGAGCGTACGAGCAGCACGAATACGACGGCGGCGGGCGGCAACGCGCAGTTGATGATGATCGGGTGATTCGGTGCGTGTGCTTGTTGCGGTGGTATGGCGGCCAGAATCTGCAGTGCTCGTCGAACGAATTATCGTGGAATGAATCTGGATGCCCGCGTGCGGGAAAGGTGAATGACGAGCGTGCATAGAAAACAGTCTTTATATGGCGCAGGATTATTTGCGGCGCTGTCTCTGCTTTGGCCCGTCCTCGGCGCGAGAGCTGATGATTCTCACAGGGGCGGGACCTTGCGGCTTGTCGCGGCGAGTTCTGGCGGGACGCTCGATCCGCAGATCGGATATTCGGCGCAATATATAGACCTTTTCGCCGGGATTTACGATGGGCTGACAGGATTTCGCAAAGTGCGGGGCGGCGGTGGGGACGGGGTCGTCGCGGACCTTGCTGAAGCTCTGCCTGCGCCGCAGGATGGCGGGCGAACCTGGGTTTTCACACTGCGGCGCGGGGTAAAGTTTTCCGATGGGCGGGAGGTGACGGTCGATGACGTCGTTGCGTCGATGCGACGTATTTTCCTTGTCGGGTCTCCCACGGCGGGATCGTTCTATTCGAGTATCGTCGGCGCCGACATATGTCTGCGCGACGCCGCCCGCTGCACCCTGGACGGGGGCGTCGTGGGCGATGCGGCCGCACGCACCATCACCTTTCACCTGAAGGAGCCCGACGGAGAGTTTCTTCAGAAACTGGCCTTTACGCACGCGAGCATTCTTCCCGCCGATACGCCGACGCATGACCTTGGCAACACGCCTGCGCCGGGGACCGGGCCTTACCGGGTCGTTGCCTACGACCCCAACCGGTTTCTAAGGCTGGAGCGCAATTCATTTTTCAAGTTGTGGAGCGAGGAAGCGCAGCCGGACGGATATGCGGACGCGATTCTCTACACGTTCGGCGTGCCGGACGAAGCGGCGGTGACTGCGGTCGAAAACGGTCAGTACGACTGGATGTACGATCCGATCCCGCTGGATCGCCTTGGGGAACTGGGCGCGCGCCATACGGCGCAGACGCATGTCGATCCGCATCCGATGGCGTTTTTCGCGCCGATGAACGTCAATATTCCTCCATTTGACAACGAGAAGGCGCGGCAGGCGGTCAACTACGCCATGGGACGCAAGGCGATGGTCATTTTCTACGGCGGCCCGGCGCTCGCGCGTCCGCTGTGCGACATGATCCCCTCGTCGATTGTGGGGCATACGGAGGCCTGCCCTTATTCGGCAGGCGCGGACTTCAACCGCCCCGCGCCGCGCTGGGTTGCGCCCGATATCGCCAAAGCGCGCGCACTGGTGCGTGAAAGCGGCACGGCAGGGCAGAAAGTGACTGTTGTGGTCGGGAACGGAACTGTCGATCTCGCGATGGGGAATTACCTGCGCAATACATTGCAGGATATCGGCTATCAGGCTTCCGTGCGGGCGCTCAGTCCAGGGGTTATGTTTTCATATATCCAGAACAGTTCAAATCATGTGCAAATTTCGATCAAATCGTGGGCGGCGGATTATCCGTCACCTTCAAACTTCCTCGATGATTTGCTCGGGTGTGAGAATTTTCACCCTGGATCGGACAGTTCGATCAACATGCCGGGATTTTGCGACAGATCCATTCAGGAGATCATGGATCAGGCGAGATCTGACGCTACGTTGACACCTGAGCGCACGCTGGCGCTCTGGAGGCAGGCCGATGTCCGTTTGATGCGGGCCTCTCCCATCGCACCTGTTATCGAGATCAACGCCGTGTCGCTGACTTCTCCGCGCCTGGGTAACTACTTTTATACGAACGTCTATCAGTTGCTGTTTTCAAAAGTGTGGGTGCAATAAGCGATTAAAAGTATTTGGCATGGCGACTTTCGCCTGACGGAGTTGGATATTTTCTTGCGTGGGACAGGGCTTTGGTCGTAACGCCGTTCTGTCTTTCCGGGGGGCGTTCGGATGGATCAGAAGACTCTCTGTTTGGAAGAAAAATCCTGACCGGAGAGTGTCCGCTGCAGCGCGCGTAACGTAGTCCGCTCAAAAAGAAAAAAGCCGGACGAGCCGGCTTTTTCCCGTACGGCCCGGTCGACCGGGCCGACCTCGACGGAGATCAGTTGCTCTGAGTGGTCGAGGAAGCAGTCTTCTTTTTGTGGTGATGGTGCTTCTTGCTGTGGTGCTTCTTGGTCGTCGGCGTAGCGGCGTCGGTCGTCGTCGGAGCTGTCGTCGCTTCGGCCGGCGCAGCGGTGGTTGTGGCTGCAGGGGCAGTCTCAGCGGGAGCGCTGGCGGCAGGCGCGGTCGCAGCGGCGGTCGGATCCGTGGCGGTCTGAGCGAAGGCCGGTGCGGCGCCGGTCATGGCGATCAGGGAGAGCGCGGCGAAAAGACGAGTTGACTTCATGATAGTCTCCAAAATACAGCGCCTGCTCGGGAGTCTAAGGTCCACGATCGCGAGTGTCGACCGGTGGAGAGCGGCTGCGGCACCCGTAACACGGCGCGCGTTGTTTCGTCTCGAATTAAGTTTTGATAACGATGGAGGTTTCTGACGAGGATCGCCTTAATTTTATCATATTCATTGAGACGAATACTTGTTGTGGCGCCATGAAAACGTCATCCAGCGGCGTTAAAAGACGATAGCCTGCGGAAGTTCTTTCATGTTATTTTGCGCCTTCCGCCCTCGCATTGTATCAGGGTCTTCGCTTTTTCAGCCGGTGCAAAAGCCCTGATTCTTTGTATCTCAACCGGGATGGAAAGACTTGTGCGTGCTTGCCGCAAGAACTCGTCACGGCGGCGAAAAGTGCGCTGCGCTATCTGAAAAGATGTGGCGGGTTTGAGACGCCCAAACGGGTCTGTTTCGTGTTACATTCATTGCGTGCTTCCGATGCCCGATGGCGTCGCAGGCGGTGGACCGTGCCGTTCACTGTGACATCAGTCCAGAACGAAATCGGAGGCTGCGTATCCCTGTGCGAACAAGGCCGTCCGCAGAGATGTGTAATCGATGCGGTTGGCGATTTCCTGACGCACGACGGGCTTTGCGTGAAACGCCAGGCCAAGGCCCGCCGCCCGCAACATTGGCAAGTCGTTCGCCCCGTCACCGATGGCGAGGGCCGCGGTGTCCGGCCGCCCGTCGAGAGCCAGCAGGCGTCGCAATTGCGCCAGCTTGGCGTCCGGGCCGAGGATGGGGTCTTCCACGGTTCCGTCCAGTTGGTCTCCAGTTACGACCAGCCGGTTGGCGTGATGCTCCGAAAAACCGCACAGCTTCGCGACCCGCGCGGTGAAGAATGTGAAGCCGCCTGAGACGAGGGCTGTGCGTGCGCCGTGCGCGTTCATGGTGGCGACTAGCGTGCGTGCGTCTTCATTCAGCCGCAGGCTCCCCCACGCCTCTTCCAGCAGGGAGGACGGCAGACCGGCGAGCACCGCCACCCTGTCGCGCAGCGCGGTCGCGAAGTCGATTTCGCCGTTCATGGACCGGCGGGTGACGGCGGCGACGTCCTCTCCGACGCCGGGGCGCAACGCCTCCGCATGGGCCGCGATGTCGTCCAGCGTTTCGTTCGCCACCATCGTGCTGTCCATGTCAGCAACGAGAAGCTGCTTGCGCCGCCCGTCGGCGGGCGTCATCAGGACGTCGATCCGACGGGAGGCCAGCGCGGCGCGAATCGTCTCGAAACGTTCGGCTGACAGGCGAGTGCAGGCGATGTCCTCCGCCTCTTCGGCTGACAGGGTGCGGTCCCTGCGCCCTTCGCTGAGAGCAAGGGCGGTGTCGATGTCGGCGGTGGAGAGAGCGGTCGTCCGCCGGTCGGCGACCAGAGTCATAATGAAGTCCATGGTAAAAATGCGTGTGGCAGGGATGGCGGTGTGAGGCAAGGCGACAAACCCGAGAACGTTTTGCGGTCGGATGGCTCTGGATCGCGGTCGCGCGTCGCGCTGATCGTCGCCGGGCCGACCTGTTCGGGCAAATCCGCACTGGCGCTTGGCGTTGCGGAGCGATTGCCGGGCGTCGTGATCAACGCGGACTCGATGCAGGTCTATCGTGAACTCCACATTCTGACTGCTCGTCCGACGCCCGAAGAAGAGGCGCGGGTTCCACATCGGCTGTACGGAGTGCTGCCCGCCACGGATGTCGGCAGCGTCGCGTGGTGGCGGGCCGAAGCGCTTGCCGCCATGGAGGCCGCCTGGGCCGAAGGCCGGACGCCCGTGTTGTGCGGCGGCACGGGCATGTATCTGCGCGCGCTGATCGAGGGGCTCGCCGAAGTGCCTGCGCCGACGGCGGAGGCGCGCGAGGAGGCGCGCCGCCTCGCGCTTGAACCGGCGGCGCTGCATGAGCGCCTCCTTGAGGTCGATCCGGAAACCGGCGGGGAGTTGCGTCCGACCGACGCGCAGCGTCTGGCGCGCGCGTGGGAGGTCTGGCGCTCGACAGGGCACGGCCTCGCCTGGTGGCGACGTCAGCCCGGCCTGCCTGCCGCGGAGTGCCGTTTCCTTGCGGTGCGGCTGCACCCGGACCGCAGCGAGCTTCGCGCCGCCATCGCCCGGCGGTTCGACATGATGATTGCCGCTGGAGCGGTGGAGGAAGTGCAGCGCCTGCTTTCTTTTGGACTCGATCCGTCCTGCCCGGTCATGCGTGCGCATGGCGTGCCGGAACTGACGGCGATGCTGCGGGGCGAGTTCGACGTGACTGAAGCCCGCGACCGCGCCGTGCTGGCTACGGGGCGCTACACGAGGCGTCAGGCCACGTGGTTCAACCATCACGCTCTGGCGGGTGAAGGTGACGTGATTACAATCGAAAAGAGAATTGGCGATGAGACGCAATTTATGGAAAGAAAAATAACGTCGATTGTATCTTTTGCGAAAGAGGCGATTGACGCGGCCGGGGAGCAGGGTTAAACCCGCGCTCCCTGCCGGGTTTTCCGGCAGGTCAAATCGCCAGGGCGCTGCCGGATGGAGCGGCGCGCCGGGCCAGATACCGAATGAACGTCAGCGCGATCAGATGCGCCGTCGAACGTCGGGGGAGCCAGAGGACAATGAACGCCGCCACTCAGACGACCGCCGCCCAGCCCAACGCAAGCACGACGCTCTCCGGCGCCGAAGTGCTTTTGCGCGCGCTTGAGGAGCAGGGCGTCGAGGTCGTCTTTGGATATCCTGGCGGTGCGGTCCTTCCGATTTACGACGCCCTGTTTCAGCAGGATCGCATTCGCCACATTCTGGTCCGCCACGAGCAGGCCGCCGTCCATGCGGCGGAGGGTTACGCCCGTTCGACAGGCCGCGTGGGCGTCGTGCTGGTGACCAGCGGACCGGGCGCGACCAACGCCGTGACGGGGTTGCTCGACGCGCTGATGGATTCCGTGCCGCTGGTGTGTCTTTCGGGACAGGTGCCGGTGCAGTTGATCGGCAACGACGCGTTTCAGGAAGCCGATACGACCGGCATCACGCGCCCCGCGACGAAATACAATTATCTCGTGAAGAAGCCGGAAGATCTGGCCCGCACGGTGCACGAGGCGTTCGAGATCGCCCGCTCCGGTCGGCCGGGTCCGGTTCTGATCGACCTGCCGAAGAACATCACCGTCGGTCCGGCGCCTTATGCGCCGCCTTCGACGCAGGGCCGTCGTTCCTATCAGCCGCGCGTTGAGCCTGACCGCGAGGCAGTGCGTGAAGCGGTCGCGGCGATGCGCCGCGGCAAGCGTCCGCTGTTCTATGTGGGCGGCGGCGTGATCAACGCGGGACCGGAAGCGTGCGAGGCGCTGGGGCGCCTTGTGCACATGACCGGCTTCCCCTGCACGTCCACGCTGATGGGCCTTGGCGCGTTTCCTTCCAGCGACCCGCAATTCGTCGGCATGCTCGGCATGCACGGAACTTACGAGGCGAATCTCGCCACGCATGATTGCGACGTGCTGATTGCCCTGGGGTCGCGTTTCGACGATCGCGTGACGGGCCGCGTCGACGCGTTCTCCCCGCGTTCCTTCAAGATTCACGCGGATATCGACCCGTCGCAGATCAACAAGATCATTCAGGTCGATATCCCGATCATCGGCGACGCCGGTCGGACGATCGCAGCGATGATCGAGGAATGGGAGCGGGCCGAGGGCCCGGCGCCCGACGCCGATGCGCTGAAGAACTGGTGGGAACATATTGAGGGATGGCGCGCGCTGGATTGCCTGCGCTTCACGCAGGACCCGGCGCCCGACGCGATCATCAAGCCGCAGAAGGCTATCCAGCGCATTTACGAACTGGCGCTTGAGACGGGGCGCGACACTTACGTGTCCACCGAAGTCGGTCAGCATCAGATGTGGGCGGCGCAGTTCTTCAAGTTTGAGCAGCCGAACCGCTGGCTGACCTCCGGCGGGCTCGGCACGATGGGTTACGGCCTGCCAGCGGCGGTCGGCGCGCAACTCGCACATCCGGATGCGCTGATCATCGACGTTGCGGGAGAGGCCTCCACCCTGATGAACATTCAGGAACTGGGCACGATCGCGCAGTACCGCCTGCCGGTGAAGCTGTTCATCATCAACAACCAGTATATGGGCATGGTGCGGCAGTGGCAGGAACTTCTGCACGGTTCGCGGTATTCAGAAAGCTACAGCTCTGCGCTCCCTGATTTCGTGAAGCTGGCCGAAAGTTTCCACGCGAAAGGCTTCCGCGCCCGCACGATGGCGGAACTCGACGACACCATCCGCGCGGCTCTGGCGCATGACGGCGCTGTGGTGGTCGATCTGTGCGTGGCCGAGGGCGAGAACTGCTTCCCGATGATCCCGTCGGGCGCCGCTCACAACGAAATGATCCTTGGGCCGGAGCAGGAGGCGCAGGGCGCTGTCGTGACGAACGAGGGCAAGATGCTCGTCTGACACAGTCGCAGGCATCGCCTGGCGGCGTCGGTTCTGGGCCGTCGCCGCCGGGCTTCCCTCCCGCGCGTGGCAGGTTTCCGCGCCGGGACGCCCTTTTCTTTTGCCGCCGTGGCGAGTACAGGCCATCAATTCTCGTCGCGGGGCGGATCGCGGATCAAAACGATGAAACACGCAGCAGGGGCGTCGTCAGCGACGACCTCCACCTCTCCTTCCGGACGTGACAACGACGAATACCGCGCGGTGATTTCCGTGCTGGTCGACAATGAAAGCGGCGTTCTCGCCCGCGTGGTCGGTCTTTTCTCCGGCCGTGGCTACAACATCGAGAGCCTGACCGTGGCTCCGGTCGAAGATGACGGCGCCCGTTCGCGCATCAACATCGTCACCTCCGGCACGCCCGCGATCATCGAGCAGATTCGCGCGCAGCTCGATCGCCTTGTGCCTGTCTGCCGCGTCGCCAACCTGACGACGCTTGGCCCGCACATCGCCCGCGAGATGGTTCTGGTGAAGGTGGTCTCCACCGGAGAGGCGCGCACGGAAGCGTTGCGCATCGCCGAGGCGTTCCGCGCCCGCGCCGTCGACACCACCGCAAGTTCGTTCGTGTTCGAGCTGACAGGCGCATCGGAAAAGCTGGACAGTTTTGTCGAGCTGATGCGCCCGCTCGGGCTGGCCGAGGTTTCCCGCACCGGCGTCGCCGCCCTGACCAGAGGGCCGCGCTCGCTCTGAGGATACACCCATACGACTGACGGCGCGGGACGCGTTCCCTGCGCCGCCTCGTGAAGATTTTCAACGAAAGGTAGAATGAAGATGCGTGTCTATTACGATCGCGACGCCGATGTGAACCTGATCAAGTCCAAGAAGGTCGCGATCCTCGGTTACGGCAGCCAGGGCCACGCCCACGCCAACAACCTGAAGGACAGCGGCGTCAAGGACATCGTCATCGGTCTGCGCCCGGGCTCCACGGCGATCGCCAAGGCTGAAGGCGCCGGCTTCAAGGTCATGACGCCGGACGAGGCGGCGAAGTGGGCCGATGTCGTCATGGTTCTGACGCCGGACGAAGGACAGGGTCAGCTCTACAAGGACTCGCTTGAGAAAAACCTGAAGCAGGGCGCGGCCATCGCCTTCGCGCATGGTCTGTCGATCCATTTCCGCATCATCGAAGCGCGTCCTGACCTCGATGTGTTCCTGATCGCGCCGAAGGGCCCCGGCCACACGGTGCGTTCCGAGTACCAGCGCGGCGGCGGCGTGCCTTCCCTCGTCGCGGTGGCGCAGGACGCTTCGGGCAGCGCGCTCGAAATCGCTCTGTCCTACGCTTCGGCCAACGGCGGCGGCCGCGCGGGCATCATCGAGACCACCTTCAAGGAAGAGGTCGAGACGGACCTGTTCGGCGAGCAGGCGGTTCTGTGCGGCGGCCTTGTCGATCTGATCCGCGCCGGGTTCGAGACGCTGGTCGAGGGCGGATACGCTCCCGAAATGGCGTATTTCGAGTGCCTGCACGAAGTGAAGCTGATCGTCGACCTGATCTATGAAGGCGGCATCGCGAACATGAACTACTCCATCTCCAACACCGCCGAATACGGCGAGTACGTCACCGGCCCGCGCCTGATCACGGCGGAGACGAAGGCGGAGATGAAGCGCGTTCTGACCGACATTCAGGACGGCACGTTCGTTCGCAACTTCCTGCTGGAGAACCAGTCCGGCAACATCGGCTTCAAGGCCATCCGCGCCCGCAACAACGAGCACCAGATCGAAGTCGTCGGCGAGAAGCTGCGCGCGATGATGCCGTGGATCGCGAAGTCGAAGCTGGTCGACAAGGCGAAGAACTAAGACATACGCGGCGGGGAAGGGCGGCGCTCTTCCCCGTGGTTGTCCGGCCTGCGACGCTTTGCTGCGTCGTGGGCTTTTTTTATGGGGTTATGGTGTGTTTGAATACGCCTGCCTTGTCCTTGAAGCTGACATCTCGGGTGTCAGACGATGACGACGATCTTTCCAATCTGTTCGTTTGACTCAAGAAAGCGAGTGGCATTTTGAATCTCATCGAAAGGAAAAGTTTTCGAGATCAACGGGTTCAGGGAGCCGTTTCCAAGGCCAGAAAGAATGAATGTCTTTGCGCGCGCAAGCATATCGTCATCATCGACTATTTCATTGTAGAGATAGCCCTTTAAAGTAAGGCTTTTGCCGAGAACTGTGAATTGCGGGAATATCCCCGTATCCGGACTAAGGGCGCCATATTCGAGCAGAATGCCTCGGCGAGCCATTGCTTCTGTCAAAATGGCGATTTCCGGCCCGCCGATAGGATCGAATACGACGCGCGCGCCCTTACCCTTCGTGAGTGCCATGACAGTTGTGACCAGATCTTCTTCTGCCGTGGCGATGACGTGATCAGCACCAGCATCGAGCAATGCCTGACGTTTTGCGCTAGTTCGCGTCGTCGCAATGACCTTGGCTCCCACGGCATGAGCAATCTGAAATGACGCTATGCCGACACTGCTTGACGCTGCTGAGACGATCACGAAATCCTCGCTTGTCAGCTTCGCCTGCTCAATCAACGCGCCCCAGGCTGTGATATACATCATCCATGAAGCGGCCGCCTGAGCGAAGGACAGATTGGCGGGATGCTTCACGACGTGGCGGGCTGGGATGTTGATAAGTTCCCCATACGTACCCCAGCGGGCCATGTCTTCGGTCGGAATGACGCTGACCGCATCACCGATGGAAAACCCGGTAACGTTGTCTCCAAGTGCCTCGACTATGCCCGCAGCTTCATAGCCGAGTCGGCTCGGAAATACCGCTTTCTGGACATAGGCGTTCCGCCGGAACATCACTTCGGCGCGGTTTAACCCGATCGCCTCGACGGCGATCCGGATTTCATCGGCAGCTGGCGGCGCAACGTCGATGTCCTCGATATGCAAAACATCTGCATCACCAAACTCATGGAAACGGACAACACGTGACATGGCGCGTTTTCTCCTCTCAGGACGTAGAGTCAGAAAATGTGGCGGCGTACGCCGTCATCCCGCACATATCTAGGCGCGTCATTCCTGGGTCGGAACCGTCGATATCCTGATTTCATTGTTATGCCTATCGATAACAATTAAGATGCTGAGCATGGATTTTATTCAACAGCTTCGCATCTTCGTCGGTGTCGCAGAGCATCGCAGCTTTGCCCGGACTGCGGAAGCTTTGCGGCTGACACGTCCCGGTGTGACAAGCGCGATTAACGCCCTGGAAGACAGTGTCGGAGTGCGTCTTCTGCACCGGACCACCAGACGCGTTTTGCTCACAGGTGAAGGAGAGCAGCTTTATGAGCGGGCCATACATCTGCTTGCTGACGTCGATGACGTGCAAGGTCTATTCGGTAGCTCAGGCGAGCGCCCGCACGGCAGGTTGCGAGTCGACATACCTGTGGCGATTGCTAAGCCTTTTATTATTCCTGCGCTCCCGGACTTCATTCGAGCTTATCCAGATATAGAAATTATTTTGGGAGTTAGCGATCAGCCAGTCGACTTACTGGCCGACGGAGTGGATTGTGTAATTCGTCTCGGAAAATTACCTGAATCTAGTATGGTAAGCCGAGTTATCGCGCAGATGACAATAGCGATTTGTGGATCGCCAGAGTATCTCGCAAGGTATGGTTTTCCTAAAACCTTTTCTGATCTCGTTAATCACCGTGCTGTTAATTATTTTTCTGGCCGAGGTCATCGAGCGATGCCTTGGCAGATACCCGATCGCGATGGGGTTCGCGAAATTACGCTCAAAAGCGGCGTGCTGGTAAACGACACAGAAGCGTTCATTGCTTCTGCGCTGGCCGGAATGGGGCTTGCACAAGGTCCCGGCGCCTGCATGGCGGATCACCTCGAAACGGGAAAGCTTGTCGAGGTCTTGCCCGAAGAGCGGAAGTTGCGTCGACCGCTTTCGATCATGTATCCGGCCCGTCGACATCTTGCGCCACGTGTCCGAGCATTCATGGACTGGTCGGAGCATATTATGACGTGTCAGAAAAGCGAATGGATTTCCCCAAGGTAGGGGAGGCATGAACTTTTCATGATTTTTACGCAATAGCCGACGTTCTGCTTCCCCCAATGCCTGTCATGCCCTTCGCCACGGTGTGGCGCTGACGCATCGAAGCCCTACATCACCTGCGAACTCCCAGAGCCTCCAGCATACGCACCAGGTCGGCCAGCGATCTGGCCTCCATCTTGCGCATCACCTTTCCCCGGTGAACCTTGACCGTGATGGTCTCGATGCCGAGTTCAGCCGCGATTTGCTTGTTCATCAGGCCGGAAACCGCCAGCGCCGCCACGTCTTTTTCGCGGGGGGTCAGCGTCGCGTAAAGCGCGTCGAGGGCGCTGCGGCTGCTCTGGGCGCGCAGTCTTTCCCGGTCGGCGGAAAGCGCCTTGTCCAGAGCTGCAAGAAGAGCGTCGTCGGAAAACGGCTTGCTGAGAAAATCCACAGCTCCCTGCTTCATGCTGCGCACGGCGGAGGGAACGTCGCCATGTCCGGTCATGATGACGACCGGCAGAAGGATATCCTCAGCAAGAAGCCTCTCCTGCACCTCCAGACCGTCTTCTTTTTCCAGCCTTATATCCAGCAGCAGGCAGGCGGGGGTGAGCGGGTCGTAGGCGTCGAGAAAGACAGAAGAATTTTCGTGCAGGAAAATCTCGAAATTTTCCGAACGAAGCAGGCTGTCGAGGGAGCCGCGAACATCCGCGTCGTCGTCGACGACATGCACCCGGCCACGCATCGTCATCGAGATTCCTCCGTTGAAGGCCATTGAAGTTCGACGGACGCTCCTCCCTCGGGACGATTTTTCACGCCAAGGCGTCCTTCATGCGTTTCCATGATTGTTCTCGACACAGAAAGGCCCAGCCCTACGCCGCCTTCCTTGCTGCTTATGAACGGAGCGACGCCATCTTCCAGAAGTTCTGGCGGGAAACCCGTTCCGCTGTCTTCAACGGTCAGCGTTAGGCTCGCTCGCGATACATCTTTCGCGGCACTTAGTATAAGATTTCGTGGACGGTCGGAGACTGCGCTCATGGCCTGGGCAGCGTTTAACATGACGTTCACCAGCACCTGGTGAATCTGCACCCTGTCGCCGACGAAATACAAATCCGGCGCGGTGACGTGGTTCTCGGCGCGGACGCCGTAGCGTTGAAATTCGGACGAGAGAATTTCGACAGTCTCTGTAATGACGTTCGCAAGAGAGAGTTTTTCATGTTCCGGCGTCTGGCGGCGGCTCATGGCGCGGATACGTTCGACCACACGCGCGGCTCGTTCCCCCGTGCTGACGATGCCGTCCAGACACCGCCCTACCTCATCCAGATCAGGCGTGTCGCGACGAAGCCAGCGCCGCCCGGAGCGGGCGAAAGTCACTGTCGCCATAAGAGGCTGATTAATCTCATGCGCCACGACCGCCGTCATCTGTCCAAGGGCGGAGATGCGGGATGCGTGCGCGAGGTCTGTTTGCATCTGTTCTACCCTCGTGCGCGCCTGATTGCGTTCGGTCATATCCACTGCGGTGACGAGGATCGTGTGGCTTTCTCCGTATTGCGCGCCATGGCTGACGGTGAACGCCACGTCTCTCTGGCAGGATTCCCTTGGCATGACCGTGCATGACAGTTCCTGCCGGACGCCTTCGGCGAGCGCGCGAATAATAGCGTCGCGGAACAGTCGGCGGCCTTCGTCATCAAGGATCTTCGTAAGATCGGCGGCGTAGGCTACTTTCGGGCCGACAAGACGGTCGGCGGCTTCGTTCTGCGCCAGCACGATGGCGTCTGCTCCGTGGGAGTCGGTCGATAATTCGAAAATCGGCACGCCTGCGCCGTTGAAAATCGCCTTGTAACGGCTTTCCGATTCCATGCGCCCGGCCTGTGCGAGACGTTCCTGCGTGAGGTCGGCGCTGAGTTCGATCACGCCCCCTTCGCCGCCATATTCGCCCACTTTTCCCATCCATGTGCTGGTGAGGATCATGGGGCGGCCGTCCCTATCCAGCCGCGTAATTTCTCCGGACCACAGCGCGCCCGGCGCAAGGCGGGGGGCGCTTGTCGCGGGGAAAGATGTCTTGAGCAGCGACTGGACTTTCTTGCCCAGAGCTTCGTCTCTCGACCAGCCGTAAAGACGGGTCGCGCCTTCGTTCCAGTCGATGATCCTGTCGTCGTTGTCCCGGATGATGACCGTATCGTGCGTGAGAGCCAGCCACAGGCTCTGTTCCGAGAGCCGGGAACGTCCCGCCTGTGCGCGACGTGACAGGAAGGTTGCGACCATAATCGCGACCAGGCTGATGCCGAGCCGGATATAGGCGCTGTTGAAAGATTCTCCGTAATGTTTGATCAGAAAGGAGATCACCGCCAACGTCGAATAGGTTGCTCCGGCGGCTACGATAGTGCGGGCGCTGCCAGCTTCGGCGATGAACAGGATGCACAGGACATACAGAACCGCCAGCGCGTCATGCGTCGACACGACCGTGCTAAAAAGAAAGACGCCGATGCTCAGGATCAGAACGATCAACCACCGTATCGGAGTCATGGCGATGCTGTTTTCCTGTTTCCGGGCGGTCTTTTTCCGCGATGTCAGAGGCGTCTGAACGTAGGCGCGAAACGCCATGACCCTAAACCATGGCGCAGACGCCGTCACCCTGATCTGCGGCGCATTATCGGAGAACAGGTCGACCATCCGCTTTTGTAAGCTGCGGCGTTTTGCTTCGTCTATTCAAGGAAAGGGGAGCATGTAGGGCGGCGCCATCGTTTCATATTCATTGGCCCGATCCGCTTTTTTTGGTCGAATATGGCGGTATTCACCGAGGGCGACGACGCATCGACGGAGCGCGGGGGAAACTCTGGCTCATAGCGGGTGGATGCGTCTGAGTCCTGACAATGGAACGAGAGTCGACGCTAAAAATGTGGCTCGGTTCGAAAGGTGCGCCTGCCGCCGTTCTGCGCGGCTGAGCCACTGTGGCGCTTCGGCTCCCCCTGACGGAGTGTCGACGCGCCAATCCTCACGAGAAGGCGAACACTCGAGACTTCACAATAAAAAATCCCCGCCTAAGCAGGGATTTTCATTAACCGCGATCTGCAGACTGCCGTGTGCGGCGTTTACAGCGCGGCGGCGAGCTTGGGAACGACGTCGAACAGGTCGCCGACAAGCCCATAATCCGCGACCTGGAAAATCGGCGCGTCTTCATCCTTGTTGATGGCGACGATGACCTTGCTGTCCTTCATGCCCGCCAGATGCTGGATCGCGCCGGAAATGCCGACAGCGATATACAGCTCCGGCGCGACGATCTTGCCGGTCTGGCCGACCTGATAATCGTTGGGCACGTAGCCCGAATCCACGGCGACGCGGGATGCGCCGATGGCGGCGCCCAGCTTGTCGGCTAGGGGCTCCAGCACGGTCTTGAAGTTCTCGCCGTTCTGCAGCCCACGGCCGCCGGAGACGATCACGCGCGCGGACTCCAGTTCTGGTCGGTCGCTGGTCGGCGTCTCGGCGGAAACGAAACGCGACGTGTCGCCCGCAGCGGGAGCGGCGGCGTCTTCGATGGAGGCGGAACCGCCTTCGGCCGGGGCCGGGTCGAAGCTGGTCGCGCGGATGGTGAGCACTTTCTTGGCGTCCGCCGATTTGACCGTGGCGAGCGCGTTGCCGGCGTAGATCGGGCGGACGAACGTGTCGGCGTCGACGATGTCCAGCACGTCGGGGATCGGCTGCACGTCGAGCAGGGCGGCAGCGCGCGGCAGCACGTTCTTGCCCACGGACGATGCGGCGGCGACGATGTGCGAGTAATCGCCAGCGAGCGACACGAGGAGGTCGGCCAGAGGTTCGGCCAGCGTGTGCGCCAGGGCGTCGCTTCCGGCCTTCAGGACCTTCGTCACGCCGGGGATCTTCGCGGCGGCTTCGGCGCCCGCGCCGACGGATGCGGCGTCGCCGACCACGAGGGCATGGACCTCGCCCAGCTTGGACGCTGCGGCGATGGCGCTGCGGGAGGCCTGACGAACGTGACCGGCTTCGGTCTCGACAAAAACAAGAACGGTCATGATCAGATCACCTTGGCTTCGTTACGCAGCTTCTCAACAAGCTCCTCGACGGAGCCGACCTTGACGCCGGCCTTGCGGGCGGGCGGTTCGGCGACGGAGACGACGGTCAGGCGCCGCGTCGTATCGACGCCGAGGTCGCTGGCCTGCAGCGTCTCAAGCGGCTTCTTCTTCGCCTTCATGATGTTGGGCAGGGAGGCGTAGCGCGGTTCATTGAGGCGCAGATCGGCCGTCACGATGGCGGGCAGCGCGATGGAGACGACTTCCGTGCCGCCATCCACTTCACGCGCGACTTCGGCGCGACCGTCGGCCAGTTCCACCTTGCTGGCGAACGTGCCCTGCGGCCAGCCGAGCAAGCCGGCCAGCATCTGGCCGGTGGCGTTCATGTCGTCGTCGATGGCCTGCTTGCCGAGGATCACGAGATCGGGCGTCTCGCGCTCGACGATCGCCTTGAGGATCTTCGCGACCGCCAGCGGCTCCGGGCTTTCTTCCGTCAGCACCAGAATGGCGCGGTCCGCACCCATCGCCATCGCCGTGCGCAGCGTATCCTGCGCCTGCTGCACGCCGATCGACACGGCGACGACTTCCGTCGCAGCGCCTTTCTCGCGCAGCCGCAGAGCCTCTTCGACGGCGATTTCGTCGAACGGGTTCATCGACATCTTGAGACCTGCGGTCTCGACGCCTGTCCCGTCGGCTTTCGGGCGGACCTTGATGTTGTAATCGACGACACGTTTTACCGGGACGAGAATTTTCATGGTCTTCTTGCCTGATACCCGTTGGCGGCGGTGCGAAGCGGGGTCCTGAGGACGCCCCTGCATCGCGCCGCCTGAGAAAATGACTGCCCTAAGCGACAGAAGGTCTAGCGTACGCCGGTCGGGAAATCACATCCCGCCCGGATAGTTCGGACCGCCGCCGCCCTCGGGCGTGCACCAGTCGATGTTCTGCGCCGGATCCTTGATGTCGCACGTTTTGCAATGCACGCAGTTCTGGGCGTTGATCACCAGACGCGGATCGCTGGCTTCGTCCCCGACTTCGTAAACGCCTGCCGGGCAATACCGGCTCTCCGGCGCGCGGAAGACGTCCCAGTTCACCGTCTTCCACAGCGCGGCGTTGCGGAGCTTCAGGTGGACCGGCTGGTTTTCCTCGTGGTTGGTGTTGGAGAGGAAAACGGACGACGGCTTGTCGAACGTGATCTTTCCATCCGGCTTCGGATAGGCGATCGGCTGCGACGTGCTCGCTGGCGTCAGGGTCTCGTTGTCCGCGTGCCTGAAGCGCAGCGTCCACGGCGCCTTGCCGCGCAACACCATGGCGTCAAAACCTGAGTACAGCGCGCCGAGCTTCGTTCCCCAGCGTGAGAACGCGGGCCGCACGTTGCGGGCCGTCTTCAGCTCGTCATACAGCCACGATCCGCGCACGCGGCTGGTGAAGGACGCGGGTTCGACCTGCTCCGTCTTCAGCGCATCGGCCACGGCCTCGGCGGCCAGCATGCCGGACTTCATCGCCGTGTGCGTGCCCTTGATCTTGGGCGTGTTGAGGAAGCCTGCGCTATCGCCGATCAGCGCGCCGCCGGGGAAGGTCAGGCGGGGGATGGACTGGAACCCGCCTTCCGACAGGGCGCGCGCGCCATAGATCAGACGACGTCCGCCTTCGAAATGCGGCTTGAAAACGGGGTGCAGCTTCGTGCGCTGCATCTCGTCATACGGCGAGATCCAGGTGTTCCGGTAATCCAGCCCGGTGACGAAGCCGTAGGAGACGAGGTTTTCGCCGAAATGGTAGAGCCACGCGCCGCCATAGGTGTGGTCGTCGAGCGGCCAGCCGAAGCTGTGCACCACGAGGCCGGGGCGATGGTTGGCGGCGGGGATTTCCCACACTTCCTTGATTCCCAGCCCGTAGGTCTGCGGGTCGACGCCCTTGCGCAGGTCGTAATGCGCCATGACCTGCTTGGTCAGGGAGCCACGGCAGCCTTCGGCGAACAGGGTGTATTTGCCGCGCAGCTCCATGCCCTCGGCGTAATTGGGGCCGTGCTCGCCTTCGCGCGTCACGCCCATGTCGCCGGTGGCGACGCCGACGACGCGATTTTGTTCAATCAGAACCTCGGAAGCGGCGAAGCCGGGATAGATCTCGACGCCGAGCGCCTCGGCCTGTTCCGCCAGCCAGCGGCACACCTCGCCCAGACTGACCACATAATTTCCGTGGTTGGCGAGATGCGGCATCACCTTCTCAAGCGCCGGAACCTTGAAGCCGCGCGATTCGGTGAGGAAATACATCTCCTCCTCGGTCACTTCGGTCTTGATCGGCGATCCGAGATCACGCCAGTCGGGGAGAAGTTCCTCCAGCGCCCGGGGCTCGATCACAGCGCCGGAGACGATATGCGCGCCGATTTCGCTGCCTTTCTCAATCAGGCAGACAGTCGCGTCCGGCGCGACCTGCCGCAGGCGGATCGCAGCCGCCAGTCCCGCAGGCCCTCCACCCACGACGACGACATCAAAATCCATCGCCTCGCGTGTGCTCATAGCTTCTCTACTCCGTCTCCGTTGCCCGGCGGGCGCCTCCGCAGTGCAAGGCGGTTCCACCGCGCGGTTCGTCGGCTCCATGCTCCTGGGAGCCCGTTTTCGCCGCAAAAATCTTCTGTCGCGGTTCCTCTGACACAGGCAAACCGCTTCGTCGATACGCCGAAGACAAGGACGCCTCCGGACACACGACTGATTCGCGTTAGAAAACGGACAGGTCAACCGTCAGGTTGCAACCTGACGAATGCGGAAACTGGGGGCAGTAGGGGAAGTTATGAGATGTTGGCATGGTCCGTCGCCGGATGTCGGGGCGGCGCATGACCGCCGCTACGTCACCTTGCGACGCGCAAGTCCGCCGCTGTCAGGAAATTTCAGGCTGTGTGCGAGATCAGGAGGCCGGACCGAAGGCGAGTTCGTGAGTCGCCCGCCACGTCGAATCGACATAATTGACGATCAGTCCGCGCCGCAGACCTGTGATCGGTCGCGCCGCGAAACCATGCCACGTGTCGTCGCCCGGGACGAACAGCGTGCCGGTATTGAAGCGTCCCGAACTGCGTTTGGCGGGAACGCCATCGGGCGTCATCAGGTCGGTGCCCCACTGCTCCGCGTCGGCGTGGGTGGACAGCGACACCAGCAGGGTGAGCTTCTTGGCTCCGATATCGGTGTGCGGCTCCAGCCAGAAACCGTCGGTGTCCAGGCTCAGCTCGAGCCTGAGCGCCGTGTGGTCGAGGTCCGCGCCGCACATAGCTGAAATCGCGCGTCGGGCCTCTGCGCTGTCCAGCACCTCCGCCATCTCGTTCAGGCGCTGGTCGCGAGCCCGCGCGCCGGGCTCGACGAACACCCGCGCGCCGTTACGGGTTTCCCGCCGTCCGCCGGTGTCGCCCGCCATCTCGCCTGCGGCGGCTTCCCAGGCAACCAGAGCGTCACAGGCGGGCTTCGGCAGAACGTTGTCGATCGTCCAGTGGCGGAACGGGTGGGTCGAGACTGTCGCAGCCGCGAGCGCGCCCTTGAAATTGGTCAGAAGCGCCGCGTCGGACGTTGTGTCTGTATTCGTCATGTCGTCTTCCTTACTCGCTCGCCACGCGCCTTGCAGCCCCGGCGACCGGATTGTGGACGCCGCCGTCCTTGGCAGAGCGCGGCCGGACAAGGCGGCGTACGCCTCAGGACAAACGCGAGGCGCGACCACGCCCCGATCCTGCCCCCGTGGCGCGCCGCAGGCAAGCAGCGCTCAGGCGGTCGCGTCGGCGCGCCCGCGTATGTCCCTGTTCACCCGGCGTAAAACGCAAGCCTGCGCAAGCGTCGTCACGCCTGCAAACGGGCCCTCAGGCAGGCGATGCTCTGCCGCTTCGTGAGACGAGGGGTTCGGAGGATATGGGCCCGAAGGCGCATATTCGCGGCGCTCAGCCACTGTTGCCGGGCATCGGCAGCGTCTGGTTTATTGAGAGCTATTGCAAAATGGGCGGACCTGCCGGATTGGCCTAACACAAGCTCTCGCGTGTGGCTCGGGCAGCAGGCTTTATAGCTTTCGTGAAGAGTGGTCGTCGTTACTCGCCAAGCACTGCTCGGGCGCGGTGGACCACTGTTTCGTATTCCTCGTCGCTCAGTTCGCCCCGGCGATGGAACTCGCTCGCACGCGCCAAAGCGTCACGGGCATGACCTGCGTCCGGAATGGGATAGCGTCGTCCCGACAGCGCGAATGCGTCGTCGGGCAATGCGTCCCGCTCGGCCTTGCTCAGCTTCGACATGGGCGTCTTACTCTTCAGGGCAGACAGTTTTGAAACCGTCTTATTTCGATTCGGACAGCGCGGCTTCCTCGATGGCGTCGAGATCCGCCATGGCGGCTTCCGGGCTCAGCGTCGGCACGTCCGACGCTGCGACGATGGCGTCCGTTTCTGGCGTAACCTGCCCGACGTTCAGGTTTGCGACCACGCGAAAGGCCACGACCACGGCCAGGGAGCCGAACAGGACGCAGCCCAGCGATTGCCCGATCTGCACGCCTGCCGCGCCGTAACGCGCGCCGACTGTGACGAACGGAATGGTCCCGAGCGTCGCGCGCCCCCAGTTAAACAGCGTCGAATAGATCGGGTGGCCAAGATTGTTGAAAGCGGAGTTGGCCACGAACAACATGCCGACGAACAGGTAAGACGAAACCGTCCACGAGCAGAACAGGTGAATCAGCGTCGCGCCGTTGCCTGTGGCGTGGAAGCCGGCGACCAGCAGGTTCTGGATGAGCGCGAGCACGACCCAGGTTGTCGCGACGCACAGAGCGACCAGCGTCAGCGACGACCGCAGCACTTCACGCACGCGGTCGAGTTTCTTCGCCCCGAGATTTTGCGCCATGATCGGCCCGACCGCGCCGGTCAGGGCGAAAACGAACGCGAACGCCACGACGACGATACGCTCCACGGACGCCTGTCCGCCGACTGCATCGAGCCCGAACCGCGCCATGTTTCCCGTCACGTAAGCAGAACCGACCGGCGTGGCGAGGTTGGTGAGGATCGCGGGGCCGGCGATGGAGGCGACGCGTTTCGTGTCGCCGGGAATCGCATGTAGTTGCGGCTTGCGCAGCAATCCGTGCGCCCCCGCCCCGCGCATGCCCAGCATGAGGACCGCAAAACGCGAAAGGACGGAACTTATCGCCGCGCCTGTCAGCCCCTCATGCATGCCAAGGATCAGCGCCGGGTCGAGGATCGCCGCGACGATGGCGCCGCCCAGCGTCACGTTCATGGAGCGTCTGGCGTCGCCGACGGACCGCATAAGCGCGGAACTGGACATGCCGAGCGCTACGAACGGCAGGAACGGCGAAACGATATAGAGGAAGCGCTCCGCCTGCGTCAGCGCTTCTCCTGATGCGCCGAGAAGCCGCAGGATCGGGTCTGCGAAAAGCGCCGTCGCAACGCCCAGCAGCAGCGTCAGGACGAACGTGGTGGTCATGAAGGAGGAGGCCACGCGTTGCGCAACGTCGAACCGGCCTGACCCTATCTCTCGCCCCACGCAGGCGCCGAGTCCGATCGTCAGTCCGATGGACACCGCGATCTGCACGCCGCCGATCGCGCTAGCGAAACCGATCGCGGCGGTCAGCGCCGGATCGCCGAGATGGGCGATATAGATCATGTTCAGCAGATCGACGGCGAAGACGGCCATAAGGCCGATGGCGCCCGTTCCCGCCATGACCATCACATGCCGCATGATGCTTCCGGTGACGAAGCATGCGCCGCGTCCCGGCGCTGTCTTTCCGCTCATTGAAACCCCGTCCGCTGCGAGCGTCCCGCAGCGGCTCCGACTGTCGTTCATCACAAGTATGGCACGTTCACGCCGTGGCGCGAATGCTCGATTGCGCATTGCGGACAGTAAATTGAGGCTCCACGATGACGGCGGCGCGCCATTTGGGTTGTTGCGCGGGGCTGGGCGAGATTTCATAATGATCGAGAAACGATCTGCCGCGCTCCACGCCGCATCACGCCATCGCAGAGGATCCTTCTGATGACGACGCCGCTGTTTTTATGGCCCGCGACCCGCATGGCCGAAGCTATCCGCACGGGCGAGGTTTCGGCTCGCGAATGCGTTCAGGCGGCCCTCTCGCGCGTCGAAAGTCTCAATCCGCGCCTCAACGCCGTCGTGCAGTTCATGGCGGAGGACGCCATCCGGCAGGCGGACGAAGCAGACCGGGCCGCGCGTTCGGGCGCGGAGGTCGGCCCGCTGCATGGCGTGCCGATCACCATCAAGGTGAACGTGGACCAGAAGGGCTACGCCACCACCAACGGCGTCGTCGCCCTGCGGGACGCCATTGCGAAAGAGGACTCGCCACAGGTCGCGTCATTGAAGGCGGCAGGCGCTATCGTGATCGGGAGGACGAACACGCCAGCCTTCTCAATGCGCTGGTTCACCGACAACGCGTTGCATGGCCGGACCGTCAACCCGTGGAGCCCGGCCGTGACGCCCGGCGGATCAAGCGGAGGGGCGGGGGTCGCGGTGGCGACGGGCATGGGGGCGATCGGACACGGCAACGATTACGGCGGGTCGATACGATATCCGGCCTATTGCTGCGGGGTTGCAGGATTGCGGCCGTCGGCTGGTCGTGTAGCCGCGTATAACCCTTCTTCGACTGTCGAACGCAGCCTGACCAGCCAGATGATGTCCGTGCAGGGGCCTCTGGCGCGCTGCGTCGCGGATCTGGGTCTGGCGCTGCGCGCCATGGCGCGCCCCGACCCGCGCGACCCCGGTTATGTGCCTGCTCCTCTGGATCACGCCGGGTCTTTTCGTTCGGGCAAGCGGGTCGCCGTATTTCGCGGGACCGATCCCGGCTCTACGAATCCGGCGTCGCTCGTCGCTCTGGATCGCGCGGCCGCCGCGCTTGCCGAGGATGGATACGTCATCGAAGACGCCGCGCCGCCGCACTTCGATGACTCCGCCGCTCTGTGGGCTGCGCTGGTTTTCAACGATCTCAGCGGCGCCGCTTTCGAGAAAATGAGCGAACTGGGGGACGAGGCTTTGCGGCGCACGCTCGCCTATTCGGTTGGCGTGACGAAAACGTTGGACCGGGAGGCCTGGGCGGCGTGTTTCGCCCGTCGGTTCACGTTGGCGCGCGAGTGGTCGCTCTTCCTCAACGCCTATGACGTCCTGCTGACTCCCGTGTCTTTTGCGCCGCCGTTTCCCGTCGATCTCGACGTGCGCTCGCAAGAAGATTGCGTCGCGACGCTGCGCGATCAGGCGCCGTTGCTGCCAGCCGCGCTGTTCGGCCTGCCTGCGCTGTCGATTCCCACCGGTGTCGTCGACGGCTTGCCCACGGGCGTGCAGATCATCGCAGACCGTTTCCGCGAAGATCTCTGCCTGATGGCGGGGGAGACGATTGAACGCGCCGTCGGCCCGGTCTGGCCTGAACTTTACGCGCGGGAGGCGGGGGTTTGAGCGCCGCCGCCCGTCTTGGCGTCGGGTTGGGAATCCCCGCCGTCGCGACGTTGGCCCTTATTCCCGTTGTTGGCCTTGTTCATGGGACAGTCTTGGGATTTCCGGTCGTGATCGCGGCGTCGCTGGCGGTTTTCGCCCTGACCAGCGGATGTATGGCGATCTGCTGGCTGGTCTGGGACCGGAAGGCGCCCGATCGTCCTTAGATGCAGACGATCCTGACGTTGCGGGAGCGTTCGGCGCGTCGTGATACTGGCGCGCAGTCGGTGAGTAGGGGAGCGGCGCTTCTGTTTGAAAGGTGACTCGGGGCTAGAGCTGGTAAGCAAGCCCCAGGCGCAGTTGGACAGCGTTCGAGCGTGTCCCGGCGCGCGACGCTGAGGTGAACTTTGCGTCCTCTCCATAGAAATTAGCCGTAAAAATTTCCGGGCCGCTGGCTTTCCTCCAGATATCGGAAGAGTGGGTGTGTCCATAATCCATGTACGCGTATCTTACCCCGCCGGTCAGGTGGAGCCGACGCGTCATCCGGTAATCAAGTGCGACGTCCCCGCTCCACTCCGGTCGGGCTCCGTTGGAGCCATAGACCAGATCAGCGCTCCCCGCATCGAGATATTCCGCCCACCCGGCGCGCCCTCGGATGACCAGTCGCTTCGTGAGGGCATAATCCGCATGCAGGGCAAGTCCAACATACCCAAGGCCCAGACTCGTGAACGAGTTTCCGCCGCCCGCTGTGTATCCACCCTGAAATACAGGGGTAAGCATCAGCCTGTTATGGGCGAGTTGAAATCCCTTTCCGATCTCGCCGGTGACATTGATCGTATTATGCGTAAAGTTGTCTCGATAACGCGCTCCGCTCGCCGAACGTCTGCCGCCGTCTACATTTGTCCAGACATAATCCTGTTGCGCCGACATATCCCCACTACCAAGGTTGAATATGCCTGCGGCGTAGAGGTTTCTGACCCGCCCGATATCGAACATGTATTGAGCATCGGCCCGAAAGCCTGGCCGCCAGCTTGTTAGGTGCGCGCGCGAAGAGGTCCGGTCGCTCCAGTCGTATTGTGGGTAGTAGGGCGACGTGATCGCGGTGTTCAGGCCAGCTGTTCCAGCGAGCGCATCATAATTCCCGGTGATCGACAGGCCGACCTCGCGGTTGACCGCAACGACGGGCGACGTTTCTGCGAACGCATTGGGCGTCGTCACACATGCGCCGAATGACGCCGCCACAGATGCGGCGCCAAGCAGAACGATCTTTGGAATGGCGTGACATCGTCTGGAACTCATGAACAAACTCTCCGTGGCGCAAAGGCGTCCGGCACGGAATGCCACAAGTCTCAATCATGAAACAGTGTCATAGTTTGTCACTGTTTGACATATTGTGTTGATTTCATACCCTGATGCTTGACGGCCCTGGTGTGGCTCCTTCCGGGCTGGCGCATTGGATGGGTATTGTAATAATTAATTGTCGTATAATTTTAACTTAAATTTATAAATAAATTATTTATATATATCGTCATTATTGCCATTAATGCTGTGAATGCAGTGTGTATTTTAGTCTGATATTGTTCTGGATCGGTCGTGAATTGCCGATTGCGATCCGTTTTCGCTATTGGCGTTTGTCGAAATCACGCTGCTTGAGCAGGCCGAGTCTTCCGTGCGTGAGGTGGAGGCTGTTCGCTGGCTGAAAGCTGGCAGCCGATCTGCTCATGATTGGATGAGCAGTCGCATCCGCAAGTCATGCAATCGTGTCTTCAGGCCCTTCATCGGCCCCATTCACATAGACGGCTATCTCCCGGCGTGCTTCAGAGGCGACGTTCCTGAAACAGACCGAAGAGATCTAGCGTCATGTCCGCCTTAATCGCTCGCAAAACGTTCTTTTCCCCTGAAGAAATGGCGTTGCTGGGCATTACGGTCCTGTGGGGCGCGACCTTTCTGATCGTGCACACGGCGATGCAACATTGCGGGCCGTTGTTCTTCGTCGGACTCCGGTTCAGCATCGCGGGAGGATTGAGTCTGCTCCTGTTTCTCCGAACGATGCGCGCCGTGACCGTGAAGGAAATAGGCGCGGGGGCCTTGATCGGCGTTTCGATTTTTCTGGGATACAGTCTTCAGACGTACGGATTGGAGACGCTCGACGGTGGTATTTCCGCATTTCTGACGGCGCTGTACGTGCCGATTACGCCGCTGCTGCAATGGGCGGTGATGAAGCGGCGCCCGAAGCTGATGACGTGGGTCGGCATCGGATTTGCGTTTACGGGGTTGCTGTGTCTGACCGGGCCGGGGGCGATGTCCGTCGGGCTTGGGCGCGGAGAAATCGCGACCTTCGCTTCGGCCTGCGCAATCGCGGCGGAAATCATTCTGATCGGACGTTTCGCATCGAAAGTGGACAGCGTTCGTGTGACCGTCGTGCAGCTTCTGACGGTCGGCGTCCTGTCATTCGTCGTCATGCCCATCGCTGGAGAGTCTGCGCCGTCATTCTCATGGGTGTGGCTGTCCGCTGCGGTAGGGCTGGGCATGGCGAGCGCGCTCATCCAGTTGACCATGAACTGGGCGCAGAGGGCGGTTTCGCCCGCGCGGGCGACCATCATTTACGCCGGAGAGCCCGTATGGGCTGGCCTCGTTGGGTGGATCGCAGGCGAGCATCTGCCCCCGCTCGCCATTCTGGGCGCGGCGTTCATCGTGGCGGGCGTCGTGGCCAGTGAATTAAAGCCGCGTCGTCGAAAAACAGCGATTGCGTCCCTGTAATCGGCCAGACCGCCGTCCGGGGTCCCGGCAGGAGAAGGGATTATTGAGCGAATCTTGATGGTGGATTTGAGTTTTTTTGATGGCATTAATTACGAAAAAAACGGTAGATTAAGCGCCAACGGCACTTTTTTTAGTGAAATAGTCATCAGGAGCGCGTCATGCCCGTTGATTTCATTGGCTTCGTCAACGGCCGCAACCATTCGGAGATTATCCCGGCGGAAGGGCCGGTGGTGAATCTCGACCATGTCGAGGCGGCCGCGAAAATCCATGAGAACGGGGGGTTTGACCGGGTTCTGGTCGCCTTCCATTCGAATTCCCCGGAAAGCATCCTGATCTCCCAGCATGTCGCCAACGTGACTCGTCGGCTCGGTCTGATGGTCGCCCATCGACCGGGTTTCACTGCGCCGACGCTTGCGGCGCGGCAGTTCGCCACGCTGGACGCTATCAGCGGCGGCCGCGCTTCCGTGCATATCATCACGGGCGGCGACGATCGGGAGTTGCAGGCGGACGGCGACCATCTGACGAAGGCTGAGCGTTACGCCCGGACGAGCGAATACCTCGACATCGTGCGCCGTGAATGGAGCAGCGATGCGCCCTTCGACTATGATGGAAAGTATTACAAGGTGCGTGGCGCTCATTCGGCTATCCGCCCCCAGAACGGCTCATCCATTCCCGTCTTTTTTGGCGGCTCTTCAGAGGAGGCGATTGCGGTCGCCGGCAAGCACGCTGATATTTACGCGCTCTGGGGCGAGACATACGACCAGGTGCGTGAGACGATCGCGCGCGTGAAGGCGTCTGCGGCGCAGCATGGCCGCACGGTCAGGTTCTCGCTGTCCCTCCGTCCCATTCTTGCCGAGACGGAGGAGGCGGCCTGGGCGAAGGCCGAGCATATTCTGGAGACGGCGCGCGGCTTGCAGGAGCAAACCGGCTACGCCCGCCCATCGGTTGTGCCCAACGAGGGGTCGCGGCGTCTGCTCGCGGCTGCGGCGCAGGGGGCGCGGCTGGACAAGCGGTTGTGGACGGGGCTGGCGGCGCTGACCGGCGCACGGGGCAATTCCACGTCGCTGGTCGGCACCGCGGAACAGGTGGCGGACGCTCTGCTCGACTACTATCGTCTGGGCGTGACCAACATTCTGATCCGGGGCTTCGATCCGTTGCAGGACGCCTATGTCTACGGACGGGATCTTATTCCTCTCGCCCGACGTTTGATCGCGGCGGAGGACGCGCGCTCTGGCGCGGGGCGTGAGGCTGCGTAAGAAATTTTCTGTGCTGCGGCGCCTTGATCGGGTGGGCCGCGCGGTCGTCCATCGTCGCGTCAATCGAACCGGTAAGCAAAAGGGTCACGTCCAATGAACGTCATCGCAGCCCCGCTCCGCCATAATGATCAGCAGGCCCGCGCCCGAAAACTGGAGCCACGTCGGCCCGCAGCGTCTTTCGCGGAGGAAAGACTTCACCGCAAGCAGCGCCTTGCCGCGACGTTTCGGCTTTTTGCCCGCTACGGCTTCGATCAGGGTCTGGCCGGGCATGTTACCGCGCGCGATCCGGAATTTCCCGATCAATACTGGATCAATCCGCTCGCTGTGCATTTTTCCCAGATCAAGGTTTCGGATCTGCAACTCGTCGATCATGACGGCGCCATTCTGATCGGCGACAGGCCGATCAACACCGCAGGTTTCACCATTCATTCTGCGTTGCACCGGGCGCGTCCCGACGTGATCGCGGCGGCGCATACACATTCGACCTATGGAAAGGCGTTTTCCGCGCTGGGAACGGAACTGCTGCCCATTACGCAGGACTCCTGCGCCTTTTACGAAGATCACGTCGTTTTCGACCCGTTCAGCGGCGTGGTGCTGGAGGACAGCGAGGGGGAGCGGCTTGCGCAGACTCTCGGCGACCGCAAGGCGTTGATCCTGCAGAATCACGGGCTGCTTACCGTAGGTCCGACCGTAGAGGCCGCCGCATGGTGGTTCATCACCATGGACAACGCCGCGCAGACGCAATTGCTTGCGCAGGCGGCAGGTCCGCTTAAGCCTATTGCGCCCGACATCGCGAAGCTGACGGCCAGTCAGGTCGGCACGCATCAGGGCGGTTACTATTCTTTCCAACCTCTGTGGGACTGGATAGTCGCACAGGAGCCGGATCTTTTGGACTGATATTCGATGAGCAGCATTGTTCCCTTGCGGGAGTTCGTTACCCGTTTCACCGCGCTGTTCGAGCGAGGTCTCTCTCCTTCGGCTGTGCAGCAGGAGGGGGCTTCCCTTTTGCGGACACTGGTCAGCAAGGACGACTGGCTGCCGGACGTCTTCGCGGTTCCAAATCCTGAGCGATACAGTCAGTATCTTCTGCACTGCGACCCTCTCGAGCGGTTTTCGGTCGTCAGCTTCGTGTGGGGGCCCGGCCAGACGACGCCATTGCACGATCACCGGGTCTGGGGATTGATCGGAATGCTGCGGGGACGGGAGAGCGAAACGCAATTCCGGCGGAATTCTGATGGCGGCTTTGAACGCGTAGACGTGAGTTTTCTTGAAGAGGGCGAGGTTGCGTCCCTGGAGCCGGACGTCAATGACTATCATGTCGTAGCGAACGCGCTGGAGGACAGGGCGTCCGTGTCCATCCACGTCTACGGCGGCAATATTGGCGGCGTTTCGCGCGCGGTTTACGATATCGAGACCGGCGAGGAACGTCCGTTCATCTCTGGTTACTCAAGCGGCGTTACGCCCAATCTCTGGGATCGATCCCTCAACGCGAAAGCGGCCTGATCCATGAACGCATTTTCCTCTCCGCATGTGTCTTCAACGGTGGTTCGCGAAAAACTTCGCGACGGCGAGGAGATTGCGCTGTTTGATTTGCGGGAGGAAGGCCCGTTCGCCGCCGCGCATCCCCTGTTCGCGGTGAACCTGCCGCTCGGGCGTATTGAAGAGCGGCTTGCGGGGCTCGCTCCGCGTCGCGACGCGCCCATCGTGATTTATGACGACGGGGAAGGGCGCGTTGCGAAGGCGTTGCCGATTTTCCGGCGGCTGGGCTACACGAATGTCTCGGCGCTTGCTGGTGGTCTGGAGGGGTGGCGCAATTCGGGCGGCGAAATTTTCATCGACGTCAATGTGCCATCCAAATCTTTCGGCGAACTGGTCGAGCACGAGCGCGGCACGCCGTCGTTGCCTGCGCGGGAACTGTATGAACGCCTCGAGCGGGGGGATGACCTCGTGGTGCTCGATGCGCGTCGGTTCAGCGAATATACGACCATGTCCATCCCGAGCGGCCGTTCAGTGCCTGGCGCGGAACTGGCGTTGCGCGTTCGTGGTCTGGCGCCATCGCCGCAGACGACCGTTGTCGTGAACTGCGCGGGGCGCACGCGCTCCATTATCGGCGCGCAATCGCTGATCAACGCAGGTATTCCCAATCCTGTCTTCGCGCTGCGCAACGGAACGATTGGCTGGACGCTTGAGGGATTACAGCTCGCGCATGGAGAGACAAAGCGGGCTGGCGACGTGCTGGAAGATGACCGGGAAGCCGCGTTGCAGGGGGCGATTTCTCTGGCGGAGCGAGCAGGGGTGCGGTTGATCGACGCCGCAGGCGTCGCCGAATTGGCGGCGGACACAGCGCGTACGCTGTACCGGCTCGACGTTCGCTCTCCGGAAGAATACGAGGCGTCCCATCTCGCAGGTTTTCGGTCGGCGCCTGGCGGCCAGCTGGTGCAGGCCACGGATGAATGGGTCGGCGTGCGACATGGAACGATCGTTCTGACCGACGATGACGGCGTGCGCGCCCGCATGACGGGGCACTGGTTGCGGCAGCTCGGCTGGAATGAGGTTTATGTTCTGACGGACTGGTCCGATCTGCCGCGCGAGAGCGGTGTCGAGCAGGCGCCGCTCGCTGGTCCGCTGCCGGATGTGCGCTTCGTCTCGGTGAAAGATTTGTCCGAACGTGTGGCCCCGTTTGTAATTGATCTCGCCACGAGTCCAGAATTTCGAAAAAAACACATTCCAGGATCGCATTTTGCGATTCGTAGTGATGTCGAAGACATTTTCGGAAAAATAGGTGCTCGCAAGATTGTCCTGACGTCTCCGGATGGCCTTGCCGCACGTCTGGCGGCGCCGGAATTTGAGGCCCAGGGTTTTGACGTAGAGGTTCTGGAGGGGGGGCTGAACGCATGGCTTGCGGCGAAGCAGCCGATCGAGGTGGGGTTGACGCCGGAAGCTGCGCTGTCTGAACCGAACGATATCTACAAACGTCCTTATGAGGGAGCCGATAACTCTGCAAAGGCGATGCAGGCTTATCTTGACTGGGAATTTGGTTTGATTGCGCAGCTTGAGCGTGACGGGACACACGGATTCCGTGTTTTAAAAGGGTGATGCGCGTCGGGTGTTCATGTCTGGAGTGAGGCAATTGTTATGCCAAGCTCCAGATTGATCGTTTTTGTCTATTGAAATTTGAAAGCAGTATGCCCTTCTTGGAATAAATGAAGGTATTGGGAAAATTTTCTCATAAAGAAAATGTTTTTTGGACAATTATATCTTATAGATGACCCGCACATTCCCTGCGCAAGCGAGTCTGTTGGGGCGGCCGCAGATTTTCGTATGTTGGAAATAATGTAAGTCGAGTTGACGTAATGCTGCAAACGAATTTCCGATAGATAATTAAATTACTGAGATTTATAGAAAATCATCCCGTGGTCCTGATCTTTTAATTTATGACTTGTGAAACATCTGCAGTTTTCCTTGCGCCCGTTCGGGCATAAATTCCGTTCGTATTCGCACGGGCCATGGGTGTGGCGGATACATGAGGCGAGCGAATGGCAGATTTTCAAAAACAACATGAATAGTTATAATATTAAATATGAATTGTATTGAAATTTATTCAATTTATGTTGTTGTATTTGATTTTGCAATGAAATTACTTTAAATAAATCAATATAGAAATTGTATATTTTGGAAAAAATATAGATATTAATTGTGTTGTTCTCGTTGCTTCGGAATGACATGATATGACGCTAGCTTGTGTTAATTCTTCACGCGCCCTGAAAAACGGCCATCGCCTGATGCTGCTGGTGTCAGCCTTTACATCCTCAACGGCTTTGGCGGCGTCTTCCGACGTATCGCAGTCTCGATCTGTGGGGGCGCATAAATCCCGCGATGCGGCGCAAGTTCGCCATCCGGCGCCCCGAGCGTCCGTGGGGAAGGCCGAAAGCATTGCAGTTACCGGACAGACGCACGGCGCGCGTCTGCATGCCGCGTTGCAACGCACTCCAGCGTCTATCTCTTTGCTGACAGGAGAGCGTCTGCGCCAACTTGGGGTGACGGATGTGCGACAACTGGCGAACTTGACGCCAAATTTGTACGAACCGCGTGCGACAGTGGGGTTTTCGGCCACCAACTATTTCATTCGTGGCATTGGAGAACTTGACCCGCAAGGAGAGCCGTCAGTCGGCACCTATATCGACGGCGTTTATCTGCCGCGGACTATAGGTACGATGCAGGAATTGCTGGATGTGGATAACGTGCAGATCGACCGTGGGCCGGTCGGCTTTACTGCAGGGCACCAGGCCGAAGGCGGCGCAGTGCGCATCAACACCGTTGCGCCAGGAAATACAAGGCAGTTTCGCGCGCTGGTTGGATATGGATCATATAATGAATACAGGGCCGCGTTTCTGGCGAGCGGCGCGCTCGTGAAGGATCGTGTTTACGCCAGCCTCGCCTTCGATCGTCACGGCCGTGACGGCTTTGATCGCAACTACACGCTCAACCAGACCGAGAATAATATTGATTACACGCAGGCGCGTGGAAAATTGCGCTTCACGCCGAACGATCGCTGGGACATTACGCTCGCGTTCGACGGAACGGTGGATGGCTCGACCAACCGGGGGTATGGCAATCTGCTGAATGGCTACACCCATGGCTTATATTCTTCGATTTATCCTAAAAATAATTACAGTCAGGTCGGATTTACAGGAAACGTCAACTATGTCGTCAACTCTCACCTGCAGCTGCATTCGACGACGGCCGTTCGGGGGTATGACGACACAGGATATTATGACAACTACGGGACGAAATACATTCAGCGGTCGCAACTTCTTTATTATAAAGACCGCGCGTATTCCGAGGATTTAAATCTGCACGGTGATTATGGACGGCTCTCCTTCACCGTTGGTGCGTATTTCATGTACGAAGACTGGTATACTGCACGGCGGGCGAACAATACGAACGGGGCATGGTACCCGGATTCACAGGCCGCCTCTCTTCAGAGCTACACGCCAGTATATGCCAAAATCGATCAGTTGACACGTATCTGGGCTTTATATGGGCAGGCGGAATACAAAATTACGCCGACTTTGACAGCGACGGTGGGGTTGCGATTCAATCATGAATCTCATTCGAATGCGGAAGACCTGAACTACCTCGTAGCTGGCGGCAATCATTCCGTGGGCTGGCCGGGCGTCACAGGCGCTCTTTACTCCGGCGCCCCGGGCGCTTCGGCATGGCCGGGGCACGCCGCAGCCCATGCCGACTGGACGCAATTGCTGCCGAAAGGCGCTTTGACCTGGCAGATCACGCCAAGTGTCATGCCCTACGTATCGATCTCGCAGGGAAGCAAATCGGGCGGATACGATTATCGCGCACAGACGCCCGGCGCAGCCAATATGGCGCAGGCTTTGCTGCCTTATAAGCCGGAGCTGGTGACGACGTTCGAAATTGGCGCGAAGACCAGTCCGCTCGCCCATATTCTGGAAGTAAACGGCGCCCTGTTCTGGAATAATTTTAATAACATCCAGATGACGACTTATGACGCGACGACTGCGCTCTCACACAGATTTAATGCGGGCAAAGGGCACTCCGCAGGCGCGGAGATGGAGGCCACTGCGCATATCGGATCGAACTGGGATATGCACTACACGGCGTCCTATCTCTATGCGCAGTTGGACCATTTCGACGGCGTCTCCACGGCTCCCCTGAAACTGGCCGACGGAGGTGCATACAATAACGCGCCGCATTCGGGCGCACGGCTTCCATATTCTCCACGTTGGCAGATGAACGCGTCCGTCTTCTATCGTGTGCCGTTGCGCCGTGCGCCGGGCCGGTTCAGCATCGGCGCCGACGTTTCATGGCAGTCTTCGCTCTATCTCGACGGGAATGAAAACGCGCAGACAAGACTGTCGCCGCAGACATATTTCAACGCCATCGCGACATGGACAAGCGACGACAGACGATGGACCATCACCGGGCAGGTCCGCAATATTCTCGACCGCAGGTATCCGCAGACCTTGTCATATACGCTCGGTTCAGCGTCGCATGGGGCTTACTCGCCCGTGAACTACGCGGCGGCGTTCGCAGATCCCCGCACGATCTTCGTGACCGCCGAATACAAGCTGTGACGCTCGTGTTTCCGCCGCGTCGGATCTGACGCAACGACGCGATTTGGACGCGCCTCGCAGACTTGCGTCTGACCAGGATAATATCGCCCGACATACGTTGTCTGATGACAACAATCCTCGTAGCGTCCGCATGTTTTGGGAAGTGATTATTCAGACAGGAGACGCAGGTGAGTGCAACCCGGATATAAAAAAAATTCTCTGGCCCGGGTTGGCTTGCCCTTGCGCTTCTGCTCTCGCATGGAACTGCGCGTTCGACGTCGCCTGCGCGCGAAGCAGCTCCTTCTATGCACGATGTGAAAATTTCGACGGCATTGGGCGAAATCGTGGGAACGGAACTGGGCGGAGTCGAAGCCTTCAAGGGCATTCCTTTCGCTCAGCCCCCCATCGGGATGTTGCGGTGGGCAGCGCCACAACCTGCATCCCGCTGGGTCGGAGTCCTGGATGCGACGCATTTTCGGGCGGACTGTATGCAGAAGCCCTTTCCCAGCGACGCGGCGCCGCTGGGCGGACCGGTGTCAGAGGACTGCCTCTATCTCAATATCTGGCGGCCCGTATTGGCTGCGAAAACGAAATCGCCCGGTCTGCCTGTCATGGTGTGGATTTATGGAGGAGGGTTCGTGAACGGAGGAAGCTCGCCTGCCGTTTACTCCGGAGCGCCGATTGCGCGGCAGGGCGTTGTCGTCGTCAGTTTCAACTATCGTCTCGGCCGTTTTGGAACATTTGACACACGTTCTTTCAGGGGCGGCGGCACGCAATCAGAGAATTTCGTCAATTACGGATTTGAAGATCAGGTAGCGGCGTTGCGCTGGGTCAATGGCCATATTGCTGATTTCGCTTCGTGAGTGATCATTTTCAAAATATCGTCGGATTTATGCCGGTATATATCTTCCACGAGCAGGAACGCGCGTTCGAGGCGTTTCACAATAAGTAAAGTCACGGTTGCAACAGCGGCAGAAACGAGAGTGACGCGGCGCCATCCTAGTGGCGCGCCACTTTTCACAGGTGAGTAGAGGAAAAAACGACCATGGTGAAGCTTCGCCCCGGACGTTGAGCCGGGACGAAGCTCCATTTGGTCACTCTGTGTGGGCGGGGTTCACATTGCTGGATCGCGTGATGAAAGAAGCCACGTTCTCGTGCAACTGCTTCAACGCCGTCTCATTCGCATACACCATGTGCCCCGACTCATACCGTGCATATTCGATGTTCGATTGCAGACGATTTGGAATCTGCAGATGCTTCATCTCATAAACGCCTTCGTAATATGGCGTCGCAAGATCAAAATACCCAGCGTTCAACATGACTTTCAAAGTTGGGTTGGTTTTCATCGCATAGGCGAGATCCGGCATCACGTTTGCGGAGCCGTCAAACGCCTGCCCTTCGCCGGGCGGCGTGTGTCGGAAATCCCAATGGGTGTCTATGCCCCCTCTGTATTCCTGTCCGTTTCCGTACCCGAGCGTTTTACGTGTGTAATCGTTGAACGCGGAGATATAGGCGGAACTGATCGCTGCGGACTGCGGATCGTAGTCCGCCTCTTCGCTCAGCGGATTGATCGTGGGGCCAGAGAAGCGGGAATCCAGGCGTCCCGTCGTGGTGTCGTCATTTTCCTGCAGCGTTTTTTCAAACTCTCCTACATCGACACGCAAATCGGCCCGCAGAAGATAATCCACCGGCAGGCCGGTATAGGTATGCAGCTTCTCGGCGACGGCACGCTTGCTCTCAGCAGTCAGATCTGCGCCTTTCTGCAACGCCAGCAGATAATCGTTGGATGCGAATTGCTCGACGTCCTTGAGCAGAGCCTTGAGATCGGGAGGATTGTCGGGCAGGCGATGGTGGTACCACGCGGTTGCTGCGTAGGTTGGTAACGCCAGAACGTATGGAAGGTCATTGCCGGGATTGAGTTTTGGTTCATCTCCTTCATTATCATAGCTGAGAATTTGAGAAAGAAGGATGACTCCGTTGAAGTCGATATTGTCCTCGTTTTGCAAATCGTTGACCAGAACGGCCGAACGGAGCGTGCCGTAGCTTTCCCCAAACAGGAACTTCGGCGAGTTGTAACGCCCGAACTCGCCGAGGAACTGGGTGATAAAGTTGGCGAATGCGTGCCCATCGGCGTCCACGCCCCAAAAAGACTTTTCGCGATCCTTGCCGGCAATGCGTCCGAACCCGGTGCCAGGCGCGTCAATGAACACAAGATCCGTCACGTCGAGCAGGCTGGCCTCGTTATTGACCAGTTGATATGGCGCGGCGGGGTCGTGGGCGTCGTTCATTGTGACGATACGACGCGGACCAAAAGCGCCCATATGCAGCCATACGCTCGCGGAGCCCGGGCCGCCGTTATAGACGAACGTGATCGGTCGCCCTTCCGGTTTGGCGTCTTTTTTGAAATAGGCGACGTAAAACATTGCCGCGGCGGCGTCTGGATTGCCGTCGTCGGCCTTGCCGTCGCCTTTGTTGTCCGTATGAAGACCAAGCCGGCTCTCAACGACTGATGTCGAATCATCCCACCCCTTAGGGTGCACAATCAGCGTGCCAGCGACGGCGCGGTAGTCGATTTTCTGACCGCCGATCGTGACGCTTCCGGCGCTCTCGCGCCGGTCGGTCGTCTGCGGCGTCGCAGGCTGAGCGTGGGAGAAGCTTGCCGTCGCAGACTTGTCTTCCGCCGCGACTGCCCGTGATCCGGGTAAAGCTGTGGACGACAGGAGCAGCGCGAGCAGCGAAGCGGAAAAAGTGAGACATGAGGACGGGGAACGAGAGACTCTGGTCAACGCGATAATCTCCATGCGGCGCGATGGCGGGACTATACGGTGGTCCGATGCGTTGCAAAATTGGGCGGTAGCGGAGAATGCTCTGCATTACGCAAGTTTCAGACTGCATGCGGCGTTCGACGTCACGTCGTATTGTGCCTTGAGGCGTTGTGCTCTGTTCCGCTCGCCTTCTGGCGCGCGCTGTGTGAAACGGGACTGCCGGTCGGCGGTATTGTCATCATCCTTCGCGGGGATCACGCGTTGCAGGTAAGCGGTTTTGCGAAAATACATGATCAATCAGGCCGCCCAGCCAGATGCGAAGACTGATCGACCTGAATGGGTTCAACCTTACCCGCCGCGTGCGCTTACAGGTGGCGCGGCGCCCACCGGACGCCAGCGATGTTCCAGATATTGCCATGCCGCGAGCGAAGGCAGGCCCCAGGCGATTTCGCGTAACCGCTTGATCAGCGAAAGTGCGATCGACACTGTCGGCGGCAGGCCGAACAGGCCGCCGACCAACACGTACCCGCCTTCCGAAACGCCCAGTCCTCCAGGAACGGCGAAGGCGACGGATTTTGCGATCTGCCCGACGCTTTCAATCACGTAACCTGTGGCGAGAGAGCGGTCATGGCCCAGAAAATGCAGGATGATGCAGACCTCAACCGCGCCCAGCGACCATCCGGCGAATTGCGCGCACCCGGCGATTATCGCCCGGCGGGGCGCGCGGTAGAGAGACATGATTTCGTCGTGCAGGCCACGGATGCCGTCGACGCCGCTCCAGCCCAGATGCGCTGCGATCCGAACCAGAAGTCTCTCGACGACGGAAATCGCGCCGAACCACTGACTGCCGAACAGGGCGGCTCCGATCAGGAGCGCAACACCGCCGCTCTCCATCAATTCGTCGGTAATTGTCGAGCGTTTAACGAGCAGAAACAGGATCAGAAGGCCGACGGCGGTGAAAGCGACCTGACTTAGCAATTCGATGGTCAAATCGCAGATGGTGGCGGCCGCGGCGTGACGAAGCCCAAGACCCCGACGACCAAGAAGGCGCGCTGATGCGACCTCTCCCCCGATCTGCGCAACGGGAAGCAGATTGTTCACACCCTCCCGCACGCAACGGAGCAGGGCATAATCGCGCAGCGGAACGCCCGCGCCCCGGCGCCCGGAGATGACGCGCCAGGAGTGGGCGGAAAGCAGGACCTGAACGGAATGGAAGAGGATCGCGAAGAGAACGCCCCAGCCCCCGGCGGCGACAAGGGTCAACGTGGCGGCCGCCCCGAACTGGGCCAGCATCCACGCGGTCAGTCCGACGCCAAGAATTCCGGCCAGGACCGTCAAGCGCCTCATCGTCAGGCGGGCCTCCCCCCCTTAACCAGCAGCGGATACCGGCGCAGGATCGACGCCACCCGGGGGGCGATCCTTTTCGATATGCCGATTATCCGGCGATCTGTCGTAACAGTGCAATCGATTCCACACACGCAGCGGCCGCTTCGCGCCCCTTGTTATGGATATCTTCACGGGAGCGGTCGACGGCCTGCTGCTCGGTGTAGGTAGTGAGAACGCCGAACGCGACAGGAGTTTCCGTCGCGAGTGACGCCTGCATGATTCCGACGGTCGCTCCGAGGCTGATGAACTCGAAATGCGCCGTATCGCCCTTGATGACGCAGCCGAGGCAGATCACGCCCTCGTAGCGTCCGGTCCGGACGAGGGCCTGCGCCAGCAGCGGAAGTTCGAAGGCGCCCGGCGCAGGAAAAAAATCACCGTCGGCGACCGTGATCCCGTGCTCGCCGAGCCATTCGATCGCACCGTTGCGCAAGCCGCCCGTCACGTCCTCGTTGAAACGGCTGACCACCAGCGCGAGGCGAGGCGCCGGGGACAAGTTCAGGTTGGGGACGGAGGCGGGAGAACGCGTGCTCATAACTTTTCCTGTCGTGTGTGAATGAAGACATTTGCAACGGGTGGGACGTCATTCGGTCAGGCGTTGATGGTCGACCGAGTGAGGTTCCCCGCGACTGGACGACGACGCGCTGGCCGCCGACCTGTGAACGAAGACGGGTCCAGCCTTGTGCGGACGGTCAGTCTGCCGCGCCGACCGATTCCGCGCGCAGCACATGACCCAGACGTCGTCGTTTGGCGTCCAGATAAGCCCGGTTGAACGGGTTCGCCGCGATCTCCAGCCCGATGCGCCGACGCACGGTGAAGCCGCGTTCTTCAAGCGCCGTCACCTTCTGCGGATTGTTCGTCAGCAGATCGAGCGTGTCGACGCCAAGATCGCGCAGGATCGACGCCGCCGCCGACCAGTCGCGCGTGTCCGTCGCGAAACCGAGTTTGTGGTTGGCGTCGACGGTATCCAGCCCCTGATCCTGCAGCGCGTAAGCGCGGACCTTGTTGCCCAGACCGATGCCGCGCCCTTCATGCCCGCGAATGTAGAGCAGTGCGCCGCAGTCCGACCGACCGATCTCCTCCAGCGCGCCCCGCAGTTGCGGACCGCAGTCGCAACGCAGCGAACCGAGCGCGTCGCCGGTCACGCATTCGGAGTGCAGCCGCACCAGCGGCACCGTTCCCGGCGCGGACGGATCGCCCTTCACCAGCGCGACGTGCTCCGTGCCGTCCGTGTCGCGAAAGGCGTGGATGACCAGCTGTTCTCCGCCGAACGCGCTCGGCAGGGCCGCCTCAGCCAGTTCGGCTGTCACAGCGTCCGCCCGCGACGGCCGTAGCGCCGCAGCGAGCGACGTTCTGGCGTTGGGGGTGATCGGCGTGGTTCCGTGTTCGCGCACCCAGGCGGTCAGTTCGGCGATGGAGACGATCACCAGCCCATGCAGGGCGGCGTAGTCCTCAAGCTCAGGACGACGGGCCATTGAGCCGTCCTTGCTCATGATCTCGCAAATTACGGCGGCGGGGCTGCATCCGGCGAGACGGGCGAGATCGATCGACCCTTCCGTGTGGCCGTCACGCTCCAGAACGCCGCCGGGAGCCGCCCGCAGCGGAAAGATATGTCCCGGTGAGACAAGGTCCGCAGCCTGCGCGTCAGGCGCTACGGCGGCGAGCACCGTGCGGGAGCGGTCATGCGCGGAGATGCCGGTCGTCACGCCCTCTCGCGCCTCGATCGACACGGTGAACGCCGTGCTGCGTGGCGCCGTGTTGACGCGCGTCATCATCGGCAGGTCGAGATGCGCGACGCGCTCGGGCGTCATCGGCAGGCAGACCAGCCCGCGCCCGTGCGTGACCATGAAGTTCATGGCTTCAGGCGTCATGAACTCGGCGGCCATGACCAGATCGCCCTCGTTCTCGCGATCCTCGTCATCGACCATGACGACCATGCGACCGGCCCGGATGGCCTCGACCGCGCGCGCCAGCGTCTCCGGCATTTCGGGACGCGACGCGGAATTCAGCGATATTGACATAGTGTCTCCACATACTTCGCGATCACGTCCACTTCGACGTTCACCGGATCGCCCGACGAAAGCGCGCCCAGAGTGGTGTGGTCCCAGGTGTGAGGGATGATCATCAGGGCGATATGAAACGTATCGGCTTCGGCGCCGCCTTCTCCGGGAGCGCCAACCTCGTTGAGCGTCAGGCTGATGCCGTCCAGCGTGACGGAGCCTTTCTCGACCATGTAACGGCGCAGGGCGGACGGGACGGCGAAGACGATCCGTCGGGCGTCTCCGGAGTCCTCGACCGAGACCAGTCGTGCGACGCCGTCCACATGGCCCTGCACGATATGCCCCGAGAGCCTCGTCGACGGCGTCACTGCGCGTTCAAGGTTGACCCGGCCTCCTTCGGAGAGCCGCCCCAGCGCGGTGCGCGCCAGAGTCTCGGAACTGACGAAGAAGCGCACGCGGCCGTTCGCGTCGTACTCCGTCGCGGTCAGGCACACGCCGTTCACGGCGATGCTTTCGCCAAGCGCCACGTCCGTGATGCCGGTGTCGATGTCGAGCAGACACGACGCGTTGCCGGACTGCACGGCGGCTACGCCGCCAAGATGCTCGATTATGCCGGAAAACATGCGGCGTCCTCTTTCTTGATAATCTGATCGGCCTTGGTGGGTTCGACGAAATCGAGACCGCGATCGGCGAACAGCGCCAGTGGCGTGTCGCGATGTCGGCTTGCGACCGTCAGCCGTTCGCCGCCCGCAGCACGTTGTTCGATGCGCAACCAGTCGTCCCAGACGTCTCCGGCGCGCATCGCGGCGAGGAGCGTCGGCCCCGCCTCGACAAGCGCCCAAAGCGCGCCCGCCTCGGCCAGCATGGCCGGAGCGTCCTCGACGGCGGCGCAGAAGCGCACGTCGAAGCGTCGTTCGGCCTGCTCCAGCCATGCGGCGGGAGCATTGTCGCGGCGTCCGCAGACCAGCAGAATCCGGCGCCGTTCTACGTGATCCGCGACCCTGCGGACGTCGAGTCCGGGCAGGTCGGCGCGCACGGTGCCGATCCCGGTGACCACGGCGTCGGTCGCGCGGCGCAACGCGTGGGCGAGGTCGAGCGCGGCGGGGGAGGTGAATGTCGTGCGACCGGTCGGCGGGATCATCGAACCCCCGGCGTCCACGGCCTGTTTCACGGTGAACCAAGCCTTTCGGCTGGACGCCCAATATACGAACGGTGCGATCAGGCCCCGGCATTCCGCCAGCAATGCGCGCTGGTCGGGCAGCGTGGTCGCTTCAGACAACCATCGCACTGTACGCCCGGCCGCAGTCAGCCGTGCGCCGCCGCCGCCCGCCACGCGCGGATTGGGGTCGGCGCAACCGACCCACACGGTCTTGACCGGAGTGACGAGCAGCGCCTCGGAGCACGGGGGGGTGCGGCCTGTATGGTTGCAAGGTTCGAGCGTCACGACCGCCGTGTGGATACGATCGGTCAGCCCCAGTTCGGCGCACTGCGCCAGCGCGCGCGCCTCGGCGTGAAAAGTGCCCGCCTTATGATGCGCGGCCGCCGTCAGGATCGCACCGTCACGGTCAAGCAGCGCGCAGCCGACCGGCGGGTTGGGCGCCGTAGCGCCGACAAAACGGCGCGCTTCGTCGATCGCTGCGCGGAAACCCGCCGCAATCGCCGTATCGTCACGCTGCTGTCCGGTCTGAAACGCTGTCATCCCCGTCCGCCATCTGGTCAACACACCACGGGCGTCTCAGGGCGAATATGGACGGGCGCACGCCCCCCGCACTGCGGAGCACGCGCTTCGATCCACCGTTCTCTCTCATCCGGACTATGACCGTCGGCTCCGGATTCACACCGGATCTGCTTGACCCCGCCGCAAGAGCGGCGGGCGCTCGCGGGCTTTCGACCGTGCCTGCGCACGGAACGATTTACCGCCGGTGGGGAGTTTCACCCCGCCCTGAGAACGTCCGCAACCAGTCTTCCGACTGGCGCTGGATTTATATGAAGGATAAAATTCCGCGATTGCAAGAGGCGGTTGGGTGGAACGTTCTGCAGTTTGTAGCCGGACTTTGCCTCGAGAGGGGTTGAGGAAATCCCGGTTTTGAACGGGCGCCTTCGCTTGCGGTGGTGCGGGCATTTCGATTTGTGGATAGTGTCTTTAATATTATTTATCGCCAGACTGGATTTTTCGTTGATGGCGCGTCGACGTGTCCTTTGACGCCAGGATTCGATGAAACTTCAGTTCAGCTCAAAAGGTGTTGTCCGTTGAATGGATATTCAGCCGCACAGTCTGAGCCAGCCTGGCAATCCAGGCTAAGGGATGGCCATGTCTGCAAAACGCCCTGTCAGTAATCAGTGCAGCCTGCATCGCAGAGAGAAACCAAATTTCAGAAGGAATGTTCAATCAGCTTCGTGAGGCGTCACGGACATATTAGCCGCCGTCAACGTATTACGCAGCAGGCACGCGATCGTCATCGGCCCGACGCCGCCCGGCACGGGGGTGATTCGTCCTGCGATCGGCGCCACCTCATCGAACGCGACGTCGCCAACAAGCTTCGTCTTCCCGGAGTCCGTCGGAATGCGCGTAATGCCGACATCGATCACAGTCGCGCCGGGCTTCACCCAGTCTTTCGTCACGAGCGCGCGATGGCCGGTCGCAACGACCAGAATGTCCGCCGTGCGCGCCAGCGCCTGCGGATCGACCGTATCGATATGGGCGACGGAAACCGTGCAGCCCTCGTTCAGCAACAGCAACGCCATGGGCTTGCCGACCAGATTTGAAGCGCCGACGACAACAGCGTTCAGGCCACGCAACTCTCCGACGGCGGATTTCAACAGCATCATGCAGCCCAGAGGGGTGCAGGGGACCAGTCCGGGCAGTCCCAGCGCCAGCCGCCCGGCGTTCACCTCGCCTAGCCCGTCTACATCCTTCTCCGGCGCGATCGCATTGGTCACGCGTCTGGCGTCGACTCCGGCAGGCAAAGGCAACTGCACGAGTATGCCGTGAATCTCGGGGTCGCGATTCAACCGGTCAACCAACGTCAGCAACTCGGCCTCGGATGTCGTTTCCGGCAGCATGTGCATGAATGAGCGCATACCGGCGCGATGCGTCTGCAGCGCCTTGTTGCGCACGTAAACTTCGCTGGCGGGATCGTTGCCGACCAGAACCACGGCCAGTCCGGGGGTGACGCCGTGCTCGGCATGGAAGGCGCGGACCTGTTCCGCAGTCTCCTTCGTCAGCGCCGACGCGAAGGCCTTCCCGTCAATCAATTTCTCACGGCCCGCCGCGGCGCTGCCGGATGCTCCGCCCTCGCGATGCGCCGCAGCCTTGCGGGCGTGGGGAAATTCGGGCGAACTGAAATCGGACATGGTCTGGTTTTCGCTCAGGCGGCAGGTCATGAAAATGGAACGGACAAGCGGAAGCGCGAGATGGAACAGAACACCGGCGAACAGATATCCGCCAACGCCCCGGCCCCAGACGCACAGGCTGCCCGTCAGGCTGGAGAACACATACGCAAGAACTTCGCCAGCGACAACGTCGCGCCGGTTTGTCCGGAAATCCTGGCGGCCATTGGCGAGGCCAATGTGGGCGCCGCGCCCTCTTACGGCGCAGACCCCTGGACCGCGGGTCTGAAAGCCAGGGTTGCTGAGATTTTCGAAACCGACGCGGCCGTCTTTCCTGTGACCACGGGAACGGCGAGCAATGGGCTCGCGTTATCAGCTTTATGCCCGCCCTGGGGCGCCGTGCTGTGTGACGAAAGCGCGCATATCGACAACGAGGAATGCGGCGCCCCGGAATTTTACACCCATGGCGCGAAGCTGCGCCCGCTCCCTTCCGCGGATGGCCGCATCGACCCGGCGCTGCTTGCGCGCGCGCTCAACGGACATGCGGACAGGGGTTTCCATCTGAGCAAGCTTTCCGCTCTCAGCGTCACACAGGCGACGGAGTGGGGCGCAACGTATTCTCTGGAGCACCTGCGCGAAGTGACCGATCTGGCGCGGGGAGCAGGTCTTGGCGTGCATATGGACGGTGCGCGCTTCTCGAACGCGCTGGCGCATCTCGGCTGCTCGCCAGCCGATATGACGTGGCGCGCTGGCGTGGATATCCTCTCGCTAGGCGCCACAAAAAACGGAGCCCTGGCGGCTGAAGCGCTCATCGTTTTCGATCCCGTTCGGGCGGTGGAGATGGAGCGGCGGATCAAGCGCGCGGGGCATGTCTGGTCGAAGCAACGCTTCCTCAGCGCGCAGCTTCTCGCATGGTTCGCCGATGATTTGTGGTTGCGCAACGCCCGCAACGCCAATGACATGGCGTCGCGTTTGGCGCGAGGCCTGCTGCGTCAACCTGGCGCAACACTTCCGTATGCGATCGAAAGCAACGAGGTGTTCGTCGTATTGCCTGAGCCCCTTGTTCAGGGGCTGGAGCAGGCCGGATACGATTTCTATCGCTGGACGACGCCGCCGGGCGTCGAAGGCGTGCTGATCCGGCTGGTCACGCGTTACGATACGACGCCGGACGATATTGACGGGCTGCTGGCCTCTCTGTCCGCCGTAGCATAGCGGCAGGCCGCGCCGCAGCTTGGCTGCCGGGGGGGGCGGGGGCGCAACACGCTGGGGCGCCACCCGTCAGCGGAGGCTGCATTGCTACGGGGCGCATGTGTGTTGCGTAATGAAAAAGAGATTTTATTTGTAAGCCAATATCGAAGTGTTTTTCGACAATACGGTTTGCCCTTCGATGTTTTAACTTCGTAAATCGAAAATGGTCTGCTTTGCCTCTAAATCCGTGGGTCCATAGATACTTTATGCACTTTGACACCGCACTTCACCTGAAGCGCGGCGTCACGTAATTCCGATACGTTTGACGCCTGCTCGGGTGGGTTATCTTGCGGAGGTGGCCCGGTGGTCTTCGCCGAGTGTCCACAAAGATATGCTTCGGCGAACATCCGGTTGGCCGATATTTTTCAGAATTTCTGGTTTTTATTTATCAGGCGGAACAGGCATCGGGTGGCGGCGTTGTCGGCCGTAGATCACGTTCGTGAGACTGGTCGAGAATACCGCGCTGCGGGTTCATACGACAGACGCGATCATAGATAAATTACTGTAATTGTGGAAAATTTATCGCGTTGGCGACTGCTGTCGTCGCTACGTCATCCCCCATTCTAGGGGCGAGTTTGTGGCGAAAAGCGGCGTAAACGCCCGGCCCCATATACCTGAGTATAATCGATCTGCATTAATTTCGCAGGTAACGGTTCAGGCGCTTGAATACATTTGGAAGGTGACCCATGGATCCTTTACAGCGTCGCGGTTTCCTGTCCGCAGCCAGTTTGCTCGGTGTGGCGGGCGTCGCCAACGCCGCCACTTTCGGAAATCCTGACCGTCCGCCGGAAGGTAAAATCAACGCCAAGACGGCGTCGAGTCTGTCCGATCCGGGGCCTGTGAACCCGGCTCTCGCATCGCAGTTCCCGTCGTTTCAGAATCCTCCCGCGACGGACGTCAATGGCATGCCCCTGTTCTGGGCGTCGTTCAACAATGCACACAGACGCTACCAGAATGGCGGATGGGCGCGCGAGGTGACGCAGGAAGATTTCGCGATTTCGGAAGACATATCCGGAGTGAATATGCGCCTCAGTGCGGGTGGAATTCGCGAAATGCATTGGCATCAGCAGGCAGAATGGGCGTTCATGATCGCCGGAAAATGCCGCATCACCACTCTCGACGAGCAGGGACGGCCCAGCGTCGAGGACGTTGAACAGGGCGATATCTGGTATTTTCCACCCGGTCTCCCGCATTCACTGCAAGGGTTGGGTCCAGACGGCGCTGAATTCGTTCTCGCCTTCGACAACGGCATGTCGTCCGAGTTCAATACATTGCTGCTGACCGACTGGGTGGCGCATACGCCGCCGGAAGTTCTGGCGAAAAACTTCGGTGTGCCAGCAGACGCATTCAAAAATATTCCTCTCGACAATCTTTGGATTTTTCAGGGTGACGTTCCTGGCGACCTTGCGACTGACCAGAAGAATTCCCACGTTCAGCCGGGCGCGCAAAAAGTCATCTACCGCCTGTCGCGCTCCAAGCCGGTTGCGCTGAGCAATGGCGGACAGGCGCAGATTGTCGACAGCCGCAACTTTCCGATTTCGAAGACGATCGCGTCGACTCTGGAAACCATAAAGCCCGGAGCGCTGCGGGAGATGCACTGGCACCCCAATGCGGACGAATGGGCGCTCGTCCTCAAGGGGAAGGCGAGGGTGACCGTGTTTAACACGGGGCCGCGCGCCCAGACGACCGATTTCAATCCGGGCGATATATGGTACATAAAGAAAAGCTTGGGTCATTATGTAGAAAACACTGGAGATGAAGATTTTGTCGTTTTGACGGTCTTCAAATCGGATCGGTTCGCCGAGGTGACCTTGACCGACTGGTTGACGCATGTTCCGCCGGAAATGGTCGCCCAGACGCTTAACCTGCCTCTGGATGTTATCAAGCGTTTCCCGACGAACAGACCCGATTTCATGCCAGCCTGAGCGGAGGGGTTTCCCTTGCGCTCTAGGCGGGGGCAGGGCGTTGCATCGCAACGCTCTGTGGAAGCCCGTGTCTTTATGGAATGGGAGCCAGTTTCTGGCTCCCATTCCCCATGTTTGCTGTAAGGCGCCACGGGCATGGGAAGAAAAGCCTGTTCTGTTGCGCCTCGTGTAATAAAAGCTCTTTATCGCATTCTGGATGCAAAACCTCATCCCCTCACGTTGGTCCGTGGATGACGCTTTGCTCTGGCTGAGTGAGAAGCATGACGCGGCAGGAAGACCCGTCCGGTCGGACGGGCTTTGAAAATGACGTCTTCACCAAGTGAATCCGATGGTGGCCTGCGCGTTCCGCCGTTCGCCGTAGTAACAGAATTCTTGTCCATAAGAGGCGTAGGCCAGACAGTTCGATACAAAGCGTTTGTCAAAAATATTGCGAACGCTTGCTCCGACAGTCCACCCTCGCAGCGAGCGGGACAGATTCGACAGATCGTACCGTAGCGAGCCGTCGAACAGGGCGTATTGCGGAACCCAGACGCTTCCGTAAGTCGCCTCGCCGCCATAAGCTTTTGACGTGTAACGCATTCCGGCGCCAAACCCCAGCCCCTTCGCCGGGCCGGACGGCATAGTGTAGAACGCGAACAGCGAGGCGTTGCCCTTGCCGGATTGGATCAGCGGTTTTCCAGTCGAATCGTCGCGAACCTTCTGCACGCTTACAGCGGCCGTGATCAGCAGGTTCTTGTAGAGATCTGCATGGGTTTCGAATTCGAAACCATCGGAATGAACCTTGCCGCTCTCGGTGCTGTAACCAAGATTGCCGACGGCGACGAGAACATTGGTCTGTTCAATGTGAAAGCCCGCAGCAGTCAAAAGAACCTGCGTCCCGGGAATCTGAAACTTAACTCCACCCTCAAGTTGTTTTCCGATCGACGGGTCGGCCTGGCGAAGCGTGGCTCCGCCGTCGCTGGATACCAGTCCCGATTGCGGCTGGAAGGATGTTGAATAGCTGATGTAAGGAGAAAGGCCGAAATTGAAATGATAGAGGCCTGACGCACGCCACGTGATCTGACTCGGGCTTTCGCGAGTATCTGATCCTGAAAGATGCTCTACCTGCCGGGAACGGTACCAGTCGTTTCGCAGGCTCCCCGTCAGGATGAGGTTACGCCAGCGAATTTCGTCCTGACCATAAGCGCCGATCTGATGTGAATCAGCCGTGTAGCGCGCGCCGACCTGCTGGGCGGGGAAAACCATGTGGTAGTTCGGATGCAGCACGTTCAGATCAGGGGCGTCTCCGGACGTATAAGTTTCGGAGGCGCTTTGCCACATGTAGTCGAAGCCGAACATCATCGTGTGCGTCAGAGGACCGGTGCGCACATGACCCTTGAACTGGCTGTCGAACGCCAGATTATGAACGTGTTCGTTCGTGCCGTAGGCGTATCTGGGAACGGTATCCGGGGTGTTGTAATATCCGGCGTCATAGACGCTGCGGTTGATGACTTTGATATCGTCGTAGCGCCCGCGCGAACTGAAGCTCCAGGCGTCGTTAAATCGGTGATTGAAAATATACGTAAAGGACCCGTGCTTTCGGTTGAATTTTTCTACGCCGACGTCTCCGTCATAGAAATTGCGTGGCAGATAACCGAAGGACGCCCGCTTGAGCGACCCCACCAGCGGCACGCCGCCATATGTGCCGCTTTCGGGGTCGTACTGGTAATTTCCGAGCAGCGTCAGCGTGGTCGGTCCGTCTCCGCCAAACGTGAAAGCCGGGCTGATGGAGAAACGGCGGCTTCCCGTTTTGGACAACTGGGTGTGCTGCCCGTTTACCGTTCCATAAAGCCGATAGCGTACAAAGCCGTTATCGGTGGCGTAGCCCCCCACGTCGGCGTCGACGCGATAGAGGTCGAACATGCCGCCAGTGGCGTTTACGCCACCATAAAACCGCTGGTCGGTCGGAAGCTTGCTTGACAGCGCCGCCAGACCGCCGGGGCTGGACTGCCCATAAAGTGCGGAGGCCGGTCCCTTGAGAATCTCCACACGATCAAGGCGCGACGTATCGGTTTGGGCAACCGCATAACCCGTAGGACTGTCCTGCAGTTTTAGCCCATCGAGAAAACTGGGTATGCTGAAGCCACGCAACAGGTACTGATCGTAACGCGTGCCGATGCCGCCACGCAGATCCGGGGTGATTCCCGCCGCGTAACGCACGGCCTGATTAAGCGACAAAACACCCCGTACATCCATTTCGTCACGAGAGATGACGGTCACGGACTGCGCTGTGTCTACGAGGGGGGTGTCCATCTTGGTGGCGGAAGACGCGACAGTGGCGGATCTTTTCCCGCGGATTTTCACCTGTTCGATTGCCGTCGCCCGAGCGCCCGGCGTCACAGGCTTAGGGGCGGGCTTTCCACTGTCGGCGGTCGTTTTTGTTACAGGCAGCGGTGATTTCTGGTCCGCGGCACGAACCTTGCCGCCTACGCACAGCGACAGGGGGATGAGGAAAAGAAGTCGTGCGCGGTGTCCGCCGGATATCATGACTGGCTCCTGCCTGATTTCGCAGGGGTTCTAACGATAGTGAGAGGCATTTGCAATACGATGGACGGGCGAGGCCGCCCCAGGGTGGCGATTCTTGGCCCGGGCGCGCCTCGCGAGCAGGCGTCGTTGAGCGTGTGGGTGAAAAACCTTGACGCGTAAGGCGCTTGTTTCGCAGCCTGGAATCAGGGCGCGCGGGTCAGGCGTTTCGCCGCCACGAACGATACGCATCACCTATGCGTTCGCCGCTTAAAGGGGAGGCTGGCGTTAGTGTTTCGAAAACCTGAGTTGAGATTGGGCCTTTCGATTTGCGGAACCTGCGCTGCGCAGTGCGGTCGATGAATTGGCGTGATGAATCGTTTTTCGATTTCTTGTTAAAAAGAGTATCCGAGTGTGCGGTGTAGTCTGGCGTCGATGTCGCCATCGGACGTTACGGGCGACGACGATCAGAGAGCGTCGCCAGTCTTCTCCAGCCACCAGACAGGCCCTTGCGAGATGGGCTCCGATACATCCCGCAGACGTGCGGGCGCGACCTGCGGCGGCAACGGTTGCGCCCAAGTCAGGCGCCAGGGGCTGTGCCGCGTCGAAAGCAGTTTCTGGGTCAGCCGGTCGATCTCATTGCGCTCGCTGAACTCTGCGCCTTTCCAGAAACTTCTGCCGCGCAAGAAATCTTCGGCATAATCGCCCCACGATTCATAGGTGCGCTGCACGTCACGGGCCATGTCGAAAAGATATGGCCAGCATTCGTCCTCGCTCAGCCAATCATGCAGTCGGCCGCCGTAAACCAGCATGACGGCGCGTGCCGTGTCGAAGGCGAGGAATTTGGCTTTCAGCATCCCAAGATGATCACTGAGAAGCGCGTCGATCCGGTAGAGTTCGGCGCGGGCATCTTCGTCGTAATCGGCGGTTTTCCCCAGTTCCTTGCGCCGCTCCGCAATGTTTTGCAAAGGGCTGACGCTGTAGTCGGTCAACCGGGCCATGTGTCCGACGCGGTGCCCCTCCCGCCCCAGCCAGTTAAGTGTGGCGATCAGCGTCCGGCGGTCCTGCACGCTCCAGAATGTCTTCATCCGGGTGGCGACGCGCGCCTTCAACGCGGCGGTTCCCGGTGCGTCGGGTTGCGTTAGAGCGTCCAGCGCATACCCTTCGCTTGCGACGAGCGGCGCTCCCATGGCGAGCGCCCATGCGCGTTGCGCGTTCTCCGGGTGACCGGTGGGAAGGGCGAAGCGCAGCTTCGGGGTCGCGGTTCTGAGCAGCATCGCGTATTCCCGTCAGATCTCGTTGCTTACGAGATACGTTCGTACTTCGGACAGCGTTCCGTCACGAAATTTCAGCTGCACAGAGACGCTTTTCGCAGATTCTGGTCCGCGGGCCGATAGCTTTGCCCCTGGCCCCAGCGGTTGCGGCCATTGGTCTTTGCCGCCCGCAGGTAGTGGAAAAAGAAGATTGGGCGCTTCCGTATCGAATCCATACCGTACTTCTGAAAGAGCAGCCCGATTGGCGACCAGAGTTGCAAACCAGACCGTCGTCCTGTCGAACCGACGTGTCACGGTGGTCCACCGCACGTTCTGACGCTCGAGAGCGTCGCGAGCGCGCGCTGGTGCGTCTACTGCGAAAGTAGCAGGAGGGGCGACGTTGGCGACGACGGTCGTATGCCGGGCCTCGGGCTCTCTGTGCAACAGAAATGCGCCTGCGAATGATGTGGCGACAAGAAACACGCAGGCGGCCGCTGCCGCTATCGCTATTGGCGGACGTGCGAAGCGCCGCCTGTTCTCCCGAGAGCCCGCCGTAGTTTCGGCGTCGATCAGATGGCCGCGTCCGACATTGAGGGGCGCTGCAAGCACAGGCGGTCCCTCCACGGCCGTTCGCAGCGCGGCAAGCGCCGCTGGCGCAAGACGACCATGAAGAAAGCGGCGGCGGTCCCAAGCGTCGCGCAGCAGCGCCTGGGCGCGGGCGCGCTCCGCGCCATCCAGTCGTCCGCCGGGCGGCAGCAGCTTCGACAGGTTTTCAGAAGTGGCGAGCGCAATCGCTGCGGCCTGCCCATAAGGGTGGCGTTTCGGATCGTGGAGCAGGTCCAGCCAATCTTCCGCTTCGAGGCGATCGAGGAGCGCCTTGTGCCACTCGGGCTCACGTCGTGCAGGTAGCGATGCCGGATCGCGCCAGTCGAAACGATCCGCAAGGGCGCGGATTAATCCGGCTGAGATCGTCAGAAATGGGTGAAGTCGCCCGAACAACGCCCATTCGAGCCCGTCGCTCCGGCCGGGCCGGGGAGGGATGTCGCGAATGGTTTGTTCCAGCAGCGCCATCGCAACCTGCGCGTTGCCGGTGCGGCGCAGGGAGTCGAAACTTTCAAGAAATTCCTCGATCGGCGGCTCGCCCGGCAGTTTTTCAGGCTCAGGCGTCGCGTTCGGAAGCCGGGCGAGAGCGCAGGCGGACTCGTAGGCGGCGCGGAGAAGCTGGAACGCTTCCTGATCGTCTTCCGGGTTGGTTGATCGCAAAAGCCGGGCGTAGGCCCGCTTGATGGCCCGTTCGTCCCGGGTGGCGTCAATGCCAAGGATCGACCAGCAGTCGCGTCCGTGCGGCGTGTGTCCTTCGCCAGTCACAGGGTTGTCGCTGCGAGAGATTCGAGCGCCGCTTTCAGTCGGTCCGCCGCGTCGTTGATCGACTGACGATCCTGCGCCGTCAAGGCGCGCTCGAACAGGCCGATCTCGGTCGCGAGAGAGGCGCGCGTCGCGCCCAGCGTTTCCTCGTAAAGCCTCTCGGCCCGGGCGAGGAGCAGGCGGGTCGGCACCTCCTCGCGCGGATGAATCTTGATCTCGGACAGAGCCTCAAGCCGCGCTTCGATTTCTTCCTGGCTCAGAAGACCGGGGTTTTCCTCGATCACCAGGCGTTCAATCGACCGGGTTTCGACGTCCTGCGCTGTCACTTCAAGAATGCCGTTGATGTCGTAGGTAAAACGAACGTCGATGGCCTGCTGCGCCGCCGGGCGGGGTTGAAGCATCATCTGCAGCTTGCCGAGAAGGATGTTGTCCTTGACCAGCCGACTTTCACCCTGAAACACGCGGACCTCGACGCCGCCCTGATAGTCCTTGGTCGGCGTTACGCGTTGTACGCGACTGACGGGCACGACGGTGTTGCGTTCAATGATTGGCAGCAGTCGCCCGGCGGAGGAACCGGAGGCGCCCATTTCAGAAACTTCGATACCGAGAGTGTAGGGCGCGACGTCAGTCAGCACCACGTCGTCCAGCGCGGCGTCGCGCATTTTCAGGCCCGCCTGCACCGCGGCGCCGCAGGCCACCACTTCGTCCGGGTTGATCTGTTGCAATGGAAATTGTCCGAACATGGTGGCGGCGAGACTGCGCACGAGCTTCATGCGTGTCGCCCCGCCCACCAGCACGACGCGGCTGAGTTCTCGCGGCTGTATGCGACTGTCACGCAGGGCGCGCTCCACTGGGCGGCGCAATTGTTCCAGCAGGGGGGCGGTGATGACTGCGAATTCGTTCGCGGTCAGGGTGGCGTTGAAAGTCCCGGCCTCGCCGCGCAGCACGATCTCGACGGAGCCCTCGCTGTTGAGCCGATGACGCGCCTGTTCCACCGCGGCCCGCAGCCGTGCGATTTCGACGATCCCGGCGGCTGACAGCGGATCGGCCCGCCAACCGGTTTCGCCCCGAAACCAGCTGATCAGTGCATCGTCGAAGTCTTCGCCGCCGAGGAAATTGTCCCCCGCAGTTGCGCGAACCTCCATGACGCCGTCGAACAGCTCCAGAACCGAAACATCGAACGTGCCGCCCCCAAGATCGAAGACGAGGATGCTCCCGTCTTCTTCCTGCTCCTGCAGCCCATAGGCGAGAGCGGCTGCGGTCGGTTCGTTGAGCAGACGTTCGACCTTCAGTCCCGCGAGTCTTCCCGCAGCCCGCGTTGCGTTGCGTTGCGTGTCGTTGAAATACGCGGGCACGGTGATGACTGCCTCGGTCACCCGTTCGCCCAGAAAGGCCTCTGCGTCGGCTTTCAGGGAACGGAGAACAAAAGACGACAGTTCCTCCGGGCGGAATGTCTGTCCGCCAAGCGTCACCGTGCGTGCTGTTCCCATGATGCGCTTGAACGCCGCAGCGGTGCGGTCGGGATGCGTCGTCAACCGTTCGCGCGCGGTCTGCCCGACCAGTATTTCACCGTTCCTGTCAACGCTGACGACCGATGGCGTGAGGTGGCCGCCATGCGCCTGAGGCACGAGCACAGGCCTGCCGTCCTTCCAGACGCTGGCCAGGCTGTTGGTCGTTCCGAGGTCTATCCCGATAATCACCGTGTGCTCTTCAGCAATGAATCGCGAACCCGGCCGTTCGTCATGATTGTTTTGACCGGAAGAGGTTACAACTCAAGCATCCGCTGTGCGCTTTGACAACCGTTCTATCCACGACTCAAACCGGTCGCCTGCGGGACGTCCGGCGCAACATTTCGATTCTGCTGTTCGCCCCAAGAAAGGGCGCCGTCACGCACTTTCGTATGCCCTAACGCCAATACCGTGGCAGCAGTTGCTTGTTCGATACGTGTGCTCATGGACACATTTTATGAGCACACGTTCTCGTATCGACGATCATGCGGAGAACTGTTCGGCGATGATGCGTTCGGAGAGATTCTGCCCCGGATCGAACAGCACTGTTACAGACTGGTCGCGATTTTCCCGCACCGTCACGGAGACGACGTCACGCACTTCGGTAAAATCCGCCACGGCCGCCACCGGCCGCTTTTCCGCCTCAAGCACCGTGAACGTGACCTCCGCCGTCGACGGCAGAAGCGCGCCGCGCCAACGTCTGGGCCGGAACGCGCTGATCGGCGTGAGGGGCAGCAGATTGCCCGACAGCGGGACGATCGGGCCGTGCGCCGAGAGATTGTAGGCTGTGGAGCCTGCTGGCGTGGAGACCAGCACGCCGTCGCAGATCAGTTCCGGCATCCGCTCCCGTCCGTCGATGTCGATTCGGATTTTGGCCGCCTGCCGGGTTTGTCGGAACAGGAAGACGTCGTTCAGCGCATAGGCCTCGTGCTCGGTTCCATCGCCGCAAACTGCCCGCATGATCAGGGGGTATAGCGTCGCGAGCTGGGCGACGGCCAGACGCGCTGGAAGATCATCTTCATCGAACGGATTCATCAGAAATCCGACCGACCCGCAATTCATGCCGTAGACCGGGATGTACCGTCCGGTCGCACGCCGCAACGTCTCGAGCATGAAACCGTCGCCGCCAAGGCAGATCACCGCCTCCGCATCGTCAAATGCGCAATCGCCGTAGCGATCGACAAGGCGCTGATAGGCCTCCTGCGCGACAGGCGTCTGCGTTGCCAGGAAGCAGAGCCGGGCAGGCGGATCGCGCAGCGGAGGAAAGGCGGATGGATCAAGGCTCATTGCGCTGAGTCTACCTGTATTGCGACGTCGGGACCATCGGCGTGCGGAGGACGCCCCGCGCCATCGTAATTCATGCCTTGCGGCGGAAAACACCCGCGCGCATCAGCCTGATCACGACCCCCGGCGCAGCCAGCAGCGGGTGGCGTTCGGCGAATGGCGTCAGCGTCAGCGCTACGCCAGTGTGGCGCGATATCTTCCAGACCAGATATCTGGCTCCGCCCGCAAAGGTGAAAGACGCCTTGATCAGCCGCGCGACGTTCAGCGGCCGGCCCATTCCGGCCCGGATGCGCCAGCGGCGAGACGCGGGGGGGCGCATGGCCGTCGGCAGGCCGGGATCGAGCATTGCCCCGTCTGCCGAAGCAGGCAGATCCCCGGCGAGCCAGCACAACGGCAGCAGCCTGCGGTAACGCGCCTCCGCCCCGCCAAGCAGACTGGCCGGGCGCCGCGACGATTCCACTCGCAATTCCGCTGCGTAGGTGCGTTCGAACAGCCCGAGCCAGTACTGCTCCGCGTCTCCCCGTTCTGGCCCGAGTTTGGCAGCCCAAAGGGCCGCCGTGGCGACGGCCCGCACCACGCAACGCAGAATCGCGTCGGCCGCCGCCGCGTCCCTGACCCAGACAAGGCGCGCGGGCTGCGAAAAACGCGCCCAAACCGTCGTGTCGAAGGCGTCCGGGCGCGTCAGGCGGCGGAACTGCGCCAGCGACAGGATAGCGACTTTGGCGCGCATCACGCGCCCGTCGATTGATCGCTCATGATATTCGACGTTTGGCGGCAGCAGGGCATTGGCGATGCGCGCGACCCGTCCACGCGGCCAGTCGCGCTGACGCTCCACGATCACGTAAAAATCAAGCACGCTGTCGGAAAGATCAGCGTCGTTTTCCGCGGAGCCTGCTCCGGCAGTCGCGCCAGCGTTCCTTTCCGGGGCCGTATTGTCCAGCAACCGCGCTGCGGAGCCATAGAACAGCACGCCCAGCGGTCGCGCCGTACCGACGATCGCCGCTGCGAAACGCGTGACCGAAGGCGGCGTGGGCCGCGTCAGCTCCGCCACCAAGGTATTCGCAACGGCGCCCGCTGCGTTCAGTGACAAGCCGGTGCGGGTGGAACTGATCATGGAGAGGCCCTGCTTCTGGATTGCCATGTTTCCCGGGCTTCAATTCCGACCATAGCGTCTGCGAGTCGTCCGAAGCGGCGCGTGAACGCGTCAACGACGGCGCCCTCCAGAGCCGCCGTCATGTCAGCTCGCTCAGGCGTTGACGAAAGCGATGCCCGGCCCTTGTGCGAGCAGGATGCAGCCATCCGGGCCGGTGTCCAGTTCTTCGCCATCGAGCACGAGCCGATCGCGCGTCTCGATCCGGACCGACCCTGCCTGACCGCTGCGGTAGGTTGACGATGACCGGAGCCAGCCGGGCTTCTGGCGACGCATCAGCGACGCGACGGCGCGGGGCAGCTTCTGCGGATTGGCGAGGATGTCGAGGTAGAAAAAACCGCCGTTCGCAGGCGTCCTGTTGTTCCAGAACGGCCATACGCCGTGGCCCAGTCGGTGCAGGGCGGAGCAGAGAAACAGAAATCGGGCGGCGTCTTCCGGCGCGCCCTCGTCGATCGCAAGCGACATCACCTCGCCGTTCATCCAGCGGCGCCGGGTCTCTTTGCGGAGCAACTGACGCACTGCCCAGATCACCGTCGCCAGCACCGCCATGTCATGAGAGTAACGATTGAGGATCGCAGGCTGATGGGCAAGTTCGATCCCGCGCGTGAAAGCGGCCAGGCCGCAGAACATTCCGGCGATCGGCGCGCGGTTCGAACCCGGCCAGGACACCAGGATGGGGCGCCGGGTCTGCGTGTTGGAGAACAGCGTGCCATTCCGCTCGCGCTCGAGCAGCGTCGTCAACGCGGCGACGCCGCGATTCTTCAGACCGACGTCCTCGGCGATCAGATTCGTGTTTCCGGATGGCAGAATCGCGAGGGCGGGTAGTTCGCCGGGAGGGTAGACGGCGATGATGGCGCTCATCACGTCGCTGACCGTGCCGTCGCCGCCGTTCACGACGATGCAGCGAACGCCCTGAGCGGCCAGCGCCTTGATTTCCGTGAACAGCTCGTCCCGGTCGGACGGGGTGAGGAACATCGGACCGAGCTGACGCGCAGCTTCCCGTTCGAACTCGCCGTCGCCGTCGCGCGCGTTGCGGCGGCTCCGCGGGTTATGAATCAGGGCGAGGCGTGACGTCACTGGATATTCCGCAAATCTTGCTCGTCGTGCGAGGCGTCGTGAGGGGACGTCTCAGTGTCGGGGCAGGCGGGTCTCCCCGGCTGGTCGGCTGATATAGACAGGCTGGCCGCAATTGTCACACGCCGCTCGTCCCGCTAATTCTCCGCCAGCTGTCGTGAGCTGCGGCGATACGTGCTCCGCACTTGATCCGTTGGCGAGTTTAAGGGATCGATGGCGGTGTTGACGTCCTGCGGCCGGACGAAAACCCGGAACGTATGCTAGTGTGCGTGGACCGTGCTTCGACCCGCTATAAAAGCGCTTCGGGGAACAGGGTCGCATGAAGAGGTCAGGAAACACCGCTTTGTCAGCCGTTCTGGCGCATCTCTCCGATCCGCATCTGCCGTTACGGACATATCCCGGCGTGCGCGAATTGATGAGCAAGCGCGCCCTGAGCCTGCTGTCGTGGGGGTTGCGCAGGCGCTTTGTGCACCGTGAGGGACCGCTGGCCGCCGTGTTGGCGGACATCGAGGCGAGCGCGGTTGACGCTCTGGCGGTGACTGGCGATCTGACCAATCTGGGCACAGGGTCCGAATTCCGCGCTGCTGCGGCATGGCTGCGACGCTTCGACCGTCCTGTCGCGGTTATCCCGGGCAATCATGATGCGATGGCGCCGATTGCGTGGAACGAGGGACCGGGCTTGTGGGCTGATCTGGGAGGCATGGCCGACCCCGGCGAGCCAGCCGTCACGACGCTCGGGCGCGTGGCGCTGGTCGGCGTTAACTCCGCCATCCCGACGCCGCCCTTTATGGCCGGAGGACGAATCGGCCGGGATCAGGCGGAGCGGCTGATCGCGACATTGCACCGTCTTCGGACCGAGGGGTTGTGCCGGATCGTGATGATCCACCATCCGCCGCGCCCCGGTCTGGTGGTTCCGCGCAAGGCTTTGTGGGATGCGGGGATGTTCGCGGAGGCGATAGCGGAGGCCGGGGCGGAGCTTGTGCTGCACGGCCACTCTCATCGCGGCACCGACAGCGTCGTGCCCGGTTCCGACACGCCGCTGATTGGCGTGACCTCGGCGTCGCATAGCCCCGGCAGGCTGGATCGGGCGGCTGGCTGGAATCGGATCGTCGTCGAGCCGGTGGAGCGCCGCGCCGATGTCTCTGGCGCTGCTGACGCGCCGCCCTCAGGCGGTCGACCCGCCCCTTCTCCCGCCCGCCCGGGTCTCGTCGCATGGCGGATTGGCGTGGAGCGGCGGAGGCTCGGGACCGACGGCCTGCTTCATGCGCTGCCTCGTCTTGAATTCCTTCGGCCATGCGTCGAAAGCGGCTTATCGTGAAGAGCCAATCGCGTCTCTATGAACCGCCTTTCGCGCACGTCCCGGCGGTGGTCCGCCCGAACACGCTCGATGCGTATTTGCTGGCGCAGGCCGTGCCTCCATTCGTCATCGCCCTGTCGGTCGTGCTCATCGCATTGTTGCTGGAACGGCTTCTGGTTCTGTTGAACCTGCTGGCGGCGGAGGCGAGTCCGTTCTCGACGCTGCTCCGACTGCTCGCCGACCTGTTGCCTCACTACATGGGGCTGGCGCTTCCCGCCGCGCTGTGCGTGTCGATCTTCGCCGTCGTGCGCCGGATGAGCGACACAAACGAACTCGACTCCCTGATGAGCAGCGGCGTGTCTCTTCTGCGCGTCTGTCGCCCGTTCGCCATCGCCGGGGCCGCGCTCGGCGTGATGTCCATGTTGCTCTACGGCTATATCCAGCCGCACGCGCGGTATCAGTTCCGCGAGGGGTTTTATCTGGCCAGCCACGCGGGCTGGGCGCCGGTGCTGCAGCCGGGCGTCTTCGCAACGCCGTCCCCCACCATTTCATTACGGGCCGATGGCGTCAGTCATGACGGCACGGATCTGACAGGCGTGTTCATCCGCGATACGAGCGACGGGCGTGAGCGTGATATCGTCGCGAAACGCGGCCACGTCCGCGTAAACACGGCGAAGGCCGAAGCCCAGATCGATCTGACGGACGGCTCCATCCTGACCATCCCGCAAAAAGGCGAGCCGAGCGTCACATATTTCGATCACGCGACTCGTCTGATCAGCCATGCCCAGCAATCGCAGTTCCGCAATCGAGGCGATGACGAGCGTGAGTTGACGTCGGGAGAACTGTCGCGGGAACTGCATCGTGACGCCCGCGCGGCCAGGGGCCTCGTGGACACAGTCACGCCCCCCTCCGCTTCACAGCAACAGTTCGCCTCGGAAGACATACCGCCGCAAAGCCTGCGGGCGGAACTGAATTTCCGCCTGGCTCGCAGCCTGTCCATTCCCTTCATCCCGATCCTCGCCGCCTCGCTGGCTATCCTTGGCAAACGCAAGCGGGGCAGCGCCGGGCTGGCGGTCGCTGTCGTCATCCTTGTGACGTACGACCACGCGCTGCAATTCGGAGAAAGTCTGGTGGCGACGGGACGCAGCTCGCCGCTCCTCGTCATCTGGGCGCCGACGCTTCTGTTTTGTGGGGCCTGCACGGCGCTGATTCTGGCGCGCGCGGACATGATCGCGCCAGCGAATCTTCGGGCGGTCCTGCAGGACGTCGCCCGGATGCGTCTTTTCCGGCGGCGGCTGTCGGGCGAGGCTCGATGAACGCCCCGCTACTCCGGTCAGCTGGGCCGCGCCATGTGTTGCTGCGGTATCTCTCCCTCCTGCTTACGACCCGCGTGGCCATGTGCTGCGCGATTCTGATCGCGCTGATGGAACTGCTCGGCTTGCTGGAGCAGATGACGCCAATCCTGCGTCGTCATCTCGGCGTGACCGGCGTGCTGACCTACATGACGCTGCATTTGCCGCTCATGCTCCAGACGGCGTTGCCACTCAGCGTGCTCGTCGGCGCGCTGCTGATGCTGACCCAGATGACCGTCAGCAACGAGACGGCGATCCTGCGCGCCTCCGGACTTTCCACCCTCGGCCTCGTCGTGCGTCTGGCGCCGGCGACGCTGGCGCTTGGGCTGTTCGGCGTGGTGGTGGAGGATCAGCTTACGCCCCGGTCCGAACTGGCTCTGGCGGCGTGGTGGAGCCACAGCGACCCGCATCCGGAGGACGGACGCTCCTTCTGGTTCGCTGTTCCTGAAGACGTATCGCGAAGTGGGGGCGTGGCCAGCGAACTGGCGCATGTCGGGTATGTCAAGGACGTGGGTAAGAGCGCGTTTGGCGTCGACTTGTACGACAGGGACGCGGAGGGCAGACTTCTCGGCGTGACCCATGCAGCGCGTGCGACATATGACGAGGGCGGCTGGACATTGTGGGAGGTGAAGCGCTCTGTCGTCGCGCCCGACGGCGACGCCGCGCGAGTGCAGGTGAGCACAGAGCCACAGGTGCGCTGGGGCAACACGTTCCGCGCCAGTGATATGCTGCGCCTGTCCATGGACACCGCGCCGTTGTCTTCGTTCGACATCTGGCGGGCGCTGGACGGTCGGGTGGCGACCAGTCTGGCTCCTGGTTACCTGCGCGCTGCGCTCATCGAACGCCTGCTGCGTCCGCTTGCATTGCTGGTCATGCTTTTGCTTGCGACGCCGGTGGTCTATATCCCTCCGCGTACCGGGATGCGCAGCTGGCTGCCCGTCTGGTGTCTGGGGGGCGGACTGCTCTTCATCATCGTGCAAGGCATGTTCCGCGCGATGGGCAATGCGGGGCTTCTTCCTGCCCCGGTCGCGACCGTTCCCGGACTGCTGATCTTCACCATGGCGGCGGGCGCCGTGCTTTTGAGGAACGAAGAGCAATGAGCGGGACCTTGCGCAACTCGACCATCCGGTCCGGGCGCAGCTTCGATCTGGGTAAGATGAACCTGCGGCAGCTTTGGGTCGCGTATCTCACCTACCCGACCATCCTTCTGTATTTCGCGCTTGCGCTTGCGAGTCTGATTCTGGCGGCGCGCAACTTCGCGGGGTGGGGGGCGACCTGCGCTTCAATTCTGGCGGTCGTGCTGATCTACCCGGTCGTCTGGTATCTGCTGCATCGCTATGTGCTGCATGGGCAGTATCTCTACAAATCCCGCTGGACGGCGGCGTTCTGGAAACGCATCCACTTCGATCATCATCAGGACCCGCATCTGCTGGACGTCCTGTTCGGGGCGCCGTCGACCACTCTTCCGACCATCGCCGTGATCACCCTTCCAGTCGGCTGGATGATAGGCGGCCCCGGCGCGGCGGCCACAGCGTTCGGGACAGGGGTCGTGATCACCTGCGTCTACGAATTCTTTCACTGCATCCAGCATCTGAACTACAAGCCGAAGGCAGCGTGGATACAGCGCATGAAGGCGCGCCACGTCCTGCATCACTTCCATGATGAAGACGGCAATTTCGGCATCACGAGTTACGTGGTCGATCGCGCGCTGGGCACCTATTACGTTGACGCCCGCGCCCGAACCCGTAGCCCAAGCGTCTTCAACCTCGGCTACAACGTTGACGAAGCCAAACGCTATCCGTGGGTCATGCGTCTGACGGGCTCCGCGCCGAAAGACCGTCCGGATGGAGCGCGTGGCGACAGCGACGCACCGCGCGGCGCGGGAAAACACGCGTGAGACGCTTCGCGTGATTGAGGCGCCGCGCGCCGTCGGGCCGCTTACCGCGCTCGTTCTGGCCGGTTCACGCGCTGGCGCGGCCGACCCCATGGCTGTGGCGGCGGGGCTTTCGCATAAGGCGCTGATTCCCATCGCCGGACGGCCCATGATCTCTCATGTCATCGATACGCTTCTCGCCACGCCCGGCGTGGGTCGCGTGGTCGTGTGCATCGAGACTCCGGAGGCGCTGACCGGGGTCCTGCCGCCGGGCGTCGAGACCATGACGGCGGCGGCCGGGCCAAGCGCGAGCGTTCTGTCTGCTCTGGCGGCCTACGGCGCGCCATTGCTGGTGACTACAGCCGACAATCCGCTGCTGCGTCCGGCCTGGGTGCAGGCGTTTCTGGACGGCGCTGCGGGCGCGGACGTTGCGGCCGGCGTCGCGGGCGAGGCTGCTGTAAGGCGGGACGTGCCCGGCACGAAGCGAACCTTTATACGCCTTTCGGACGCAGCGTTTTCCGGCTGCAACCTGTTTTTGTTCCGCACGCCGGGCGCTGCGCGCGTGGCGGCGCTGTGGCGGCGGATTGAACGCGAGCGCAAGCATCCGCTGCGGATGGGCTGGCTTCTTGGTCCCGGCGTCCTGCTGCGGGTGTTGACCGGACGGCTGACCGTGCGTGCGCTGTGCGAGCGGATCGGGCGTTTGACCGGGGCGGAAGCTCGCCTTGTGTTCATGCCGGACGGTCGCGCCGCCGTGGACGTAGACAAACCCGCAGATCTCGAACTGGTGAAAGCGTTGATGGCCGCTGAGGCCGCCTGACCCGAGATTACGGGTGAGGTTCGCACGCGTCCTGGCCTTCGATCTTCCCTGTCGTTGCAAAGTCAGGAAAACGTGCGCTGGCGCCCGGCGCTTCTGCCGCTGCGCCGTTTTGCCTTCAATGTGCGTGCCGGTGATGCAGGTCCGGGTAGTGAGGGTGCCGGTGGGTCATGGGCTGGTGGCGGTGCCAGTGCGTATGTGGCTCCCCCGGTGGATCGTTTGGTCCATGCGTATGCTGGTGGTGCTCGTCGTGAATGTGGCGGTGGCTATGCTCCAGCGCCTCATGGGTGTGTTCGTGGTCGTGCCGTTCGACGAGATGCAGATACAATCCGACGGCCATTAGAAGGGTCGCGGCGCCAAGCCGCCATGTCATGGGCTCATCGAAGAGCGCAATCGCCAGAATTGCGCCGATAAACGGCGCTGCGGAGAAATAGGCGCCGGTCCGCGCTGCGCCGAGATGGCGTAGCGCCAGTACGAAGAGCACAAGGCTGACGCCGTATCCGAGGAAGCCAATCGTCCCGGCTGCCGCCATCTGGGGGAGCGGAGGCAGGCGCGCGCCGCTCGACAGAGCAAGAGACAGATTCACGGCGCCTGCGACCAGTCCTTTGAGCATGGCGATCTGCACAGGGTCAGATGAGGACAGTTTGCGGGTCAGATTGTTGTCGAGGCCCCAGGCGACGCACGCGCCGACGATGGCGAGGGCGCCCAATCCCAGACCGTCCGCTGTCCCTGCGCCGCCCGCGCCCTGCCACGAAAGAAGCGCCGCGCCGGAAAGAATTGCGAGAGCGCCGAGCAGCAGGCGTCGATCCACGTTCTCCCGAAAGGCGAGCCAGGCGATCCCCATCGTCGCAAGGCCTTCGACGTTGAGGAGCAGGGCGGCGCTGGAGGCGGGCGTGTGCGAAAGCCCGAGCATCAGCAACAAAGGACCTGCCACGCCGCCGCAGAGAATGACCAGTGCGAGCCATGGCGCGTCGCGGCGCTCCAGCGGCGCCTCGGCGGGCGCGTCGCCTCTGGCGCGCAGAATGAGGTGAAGCGCGGCGAGGCCGATCCCCGAACCGAGATACAGCAATCCGGCGAGAAGCCACGGATTCACGCCGTCGCCAAGGAGCATCTTGGCGAGCGGCGTGCTGGCCCCGAAGAGTCCCGCCGAGGCGATTGCTAAAGTGGACCCCGATTGAACTTTCATACGGCCTCTCCTCGATCGTCAGTGCGCGTGAGATCCTGCTCTCCGATCCTTCGATCTGGTCTGACCGACGGGCGATCGCGATTCAGCCCGCTGCTCCACCAGCCTTCAGGGCCGTGTAGTTCTTCTCGAACAGGGAGAGCAGATGGCGCGCGGTGCGTTCGTATTCCGCGCTGTCAGACCAGCTTCGGACGGGGTCGAGCACCTCTGCTGGAACTCCTTCTACAGCTTTCGGAAGCGAGAGACCAAAGAGCGGCTCCGCCTCGAACTCTCCACCGATCAGACCCCCGCCAAGAATCGCGGCGAGGATTGCCCGCGTATGTGTCAGCGACATCCGCTTGCCGACGCCGTATGCGCCCCCGGTCCAGCCGGTGTTCACCAGCCAGCATGTCACGTCCCCGCTGGACAGGCGCTGCTTAAGCAATTCGCCATACACCTGAGGCGGGCGCGGCAGGAACGGCCCGCCGAAGCAGGGGGAGAAGGTCGCCTGCGGCTCGCGCCCCAGCCCCTTTTCGGTGCCTGCGATTCTGGCGGTGTACCCGGAGATGAAGTGGTACATCGCCTGATCAGGCGTAAGCTTCGCCACCGGCGGCAGCACCCCGAATGCGTCCGCCGTCAACATGATGACGTTGCGTGGTTGTCCGGCGCGGCTGCCGGGGCAGATATTCGGCACGAAGTCGAGCGGGTAGCACGACCGGGTGTTCTCCGTCTGGGAAGAGTCGGTGAGGTCGAGCGCGCCGCCGGAGCCGATGGCGACGTTCTCCAGCACAACGCCGAAGCGGTGAGACGCCGCCCAGATATCGGGCTCGGCTTCCTGATTGAGGTCAATGACCTTGGCGTAGCAGCCGCCTTCGAAGTTGAAGACGCCCTCGTCCGACCAGCCGTGCTCGTCATCGCCAATCAGTGGACGTGCACGATCGGAGGACAGGGTCGTCTTGCCCGTTCCCGACAGCCCAAAGAACAGCGCAACGTCGCCATCGACGCCGACATTCGCCGAGCAGTGCATGGGCATGACGCCCTTGGCGGGAAGCAGCCAGTTCATGACGGTGAAGATCGATTTCTTGATTTCGCCGGCGTACTGCGTCCCGGCGATGACGACCAGTCGCTGGTCGAGGGAGAGAGTGACGGCCGTGGAACTGCGCACCCCGCATGTCGCGGCGTCGACTTCGAACCCCGGCGCATGCAGGATCACCCAGTCGGGCTCGAAGCCTTCAAGTTCGGCGTCGGACGGGCGGATGAACATGTTGCGGGCGAACAGGGCCTGCCAGGCGTTCGTCGTCACCAGACGCACGCGAATCCGGTGGGCTGGGTCCGCGCCTGCGTAGAGATCCTGCGTGAACAGGGGCTGGCCGGCCAGATATCCCCGCACCTGATCGGCGAGGCGCTGAAATTGCGCCGGCGCAAGTTTCTGGTTGATATCGCCCCACCAGACCTCGTCGGTCGAGGAGGGTTCGTCGACGACGAACTTGTCTTTTACTGATCGTCCTGTGTGTTCGCCGGTGTGGGCCACCAGCGCGCCGTCGGCGGAAAGGCGAGCTTCGCCGCGTCTGACGGAATGCTCGACCAGCTCCGCAGCTTTCAGGTTGGCGAAAACTTCAGGAACGTTCTTCAGGCCGGTTCCAGCCAATACGTCGCATGCATTCTGGGGGGCGGTGGCATTGTTCATTGATTATTCCTCGCCTGATGGACGTTCGTCTGCGGAAGCCGGCGCCGACGGAACAAGGCGAAGACGGTAACATCTCGATTGCGAAGAGTCTTGATTTACGCGTGTGGGACGCAGTTCCCTCGACGCATAACGTCACCCTTCTGGCGTGGAATATGCCTGCTAGCGGTCGAGGTCCGCCGCTATGGGGAGGTCCCGGAGCGGATGCGCTCGGAACATTCCGCTGTGTACGAAAATTGACGATGCAGCGTGATGGATTGCGGCGCGCGGGCTTGTTTCCGCGCGCCGCAACATGTTGATCTGTCAGCCGGTCAGATCGGAGCGAATGCGGCTCTGGCGACGACGCGGCGCGTCAGTCGCGCGCGGAGCGCGCGCGGCGCCAGCGGCAGTTTTCAACGCCGGAGCGGCGGACACTTCAGCTTCAAGCTGGGCGATGCGCTTGCGCACGCTTTCCCGCAGGGCGGGGGCCGTGTGCGACTTCATCGACGCCAGCGTTTCCTTGAGATCGCGAAGTTGCTTCTGTTTTTCCTCGAGCGTACGGCGGATCGGCTGATTATCCGAAAGCTGACCATGAAAAGAACGCATGACTGAATAACCTATCAGGCAGGACAAAAGGATGACGTCCCGCAGAGTGGGGACAAAACGACGAACAACAATTTAAGAAACAGGGATCGCCGGGAGCGTTTTACGATAACCGACCCTGCCGATCGGCGCCTCGAAAGACGACGCCTCCGGTCTGGTCCCTGGTATGCGCCCGACTTTCATCAGCCGGGCGTCCGCGCTCAGGAGTTGCTGAGCAGTATGCCCCTGAGCGAATCGAGCAATGTGGCGCATTGCTCGTCGGCGCCGACCGTCACCCTGAGCCAGGGGGCAGTGCGCGGGCCTTTCAGATGGCGCACGATAATCGCCCTTTCTCTCAACGCGGCAGCCAGATGGGCTGCGTCACGGTCCGGGTGTCGAGCGTACACAAAATTGGCGGACGAAGGCAAGACCTCGAACCCGAGCTCTCGCAACCCGCCGGACAGCTGCTCACGTGTCGCCATCACCCGTGCGACCGATTCGCTGAACCAGTTCTCGTCTTCTATTGCAGCCTGCGCGCCGACCTGCGCGAGGCGATCCAGCGGATAGGAGTTGAAGCTGTCCTTGACCCGGACGAGCGCCTCGATCAGCGCAGGATCGCCCAGAGCGAATCCTACGCGAAGCCCGGCGAGCGCGCGCGATTTCGACAGGGTCTGCACCACCAGCAGGTTGGGATAACGGCTGATAAGCGAGACGGCCGATTCCGCACCAAAATCGACGTAGGCTTCGTCCACCAGCACGACGCGGGACGGATGGGCCGCCAGCAACGTCTCGATGGCTGAGAGGGGTAAGGCGATTCCGGTCGGCGCATTGGGGTTGGCGACGATCACGCCGCTGCACGGGCGGGTGTAATCCTCCACGCGTACGCGCATGGCCTCGTCGAGCGGGATCAGCTCGAATGGCAGGCCGTAAAGGCCGCAATACACCGGGTAGAAGCTGTAGGTGACGTCAGCGAACAGCACCGGGTCGCCATGATCGAAAAACGCCTGGAAGGCGTGCGCGAGAACTTCGTCCGAGCCGTTGCCGACGAACACATGCGCCGCAGTCAGCCCGACGCGGCGCGCGATCGCATCGCGCAGAGCCGTGGCTTCGGGATCCGGGTACAGGCGCAGGTCGTCGCCTGTAGCCTCCCGGATCGCCGCGATCGCGCGCGGGGAGGGGCCGTATGGGCTCTCGTTCGTGTTCAGCTTGATCAGGTCGGCGATCTTTGGCTGCTCGCCGGGAACATAAGGCGTCAGGCGGCTTACGAGAGGGCTCCAGAGTTCGCTCATCGCGCGGTTCCGTTGCCCAACAGGTCCTGCATGGGCTCCGAACCCAGCGCGACGGCGATATCGCGGGCGTCACGCCCCTCTCCGTCGCGCAGGGTCGGGTTCGCTCCCGCCTCGATCAGCAGCTTCGCCATGTCCAGCCGCCCGAACATCACCGCGAACATAAGCGGCGTGCGCCCGACCTCGTTCGCGGCGTCCACCTGAGCGCCCGCTTCCAGCAACATGCGGGCGATCTCGATCTCGCCCTTGAACGCCACGCCCGCCAGGGCCGTGGCGCCCTTGGCGTCGCGCAGGTCGATTGTAGCTCCTGCGTCGAGCAGAACTTTCGTGGCCTCGAGATGGCCGTTGTACGTTGCGAGAATCAGCGCCGAATGGCCCTTTTCGTTGGAAAGGTCGGGGCTCAGTCCCGCCGCGACGAATTCCTGCACCAGATCGGCCTGCCCGTCGCGCGACGCGTTGAGAAACAGCGCCTCGACTTCGGCCAGATCGAACGCCTGCTCTTCGGGCGCAGTGGCGTCAGGCTTCCCTGTCCCGGCGTCGTGCTGACCTGTCATGGGCGTTCTCCTTGTAAACGTGACGCCGCAACGTGGCGGCGGCAGGCGCCCATCCTACCGTATCCGCAGCCGGGTTGCGAAGAGTCCGGCTTTCTCGGGCCGCCAGGCTGCTCTTGCGTCGGGGAACTCAGGTCAGCGAGATCAGACGTGTCTCGCCGAACGACAGGGGCGTGAATGCGTCAGGGGGTAAGCCGGCCCAGGCGGCCGTGTCCGCCAGGCAACGTTCGGGCTCCCCAAGCGGTTCCCGCGACAGTGGAAACGTGCCGAAATGCATGGCGACCGCCTTCTTCGCCTCCAGCGTGCGAAAAGCGGCGACCGCTTCCACCGGGTCGGCATGGACCCTGTGAAGGAAGGAACGCGGCGAATAGGCGCCGATCGGCAGCAACGCCAGATCCGGCGCGCCAAGCTTTTCCCGGATTTCCCGCCAGTGCGGGCCGTGGGCTGTGTCGCCTGCGAAAAATATGGAGCGCGGACCAACGTCGCCCACGGCGGGCAGGCTCAATGTCAGCCCGCCCCAAAGGCGGCGCCCGCCGTCGAAGGGCGTCCGCTGCGCGAAATGGCGCGCCGGCGTGCAGGTCGCGGCGACATCGCCGAATCGCATGCTATCCCACCAGTCCAGCTCGGACACGCGCCGAAGCCCCGCCTTGGCCAACAGATCGCTGTTGCCCAGAGGCGTGATCACGATCGGATCGTCCCGACGCGCGATGGCGCGAAGGCTGGGCAGGTCGAGATGATCGTAATGGCAGTGAGAGATGAGCAGCACGTCGATCTTCGGCAATTCCGCCAGCGTCCGTCCCGGCGCACGCAATCTGCGGGGACCGATGAAAGAGAACGGCGAGCAGCGTTCCGAGAAAATGGGGTCCGTCATGACCGTCAGCACGCGCCCCCCGGGCAGCGGCGCCCGCAGCAGGAACGTGCAGTGCCCGATGAAAGTGACGCTGATCCGCCCCGACCCGGGCGTTGTGAACGGGTCTCCCTGAGGCGGAGGGTCGATGATCCGTTCCGGTTTGTCGGTCAGAGAGGACAACGCCCAGCGCAGGAAACGCGTAGGTTTGACGCGCCTCGGCCCGTCAGGCGACCCTCGTTCGATGAATTCAGGGTCGTCCGGCTCTTCCGGCCACGCGTCGGGTCGTGGCGCTGGCGCCCAATCCTGCGGGAGCGGAGGGTTGAAGAACGCCAATCCGTCGGAATGATCGGAAGGCCGATGAGGTCGGAGCGTCATTCCGACCAGCATGCCCTATCCCGCGCCGCAAGGCGAGGGAGGAGGGCGACGTCTGCGGCCGCCGTATCCGTGCTTCTGCTTCAACGGTTGAGGCTGCGTTCCTCACGCATGAAGCCGCCGTTTTCGAACGGGCCCTCAGATATTATTTCGATATAGAAATGGAATAAAATTCCTTAATAATATCGATATTTTCTGTTTAGTGTCCATGTTTGCATGGACGCGGCGCCTGGGGCAGTGGCGTTTAACGATTGTCAGAACACGTTGGCGTCTTCGTTCCGTGCGCGAAAATAACGTTCGATCTCGCGGCGTAGACGGGGCTTGTTTCCGGCCAGTTCCCACGCCTGCCAGACATTGCGCTTCAGATCCTCGTCCGGGTCGAAGTGATTGCGCGCAAGAATGTCCCAGCGGCTTTCATAAGCCCGATCGCGCTTGGCTCCATGGAAACTGTGCTCGATCGTTCCGCCCAGCGCGCCGATATTCCCGTTGATCGCCTGCATCGCCCGCGACTGCCAGCGCAGGACATGGCGTTTGTACCCCTCCGAAATATTGCCCGGGTAAGATTCCTGCGCCCGGCCGATCAGTCCCAGCGCCATATGGTGATCCGCCGAACCCAGGGCGGCCATGTCGAGCAGGCCACCTGTGGCCTCCAGCGCCGAACGCGTGGCCGCCCACGCATACCCGGGATGCGCGAAGCGATACGGCGACCGGTGCGCGCGCGGCCCCTGCATGATCGGTTCACCGTCCATCCAGAGACGGCAGAAGGAGCGGTGAAGCTGCATATGCTCGCCGTTCGGGCCAAGGTCGTAGCAATCGGACCACGGCTGAATCACGTCGAAGAGTTGCAGCGCCTCCACTGTCTCGCGCGCCCAGTCCGGCTGGCGAAAAAACACGTCGCTGTCGATCCACGCGACCGTGCGCCAGTCATGCGGCAGGCTGGCGATACCGATATTCAGAAGCCGTTCTTTCTCCCACACCATGGAGTTCGCGCGCACGCCGACGTGCCGGACGCCGGGAAGCTCGCAGGTGAACGGTCGGTCGCCGTACTGGCACTCGACGACGGTGAGTTGCGCTCCGCTGTCGAGAATGTGCTGCGCCCAGTCGCGATAGATGCGATCCGGGGTTCGCCAGCGCAGCGGGTTCGAGCGGGAAGTGACGACGTGCAGTTGCGAAGAATGCATTCAGGAAGACCGGCAATGGAGGGAATGGGGCGCGGCGACGCGGGGCGCTATTTGGTCGCCAACGGGATGGGGTCGTCCGGGCGGGACGCGGTCGCAAGGATAGCTGTCATCATGTCTGGGCCGGCGGCGCGGGCAGATTTTCGCTCCGCCGCCCTTGTCATGGTCACAGGAAAGCCAGCGCCTCCTGAAGGGCGGCGATGACCCCAGGCCTCCAGACAGGTCCCAGACGAACAGGATCGGCGGCTTCTCAGAAGTCGTGACGTCTGAAGCGCCCTGGCACGCTTAGGGTCCAGCCGGGCGCATCCGCCCCCATTTCGCGGGCAGAACTATCGTGAAATACTGGGCTCCAGTTGAAAACTCAGGAACGCCCATACGTATGACTGTTACGCAGGACGCAACGCCACCCGCACGCAAGTCGCCACGCTTCGGCGTTTTCTCTCAGGTCGCGGTGGCGACAGCGCTCGGCCTTCTGGTCGGTCTGCTCGATTCTGCCTTCGCCGAGCAGACGCGCTGGCTTAGCGCGCTGTTCCTGCGCCTGATCGTTATGGCGGTCGGGCCGCTGCTGTTCTGCATTATCGTCACAGGCATCGTCAGCGCTGGCTCGCTGCGCACCGTCGGGCGGCTGGGTTTGCGCGCCCTGCTCTATTTCGAGGTCATGACGACGGCGGTCCTGTTGCTTGCGGTCGGCGCGGCGTTGCTCATCCACCCCGGCGCAGGCGTCGATTTTCACGCGACGGAAGCGGACGCACAGGCGGTGGCGTCGTTCGCGGGCAATGCGCATCTGCTGCACAATGGCGGCGTCACCGGTTTTCTGCTGGCTCTCGTGCCGCGTTCGCCCGTTTCGGCCTTCGCTGACGCTAATATTCTACAGATTCTCGTCTTCGCCATCCTGTTCGGTTGCTGCCTCGCGCAGATTGGGCCAGCAGGAGCCCCGCTCATAAAGCTGACAGACAGTCTCACCGCGCTCTTTTCGCGGATGATGCGCTATATCATCGCGACTGCGCCTTTGGGGGTGTTTGGCGCCGTGGCGTCCACGACCGCGCAGTACGGGCTCGAGGCGATCGAGAGTCTTGCAGCGTTCGTGCTGATATATTGTGTTGCGATCACAGTGTTCATGACCGTAGTGCTTGGCGGCTGTCTGCTCGCCTGCGGGATCAATCCTCTGCGTTTCATGCGTTACCTGCGCGAAGAGATCGTCATCGTCGCCGCCACGACCAGTTCGGATTCGGTGCTGCCCAGCGTCATGGCCAAGCTGGAGCGCATGGGCGTGTCGCGGCAGGTCGTCGGGCTGGTGACGCCTGCCGGATATTCTTTCAATCTCGACGCGCTGTCGATTTATCTTGGCTTCGCAGTCGTGTTTCTCGCGGAGGCGACGCACACGCCCCTGGGCTGGGGCCAGATGTTCGCCATGCTGGCGACGGCGCTTATCACGTCGAAGGGCGCGCATGGCGTGCCGGGCGTCGCCATCGTGGTGCTGGCGGCCACGCTTGGCGCGGCGCCATCCATTCCGGTGGCGAGTCTTGTGCTGCTTCTGGCGGTCGACTGGTTCGTCGGTATTCCGCGTTCCGTCGGCAATCTTATTGGAAATTGCGTCGCGCCTGTGGTCATCGCGGCGTGGGAGGGGACGCTGGACCGGGAGCAGGCGCGTCGGACGCTAGGGGGCGCTTAGGGCAGGGCTGGACGTTTGGCGAGCGTGGCCGTGGTATAGGAGGGGTTTTGATTTGCTGCCGGGTGAGTTTTTTGAAATATTTAAAATATACTGAAAATATTTATATAAAAATCATGCAAATTCGTAAGTTAAATATTCCTCTTCGTGCCTTTGCGTTTTTCACCTGGCCCGGTATTCGGCCGCATGCAGCGGGAATAACTGATCGGATGGCAATGCTCCCTCAAATACAGAGGATGTGCCTCTACGTAAGTCAACGCGAGTCGAGGATGACAATCTCCAGAATTCTCGCTGCGTTCCGGGGTCATGTCGCTTATTCCGGCGTTGGTTTTTCGGCAATGTGCGTATGGCAATTTTTGGAAGAATTTTTGATATCTGGCCCGTCTACATCGGAAATTTTCTACATGGATCCAATCTTCTGAAAATGAACGCAAAGATCTGCCTTCCCTACGGATCCAAGTGTCACCAATGTCATAGCCTGGGCGCCGGACGCCGTTAGCAACGAAGCGGAAATGTGATTTTTTCAGTCAGTTTCATCATAATCCTGGACTTTTAGAAAATAATCAGCGCCTTCGGCAAAGCCGTTCGCTCGATACGTCGAACGAAGTCTCTTCACAAGATTTGGGGTGGCGTAATCTGTAATTTTCGATTCCATCAAAGCGGGTTGCGCTCTTCCGGATTGATCCAGATACCAATGGTAGAACGCGTCCGCTTGCGCGGCTGGTGTTATGACTTGGGCGAACGCAACCGCCGGCAGAGAATGGAGGCAGGCGAGAGTTGTTAAAGAGGGGAATGTGAAGCGCATATCTCACCTGCGGCCGCAACAGCCGCACTGCATTCCCTTTCAGAAGAGAGCAGACCTCACGACATCACGGCAGGTCTGCCCCAGGCCTGCGCAGCCCCTGTAAGTTCGATCACCCAGTTCGCGACGGCTTCGCCGAGCAGGCGGTAGCCGAAATCGCCCATATGCAGGCCGTCAGGCGACAGATCGTCCCGCGTCATCCCGTATTCGGCGCACCAGGACTTCATGCGGCCATAACGATCGAACACGGGCACGCCCAGTTCCCGCCCGAGTGCAGGCGTCGCGTCACGAAACGCCGGGAATGCGGCGCATTCCTCCATCATCCGGCTCCATTGCGGCCCGATCATCGCCAGATCGGCGCCGCTCTCACGCAACGTCGACAGATCCTTGCGGGTCAGGTCCTCGAACTCGGCGAGAGGGACGTTCTGCCACGCGTCGTTGGTGCCGCCCTGCCAGATCACGAGATCGGCATTGGCGCTCAGAACCGGTTGCAGACGCGCGTGCATCTCGCGCGCGCCATTGCCGCCAATCCCCAGATTGACGATCGTCAGTCCGCCGCGTGCGAAAGGTTCGAATGTCCGGGCGAAGATCGGCGCAAAACCATGTTCCGGTGAACTGGCGCCCACGCCTTCGGTCGTGGATGAACCGAACAGGCAGATAGTCACGGGTTCGCCAGCTTCAAGACGGCTGGTCAGGCGAGGAAAGAACGTCATCGGGAACAACTCTCCGAACTTATTGGAGAGGCTGAGGGCGGATGCGCCCCGCCTTACGCCTCGACGGCCGGGCCTCCGCCGGGTGCGGCGGCGCGCTGCCGCACGCGACGACGTTCATAAAACTGCGCGACAAGGAACAGAAGACCCAGCCCCACGCCGTTCACCACAATCTGAAGTGGCCACCCAGCTCCGAAGGTGGTGAAGACCAGTCTGCCAAACAGGTCGAGGACGGTGCCAGCCGTGAAGATCTCGAGGGAGTGTCGTCCCGCCAGCGCCAGCGCCTGCCCCAGGCGTGAGTGGGAGAGCGTCCGCGCGACGGACGATGACTGAACAAGATAGAAAATCGCCATGACGTCGAGCAGGCGCAGCGGCGCGAGGGTGCTTTTGTCTGGGGACGGCAATGCGAACGGCCGCAATTCGGGCAATCCCCATTGCGCCCAGGGAAACGCCTCCACCAGTGAGAACGTCAGATAAAGCGCGGCGGCGATCTTCAGCCAGCGATACGACGGCAGGTCGCCCCCGTGCCGTCCGGCCTCGATCGCCGCGGAGGCCCCGAGGACGAACAGGAACTGCCACGCCAGCGGGTCGAAATACCATCCATCGGGATCGAGCCAGTTAGGGAAATTCACCGTCGGGTCGACGTTGATCAACAGCCATAGCCCGGCGCTGAGTCCGAGGGCGAGAAAGCGGCTGACCCGGATCAGCAGGTAGATAAGCGGAAACGCCCCGAGAAGCACCATATAGAGCGGAAGGATGTTGAGATTGGCCGGAAGGGCGTCGAGCAGCAGCACGCGCCACAGATCCGAAACCCCGTGGGCCAGTTCGGGCTCCAGAAAATCTACGGGCACCGGCGAGAACCGGCGCCATTCGCGGATCGTGAAGACCGAAACAAGCAACATCAGCGTCTGCGCCACGTAGAGCTTGCCGCAGCGGCGGGCGATACGGATCACCGTATCTCTGGCGCCGTTCCTGGCGAACCCGCGCCCGTAAGCAAGCCAGGAGGCGTATCCGGCCAGCAGCACGAAAATTTCGGCCGCGTCGGCGAAACCTACGTTCCGCATGGTCAGCCGGTTCAGAAGATTTTGAGGAATGTGATCGACGAACATCATCAGCAACGCGGCGCCGCGCATGGCGTCGATGCGATGGTCGCGACTGCTGCTCCGCGGCCGGACGGAAGGCGGCTGCGGGGCGCTGCCCGGAGGGCCATCCTCCGTCGTATGGGTCGTGCCTGGCGCTTCGTCTGCCACGTCGCCCGGCGAGGCTTGTGGGCCGGGCCTGGCGGGCACGTCGCGACTCAGTGTGGCTGTGGATGATTGGTCCGTCATATCCTGTCCTGAGCGGCGCGTCCCAGCAGATCGACCGGATCTAGACCGGGCCGTGTGCTATTAAAAGGTATCGGCGACTTGAAAGCCAGTCTGGTTGCGCTTTCTTGCAGCATGGATAACAGAGCGCGGGCGCGTAGGGACGCCCTGCCGCTCCGGCGTCCGTTCGAACGCGGGCATCTGAAGGTGAAATTAAGGTGGTGTTATGACCCAGCGTGGCGTTCCTGAACGAACAGAGGTCGAGGCAATCCTCCGCGACGTCGCTGACGCGACGAGTGGTCGCGGCCTTCTCGATATCGCGCGCGTCGAGTCATGCGCCATTGTCGACGGACGTTTGCGTGTGGTGCTCACCGTCGCTGCGGCCGACGCTGCGGCTGTGGACCGCCTCACCGGCGCCGCAGAGCATGCGCTGGACAGCGCGTTCGCGCCTGTGCGTTCCCAGGTCATGTTGACGGCCCACCGCGAGCAGACGCCCGCCCAGCGTCCCGCTGCGCCCGGTGGCGGACATCGCCCGCTCGGCGGCGTGGGCGGCGGCGCATCGTCGCTCGATGTCGGAGCGGTCATCGCCGTGGCCTCGGGCAAAGGCGGCGTCGGAAAATCGACTACCGCCGTCAATCTTGCGGTCGGACTGGCGCTTGAGGGGCTTTCGGTCGGTCTGATGGACGCGGACGTTCATGGCCCGTCTCTGCCCCGGATGCTCGGCGTCGCCGAACGTCCGGAGGTGCGCGACGGTCGGCTGATCCCTGCGCGCGCATGGGGCGTGTCCGCCATGTCGATCGGCATGCTGGTCGATGAGAATCAGGCCATGATCTGGCGCGGTCCCATGGTTATGGGCGCGATTGGACAGCTTCTCAACGACGTGGACTGGGGCAGGCTCGACGTTCTGATTATCGACATGCCGCCCGGCACTGGCGACGCGCAGCTGACGCTTGCGCAGAAGGCGACGCTGACCGGCGCGATCATCGTCTCGACGCCGCAGGACATCGCGTTGCTTGACGCGCGGCGGGGTATTGCGATGTTCGAGAAGACGCGTGTGCCGGTGCTCGGGTTGATTGAAAACATGTCATATTTCTGCTGTCCCAACTGTGGTCATCGGACCGAACTGTTCGGCCATGGCGGCGCGCGTGAGGAAGCGGCGCGACTGGACGCGCCGTTTTTGGGCGAAATTCCGCTGCTGGCGGATATCCGGGCCAGCGCTGATTCGGGCGCGCCGATCGTGGCGGCGGCGCCGGAGAGCGAGGCCGCACAAGCGTACCGCAAGCTGGCGGCGACCGTGGCGGAGTCTTTGCGTCGAACGATGCGGCGCCCTCCGGCAGGGGCGTGAGACGGTTCTGCCCAGCGGCCATCGCCGTAAGGCGACGTCTGATTCGTTCTCTACCAGGCGACGTAAGGGACCGTCTGGACGTGTGCGTCCGCTGATCCGGGCGTTTACTGAATGAGTTCGCGACGGGCAGGCGTTGCGGCGGCGTCGGACGTCCAGGAACCTATGCTTTCATCAGATTTTACACCGGGTGCGAGGCGTCCACTGTCTGCGCTCGACTCCCTGCGCTCCGATGCGCCCCGACGCAGGTCACGACGCTTAACGCGACCAGCGTGAAAGCCGCCGCTTCAAGGACATGCGGCAGCCGCTTCTCCCACAGAAATCCGTAGATCAGCGCGAATAACGTCTCAAAGAGAATCATCTGGCCGGTGAGCGTGAGCGGCAGGAGACGGCTCATGCGGTTCCACAGCGCGTTGCCGACGATGGACGCCAAAAATGCAACGCTCAGAGACACGAGGCCAAGCTGCGTCCACTCGGTCGCGTCGTGATGGGCGTGGTCGATTAGGAATGCGAGCGGAACAAGCACGAGACTCTGCGCTCCGGTGACGACGCCCGTCAGAAAATTCCAGTCATGAGCGGATATGTGATCAAGGCGTCGTAACCAGCGGCTGTTGCCGACCGCGTAGATCGTCCATGATACAAGCGCGCCGATGGCGCTCAACAACCCGGTCAGACGCGCGGACGCTGGTATTTGCGACGGCGCGGCCACAGTTTGCCAGCCGATACAGACCGCTCCGGCTGCGCAGAGCAGGAGCGATGGCGCCAGCTTCGCCAGCGATACCGCCCCCTTGTCGCGACTGCCGACGATCGTGACCGCGACGGGCAGAAACCCGATGACCAATGACGTCATGGCCACGCCGCCGCTCTGCACGGCGGTCGAGAGCAACAGATAGTAGAGAATATTGCCGGCGAACCCGAGCTTCATAAGCGCCAACCACTCGCCAGCCGAGACCGTAGCCGCGAAGTGGCGCCATCGCGGCGCGAGCATGGCCGCCGAGATCAGTCCGTAAAACAGGTATCGTCCGCTCGTCAGGAACAGCGGATCGAACGTCCGGACCAATTCGGGCGCAAGAAACACCAGCCCCCAAAGCGCGCCTGCTCCTGCGCCACAGATAACTCCCGCAAACGTGGCGTGGGAGTGGGTGACGTCCGGCGCGCTGGGGGAAGTGGCGGTCATTCCGGGTATCCTGTTGTCTGCGGTGGGGCGTAACGTCGGTATTTTTTCATAGCCAAGGTCAGCATTGTCTTGTGGGGGCATTTGCACTGAATATCGGGTCGTTGGCCATGCTTCAGGCCGCCATTGTTTCGTGCGCCCTCTCGGGCTCCAGCGTTTTCGTCCGAGGGGACATGTCTTGCGTCGAACAGGGCGCAGGCGTCGCATTCAAACGCAATTCTGCAATTGGCGCCCGCCAGCCGCAGGCCCGCCTGATTTTCGTGAAAGACTGCCTATGAAGCGTCATGTGTATAGCTTCGGTTTGCTTTTTTCTCAGGCGTTAAAAGCCATCTTGACGCTTCTGCTGGCGGCGGTTCTGTCCGCGCCCGCCGTCGCCCGCTCATCGGCGCCGGGCACTGGAGATCTTTATGTCTCGATGGGCAGTTCATACGCCGCAGGCCCGGGTGTCGGCGCGCCCATCGTATCCGCTGGCGGGTGTCGTCGTTCGGCGTCGAATTTCGCGGATATCGTCGCCAGAGCGCGCGGTCTGAAGCTTGTCGACGTTTCCTGTTCGGGCGCGACTACGGCTAACATCCTTGAGCACGGCCAGTATGGGCTGCCGGCCCAGATCGAAGCGGTCACTCCTGATGCGCGACTTGTTTCGATCCTTATTGGCGGGAACGATGTCAATTACGTCACCGACCTGATGGGGCTGTCATGCCGCGATACTGGCGGCGCGAATTGCCGCGTTACGGATCCCGCGGAGGTAGAGCGTCGGATCGCGGTGTTACCGGAATCTCTGGACAGGGTCGTGACGGAGGTGCGCCGTCGGGCGCCTGCGGCGCGCATCGTGCTGCTCGGTTATCTGCCAGCGGTTCCCGGTCGTGCGGCGGAATCCTGCGCAGCTCTGCCGCTTGCGCCGGACGACGCCGTGCGAATGCGCGCGCGCTACGTGCGTCTGGCCCAGATCATCGGCGGCGCCGCCCGACGCAACGGCGTCGGCGTAGTGCCCAGCTCCGTGATCGGCGCCGGTCATGAAGTCTGTGCGGAGGTTCCCTATGTCGCGGGTTATCATCCGCAGAAAACCCCAGGGTGGGCTGCTCCGGTTCCGTATCATCCCAATCAGGCGGGTATGGACAAGGTTGCTGCGGCCCTGAATGAAGTCATTGGTGATCCTGGCGCTCGCTGAGGCATGGACGTCGCATACCTGCAGGTCATGTCAGCTGTGTTGCGTCAGTCTCACTGAGAGCGATGGCAGGGCGGCCGTCCGGCGGATTTTCGGGGCGTTCGCCCCTTTGGCGCCCTCATGGGCGGAGAAAACTTTCACTTTGTGCCGCTTGAACGTGTCGGTGGATCGTTTTCCATCACGCCAAATACATAGTGCTCGAGGGCAAGATACATGGAGGCCAACGCTGCCAAGTTCTGTTTTCGTTGAAGGACGATGGCCAGAACAGCGGACATCAGTCGATCGGATGGAGAAGTGTTCGGTCGGACAGGAAGCGCGTTAAAACAACCCGAGCGGTGAAACAGTGCGACCAAAGCTGCGGTTATGCCGTCGCTCCTGATTCTTCGGCAGCGGTTTCGACGCCCTGTCTGATGCGTCTTACAACAGACTCTGGATCTTGGGACCACAGAGAGTTGGTGACGCCGTCGGAGAAGAGTTCGACGACATAGTCGCCTGTATAACCTGTATCGTGAATGCGCCTGAGAAATTCTCCGTTGGGGATGACGCCGTCGCCGGGGATATGGCGATCGTGAAAATTACGCGGGCGACGCCAATCCGCGAGATGCACCAGAAAGAGTTTTTCACCGCAGAGAGAAACCTGATCGAGCGCCGCGCTTTCCCAAAGATTGTAAGAATCTGCGCAGATGCCGAAGTTCGGATGATTGACTTCATCCAGCATTTCCAACGCCGTCACAATATTTGAGACGATGGTGCTTCGGTTCATCAGCGAGGCTCCAAGAGGCTCCAGCGCGATTTTTACGTCCCGTCTGGCGGCATAGTCTGCGATTTTCTTGTAAGCTTCGACAGAAGTTCTCCAGACCAGATCCTCGTCGCCGGTCGGGACGGCTCCTGTCTGGGTTGGTATGACGCGTCCCTTCAGAATTCGAGAAAAACGATCAACCGCGCGGCAGAATAACCTGACACGTTCGTCCGGATCGTGCGGTTCCTGAACAGACATGGAAGGGAAAACAGTCATTATCTGGGGTTGTAGCGAGCTGACGTGAATGTCCTGCTCGCCGAGCCAGTCGATCTCCGCTTCAAAATTATCGTGACTGAACTTTGATTCCCAAAGCTCGATCCCCAGCCCATGTCGCCGATAGAGCTTTGCGTCCTCCCGCAGCGTCAGATTTTTCGTGCTGACCTCGCTGATATGTAGCCGCGACAGAATCGACATATGACTGCTTCTTCCTACGATTATCACTGCGGAGCGTTTGCTGTCGCCTCGGTGGTCTATTCACCCCACCGTTGCATCGTGGGCACGTCGATGCCGAAACAGTCGAGTGCGCGCGCGACGCAATGATCGACGATATCGCTGACGGATTGAGGCTTGGTGTAAAAGGCGGGCACCGGAGGCTGGATAATGCCTCCCATCTCTGTCACGGCGAGCATGTTGCGAATATGCCCTGCGTGCAACGGAGCTTCGCGCACCATCATGACAAGTCGCCGTCGCTCTTTCAGAACGACGTCGGCGGCGCGTGTCAGAAGTGTCGTGGTGACGCCCGTCGCCACTTCGGCGAGTGTGCGGACCGAGCATGGCGCGATCAGCATGCCCATTGTCCGGAAACTGCCGCTGGCGATGCTCGCGCCGACGTCCTTGACCGGATGCACATGATCAGCAAGCGCGTGAAGCTGCTCGCGGTCCAGATCGGTCTCGTAGGCGCGGGTCATTTCACCGGCCTGACTTACGACCAGATGGGTTTCAACGCCAAGTTCACGGCACATTTCCAGTGCGCGCACGCCCAGAACGATCCCCGTGGCGCCGGTTATGCCGATGATGAGCGGGCGGTTGGCGCTCATGCGTCGCCTCCGGGAAACAGGTCCGGCGCAAACGGGCGGGGATCAACGTCCTGAAACTGCGCCCGAACAAATTCCTTACGCAAATGCCATGGCGCAGTGCAGTCGAACACTGTTTTGCAAGTGGTGCCTTTTGACGCGAGCGCCGGGTTATATTCCGGCGTCTGGGAGGGGTCGAGCACATGCCCTGTCACGCCCTGCAGAAACATCGTGTCCATGTCGCCCTGATAACGGGTCTGCATGGCCCAGAGCACATCGTTCGTGTCGAACGGATCAACGTCGTCATCGACGAGGAAGACATTTTTAAGCTCACGATAGGCACCAAGCGCAATGATGGCCGCCTGTCGTGCGTTGCCGTCATCGAATGCGCCGCGCTTGCTGACCTGAAGGATCGCAAGCAATTTTCCGCCACCCGCCGAATGTGCATAAACATTCTTCACAAATCCGGGGAGCGCGGCTTCACAGGCGTTGAGGATGCTGGCTTCCGTCGGGATTCCCGCCAGATTGACGTGCTCCTCCCCCGGTCCGACGAGTGTCTGCAAAATCGCGCCCTTGCGCATCGTCACGGCCGTCACCTTGATGACGGGGAGGGACGGATTGGCGGGGCCGGTGTAACCGGGGAATTCCGGCATCGCCAGACCGGTGTCGGTGTTGGTGTCTTCGCGAATGCGTTTGTTTGGTAGAATGACGCCTTCTATGACGATTTCCGCGCGGGCGATCGCGTGTTGATCGACCGTCACCGCAGGCGCCAGCTCGACCGGCTTGCCGCGGAGCGCCCCGGCGACGGCCAGTTCATCATAGCCGAATGGCGTCGTGGGCGCCTCGAAGCATGCGCCGATCGCGATCGCGGGATCGAGCCCCATGTTGATGGTGATGGGGAGCGCCTCTCCTCGAGCTTCGGCCTTCTGGCGGAAGACGTCGATATGCCGCCCCGGCGCAAAGAAAATAGACAGTTCGTCTTTTCCCTGTACGCATAGACGATGAATCGTGACGTCGCTGTGTCCTTCGTCAGGATCCGTCCCCAGCACGAGGCCGAGACAGAAGAAAGGGCCTGCGTCCTCTGGCGTGTTGGTCGGCGCGGGGAGCAGCGTTCGCAGGTCAAATCCCTCGTCATCGGCGCGATGGACGACCTCCTGCACAGGCGCGTGTTCGGATTTGATGACGACGGGCTGAACCGGGTTAGCGACCGCCTTTCCCATATGATGCGCCAGATCTTCAGACTTTGCGCCGAGCAGCAGCGCCACGCGCTCGCGACTGGCCATGACGCCGACAAGGACACGGGAGTCAGGAAATCCTTTGATCGAGTCGAACATCATCGCAGGACCGATGCGTGTCGGCCGCATGACGGTGCCTCCGGCGCCGATATGCCTGTAAACGCCCGCCAGTTCCCCTTTCGGGTCCACGGGGCGTTGTGTGCTGATGATCTGTCCGGGATGGCGGGACAGCAACTCTATGGCTGAACGAAGATCGTCGACGGGCGCATCGGTGGTCGTGTCGTGCTGCTTGGGGGAGGTCATTGCCGGGCTCCTGCGAATTATTGAAGCAGGGTGACAATTCCTAGTAGTATAATCCATCCACACGAAACGCCATTTTTGATATGTTTTAACTTATGGATCCTCTCGTATCGCTCTCCCTTCGACGTCTCCGCGCCTTTCTGGTCGTCTGCGACACGCTGCACATCGGGAAGGCCGCGCAAATCATGCAGATCGCTCAACCAGCGCTCAGCCAGCAGATTCGCAGTCTTGAGGGGGCACTCGGCGTCCGGCTGTTTCATCGGCGGAAGCGTGGGATAGACCTGACCGAAGCGGGGACTGCTTATCGGGAGGAAGCGGGCAGGCTACTTGCGGCGCACAAGCATGCCGCCGATGTCGCGCGGCGTGTTGCGCGCGGGGAGCTTGGTTCTCTGGCGGTCGGATACATCACCTCGGCGATGTTCGGCGGCAAACTGCCGCTGCTGATCCGCCGGATGCGGGACAGTTACCCCGACCTGACTATCCTCCTCCGCGAAGGCGGGATTGAAGAGATTGTCTCCGCGCTTGAGGCCGGAGAGATTGATATTGCGTTCGTCCGGGGCCCGCTGCCGATCAGGGAGGGGCTTTCCCATCGTGTGGCAATTACGGAAAAGCTGATGATAGCTCTGCCGCAGCAGCATCCATGTTCGGAAAAGGCGTCGCTCGCGCTGGCTGACCTGTCGGATGACCCGATGATCAGCTTCCAGGACGATGCGGGCGTCGGCACGGAGCGCATCATCCATGACTATGCCGCGAAATCCGGCGTCACTCTTCAGGTCGGGTGGCGTGTTTCATCCGCGACCAGCCTTCTGGGACTTGTCGCGGAAGGGATCGGGTGGGGATTTGTGCCGGAAGGGCTTGCGCGGCTAGGCGTTCCCGGCGTGGTCTTCGTCCCGCCGACGGACGACATCAGCGCCCCTCTCTGGGCGATCTGGCGCGACGAACGGGTTCTGAGCGCCGCGTTGCGCAATATTCTCGATTTGTGAGAGACGCATGTAGCGACTGGCTTCCTGGAATCATTTTTGAAACTCTGGAAATTTTGATGTTTTCTTTGGTGTGTTTGGTGTGCGTATGTCACGTCGTTACTGATTTTATTTGCGTAATTAGCGTAACTTTTAAAATGACCACCCGACCCCATGGTTGCTGGGGGGGCAAAGCAGAGACGAAGCGTCGTAAGCTCTCTCGCGTTGCGTTTCGCAAACAGTGTCGAATGTGGCGGGTCGTCAGGCAAATATTGAGGTGATCAGTTTGTGTGCGAATTCGGGCGCGTACGGCATACATGCAAGACACAAGCGTGGATGCCTGCGCCGTCAATAACCGGTATTCAGGATGACGGCTTCGGCTTGCTAGCGGAAGAACCGCCAATGCTGAGCTTATGTGGATGCGAGAGAATGCGATGACCGAAAAGCCGCCTATGATCGTCAACATGCATACGGCGCCGGAAATCGCGGCCGATGTGCCTGCCGCGTAGGCGCATTTTCGGCTCGCGTTGACGCCGGAGATGAAGGCCGCAGGGCCAGGACGCTTCGGCATGGGGCGCCTTGGGATGCGCTCAGTGCGGGTGCCCCCGGGCCACAGCGCTTGCCCCGCGCATACACATCTTCAGGCTGACGAAATTTTCGTCGTGCTCGAAGGGAAAGGCCTCTTCCGTTATGGCGATCACGTGTATGAGATCCACCCCGGAGACTGCATCTCCTGCCCGGCCGATACAGGAATCGCGCACCAGATAGCCAATCCGCCGCCGCCAGCAGATGTCTGCACCTATCCCGACAGCGGATCGATCAGCGTCGGGGGCGTCAAGCGCTTCGGGCTCTTGCGCGAGGCTGGATATTACGAGGGGCAACCTCAACCCACACCGCTTCTGACGCGTGACGGCAAGGCGCAGGCCTGATCGAAATCGTGGGGGGGGGCGCCAGCGACACGCTGCCGAGGTCGTGATGTTATCGTAAAGGACTTCTGACGTCTTCGTGGCTTGCGGTCATCCGGCTGTGGGACGGTAGAGCCGCCATTATAGTGTGAGACGCCAGGGTCGCCAGTTTAAGGTGATATATCGAACGCGTTAATGTGCCTCCGATACCTTTGTCCTGTTGCCTGACGGAGTAAGCCCTGGCGCCCTTGGCAATAGGGCGTGAAGCGGTCCCCCGAAATTTTTCGGTAGGCGGAGTAAGAATGTGCGCCCCGTTCAGGTCGGGCGCCTGTTTAGATCGACGGCAGGCATAGGTCTGTGGGTCCAGGAAGCGAAACAGTCTCACTTTGGCTGTCGCCTCTCGCCTGTGTTGGATCATCGCACGACGAAACGATGTCGAAATCGGGATTATATAAATCCGTCTTCTTCACGCTTTTTCACCTCATTCTGTCGCCGGAGCGAGGGGGCGGCGGTTTCTCAAATCGGCCGAGCGAGTTCAGATCGAAAAACGCGGCCCCGAATTCATGCCGCGTTCGACCCGCCGTCCTTCGCTGGCCACGCCTGCATGCCAATCCGCGCAATTTCGAGAAGCCTCTCCCGCGCGGCGCCGTCGCGCGCCTGCACGGCCATCCCGCGGATCAGCGACATGTAGAAAGCGGCGAGGGCTTCAATGTCGGTGCTGGCGGGCAGGTCGCCCGACGCGACGCCCTGACGCAGGCGATTGGCCATCGCGCTCTCCGACTGGGTTCGCTGCGTCGCCACCAGTTCGCGCAGGCGCTCCTGTGACGGAGAGCATTGGGTGGCGGCGACGGCGATCATGCATCCCGTCGGTCGGTCAATGCGCGTAAACTCGGTCGCAGCAAACGCCAGCAGGCGCTCAAGCGCAGTTCGCGTGTCGGCGTGTTCTTTCAGAACCGTGTCGAACCATGCCCCTGACGCCTGCGCATAAGCCTCGACCGCTTCCTGGAACAGGGCCTCCTTGCTTTTGAACGCATTGTAGAAGCTGGACGGACTGATTCCCATCGCCGCGATCAGGTCGTCGAAACTCGTCCCGTCATATCCTCTGTCCCAGAACAGACGTACCGCCGCGTAAAGCGCTTGCGTCCTGTCGAAAGACTGTGGCCGCCCGCGGCCACGTCGTTCGGCGTCGATTTTTTTTGGTGTCATCGCTCCATAAATCCTTGAACGCTGAAACGCGCCATCTCATATGCCTTATGTTGGAGCGGTCGCTCCACATTTTAACCCATTCGTTTTCAACAAACAGGGCATGCGAAGCAGGCGCGCTTCTCCGCTCAGGCGAACAAGGTGTGACATCAATGAGCAAACTTTCAGGAAAAGTCGCGGTCGTTACTGGCGCGTCAAAGGGCATTGGCGCGGGAATTGCAAAGGCTCTCGCGGCTGAAGGGGCGGCGGTTGTCGTCAATTACGCATCCAGCAAGTCAGGTGCGGACACCGTCGTCGCTGCGATCACGGACGCTGGCGGCAAGGCAGTCGCTGTTCAGGGCGACGTGTCGCGCAAGGCCGACGCGGAGGCTATCGTCTCCGCCGCGATCAGCCAGTTCGGCCGCCTGGACATTCTGGTCAACAATTCCGGTGTCTACGAGTTCGCGCCGCTTGAGAGCATCACCGAGGAGCATTTTCACCGGCAATTCAACATCAATGTTCTGGGCGCGCTGCTGACAGCGCAGGCCGCAGCCGCGCACATCGGCGCTGGCGGAAGCATCATCAATATCAGTTCGGTCGCGTCGCGCGTCACTCCGCCCAACGCGGCGGTCTACTCGGCGACGAAGGGCGCCCTCGACGCCATTACCGGCTCACTGGCGCGTGAACTTGGGCCGAAGCAAATTCGGGTTAACGCGATTAATCCCGGCCTGATCGAAACCGAGGGGACACAGGCTGCGAACGTTGTGGGCTCTGACATGGAGCGGGCGATCGTCGCTCAGACGCCGCTGGGTCGTGCAGGTAAGGTGCAGGATATCGCTCCGCTCGCGGTCTTCCTGGCCTCCGATGATGCCGGGTGGTTGACCGGAGAGACGCTGATCGCAGCTGGCGGTCTGCGCTGAATTTATGATTGCCGTCCGGCGCCGTCTGCGCCGGGCGGTGGCGCGGGGACGTGAGGCGGCGCCTTGCCCCAATAGCGGGCAGGGCGGCGTTCTCGTATGAGCAGCCAGCGTGGGATCAACCGTGCGGCTGCCTGACGCACGGTTGTCTGGAAAGGCCGGCCGGGCGGGCCGCTGTGGTCGAATGATGGTGCGTTGGGTCTAACCCGGGCTCGCCGCGAACCCGGCTTTGCGTCCTGTCAGGTGCGAAGGACTGGTTTACATCGTGACCGCCAGTCGTTGGTCATGGACGATTTCGCTGTCGAGACGCCGCCGAATAAGTAGGTTGCAGAGTGGTAAGGGGTTCTCGGCGTGCTGGGCGCGAAGCGCGCGTGCAATAAAAATGTCACGGCCCTACAGTCATTAGCCGGTTGCCGGGCGGAGGACCGTTAAGTATTGGTCAGCCTCGCTGAGGGGAGCGACGCAAACATGGATGTAACGTCGGGGCCGGCTGGATCGCCGACCACGCATAACGCCCGTAGCGAAGCTGGCGCGAGGCGTGGACTGGATGGCGACGCGGTTTTCCGGGTTCTGGTCACGGGCGCGGGGGTTACTGTCCTCGCACTGCTCGGCGCCATCATCCTCGTCATGCTGTTCGGCGGCGTTCAGGCGTTCTCCACGTTCGGCCCGGCCTTCCTAGTCTCCAATGTATGGAATCCGGTCACCCATCACTACGGCGCATTGGCTCCGGTCTTCGGCACGCTGGTCACCAGCGTGATCGGCCTGCTTATCGCCGTTCCGCTGGCTTTCGGCGCAGCGTTCTGGCTGACGCAACTCGCTCCGGCGCGGGTTTCGGCCATTATCGGGATGGCTGTGCAGCTTCTCGCCGCCGTGCCCTCGATCATCTTCGGCATGTGGGGCTTTTTCGTGGTGCGGCCACTGATGGCTCATTACGTGCAGCCGAACCTGCGGCATACGATCGGCCACGTGCCCGTGCTTGGGGCGCTGGTGCAGGGCGCGCCGTTCGGAACTGGCCTGATGACCGGGGGCATCATTCTCGCCGTCATGGTCATGCCGTTCGTGACGGCCGTCATGCGCGATGTCTTTTCGTCGATCCCGCCGGTGCTCAAGGAAAGCGCCTTCGGCCTCGGCGCCACGCGCTGGGAAGTCATGCGGCAGGTGATCCTGCCATGGTCGCGCAGGGCCGTAGTTGGCGCCGTCGTGCTCGGCATGGGGCGCGCCATGGGCGAAACGATGGCGGTGACGTTCGTCATCGGCAACGCCAACCGTATCGGCTGGTCTCTTTTTGCGCCGGGCAATACCATCGCCTCTCTGATCGCGCTCGAATTTCCGGAGAGCGCGGCGGGCAGTCTGAAACTCTCCTCCCTGATGGCTTTGGGTGCGATCCTGATGGCGCTCTCCTTTCTGGCGCTTTGCGCGTCCCGGTTGATGCTCGGCGTCTCCTCCCGGCAGGCGCGTCGATGAGCGTGGATCCAGCCTCGAAGCACGCTTCTGCGGCTCCCGCTTCGTCTGAGCCTGACAAGTGGCGCGTCGGCAGCGCCCTCGTCGCGCGGCGCCGGTTCATGGACCGGTTGGCGACAGTGCTTAGCCTGTGCGCGACATCAGTCGCCCTCGTGGCTCTGGTCTCGATCCTGTTGACCCTGCTCGTGCGCGGCGCGGCAGGCCTGTCGCTGGTCACGTTCACGCATTCCACCGCCTCTCCCGGCCTGAACGGCGGCTTGGCGAACGCGATTGTGGGCAGCCTGATCCAGACCGCGATCGCGATCGCGATTGGTGCGCCGCTGGGCATGTTGTGCGGGATATTTCTGGCCAATTACGGTCGCGGCTGGGTCGCGTCGACGACGCGCTTCGTCTCTGACATGCTGCTGTCAGCGCCGTCCATTCTGATCGGTCTGTTCATCTACCAGATCGTCGTGGCGCCGACCGGGCAGTTCTCCGGTCTTGCCGGCGGCCTCGCCCTGGCGATTCTCGCCCTTCCCATCGTCGTTCGCACCACCGAGGACATGCTTGCCCTCGTGCCTACGGCGCTGGTCGAAGCAGGGATCGCGCTCGGGGCGCGGAAATGGCGTGTGATCGTGTTCATCTGCCTGCGCGCCGCCCGCACGGGCGTGATCACGGGTATCTTGCTCGCTGTCGCGCGCGTGACGGGCGAGACGGCGCCGCTGTTGTTCACGTCGCTGGGCAATCAGGAGTGGTCGGTCAATCCGGCGCATCCGATGGCTAGCCTGCCGGTCACAATCTACCAGTACGCCGGTTCTGCGTACGAAGACTGGGTGCAGCTGGCGTGGACCGGCGCCCTGCTGGTCACTCTGGGCGTTCTCGCCATCAATATTATCGTGCGCGTCGGTTTCGACCGTAAGGGAGCGTAATTATGAGCGTGCTTGCGGGCGATCTGCGGGAATCCATGACGTCGTCGGCCATGATCGCCGTGAAGAATCTGGATTTCTATTACGGACAGCACAAGGCGCTGCACGGAATCACCATGGATTTCCCGAAGCGCAAGGTGACGGGCATGATCGGCCCGTCCGGGTGCGGGAAGTCGACGCTGCTGCGTGTGCTGAATCGGATGTATGATCTCTATCCGGGACAGCGCGCCACCGGCGAGGTGATGTTCGACGGACGCAACATCGTCGCCCCCGGCATGGATCTGAACCGGCTGCGCGCCCGGGTCGGCATGGTGTTTCAAAAGCCAACCCCGTTCCCGATGTCGATCTATGACAACATCGCTTTCGGCGTGAAGCTGCATGAAAAACTGTCACGCGCCGAGATGGACGCGCGCGTCGAGGACGTGCTGCATCGCGTCGCCCTGTGGTCGGAAGTGAAGGATCGCCTGAAATCTTCCGCCACCGCGCTGTCGGGCGGCCAGCAGCAGCGCCTGTGCATTGCGCGCACGATCGCGACGCGGCCCGAAGTGGTGTTGCTGGACGAACCGACCAGTGCGCTCGATCCGGTGTCCACGGCGCGTATCGAGGAGCTTCTCGACGAGCTGAAAAAGGAATTCACGATCGCCATCGTGACGCACAACATGCAGCAGGCGGCGCGCTGCGCCGATCAGGTGGCGTTCTTCTATCTGGGCGAACTGGTCGAGATCGACAGCACCGACCGTATGTTCACCGCGCCGCGCGAGAAGCGGACCCAGGATTACATAACCGGCCGCTTCGGCTGAACCGGACGACGGCGGTCCGACCGGTCGCTGTGCACAGTTAAGCCCGAAAGGGCGAAGTTAGGATCGTTGCGATGACCGAGGCCACGCATACAGTCAAAAGTTACGAGCAGGAGCTTGAACGCCTGCGCAGCCTGATGGCGCGCATGGGCGGCCTGGTCGAGCGCCAGACGGCGCGCGCGGTAAGCGCGATCGTCGATCGGGACGAAGAAGCGGCTGCCGAGGCGCCCGAACTCGACCCGGAAGTTGACAGTCTGGAGCGGGAGGCGGAAGCGCTGGCCATCCGTATTCTGGCCCTGCGGTCGCCGATGGCTGTGGACCTGCGCGAAATCGTCGCGGCTCTGAAGATTACCGGCGATCTGGAGCGGATTGGAGACTATGCCTCGTCTATCGCGCGCCGGGCGATGAAGCTGGAGATGGAAAACAACCTCTCGCTGATCGGCCTGCGCAACATGGGTCGGCTGGTGCAGGAGAACCTGCGGCGCGGCATCGACGCCCTGACCCAGCGCGATCGTGATCGCGCCATCGAGGTATGGCAATCCGATACAGCGGTCGATGAGCTGTACACCGCCATGTTCCGTGAACTTGTCACCTACATGATGGAGGATCCGCGCAATATCGGCGCCTGCATCCATCTTCTGTTCGTGGCGAAAAATCTCGAGCGCATCGGCGACCACACGACCAATATCGCAGAACGCGTCTACTACGCCGCCACCGGCGAGATGCTGCCGTCGGTAAGGCCGCGTGGCGGCCTCGGCCCGACGACCGTCGCCTGAAGGAAACCCGGCGATGAACGTGGAAACGCAGGATGCAGGCGGCGCCGGCAGGGGCGCAAGGCTTCTGGTCGTCGAGGACGATCCGTCCCTGCAGGTGATGATGCGCTACAACCTGGAGAAACTCGGCTACGCCGTTGACGTGGCGAGTGACGGGGCTGCGGCCCTGAACGCCGTATCCGCTGCACGGCCGGACCTCGTGCTGCTGGACTGGATGCTGCCGGGCGGGATGTCGGGGCTCGATGTCTGCCGCCGTCTGCGCGCGCTTCCTGGGGACAACGCCATTCCGGTCATCATGTTGACGGCGCGTAGCGAAGAGACAGATGCGATCAGCGGGCTTGAGAACGGGGCGGACGACTACCTCACCAAGCCATGCAGCATCGCGACGCTGGACGCGCGCATAAAGGCGATGCTTCGCCGCATGAACGTCACCTATGACGAACTGCGTTTCGAAGACATCGTGCTCGACCCCACCAAGCATCGGGTGGAGCGGAGCGGGCGCAAGATCCAGCTTGGTCCGACTGAATACAGACTGCTGGAATTCTTCATGCGCCGCCCGGGAAGGGTGTTTTCTCGTGAGGATATTCTGAAGGCCATCTGGGGCGAGAACATTCACGTCGAAATCCGCACGGTCGATGTCCACATCCGTCGGCTCCGGCGCGAGATCAATGCGCCCGGCGAGGCCGATCTGATCCGCACCGTGCGTTCGGCCGGGTATGCGCTGGACAACACGCCTGACTGACCCGAAAGCCGCGGCCGCAGCGTCCGGCCGTACGGGAGTTCTCCCGAAATGACGGATGTCGTGCTGGGGTTTTGTCTTGGCGGCGGGACGCTGGCGGGCTTTGTCGCCGGGTATCTCGTCGCTTCGCGCCGAGCGGTGCGCGGTGTTCTCGGACCGGTTCTGGGCGTCGAGAGCGTTGGCGCAGCGGGTGCGACCCTGGAAGAGACGCTGGATCTCCTTCCTGAACCAGCGCTGCTCCTCGACATTCAGGGCGTGCTCAGATTCGCCAATGCGGAGGCGCTGGCGGCTTTTGGCGACGTGATCGGCACCATTATCCGTCATCCGGACGTCTATGCGGCGTTGCGGCGTCTGGACTCGGAAACGATCGAGGCAGCTGCGGACATCGTCATCGACGTTCCGGTCAGGCGTGTGGTGCGGGGCGCGTTCAGGTTGCTGCCCGGCGGTTCGGGGCGCGTGCTGGCGATGCTGTTCGACCACTCGGAGCAGGATGCGGTCGAGCGGGTTCGATCGGATTTCGTCGCCTACGCCAGCCATGAGCTGCGCACGCCTTTGGCGGCGCTGATCGGTTTCATCGAAACCTTGCGCGGACCAGCCGCGGACGATCCGGAGGCGCAACAGCAGTTCCTCGGGATCATGGCGGGACAGGCCGGGCGTATGCAGCGCCTGATCGACCAGCTTCTGGCGCTTTCCCGGGTCGAGATGATGGAGCACCGCAAGCCTCGGGGCGAAGTGAACGCCGAGGACGTGGTCGCCCGCGTCCGCGACGAGTCAGCGCCCTTGCTCGCCGCGCGGGGGATGACGATGGAGACGGAGCCGACCCCCTTCGTCTGTCCGGGAGACGAGGACCAGATTGTACAGATTCTGTTGAATCTTCTTGAAAATGCGGTGAAATACGCAAGCACGGTCAAGGGACGCGCACCGCGCGTCACGCTGTCCGTCGCTGAGGTCGCAGTGGGCGGAAAGGCGGGCGTGTCGTTCATCGTCGCCGATAACGGGCCGGGGATCGAGGCGCGTCATCTGCCGCGTCTTACCGAACGCTTTTATCGCGTCGAAAATGGTCCGGCTGTCACGGACGCCAGCGGTTATGGACTGGGGCTCGCCATCGTGCGTCATGTCGTCGACCGGCACGAAGGACGGTTCAGCATTGAGAGCGAACCGGGAGTCGGCACCCGTTGTATGGTGTGGCTTCCAGCGCGCTCAGGGCGGCGCGAAGCGCGCGAACGCCCTTCGCTTCTTCTGGCCTGAGCGCACGGCAAACTTCAGTGCATGGGGTGCGGCGCCGGCCCCGCCATCGCCTTCACAGTGTCGACAGTAATCGTATCCTTGTAGGAATTTCCAAAATGCGTCCGGACGTAGTTCACTACGTCTGCGATCTGTTGCGGCGTCAGAACGCCGTTGAACCATGGCATTGCGCCATAACCGTTAAGCACGACGGTAGCGGGATAGATCGGGGACGCCAGCTTCGGGTTGCCCGCAAGCGCCGGGATCACGGCTGCGCCGACGCCGCCCTTACCATTCGCCATATGGCAGGCCTGACACACATGTTTATACGTCTCGGCCCCGGTGGCCATAGTCGCATCACGGTCTCCGCCGGCTCCGGGAGAGTCGGCGCGTGCGGCGACGGGGAGGACGGACAACAGGGCGAGAATGGAAAGCGTCGATCTGAGGTTTTTCATGGGACCGCCTTCAATTCGCCTGCGCGCGTTTGTTGAGCTGGGTGATGGCGTCGAGCGACGACAGAAGCGCGCCTTCCTGCCAGCAGCCCAGATAGGACGCATGCTCGCCCGCCAGCACGACGCGTCCGTCCATTGTCGTCAGGTTGCGGTAGTGCTGTTTGCGGCTTTCCTCGCTCCACATCGCGCAGCAGCCAAGCGAACCCGGCATCCGGCTCCATGCTACGGCGACGCCGTTGCTGAATTCCTTGCGATATTGCGAGTGAAAGACCTCGCCCTGCTTGAGCCCGAGTTCGATGCGTTCCGCAGGCGTCATGCCAGCGATGTCGAGCCCGGCCATGTTTTTCGTGTAGGCGCCAAGCAGTACGGCCGGTCCGGGCTTGTGGAACCCGTAACTTGGATATGAGATCTGGGAAATTTCCTGGCTTGTGAAACTGATCCCGCCATAAATCCCTTCATCTTCCTCCCAGAAGCGCCGCTTGAACTCCAGCCCCATCTTGATGTGGGAGGTGTAGGGAACGGCGCCGATCGCTGCGCGCATGGCAGGGGAAACCTGCACGTCGATCTGGCTGAGGATCGAGAGCGGTATGGTGCAGACGCACCAGTCCGCTTTCTCGACAGCTGTCGCTCCGGTCTCGGTGTGCGTCCATGACACGCTCACGCCGTGATCGTCCTGGGCGATGCGTGTGACGCGCGCGTTCATCGTGAACAGGTCGGACACCTGTGCTGCGAATCCCTTGCCGATCATGTCCACGCCGCCGACGGGCTGGAACATCGTCGTCTGCATCTCGTAATTCATGAAATAGGAAAGCGCCTGCCAGACCGGCGGCGCGAACAGATCGTGCCGGTCGAGCAGGGAAGACGTGGAAACCGGGACAGGCGCGCCGTCAGGACCACCGCCCGGACGCTGGTCCCAGCCGCGCCGGGAGCCGAGATGCAGGGTGCTGGTGTAGCGCATGTCGCCGTCAAGAACGCCCCAGCCGCGCATCGCTTCGCGGACGCGCGCGCGATCCTCCTGCGTCAGCTCCTTGTCCAGCGTGTGCGAATCAATGGATTTCGCGAGAAGTTCCGCGACGTTGCCGGTAAAATCGGCGGCCACGTCCCTGTAGCGCTGGGGTTTGCCGCCGAACGTGTCGCTGCTGTGAACGAGCGCATTGTAGTTCAGCTGAATGAACGGCTCCAGACTGACGCCAAAAGCGCGGCAATAGTGCAGAAGCGCGCGATGGTGGTAAGGGACGCGCCACGGTCCGGGGTTGATGTAGTTCCCGGCCGCGAATTTCACGTCCTGAACCGCGCCGCCCATTTCCGCGACACGGTCGCCGCCTCGAAGGGTCCAGTTCCGGCCGCCCGTGCGCGCCTGATACTCGAGAATCCGGACGGAGTACCCCGCCTTGCGGAGTTCGTAGGCGGCGAGCATTCCAGCCAACCCCGCGCCGAGCACCAGCACGGTCTGGCCCTTGCGGTGGGTTTGCAGGTTGGGCGGTCCGGTGAACCGGGATTCCGCTGCGTGCCCAAGCACGGTCATTGCCTGATATAGCGCCGCCGCGCCGCCCATAAGGCCGATCGAAGTGAGGATTTGTCGGCGTGTCGTACCTGACATGCGTCCCGTATGCCTTTCGGTTGTGGACGCGCATCGCCGTGCTGGATCTCACTTCGATACGCTCTAGCATTGAGCTGCTATCATGCTCCGGCGACGATCAGCAAGGCGTAAGGGACTGTTCCGCTTGCGGCGCCCAGTCGCCGGATTTATTTCTGACCGTCTCGCGCACTGACGAAGGCCGCCGCCGTGGATCGTGAATTCTGGTTGAAAAAATGGCGTGAAAACGAGATCGGTTTTCATCAGCCGGACACCAACGCGTTCTTGCGCAGGCATTGGACCAAAATGCGTCTGCGTCCCGGCGCCCGCGTTTTTGCGCTGCTGTGCGGTAAAAGCCATGACATGCTTTGGCTGCGCGCCCAGGGAATGTCGATCGTCGGCGTCGAACTGGCGCGCAACGCCGTAGAGCAGTTCTTCGAAGAGAGCGGACTGACGCCCGTCGTCTCCATGTGTGGCGTGTTCGAATGTTTCGAGGTCGAAGGGCTGACGCTTCTTGTCGGGGATATCTTCGACCTGAGCGTGCTCACGCTGGGGCATGTCGATGCAACATACGATCGCGCCGCGTTGATCGCACTGCCGGAGCCAATGCGTGCAAGATACGCTGACCAGGTCATGGCGCTGGCTGGCCACGCGCCGCAGTTTCTGGTGACGATCGCCTATGATCAGGCGATGGCTTCCGGGCCGCCGTTCTCGGTTGGGGAAGAGGAAATCCGGAGGCGCTACGGCGACCGGTATGTGATCGAAATGATCGAGCGAACCGACATTCCCGGCGGGTTCAGGAAAGCCGGTCCGGCAACGGAGACCTACTGGCTTTTAATGCCCCGGTGAGACGATCTCTGTGGCGGCCGCCTTATTAGAAGTGGCGCCCGTTTGCATGAGTTTTCGGCCGCTCTCTGGAGGAGGACGCCCGTTTGTCAGCGCATGTCGACAGTACCGAACGAACCTTCAGTTCGCCATCGTCATTTCCGGCATGGCGCCGGACTGGAGACGCAACTCCCGGGTGTCCCGCGCCGGGGGGCTTCCGAACATGCGGCGGTATTCACGGCTAAACTGTGAGGGGCTGTCGTAGCCGACTGCAAAGCCGACTTCAGCAGCGTCTGCGCCAGGAATAAGCAGCAGGCGTCGCGCTTCCTGCAACCGCAGGCGGGTTCTGTACTGCAGCGGACTCATCATGGTCGCGGCCCGGAAATGACGGTGGAAGGAAGAAGGACTCATGCCGGCGCGCCGGGCAAGAGACGCGATCTCAAAAGAGCTTGCGTAATGCTCGCGAATCCAGCCGATAGCGCGGTTGAGTTGCGAAAGGCTGCTTCCTGCCGTCGCAATCTGGCGCAGCACCTGCCCCTGCGGTCCCATTAAAATACGATAGAGCAATTCGCGCGTGTAAAGCGGGAACAAGATCGGGATATCCTGAGGGCGATCCAGCAAATCGACTATGCGCGTGACCGGGTCGAGGATGTCGTGAGTCAGATCGCTGAAACGTATGCAAGAAGGGCATAATGGCCCGGATAGCGCCTCGTCATTTCGCATGTCGACAAGCAGGTCGGCGATCTGCACAGGATCAAGCGTGAAGCACAGGGCGAGATAAGGCTCTTCTCGCGAAGCGCGGACCACCTGGCTGGTGACGGGAAGGTCGACGGCGGTGACCATGAACTTGCTTGAGTCATATTCGAATGTCTGGTCGCACAGCATGACCTGCTTGGCGCCCTGAACGATCACGCAGAACCGGGGCTCGTAGACCGCGTCCATCGGCGTGGTCGGAGCTTCTGCGCGAAATAGCAGCAGTCCGGGCACGATCGACCGGCATATTGCATCCGGGCAATGGCGTGCGATGGAGGTGCGCAAATGTTCCAGCGTATTCTGCATGACCCTCTCTCCGATGGTTGGCGCAGCGGACCGTAGCCTGTTGGTCAAACAGTATAGCCGTATGCCCGATTCGCTCAGAGGTGAAAAATAGGCAATTGATCGGATCGTGCAATTATTTGGGCGCATTAGGCTATCGGAAAAAATGCAATGAGAGAAAACACACCTGAATCACCCCTTAAACAGTGGTTATTTCAGTCGGAGGGCGGCTCCTGAAGAGAGATTTTTCCGCGCGGATGGAAGAATCGTGCAAGCTTCTGGTCGGATTGCGCTACCGCAGGCTACGGGGATTTTTGCATAATCCGCGCAGACACTGACCGCCCGCTCGAATTGACGTCATCCACGTCGATCGGGCGCGTTCCGTCACGTTCCGCAGTTATGGCGAAGCGCTAGCCACCGTCGTGCAATCCGACGGCAGGAAGGACGCAGCCGTCCTTCCGAGCCTGCCAGACAGAGAGTTTCATGGGTATAGTCGCCTTCGCGCTCCGACGGCCGTACACGTTTCTTGTCGCCGGAGTGCTGGTCGTCCTTCTCGGTGTGACGGCGGTCTTCCGTACGCCGACCGACGTGTTTCCTAATATCGATATCCCCGTCGTGACCGTGGTCTGGTATTATGATGGACTGGACGCTACGGAGACGGAAAAGAGGCTTACGACGTATACGGAGTTCTCTGAGAGCTTTTTCGTCAACAATCTCCGCACGATTGAGAGCCAGACTACCCCGGGCCTTGTTCTGGAAAAACTGTATTTCCAGCCTGGCGTAAACGTCGATCTCGCCGTGGCGCAGACCGTATCGGCGACGAACTCCATCCGTGCGTTTTTGCCGCCGGGGGTTCAGCCGCCGATCATCATGCAATACAGCGCATCCAGCGTGCCGGTGCTCCAGTTGTCCTTGTCATCTGACAAGCTGACCGAGAGCGAATTGTACGATTACGGTATCTACCGCGTCAGGCAGCAACTTGCGCCAATTCCGGGAACCCTGCTGCCGCCGCCCTATGGCGGAAAGATCAGGCAGGTCATGGTCGATATCGACTCCATGCGTCTCGCCGGTCTCGGGCTGACCCCGCTCGACGTGTCGAACGCGATTATGGCGCAGAATCTCACACTGCCGGGTGGAACGGTGAAATTCGGTGCGACGCAATACGATATTCACGTGAACGGGATGCCCGACGTCGCCGCGCGCCTGAACGACGTGCCGCTCAGGCGGGATCTGTCGACAGGCGCACTGACCCGTATCGCTGATGTGGCGACGGTGCGTGACGGATGGGCCGTGCAGCAGAACGTGGTCCGAAAAGAGGGGCGGCGCTCGGTCCTGCTGTCGATCATGAAAGCGGGCAACGCCTCGACGCTCGACGTCGTGAACGCGATCCGTGACAAGGTGCTTCCGGTCACGCGTGCAGCCGCACCGAAAGGCATGGCTATCGACGAGATGTTTGATCAATCCGTGTTCGTCAAGGCGGCCATTACGGGCGTGGCGTCGGAGGCGGTGATCGCGGGGCTTCTGACGGCCGCTATGATTCTCGCGTTTTTGGCCAGTTGGCGTTCGACGCTGATCGTCGCGATCTCCATTCCGCTGTCGATCCTGTCGTCCATCGCGGTGCTGTCATGGACAGGCCAGACGCTGAATCTGATGACGCTGGGCGGTCTGGCGCTTGCGGTCGGCATTCTCGTCGACGACGCGACTGTGACCATCGAGAATATCCATCGCCTGCGGCACGAAGGTCTGAGCCTTCAGCAGGCAGTTCTTGACGGCGCGGCGGGAATTGCGCTGCCCACTTTAGTCTCGACGCTGGCGATTTCCTGCGTGTTCATCTCGGTCGAATTTCTGACCGGACCGTCGCGATTTCTGTTTACGCCGATGGCTCTGGCCGTCGTGTACGCCATGCTCGCCTCCTATGCCGTCAGCCGAACGCTCGCGCCGATCTTTGCAGCTCTGCTGCTGCGTTCGGAGGAAGACGCAGCCGAGCGCAGGCGAGAAAAAGGCCTGCCGCCGGATCGGTTCGCACGATTTGGCGTCTGGTTCGACGCCCGTTTCGAGCGGTTGAGGGCGCGCTATCTGTTGACGCTGGAGCGCTTGATCAGAAGTTCATGGAAAGTGCCAGCAATTGGCGGCGTGGCGCTTGTCGCCGCTGGCGTGCTGGCGACCCAGGTCGGGCAGGATTTTTTCCCGTCCATCGACGCCGGGGAGTTCAAGTTGCACATCCGCGCGCCGGAGGGCACGCGGATCGAGACGACGGAGAAACTGTTCGATCAGGTCGAGAACGTCATCCGCGAGGTTGTCCCGGCTGAAGAACGCGTCCTGCTTCTGGACAATATTGGCATTCCCTTCCGTTACTCGATGCCGTTCGACGACGGCTCCACTGTTGGCACGAACGACGGACAGGTCATGGTGGAACTGGCGAAGGATCATCGTCCCACGGCGGAGTATGTCCGTAAGCTGCGGACGGAACTTGCCCGCCGGTTTCCGGATTGCGTCTTCTATTTCCAGCCCGCCGACATCGTCACGCAGATTCTGAATTTCGGCGTTCCTGCTCAGGTCGATATCCGTATCGCCGGTTACGACGCAGTCAATAACCGCAAAGTCATGCAGGAAATCCGCAAGGAGGTTTCGACCATTCCGGGTCTTGTGGACGTGCGGTTGCATCAGCAGCTTTCCGCACCGGAACTCAAGGTTGCGATCGACAGGCAGCGCGCGGAAGATCTTGGCCTGACGATGGACGACGTCGCGCGCAACGTGATGGTGTCGCTTGCGTCTTCCAATACGGTCACACCCAATTTCTGGGTCGATCCGAAGACCGGCATCCAGTATCCGCTCGCTGTGCAGACGCCGCAATATAAAGTCGGAGACGTCAGAGATCTGCAAAACACTGTCATCGCGTCCGCCGTCGGGGCGGACAAGACATCCGCCCTGCTCGGCAATGTCGCCTCCGTCGAACGCGGCGTGGCGCAGAACGTGATCTCGCACAGCAACATCCAGCCGACGCTGGATATCGACGCAAGCGTGGAAGGCCGGGATCTCGGTTCCATAGCGCGAGAGATAGACCGTGTCGTTTCCAGGCACCGTCATGAGCTATCGGCGGGAAATACGGTTGTGGTGCAGGGGCAGATCGAGAGCATGCACTCGGCGTTCGGCAGGCTCGGCATAGGTCTGCTGGTGGCGGCGATCGCGGTCTATCTGCTGATGGTGGTCAACTTCCAGTCCTTTACAGATCCTTTCGTGATCGTTCTTGGGCTTCCCGGAGGAATGTGCGGCATCGTGTTCATGCTCTTCGTCACAGGAACGACGTTTTCGGTACCCTCGCTGATGGGCGCGATCATGAGCGTCGGCGTCGCCAGCGCCAATTCGATCCTTCTCGTCACCTTCGCGAAAGAGCGGCGGGCGGAAGGGCTGGATGCGACGGCGGCGGCGCTCGAAGCCGGGCGCGCGCGTCTGCGCCCCATCCTGATGACATCCATGGCGATGGTGATCGGCATGTTGCCGATGTCGCTGGGACTGGGCGACGGCGGCGAACAGAACGCACCGCTCGGCCGCGCAGTGATCGGCGGCCTTCTCGCTGGAACCTGCGCCACGCTGTTTGTGGTTCCCTGGCTGTATAGCCGTTTACGTCGGCGTGAGAGCCGCATTCTTGAGGATTATGAGAATGTCTGAGCCGGTTAAACATTCTTCCGCAGCTCCCGCTGGTGGCTCCCGCATAGCGCCGCTGGTTGGGGTCGGGGTTCTGGTCCTGCTCGCCTATGGCGTTTACGGGCATGTTGAACGTTCCGTCAGCGTTCGCGCGCTGGCCAGTACGCGGGCGACGCAGGCGCCGGACGTGCGTGTCATGACGGTGCATTTTGACGAAAAGCCCGTCACGCTGGAACTGCCTGGCGAGACGGCTCCGCTGGAGACGGCGGCGATCGGCGCACGCGCTTCAGGCTATATCGAGAAGAGAAACGTCGATATCGGCAGCGTGGTGAAAGCGGGCGACGTTCTGGCGATCATCCGCGCGCCGGAACTCGACCGGCAGGTCGCGCGTGCGCAGGCGTCGCTCGCACAAACTCGGGCTAACCTCGCGCTCGCCAAGGTGACGGCGCAGCGTTCAGGCGGACTGGTCAGCGGCGGCGCCGTTAGCCGCCAGAATTTCGATGTTGACCGCATTACACAGGATGCGCGGGCGGCGGAGCAGGCGGCGGCGGACGCGGCACTGGCCGAAACGGCGCAACGCAAGGCTTACACGACAGTCGTGGCGCCGTTCGATGGCGTCGTAACTGTGCGCAACGTCGAAGCTGGGGATCTGGTCAGCGCGGACAACGCACAGGCGACGCCGCTGTTCGTCGTGGCGCGTACGGACCGGCTGCGTGTGCGCGTCCACGTGCCGCAGACGGATGCGGCGGGGGTTGCGATGGGCGCGCCGGTGACGGTGACGACGCCGGACCGGCCGGGGGAGAATTTTTCGGGCGTCGTCACGCGTACGGGCTTCGCGCTTGAGCGGGGCAGCAGGATGTTGCCTGTGGAGGTTGAACTGGACAACCGCGAGGGAAAGCTTGCCTCCGGTCTGTACGTCGCGGCGCGGTTCGCGTTGCCGCGCCCCACGCCAACGATCGTCATCCCTTCGGAAGCATTGATTTACGAAGCGGATGGTCTTTCCCTCGCGACAGTTGATAGCGACGACAAAGTGCGTCTGCACAGCATCAAGGTGGGGCGCGATTTTGGGGACCGTCTGGAGGTTCTGTCCGGGTTGCCGGACGGCAGCCGCCTGATCGTCCGCCCGCCATCCTTTCTGGGGGAAGGCAGCCACGTAAAACCGGTCGCCGACGCCCCGGCGAAAGGCGCTTAAAATGCGGGTTGTCATGAGAAACGCCGTTGGCGCGGTCGCGCTGGCGCTGTCGGGCTGTACGATGATCCCGAACTATCATCGCCCTGCGGCGCCGGTGGCGGCTACCTGGCCGGGGGCTTCCGGGACGGACGCCGCAGCCGCAGCGGATATGCGCGACTGGACGACGTTCTATCGCGACCCGCTGATGCAACGCCTGATCGCATTGGCTTTGGAGAACAATCGTGACCTGCGTATAGCCAGGCAGCAGGTTTCAGCGGCAAGCGCGCAGTTCGACATCGAGAACGCTGCGCTGTTCCCGATGCTTAACGGCAGCGCCGGGGCGAATATCCAGAAAGAATATTCGAAAATCCTGAGTCTGGCGACGACGGATGGGCCGTTCTACACACGTCAGTACGCCGTTGGTTTCGGCCTGTCGGCGTATGAGGTGGATCTCTGGGGCCGTATCCGCAGCGCCTCCCAGTCTGCGTTCGATCGTTACATGGCCGACGCGTTCAGCCGCGAAAGCATGCGCCTCAGCGTCATCGCTGGCGTTGCGTCGTCGATGTTAAGTTGGGTCGCCAACAACGAGGCGACTCTGGTGACGCAGCATGTGCTGGAAAGCCGCCGGAACACATACGATCTCGTCCGTCAGACGGTGGCGCGCGGAACCGGCACGCAACTGGATCTGGCGCAAGCGGAAGCTCCGGTGCACGAGGCTGAAGCGAATCTGCAAGTCTATATAAGACAACGTGCGGAGGCGTTCGACCAGTTGACGCTCCTGATCGGCACGCCGCTGGACGCGTCAACGACACAGGCGTTGCAAGCGAAGACGAAGCTGGGCGATGTCGTGGACTTTCCGAACGTGCCGGCTGGTCTTCCGTCCGACCTGATCGGGCGTCGTCCGGATATCCTGTCGGCGGAGGACACGCTTCGTTCGGCCAACGACGATATTGGCGCTGCACGAGCCGAGTTTTTTCCGAAGATTCAAATCACGGCGACCAACGGAACGGCGAGCAACAATATCACGCGGCTGTTCCAGAGCGGCATGGGCGCCTGGAACGTGGCGCCGCAGATCACGCTGCCGTTGTTTGACGCGGGACGCCTTACCGCCGCGCTCAAGCAGGCGAAAGCGCGCAAGCAGGAGGAAATTGCGCGCTACGAGAAAACCATCCAGACGGCCTTCAAGGAAGTGGCCGACGCTTTGGTCGGGCGTGACACCTATCGCCTGCAGCTTGAGGCGCAGGACAACCTCATTGCCGCCAATGCGCGGCAATACTCGCTCGCGCGGCAACGTTTTGATGCCGGTTATGATCCGTACCTGGACACGCTCGTCGCGCAACGTTCGCTTTATGAGGCACAGTTGGGCGGAATAACTGCGCGGTTGCAGATGATGTCGAACAGCGTGACCTTGTATAAGGCGCTCGGCGGCGGTTGGTCGGCGGCGACGCCCAAAAGACCGCCCACGCCGATTGATGAGCGGATTTTCTAGAAACAATAAGATGCGGTAAGCGATTAAACGCGAAGATAACAGTGTGTGAGCGGCAGTCCTGCGGCAGCAAAGCCTGAAAGACGATCTTCTGGGCTAAAAACCGAACAGCGTGGACGTGTCATCGGACGACAGGGGGAGGGCGGGGTATGAAGCCCTCCGGTGGCGCGCGAACGTCGCGGCTTGCTACACTCGTCCTGACGCCGCCTTAACCGCCGGATAGAGCGCTCGATAGATTTTTACGCGCTCGGCGTAGGCGTCCCGAAGAGCGGCGTCGGGATGCACGGTTTCGGAACGCTCCGCCGGGAGGCATACGGTTTCCGGCGCCTCGCCCGTCACCGCCATGCGCGCCAGTCGCGCCGCCCCGAAGGAGCCGCCAAGCTCACCGTTCTTTAGCCGATGCAACGGCATGTCCAGCGCCGCCGCCAGGATGCGTACCCAGCGCGGACTGCGCGAGCCGCCGCCGATCACGTCGGCCTCGCCCACGACAGAGCCTGACGCCCGCAAACCGTCCAGGGCGTCCCGGAAAGAAAACGCAACGCCTTCGAGCACCGCCTGCGTCATGGCGGCGCGATCGGAATCTTGCGACAGTCCGAGAAAACCGCCCCGGATGTCTGCGTCGTTGTGGGGCGTCCGTTCTCCGGACAGATAGGGAAGAAAGACAGCTTTTGACGGTTCTTCGATCCGTTCGGGCAGTTCGGCAAGAAGGTCAGGCTCGTCAATCCCGCACACGCGCGACCACCACGCCAGTGACGCCGCCGCCGACATGGTGACGCCCATCTGGTGCCACATGTCGGGCACTGCGTGGCAAAAAGCGTGAACGCCGCGTTCCGTTCCCACACGAAGACCATCCGTGGTCGTCCACAACACGCCGGAGGTGCCGAGCGAAAGGAATGAGTTTCCGGACCGGATCGCGCCAAGCCCGACAGCCCCTCCGGCGTTGTCGCCTGCGCCCCCCGCGACTACGGGCTGATCCGTCATGCCCCATTCACGCGCAAGATCGGCCTTGATGCGCCCGGCGGAGGCATTTCCTTCGCAAAGCGCGGGCATCGCCGTCTCACGCAATTCGCAGGCCGCCAGAGCCTCGTCCGACCAGCGACGGGCGCCGACGTCCAGCCAGAGCGAACCTGAGGCGTCCGACATATCTTCGATCATCTCGCCGGTCAGGCGATAGCGCAGCCATGCCTTGGGCAGCAGCACATGACGGGTCGCCGCGAAGATTTCAGGCTCGTGCCTTGCGACCCAGATCAACTTGGGCGCAGTGAAGCCCGGCATCGCGATGTTGGCGCAGACCGAGCGGCTTTCCGGAAAGCGTCGCTCGAACTCAACGCACTCGTCCGTGGCGCGCGTGTCGTTCCACAGGATGCACGGCCTCAGGACCTCGCCCCTCGCGTCAAGCAGCACGGCGCCGTGCTGTTGCCCAGAAAGCCCGAGGCCGCGGACCTTCGCCATGGCGTCTGGCGCATCGTGGCGGAGACCAGCCAAAGCCGCCTGTGTGGCTTTCCACCACGCTTCAGGATCTTGCTCGCTCCAACCCGGGTGGGGCCGGGAGACTGTCAAAGACTCCGTGCGGGTCGCGACCACGGTCTGATTGTCATCGACGATAATGGCTTTGACGCCGGAGGTTCCGAGATCGAGTCCGATATACATGGCTCTTACCTCCGCATGGAGAAGCGAGATGGCGCAATTCACAGATTGTTGACCGTAACCTCAATCAGCGCCACCGGGAACCGGATGTTCCGGCGTGACAAAATGCCTGAGCGCTGGCCTTTGACCGCGCGGACGGGGTATGCTCGCCCGGCGGCGTACGTCATTCGACGCGTCGAGCAGCTAACCCGACGGTCGTTCTTGTGATTCTCCTGTTTCTGGGCCTGATCGCCCTCGTTCTGCTCATCGCTGTCAGCATCCTGATCTCGATGTCGGAAATATCGTTCGCCGCCGCGCGCGATGTGCGGCTGCGCGCCCGGGCCGACGCGGGCGACGAACGCGCGACGGCTTTCCTCGCCCTGCGTCGCAACAGCGGGCAGGTGATGACGGTCCTGCAGATCCTGCTCAATTCAGTCGGCGTGCTGGGCGGCATGATCAGTTCGGGAATGCTCGCGCCGCCGTTGACCGACATGCTTATGCGCTGGGGATTTGTCGAGGCGTCCGCCAGCAGCATCGCTACGGCTATCGGATTCGTCGCGACCACGGGCCTGTTCGTCGTGTTCGCCGACCTGCTGCCCAAGCGGATCGCAATGAATGCGCCAGACAGGATCGCGCTTGCGATCGGCTGGTTTCCGGCGGGCGCTCTGCGGGCGCTTTATCCGGTTGTCTGGGTGTTCTCGAAAATCTCCGACGCGTTGCTGCGCGCTCTGAAAATACCAGCAGCCTCGGCTGTCGAGCCGGTTACGCCCGAAGATCTCAGAGCCATCCTCGCCGCCGGAACGGCGTCCGGAGTTCTGCTCGAACAAGAACACCAGATGATCCAGAACGTGCTGGGCCTGCAAGACCGCTCCGTCACGTCCGCCATGACGCCCCGTGACGAGATCGTCTTTCTCGACGTGCAGGAAACGCTAGAGGCTCAACGCGACAAAGTCCGCGTCCGCCCTTATTCCCGCTATCCGCTGTGCAATGGCGGCCTCGACAGGGTGATTGGCTCGATCCGCGCAGAGGATGTGCTGGTCACGGTCGTCGATGAGCCGAAGACGATCATACAGAGCGGCGAACAGGCGGTGAGCCCGATATCGCGGCTTCGCCGCGACGTCCTCTCCGTGCCGGAGACACTGAATCTGTGGGACACGTTGGCCCAGTTCGACACGCATGGGGCGGGCTTCGCCATCGTGGTGAACGAATACGGGCTTGTGGTCGGATTGATCACGTTCAAGGATATCATGGGCGCCCTCATGGATGGGCTCGCCAACCCGTTCGACGAGCAGGCTATCGTTCGCCGTGACGAAAATTCATGGCTTATCGACGGGGCGGCGCCGATCGGCGACGTCATCCGCGAACTTGGCGCGCTGGACCTTCCGGACAGCGACATCTTCGACACGATCGGCGGTTTCGTGACTCACCGCCTTCGCCGCATGGCCCGCAAGGCCGATCGCATCGACGCGGTTGGCTTCCGGTTCGAGGTGGTCGACGTCGAGGGCTTCCGTATCAACCAGCTTCTGGTCACGCGTCTGGAACAGCGCGGGTAACGGATACGCGTCAAGCCGGCGAGCGCCTCCGACGTTTCAGGCGCGTCATGAAAATGACGAAATACCCTGACAGGGGCAGTTCCGTAACGATGAGCATCGTCTCTCTGGACGGTTGAGGACTTTTCGCTTTCACGGGCGGAGATACGGATGCCGCAATGCTGAAAACCCTTCGCTGGTTCGAGACTGTCAGCAGTGCGTCGGCCACTGGAAACAAAAGGCGGAATCAGGGCGTTGACGTGATTCGCGGCGTATCGATCATCCTTGTGGTGATTAATCACATGGCATTGCGTATCCCTCTCGCCCGTACAAATCTTGCATCGATTCTGCCCTCCCGCTTGCTGGAGGCGGTCGGGTCGAGCGGCCATGCCGCCGTGTTCGCGTTCTTTGTTATCTCCGGTTTTCTGATCACCCAAACCGTGCTGGGCCGTTGGAAGAGACTGGATGGCGTTCGTCTCGCCCAGTTCTACGCGCTCCGCGCCGCACGGATACTGCCGTGCCTTGTCGCGCTCGTCGCCGTGCTGGCCTTGCTGGATCTGATGGGTGCGCCGGATTACGTCATCACACGACCAGATCAGAGTTTGCCTCGCGCTATTTTCGCTGCCCTGTTCATGCACATGAACTGGTACGAGGGACATACCGGTTATCTTCCGGGGAATTGGGACGTTTTGTGGTCATTGTCGATCGAAGAAGCGTTCTATCTGTTTTTTCCGTTGATCTGCCTGACGGTCGGCAAACGCCCGGCGATCTTTGCTGTACTTGTCGGAGCGTTCGCGTTGTCGCTTCCGCTTCTGCTTGACGCGCTTTCACATGAACCGCGTATATGGCGACACAAGGCCTATGCGCCGGGAATGTCCGCCATCGCCATGGGAGTGAGCGCTGCGCTTCTGGCGCGGAAATGTCCTGGTATGAAAAGCAGCGCCTTGTTCCATCTCGCGGGATGGGCGGGCCTTTGCATGACACTCCTGATGTTCCTGGCTGACGATATCCTGAGCGCGTATCTAGGCGCGGGCTGCATGCTGGTCCTGACGACGGGCGTCGCGCTGCTCCTCGTCGCGTTTCAGGGGGGCTGGGGGAATGTTGTGCTTACGCCCTGGACAGGTTGGGTCCGCAGATGCGGCGTGCTGAGTTATGAGATTTATTTGACGCATATGTTCGTCGTCTACACGCTGATTCGTGTTTACGCATGGAGCGGCTGCGGGCTCCGGTATGCGTGGCTGTGGACGGCTCTCGCCCTTTTTATGTCGTTACGGCTAGGTTCAATCGTTGAAAAGACGTTTTCAACGCCCGCCCGACACTGGTTCGGAAGGCGCTTGATCGCTGAGTGAAATTCGCATTGCTTCTTTATGACTCTGCTGTCCGCAGCGTTCTTTCGTGTTCCGTCCGTTCGGTCGTCAATATGCGCGTTATTATGCGGGGCGGCTGCATCGCCGGGGCGTTAAGCAGGTTCGTGATGTCTTCAGCAGATCTCGGGCGCGCAAAATAAAATCCCTGTCCTTCGCGGCAGCCGTGGCGTGCAAGCCAGAGAGCCTGTTCGCCGCGTTCTATGCCTTCGGCCAAAACTTTCAGGCGAAGATTGCGGCACAGGCTTAGTATCGAGCGCACCACGAACTGGTCGTTGGTGGATTCCTCGATCTGCCTGAGAAAAGAGGCGTCGATTTTTATTCTGTCTACGGCGAATTTTGTCAGGTAGCTGAGCGAAGCATAGCCCGTGCCGAAATCGTCCACAGCGATGGACACGCCAAGATCGCGCAGGGCCGCCAGTTGTCTGTTGGTGGAGTCCACGTTTTCGATGAGCACCGATTCCGTCAATTCGAGTTCCAGCGACGCCGGGTCCACGCCCGATTTTTCGATGGCGGAGGTAACCATCTGGTGCACGTCCGCAAGGCGAAACAGGACGCCGGAAATATTCACCGCGACCCGGGGGGTCAGCCCCTGTGCGCGCCAGACGCCAATCTGACGACAGACTTCGTCGAGAACCCATGCTGTGATGGGCGCTATCAGGCCAGTTTCTTCGGCGACGGTCAGAAAATAACCGGGGGAAAGAAGGGTTCCGTCGCGACGTTCCCAGCGGAGGAGCGCTTCTACAGCGAAAATTTTTCCGGATTTGAGGTCGAATTCCGGCTGATAATGTAACCGGAGTTCGTTGCGTCGCACAGCGCTGTGCAGATCGAGCTCGATGCGCATGGATGCGGCCTGTGCGTCCTCCATATTGTGCTGGAAGAACGCATAGCCCCTGCCGCCTCGCGCCTTGGCGCGATACATCGCCATATCGGCACGCTTCAGAAGAGTTTCAAAGCGGAGAGCGCCCCCCCGATAAATCACGACGCCGAGGCTGCATGTAGAAAGGACGGTGCCAGGTTCCTCTCGCTCAGGATGAGAGACGGCCAGCTCGAACGGTTCGTTGAAAACGCTGAGGATCTGCTTCGCCTCGTGCTCCACAGCGTCTCTGGACGCGCCGATGTCGAGCGGGCTGACGATCGCAAATCTGTCGCCGCCGATGTGGCTCACAATGGCGGCGGGAAGAGTCGCGACAAGGCGTTCTGCGACCGCTCGCAGCAGGCCATCGCCAGCCTGATGGCCCAACGTTTCGTTAATAGCCTTGAAGCGGTCGAGATCGACTGCGTACAAAGCAAACGATTGGTGCGGATTCTTACGATTCAGCCGCAGCAGGTCGATCTCCAGCTTCAGCCGATTGGGGAGGCGCGTAATCTGGTCGTAGTATGCGAGGACATGCAGCTCTCGCTCCGCCGCCTTGCGCTTGGTGATGTCAAGCGACGTGGTCAGAACGAGTGGTTTATTGGAGGATTCTCCGGGAGGCGTAAGGTGCAGCGGCGCCTTGGTCGTCATGAGCGTGCGCTCCACGCCTGCAGCGTCGACGAAAGTCTCCTCGTAGTGCGAGCCGGCTCGTCCGGTTTCAATCACCAGACGCGCCTGTTGCTCGGACCGCTGTTCATCGTCGCCCCATGACCGGGCGATTGTGCCCATCAGGGCGGATGCGGGCGCCCCAACCATTTCCGCATGACGGCGGTTTACGAGGACATATCGTCCCTCGGCGTCCACGGCGCTGATCATGATCGGCGCTGTATCGATGACCTGCAACAGTCGCTCATGGCTTGCGCGCAGCAATTCGTCTCGGGCGCGGTGGTTCGCTTTCTTCTCACGCTCCAGCGCATCGGCGCTTCGTCGCGCCTCATTCCGGCAGGAGACGAGCGTAATGAGATTGCGGGCGCGTATGAGGAATTCTTCCGGATCTACGGGCGAATGTAAGAAATCCGTGATCTCGGCGCGAAGCACGTTCAGTCGCATCTCTCGGTCCTGGCGGCCGGAAATGACGATGATTGGTATTCCTTCTCCCCAGGCCTGGGCCCGGATGCGAGCGATAACTGCGGCCCCATCCAGATGGGGAGAGCGCAAGTTTACAAGCAGGAGGTTGAGGTTTTCTGTATCCCTAAATTGAGAAATGGCGTCGTTTTCTGAAAAAAATTCCGATATTTCGGAACTCGCCTCAAAATTCATGATGAAATCGCGGGCGCGATCTTCGTTGGCGATCTGGTCTGCAGTTATGGCGATCAGTCTCATCCGCGTCTCGCGGGAGAGGCGCGTCGCGACAATACGTTACGGAAACGAACGTTCTGGCCTGTCATTCCGGCCCCGATGAGAAATGAATTTTGATGACTGTATCTTATTCTGGACCAGATAATAGACAGTTAATTACTCGCTCTCGAAGAGTTTGAACCCGACGCCATTGTGCGAGGTTCAATCGCAGTCGAATCACGGCCTTTTTCCTGAGCGGGCTCCCATCCGAACACGCTGCGGCCACCGTATTCGTGCGACGCTGCGCGTTCCGCTCGCACGAATGTGTTGAAGTCCGGTCCCGAAGCGCGCCTCTCCAGTCGCCGCGCCTGTTCGTCCAGCCGTCGAATAGCCTCCAGCCGTTCGTCCTGCCCAAGCTTCGCCGACTCCATTGCGGCTTTCAGAACCGCGAGCGTGTGATCGTAGACCCTTGTAGGAACAGGATAAGGATCGCGATCTTTCCCACCATGTGCGAGCGAGAAGCGGGCAGGGTCGGAAAAGCGGCAGGGCGCACCGTGGATCACCTCGGCCACTGCGGCGAGCGCGTTCACCGTTCGTGCGCCGACGCCGGGGGTAAGAAGTAACTCCTGAAAATCCTGTGGCCCCCTGTCGGCGGCCGCAGCCAGCGCGCCGTGAAGGCGGCGTATGACGACATCCGTCTCCCTCACGTCGTGGCGCTCCGGCATCGTCAGATGCGGCAGCAGAAGCTGCGGTTCATCGGGGCGCGCTGTCGTCGCGCCGGTTTCTCCGCGCAGCAAGGCGAACTCCCGCGTCAGTCCGTCGGGGCCGAGGTCGGACAGCAGTGAAAGTTGTGCGTTGCGGGACGCGTCGGCGCGTCTGTCCGCAAGGTTGACGATCGCGCCGCGAGCGGGGCCGTCAATCGCGGCGTGCGGGTCATCCAGAAAACTGCTCAAACCCTCTGAGAGCCAGTGATAGCGCCGCGCATAGCGGGTCGCGTCGTTCATGCCCTGCTGGATCACGACCCAGCGACCGTCATCCGCGACGACAAAGCTGTGCAGGTAAAGCGCGAAGCCGTCCTGCAGGGCGGCGCTGTCGACCTTCGCCACCAGCCTGCTTGCGCGCGCCAGTGCGCTTCCGTCCAGGCCGGTCCGCTCGCCGACGGCGGCGAGTTCGTCGGGAGTGCGTCGCGAATGCCGCCCTCGTCCGCCGCATACATGGAGCCCCAGTTCTGCAGACAGCGGCTCAAGGCCGCGCTTGAGCGCGCCCATGACGCTGGTGGTGATGCCGGAGGAGTGCCAGTCCATGCCCATCACGGCTCCGAAGGACTGGAACCAGAATGGGTGGGCCAGCCGCCGAAGGAATTCGTCCCGGCCGTAATGATGGATGATCGCCTGTGCGATCACGGCGCCGAGCTTGCTCATTCGCGCGCCGAGCCACGCTGGAACGCGTCCTCCGTGCAGCGGCAAATCGGCGCTTCCGGCCCGGCGGGTCATGGGTTTTCTCCCTGGTCCAACGGGGCTGCTGACAGAGCCTCGGTATCCCGGCGAGGCTCGCCCATCGTATCGCAGCGCGCAACCCCGCGACGGGGGCCGCATTGGTGCGGCGACGAAGATGGGATAATGAATTTTGGCGTGTGGGGCTCCCGGACGTCGTATTCGCCGGAGGCCAAACGATGAAACTGCCTGATTTCGAAGCCTGGGCGATTTTCGCGAAAGTCGTGGAGTTCGGTTCCTTCGCCCGTGCCGCGAACGAACTGCGTCTGTCCAAGCCGACCATCTCGAAAGCGGTGTCGAGGCTGGAGCGGGACCTGAACGTCTCCCTGTTGAACCGGACGTCTCGACAACTCGCGCTGACCGAGGCCGGACGCCATGCTCTGGAGCACGCCAACCGCATTCTGGCCGAGGGAGAGCGGGCGGAAATGGAGGCGCGGGAAGGGGCTTCGGCGCCGCGCGGGCTGGTCAGGATCGCGGCTCCCATGACGTTTGGCGTCCAGCATCTGGCGCCCATCCTTCCCGATTTTCTGGAGGCTTATCCGGAAATCGACGTGGCGGTCGATTTCAGCGATTCCCTGATCGATCTCGTTGGCGGTGGCTATGACGTCGCGGTGCGAATTGCGTCTCTAACTGATTCCTCATTGAGGGCGCGCAGGCTTTGCGCCGTCAGACTGCTGCTGGTCGCAGCACCCGATTTTCTGGATCGCCAGGGCGGACCGACCCACCCGGCTCAACTCTCTGACATTCAGGGAATGGTCTATACCAACGTCACCGCGCCCGGCGTGTTCAAAATGCGCCATGTCGATGGCGAGGAATTTGTAATCCAGCAATCGGCGCGTCTCAGCGCGAACAACGCGGAAGCCTTTGCGCCTGCGCTGCTGCGTGGCCTTGGACTGGCGTTCCTGCCCGAGTTCATGGTCTGGAATGAACTGCAATCGGGCCAACTGGTCCACGTTCTGCCCGATTGGAACATCTCGCCGATCGCACTGCATCTTCTGACGCCTCCGAGTCCGCTGCGGCCAACGCGCGTGTCCGTGTTGCTCGATTTTCTGGCGGAACGTTTCAGGGAAGCGCCATGGGCGCGCCCTCTGCCGACGCGCTCAGCGGGGTGAGGTTCTTCCCGCGCAGAGTGACCTCCGACAAGTAAGTCACTTGTGAAAGAAGACCCCAGATTCACAGTGCAAGGCGCCTAAGCGGAGATGTTTTCTGATGAAATAATTTTTCCGAAACAGTTATGCGTTTTCGCTGTATTCGGATGGTGTCCTCAGTTCTCTCCGCTGTGAAAACGATCTTGTGTCGGGCGTTATGATGTGCCGTCGATGAGACAGAAAAATTCACAAGACAGGTTACTCTTCATTGCCGGGTCGGTTGTTTTTCTGCCTTCGTGCGATCTGTGGAACATGGCGGGACGTAGCGTGGCGAAACATACGGCCATCATGCGTATTTCATCTCAGTGCGACTTTAACGTTACGATCCCGCAGGCGAACGGACCGCAGGCGTTGTCGCCCCTGCGGCGCGGCTCATCGAAGATGATCGTTCGGCAATTCCCGACCTGACCGCGCGTTTCCTTAGGGAAGGCGGAAAAACCAACGGCGGCAGTTCATTTCCTTCCATCGCGCGTCGAAACAGGAGTCCTGCTCGGCGCTTCAGGACGCATGTCCTGGCCCGACCGGCCCCTTATCCCAGAGCCCAGTTCACCGGCGCGATTCCATGCTCTTCAAGAAATGCGTTCGCCTTCGAAAAATACCGACCGCCAAAGAACCCGTTATGTGCGGACAGCGGCGACGGGTGGGGCGCCTTGAGAACCAGATGCTTTGTGGCGTCGACAAACGCCGCCTTTCGCTGCGCATACGCGCCCCACAGGATGAACACCGCAGGCTGCTCCTGCTCGTTCACCCGCGCGATCACTGCGTCTGTGAACTTCTCCCATCCTTTGCCCTGATGCGACGCCGCGCGCGCCTGCTCGACGGTCAGCACGCTGTTGAGAAGCAGGACGCCCTGTCGCGCCCAATTCTCCAGATTGCCGTGTCGCGCGGGCGGAATGCCGAGGTCCGTGTTCATTTCCTTATAGATATTGACCAGCGACGGCGGCACACGCACGCCCTCGCGGACCGAGAAACACAGCCCATGCGCCTGACCTTCGCCGTGATAGGGGTCCTGACCGAGAATGACGACCTTCACTGATCCAAGCGGCGTCAGATCCAGCGCACGGAAATACTCGGAGCCTTTGGGGAAAATCGCTTTCCCGAGACGTTTTTCTTCAAGAAGAAAGCTCTTCAACGCCGCCATGTAAGGCGCTTCGAACTCATCCTTCAGAGCGGTCTTCCACCGCTCGTCGAGTTTAACGTCCGTCACGTCGTTCATGCCTGCCTCTCGATAAAAAAACCCGCCGCGGGCGAACCGCGACGGGGGAGAGTAACACGCTCTGTTCGTGAGCCCGAAGGTCGGGGGCGAAGACCCCGCTCAGCGCGCCGCCAGTTCCACCGAGGCGTGCGCCGCGGAGGCCGTCGCCGGGCCGCCATCGGACGACAGCATGTGTGTGATAGCCGGATCGAACAGCCGCGTGAACGAACCGGGGTGCACGCCCATCCACAGCGTGACGATCGCCAGCGGCGCCAGCACGGCGATTTCGGCAGCCGTCAGGTCGCGCAGCAGCCCTACCGCGCCGCGCACGTGCCCGAACAGCACTTCGCGATACAGGACGAGCATGTAGACCGCGCCCATGATCATCGTCGTTCCCGCCAGCAGCGCAAGCCACAGGGAGACATGCACGGCGCCCATCAGAATCAGTAATTCGCCGACGAAAGAGCCGGTGCCCGGAAGGCCGACGTTGGCCATCGTGAACAGCATGGCGAGCGTCGCCAGCGCAGGCATCCGCATGGCCACGCCGCCAAGAGCCGACATGTCGCGCGTCTCGGCGCGCCATGCGATGGCGGCGACGCAGAAGAACAGGGCGGCGATGACCACGCCGTGGGACAGCATCTGATAGATCGCGCCGTCCACGCCCTCCGGATTGAGGGTGAACAGACCGACCGCGATCATGCCCATGTGAGAGAAGGAGGAATACGCGATGACCCGCTTGGCGTCCTTCTGTGCGAAGGCGACGAAGGCTGCGTAGACGATCGCGATGACGCCCAGCGGCAGGATATACGGCGCGAAACGATGCACCGCATCGGGGAACATCAGAACGCCAAACCGCAGCAGGCCGTAGGCGCCCGTCTTGGACAGCACGCCCGACAACATGGCGGACGCAGCCGTCGGCGCCTCGGTATAGGCGTCGGGCAGCCAGGCGTGCAGCGGGAACAGCGGCAGCTTCACGCCGAAGGCGAGCACGAAGCCCATCAGCAGCCAGCACTGCATCTCCGGAGAGAAATGCGTCTGCGCCAGAAACGGAATGTCGGTGGTTCCGGCCGCGCTCCACATGGCGACCAGCGCCACCAGCATGAACAGCGAGCCGCCGAACGTGAACAGGAAGAACTGCAGCGACGCCCAGATGCGCTTGGGTCCGCCCCAGACGCCGATCATCAGGCTGGCCGGGATCAGCGTCGCTTCATAGAACACATAGAACAGCACCAGATCGAGCGCCGAAAACAGGCCCATCAACGCCGTCTCCAGCAGCAGCATCGCCGCCATGAAGTCGCACGCGCGGCCGTTGACCGAGCGCCACGCGGCGCCGATGGACAGCGGCGTGAGGAACGCCGTCAACAGAACGAAGACGAGGCTGATTCCGTCCAGGCCCGCATGATAGGACACGCCGAAACTGGGCATCCACATCAGTTGCTGCTCGAACTGGGGACCTGCCTGTAGCGGGTCGAACTCGCTCCAGATCACCACGCTCAACGCCAGAACCAGCAGACTGGTCCACAGGGCGATCCACCGCGCGGCGCGGTCCGCCGCTTCCCCCGCGTTGCGCGTCAGGAGGATGGCGAGTGCGCCAGCCAGAGGGAGATAGGTGACAAGAGAGAGAAGGCTCGGATGCACGGCGCGCTCACAGTCCGGTACTAGGTGGCGGGAACCTTAGCGCCCGTTATTCCCCCCGACCACCCGTCAGCCGGTAACGTTGCGCCGAGCAGCCATTTCAATCACGCGTATGTGGTCGCTTGCGTATCGTATGATCCGGCATGAGAACGACGGCGGGGCGGGGCGGGGCGGGGCGCTGAACCGACGGCTCCTACCCGACGGCCCTGAGTTCATCGTAAGAGACCATGACGTGTTCCCGGAACGCGGGCCGGGCGACGAGTGCGTCGTAATAGCGGCGCAAAGCGGGTCGCTCGGCGCGTGAAATGGCGATGTCGTAGTAGCGGAACAGCGTATGTCCGAACTGGATGTCGGCGAGCGTAAAGTCATCGCCCGCCAGACAGGCGTGGCGCGACAGACGTGCGTCGGCGATTGACAGAAAACGATCCAGCACAGCAATGGCGCGTGCGATTGCAGCCGGGTCCCGGTCCTTGGGCGATTTTCTGACCACGGGCCAGAAAATCGCTGAGGTGAAATTCATCGCGACGTTGATCTTCGCCCATTCCGCCCATTTATCCACATGCGCCCGCGCGGCGACGTCGGCGGGCCAGAACGGCGCAGCGCTATAACGTGACGCCAGATAGCGCAGAATGGCGCCGGTCTCCCAAAGCGGTTCGTCGTCGCCGTCGCGCAACACGGGTATCGTTCCGTTGGGGTTCATCGCTAGAAACCCGGGCGTGTCGAGGCCGCCGTATCGATGTCCTGCGTCGTGGCGCACATGGGGCAACCCGAGTTCGCCCACGCACCACATCACAGCCTGCACATTGGAGGAATTGCTCCGTCCCCAGATCGTCAGCATCGTGTTTCGTCCTCTGTTCAGTCCGCGACGTTACCTGCAGCGTGGGCCAGGGAAAACAATGAAGGGGGTTGTACGCATCCCGCTCCGCGCTTTCTGCCGCGCGAGGCTTATCGGTCGGGGAGGGCGCCGTCTCTCGTGGCCCGTGTGTGGAGAGGGATCGAAGGAGTGATTACCCCGGTGGGGAGTGTTCGGTCGTTACGGAAGCAAGTGGTTTCGACATGACATGCATGACAGGAGGCGTGGGGCGTAAAAAAAGCCGCCGCGTGTTGTCACGCGACGGCTTTTTCAGAAACGGCCGAGGTTTACTCAACCTGGGTAGTGGGATCAGTGCCCCGCCACGGTGTTGTGTTTGTCGATCTGACGCTGCAGGGCGTTCAGCAGCGCTTCGACAGTGCCGCCGGAGCGGGAGATGTAGGACGCATAGTCCTGACGCTGCGTCAGACGCAGGCTGGCGCCTTCGCCGACTACGTCAACGACTTTCGGTGCGCCTGAGGCCGAGCTGACGACCCACTGCATGTTCGCGTCAGGCTGTCCGGGCCGCATCAGGATGGCGTCGACCGCCTTGTCTTCGCCGACGGGGGACGTGGCGCCGATGGTGAAGCTCACGCCGCGATAATCGCCCAGCTTGTCGGTGATGGCGTTGACCAGGACCTGATGGAACAGTCCGAGATAGCGCGTCTTCTGCGCGTCGGTGGCCACATTCCAGTAACGCCCGAGGCAGAAACGGGCGATCGCATCGACGTCGACGTCCTGCTGCAGCAGCGGCAGGACTTTCTGCTTCTTCTCTGCGGGCGACAGATTGCTGTTGACGATGGCGACAAGCTGGGAGCCGAGCTGACGCACGAAGTCTGCAGGTTTTTCGGCGGCTGCGGCGGGTCGGGAAAACGTGACGCCGAGCGCAAGCGCTGCAAGAGCGCTAAACAGACGCCGACGGCCAAGGCTGATGATCATTCTGGTCTGCCCTTTTTTATTGCATCGGTTCAGTTGTACCAATCAGGCACAGTCGCCCGATGATCGTTCTTGATCGAGTCCGCCAACGCTTTCCGCTGCTGCTGGTAAGCGCTTCGGATCGTGGCGTAGGGGTCAAGCGCATCTTTCTCCAGATTGTCCAGATCGTCGATACGATCTGCGCGGGAGTTGATGGTGTTGACGATGTTGTAAGCCCAGTTGAAGGTCAGCAGGCCATACCCGCGCGGAACGTAGTTCAGCGGCATCAGGCCTGTGTCGATACCATAGCCGATGCCGTCGCGCACGGAGGACGGGCCCATCATGGGCAGGAACAGATAGGGGCCGGACGGCACGCCCCACGTCGCAAGCGTAAGGCCGGCGTCGTTATCATGATGCGGGTAACCCGCGTATTTCGCCACGTCGATCAACCCGCCGACGCCTGCCGTCATGTTGATGCACCAGCGTACGAACGCGTCGCCCGCGCGACGAGGCTTGCCCGCGCCGACGTCGTTGAAGAACACGACGGGCTCGTTCATCGTCTGCGCCATGTTGGCCAGCGACGAGCGCACGGGACGCGGCACGGCCCAGACATAAGCTTTGGCGACCGGCTTGAGCGTGTATTTGTCGACGGTCATCGACAGGTTGTACATCTTACGGTTCATTGGTTCGAACTTGTCGTTCGCCTCATTGTATTCCGCGAGCGCCTCCGGGTCCTTCGGTTTGGGCGTGGTCAGAGACCCGCATCCGGCGAGGGTCAGCGTGGCGACGAGCAGGGAACCGATTCGCCCTGTCGAACCAGTGCGCCGGTTCGTGTGTGTGGGGCCATCGCTCAGAAGCCGGCGCGTCTGCGAGTGAAGGGTCCGCTGCTGATCGCCTGTTTCTGAACTCATACCTAAGACTTCCCCAATGCTGCCCGCGTCTCCCTGCACAGCCGAATGGGCAGGGCGGGAAAGCGCCGTTACAACGCGTCAAGACCTCCGGACGTCGCCACTCTCTAGCATGTCGCGTCGGTGATGCAATCTTGCGGCCCCGTCACGACCCGTCTTGACGATGCGCGGCGCAGACATAACGCGCCGCTCCCCTTATAGGCCGCGTTCACGTTTCACCACGTCCCACGCGGCATTGATCCGCGCGATTGTCGCCGCCGCGACCTCCATCTCCTTGGGGGAAGCGTTGCGGGCTGAAAGAACGTCCGGGTGATGGGTGCGAACGAGCTGACGCCAGGTCGTGCGGACTTCGTCGTCTGTGGCCTCGACTGATACGCCAAGAATCGTATAGGCGTCGTCTTCACCCAACACGGGGCGCGAGCGCCCGTTTTCCGCCCGGTCCCATGCGCCGCGGCCAAGGCCGAACGCCTGATGCGTTCGGGTCAGAAAACGCAGCTCCGCCGGGTGCAGCGGCTCTCCCTTGCGGGCGTCCGCACGCGCGATCGTGAAAAGCGCCGCCAGAAGATCCTCAAGCTGCGCCTTGTCGTTCTGGAAGGCGTGCCCCAGTTCGCGGGCGAAATATTCGTAATCGTCCGTCCTCTGCCGCGCCATATCGAACAGGCGGCCAATTTCCGTCATGCTCTCGGGCGGAGCGCGGAAACGGCTCTTGAAGGCGTCAATCTCCGCGCGGTTAACGGGGGCGTCGCACTTGGCGACCTTGGCGGACAGAATCACCGTGCACAGGGCGTAGAGCTGATCCTTGCGCCCTGCCACCGACGCGACCTTCGCCGCCACAAACGTCGCCGCCCCGTTGGGATCCGGGGCTATGCGAGCGCCCCAATTGTCGCTCCATCCGGTTCCCGGTGGTTGGAGGATCGCGCCATTGTCGGCCGCATGCCCAAGCGCCGCGCCGACGACGGCGCCCATAGGACCGCCGACTGCGAACCCGGCCACTCCGCCAAACAGTTTGCCCCATATCGCCATGTGAAAAGCCTAGCACCGGAAAGCGACGCTCCCAAGGGGCCACGTCGGCGTCAACTCGTCGTCAGATCCGGCGCCCGGTCAAACGCCGAATGCGCCAGAGCGATCAACTCGTTGGCGATGCTGGTCATCCCGGCCTCCCAGACCACGTCGGCCATTTGCAGCAACGAATGGGAGATGAGCAGGGGGCTGGTCTGCGGGCAGTGCGGGAGACGAAGGACGTTGGCGGCCATGGGGGTCCTGCATGGGCTTGGGGGCGGCGCAGCGCTTGCCCGCGGTCCTTTCGACGCTAGAGGGCGTGATGTTTCTGACAGGTTAATAACCTCAGAAAAACGTGCGGACATTGTCATTTGGTTAGTCAGATTTCGTATCGCCAGCGGTGACGCCCCCAGTTGGGGGCACGAAAGATCGGGCTGCCTTGCACGTATCGATCACGCGTCAGCCCGATCCGGAGCGCCATCCACCGCCGCATCAGGAGCGTCGGCCGATGGCGCTCCCACTGTAATCTGTCTCCAGATCGCTCCGCCTTCGCCGGACGCGTGATGCAGCGCAGCGACCCGCAAGGCCGACGCCAAAGGTCGCTGTGGGTCGCGCGTGGCGTCGATCGTTTCCACGACCTGGGAAATCGCGAGATTTCCTGCCGCCGCAATGGCGTCCAGCGCCCGCCAGAACTCGGGCTCCAGAGCCACGCTGGTGCCATGTCCCGAAAGAACCAGGCTTCGCTTTACAAGATGGCGGCTCATCCAGGCCCCTCCAGCCGCTCGCAGGCCCAGCGCGCGGCCTCGGCCACGACGGGATCACCATCGTCGCATCGCGCCTGCGCCGTCGGCAGGAGAGAGGCCTCATTCGAATTGCCGATTGCGATCATGACGTTGCGGACAAAGCGGTTTCGCCCGATTCGCTTGATGGGAGATCCTGAAAACAGCGTCCTGAACTCCGTGTCGTCCAGAGCCGCGAGTGCTGCGAGGCGTGGCGCCGTCAGATCCTCGCGGGCCTGAAGCTTCGCCTGACGCGACGCCGAGGCGAACCGGTTCCACGGACAGACGGCGAGGCAATCGTCGCAGCCGTAAACCCGGTTGCCCATCGCCTCGCGGAATTCATGCGGAATCGGCCCCGGGTGTTCGATGGTGAGGTAGGACACGCATCGTCGCGCATCCAGTTGATATGGCGCGGGGAACGCGTCGGTTGGGCAGGTCGCGAGGCATCGCGTGCAACTGCCGCATCGTCCGCCCGAGAGCGACGACGGCGGCAGGTCCAGCGTCGTGTAAATTTCTCCCAGCAGCAACCAGCTTCCATGCGTGCGCGACACCAGATTGGTGTGCTTGCCCTGCCACCCGAGTCCCGCCCGTTCCGCCAGAGGTTTTTCCGGCACGGGCGCCGTGTCGACGAACACCTTGACCTCGGCAGGAAGGTTGCGCCTGCGGGCCTCGGCGACCAAGAACTGCGCCAGGTGCTTGAGAAGCCCCTTGATGATGTCGTGATAATCCCGGTTGCGGGCGTAAACGGAGATGTTGCCGCGATCAGGACGATCCAGAGTGGCGAGGGCGTCGCCATCCGGGCCGTAATTCAGGCCGAGCGCCACGACGCTTCGCGCCTCGGGCCATAATCCGTTCGGATGCGACCGCGCTTCCGTCCGCTCGGTCATCCACGTCATCGCGCCGTGGCGTCCGGCCTCGAGAAAGGCGCGCAACCGCTCCCGCGCTTCGCCCCCCAGAGCTGTGTCGCATATGCCGAACGCGTCGAAACCCAGCGCGAAAGCCTTGTCGCGCAGACGGTCCGCCAGAGCGGCCGCGCGAGCGTCGCGCCCAATGAGGGCTGGTCCTTTGGCGTCTGCGCTCAGGAAACCGGCGGGATCGAAGGCTGCGGCCATTCCTCCTCCGTCCAGTCGCCCTGCGCCCACGCCGCGCGCAGGGCCGCGCCGTGCGCTGCGAGGTCGCCCGCGACGATCGCCGTACGAAGGCCGCGCATCATACGCTGGTAATAAGCGAGGTTGTGCCAGGTCAGCAGCATCGGTCCGAGAATCTCGTCGGCGCGAAACAGGTGATGCAGATAGGCGCGCGAGTGCCGCGAGCAGGCGAGGCAGTCGCAATCCGGCGAGATCGGCCGCGCGTCGGTGGCGAAGCGGGCGTTGCGCAGGTTCAGCGTGCCGCGTTCGGTGTACGCGCGGGCCGTGCGTCCGGCGCGGGTCGGCATGACGCAGTCGAACATGTCCACGCCGCGCTCGACGCCGCCAAGAAGATCGTCCGGCGTGCCGACGCCCATCAGATAACGTGGCTTGTCGCCCGGCAGCAGCGGCGTCGTGACGTCCAGTGTCGCGAACATCAACTCCTGTCCCTCGCCGACGGCCAGACCGCCGATCGCGTAGCCTTCGAACCCGATATCGCAGAGCGCCTTGGCGCTTTCGGCGCGCAGCTCCGGCTCGACGCCGCCCTGCACGATGCCGAACTGCCCGTAGCCCTCACGCTGCACGAACGCCTCACGCGACCGGGCCGCCCAGCGCATCGACAGGCGCATCGAAGCGGCGATGGCGTCGGCCTGGGCGGGCAGGGCGGGGCACTCGTCGAAACACATGGTGATGGTCGCGTCGAGCGCATGCTGGATCGCCGTCGACCGCTCCGGGTCGAGCCGGTGCTTCGAGCCGTCGATATGCGACTGGAACGTCACTCCGTCCTGATCGAGCTTGCGCAGCGCGCCAAGCGACATGACCTGAAACCCGCCCGAATCGGTCAGGATCGGACCCGGCCAGTCCATCATCCGGTGCAGTCCGCCCAGGGCGCGGACCCGCTCGGCGCCCGGCCGCAGCATCAGGTGATAGGTGTTGCCAAGCACGATCCCCGCGCCCGTGGAGCGCACGGCGTCCATGGTCATCGCCTTCACCGTGCCCACCGTGCCGACGGGCATGAAGGTCGGCGTCGCCACCGGACCGTGAGCGGTTTCGAGAACGCCTGCGCGAGCGCGACCGTCAACCGCCTCGCACCGCCAGTTGAAAGCGGTCATGCGCGCCTCCCAGCAGCGCGTTCAGGACGGGATGGGGCTGTCATGCGGGTCGGCGGCTTGGTCATCGGTCGCCAATCATTGGTTGTCCTCGCGTCGCAGAAGGCACGCGTCGCCATAGGAATAGAAACGGTAGCCTTCCCGCACCGCGTGCGCATAGGCCCCGCGCATGCGGGCGGTCCCGGCGAAGGCGCTGACAAGCATGAACAGCGTCGAACGGGGCAGGTGGAAATTGGTGAGCAGCATGTCCACCGCCCGGAACGTGAAGCCGGGCGTGATGAAGATCGAGGTCTCCCCGTCGAAGGGGCGCACCACGCCCTGCTCGTCCACGGCGCTTTCCAGAAGCCGCAGCGTCGTGGTGCCGACAGCGACGACCCGCCCGCCACGGGCGCGCGCGGCGTTGATCGCGTCCGCCGTTTCCGCCGTCACGACGCCGCGTTCGGCGTGCATCTTGTGGCCCGTCAGCGTTTCGGCGCGCACCGGTAGGAACGTGCCTGCGCCGACATGCAGCGTAAGAGTTCGACGCTCGATCCCCGCCGCGTCGATGCGTTGCAGCAGGTCCGGCGTGAAGTGCAGCCCTGCGGTCGGGGCCGCGACCGCGCCCTTGTGGGCGGAGAAAATCGTCGTGTAGTCCCGCTCGTCCTCGGATGTCGGTCCGGCGGGACGGTGGATATACGGGGGAAGCGCCAGTGCCCCGGCGGCCTGAAGGAACGCGTCGAACGCGTCTCCCTCGGCGCTGAAACGCAGGGTCGCGCCGCCGCCGTCTTCCAGTTCCAGCACGTCCGCGACATCTTCGGCCCGTGCGCCGGGGAACGTCAGCCTGTCGCCCACGCGCAGGCGCCGCGCATTGCGGATCAGCGCGTGCCAGCTTCCGTCCGGCAGGATGCGATCGAGCGTCACGCCGATCTTCGCCTCGCCGCGCAATGCGTGAAGCTGGGCGCGGATAACGGCCGTGTCGTTGGCCACGAGCAGATCGCCCGGCCGCAGCAGATCTGGAAACTCGCGCATCGTACGGTCGATGAGGCCCGCTTCCGCCACGTCCAGCAGCCGCGCGCTGTCCCTCGGTCGCGCCGGGCTTTGCGCGATCGACTCCTGAGGCAGGTCGAAATCGTAATCTGCTGTGCGGTCGGTCATGGGCCGCAGCGTTTAAGGGGAATCGACCTCCGGCGCCAGCGTTGCGTTGGCTTGTGCGCCTCCCGCTAAATACGGGTGGCTGCGATTGCCGGGGAGTGCGCTGCGTCGCAAGGCGCAGCCTTGGGTGAGGGATGTCAGCCGCGTTTCATGCGGTCACTCCGTTATACATTCCCGCTGATGCTTGCGGCTTTGGGCAGCCTTTACGGGGGGCGCGCGGAGGACGTATTCTTGAGTAGAGTATGGTTCCGCGCGTCTCCTTGTCATGGCGGGGTTGATGCTACCGGTCAGGAACGCCATTTTCTGCCCAACGCGCGCGACCCTGATGGTCGCGCCATGGCTTTAAGGAACCTGCCCATGTCCTATGCTTTGCTCGACGCCGTGCGGGTCGCGAAGGCCGCCAAGGTTTCGCTCGACGTGCTGAAGACTTCTACGGAGGCGTCGGAGGCGCATCAGCGCAAAATCATCATGGTGGAGCGCATCGCGGCTCTGGCCAGCGCAGCAGCCGATTCCACTGCCTGCGGACAGGGAGTCACCCTCACTTCGGAGGAGTTCTGGCTCATCAGCCTCAACTGGTGAAGCGAGTGGCCGTTTCGACGCAGGCGCTTTCTCGGGAAAGCCCATCCATCGTGACAGGGGTATGATCCAATGACCTTCACACTGACCAGCGCGACCCTGACCAACGGCGCGGTGATGCCGCAGGCGCAGGTTTATTCGGGCATGGGGCGGACGGGCGACAATCTGTCTCCGCCTCTGGCGTGGAGCGGGGCGCCGGAAGGAACCAAAAGCTTCGTCATCACGGCGTATGACCCGGATGCGCCCACTGGCTCAGGTTGGTGGCACTGGGTGGTCATCGACCTCCCGGCGACAGTGACGGCACTTCCGGAGGGCGCAGGCTCCGGTAAAGGCGGCCTGCCCGAGAGCGCGCGGCAGATCCGCACCGACTTCGGTGCGCCGGGTTATGGTGGGGCGGCGCCGCCGCTAGGGCGCGTTCACCGTTACGTCTTCACCGTAACGGCGCTGGACGCGCCGACTCTGGACGTCCCCGCCGACGCGTCTCCCGCGTATGTCGGCTTCGTCATGAACGCACATCGGCTCGCTTCCGCGACGCTGACCGTCCTTTACGGATAAGGTCGCTGGCCGTCGGTCTGACGCCGAACACGTGCATGGCCGTTTTATGACGAAATTAAAATTTTGAGCGATACGGCATACGCTTGCGTGTGGTTTCCCCGGCGCTCAAAATATCCGCGCACGAGTAGTCTGAAAGGGCACGAAGCATGAACACCGAAGAACGCGACCTGATTTCGAAATTCATCGCGCGCGTTGGCGGCGCGCCGCAATCCGGTTTCGGCAGCGTGCCCGCCACGCGACCCAACCTGCCGCCGATCGACCCGGAGGCGGACCGCTTCATTGCTCAAAATCTCGAGCAATACCCGGAAGCCCGTTACCGCATCACGCAGATGGCGGTGGTGCAGGAAGCAGCGCTTGTCGAGGCGCAGAATCGCATCAGGGAGCTGCAGTTCCAGTTGCAGCAGGCCCAGCAGGCCCTGCAACAGGCCCAGAGCCAGACGAAACCCTCCGGCGGTATATTCGGCGGCCTTTTCGGCGGCGGTCAGCAGCGCGCCCAGGCGGCGCCCCCTCCGGGTTGGGGCGGTCAGGCTGCGCCCGGTTATGGATACGGCGCGCCGCAGCCGCAGATGCAGCCCATGCCCCCCGGCTTTCAGCCCGGCATGTTTCAGCAGCGCGGCTCCGGTTTTCTGGGTTCGGCCCTGACGACGGCGGCGGGCGTCGCTGGCGGCATGATGGCGGCGAACGCGCTTGAGGGTCTGTTCAGCGGGCATCACGGCGGCGGAGACCTCGGTGGTGGTGGCTGGGGCGCTCCTGGAGAGACGGTCATCAACAACAATTACGGCTCTGACGCTGGAGGCGACCCGTTCTCGGGCGCAGGGACGTCCGTCGATCAAGGCTTCGACGCTGGTGGCGGTGATTGGGGTGGCGGCGGCGATTGGGGCGGTGGCGGCGACGACCTGTCGTTTTAATCGTTTCCCGCCAGCGGCTCCCGGATTCTGAAGGGGGGTGCTGGCGGGCAAGATTGCTCGGGCCGTCAGTGCGCGCGTGTAGCGAGACGCGTGCCTTCCGCGACGTTTAGGCCGGTCTGGCTCGCGAGTTTCGCTCGTAGCCGCCCGCAACATCCGGGTGGCGGCTTTTTGTTGAGGGGGCGGGTCCTCTATAGGCCCTGCCGTCCGAGCGCCTCGACTACGGTCGTGACGATGGCGCTGAACATTTCGCGACAGATCAGTTCGTCTCTTGGGCTATGTGCCGACAGAGGGCTGCAATCGACGATAATAAGCCCGTCCGGCAGGGTGGCTACGCGCCCATGCTGAAAACCAAGACGCGACATCGGCATGCCGCACGCCGCGATGGTGGCGTTGTGCGCCAGGGCGCCGATAGCCAGCACGATTCGAAGATTGGGCATTGCCTGCAGTTCGGCCTTGAGGAAGGCGTTGCAGGCATGAACTTCCGCAGGTTGCGGCAGGGCTGCGGGTGGCGCGCATCGAATGGCGCCGACCACCCGGCACTGATCGGAACGTAGGCCGATAACGTCGCCCGGCACGTAGTGCCCGGTCGCAAGCCCATGCTCGGCTAACGTTTCGCAGAAAATGACGCCTGCATTTTCGTCGCCGAAGGGGCGTCCCTGACGTGCGTCTTCCGTGATCTCGGGCGCTGGTCCTACGATGAGGACGATGGCTTCTCGTGACCCCCAGGGGCGGACAGGCGCGTGGTCAACTTCAGGACGGTTCCGCCGATTTGCGCTGCGTAACTGCGCCAGCCGGGGACATAGCTGACAATCGTCGTCGGGAGCGTCAGTGACCTCCCGGGGGGTGAGCAGCGTGTGGCTCACCGGGGCTTACGTTCCCTGTGCGTCCGATCGGCGGACTTCGGGCAGTCCTCCGATCGGTATGCGGGCGCGTTCTCGAAGCGGATCATTCGCTATCGAGATCGTCGGGTTCGCTGAGCTGGTCGGCCGGGTGTCGAATCGGGGCTTGGCGCGTCCGCGGCTCGGCGGGGCGGCGCGTGAACTCGTCGGCGATATCCGCCAGATCGACAAACCGGTCGGCCTGCCGGCGCAAGTCGTCCCCGATCAGCGGCGGAGAAGAGCGCATCGACGAAACGACTGACACGCGCACGCCCATTCGCTGCACGGCCTCCACAGCGCGGCGGAAATCGGAATCGCCAGTGAAGAGGATTGCGTGATCGAGTCGAGGCGCGGCCTCCATCATGTCCACCGCGATTTCGATGTCCATGTTGCCCTTGATGCGCCGTCGACCGTTGTGATCGGTGAATTCACGCGCAGTTTTTGTAACAAGAAAGTAACCGTTGTACGATAACCAGTCGGTCAGCGGCTTGATGGGCGAATATTCTTCCGTGTCCAGAATGGCTGCGTAGTAATAAGCGCGCAAAAGATTGCATCGGGATGTAAAAAACTCGAGCATCTTGCGGTAATCAACATCGAATCCCAGTCCTCTTGAAGCTGAATAAAGGCTGGAACCGTCGATAAATAATGCCGTTCGTTCTGTATTGCGGATAATCATTCAGTCTCTTCCTTGAATGCGTCTGATCTTACCGATAAACTAGTTAAGCTATCGTTATCTTGTGTTGGGGGAAGCGTGGTTGTGGCGGGTGTGGACGAAGTGCGGTTTGCGCGTAGGGTGTCATGCAGGTCCTGATCGCTATAGGCGCCAATCTTCCACGTTCGCTGGGAGCAGGTGTCATGGGAGCTTCGCCTCTGGCGACCTGCGAGGCCGCCGTGCAGGCGCTTCGGGGAATCCCGGGCCTGTCGGTCGAGCGGGTTTCCGCATGGTACGAAAGCGAAGCGATCCCGGCTTCGAGCCAGCCACCATACGTGAACGGGGTAGCGTTTGGTAGGTCTTTTCTTTCGCCCGAAACGCTCCTTGAGCGCCTTCACGCCATAGAGGCTGATTACGGGCGCGTTCGGGGCGAGCTTAACGCTGCGCGCACGCTCGATCTGGATCTGATCGACGCAGGCGGCGAGATCAGGCGCGGCGGTTCCCCGGTCCTGCCGCATCCGCGCGCGCATGAGCGTGCATTCGTCCTGCTTCCGTTGCGCGACGTGGAGCCGGACTGGAAGCATCCGATTCTGGGAGCGACCGTGCAGGAGTTGATCGACAGGCTTGAGCCGCAGGCCATCCGGCGGCTGCCTGCCGACGCCGTCGCTCTTCCCTAACGGCCTGCCGGATGGTAATAGGGTCTTTTCCAACGAATTTCGCGGAGGCTGCCAATGGCGCGCGTCACTGTTGAGGATTGCGTCGAGAAGGTGCCGAACCGCTTCGACCTCGTTCTGCTTGCTGCGCAACGTGCGCGTAATCTGTCCCGCGGCGAAGAGCTGACGCTGGATCGGGACAACGACAAGAATCCTGTCGTGGCCTTGCGCGAGATCGCCGAGGAGACGGTGCCGCTTGAGGGGCTGCGCAGCGATCTGGTGCGTTCGCTGGCTCGTGCGCCGGAGCCGGAGCCCGCCGACGAGGAGGTGCTCGATCTCATCCCGACAGACCAGAATATTTTCGGTCTGCAGGAGAGCGCCGCCGAAGAAGAGATCACAGATCTTTCTCCGGAAGAATACAAAGCCGCCATCGAAGCCGAACTCGGCGGTCGGGGACGGCGCTGAGCGCGCCTTTAGGCAGCCATTTTTATATCTCGCGCCTGACGCGGCGCGTTCTGCTTGGCGTTGCGCGACATGACGGCTGAAGCTCAGGGCGCGGCCGACGTCGCCATTTCGGCAGGCTCGCCCTCCAGCGCGTCCGCCGGAGCTTTTCTGGCCGCTTCGCACGGTCAGGTCATATCGCCTGAGAAGCTTCTCAGGCGCATTCGTCAGTATAATCCGGACGCCGACCTGGGGCTTGTCGAGCGGGCGTTCGAGGTCGCTGCTGCGGCTCATGCGACGCAGCTTCGCGACAACGGCGATCCGTACATCACGCATCCTCTCGACGTTGCGCTGATTCTCGCGGGATTTCATCTCGACGTCGCGTCGATAGCGACCGCCCTGCTTCACGACACGATCGAAGACACCGGCCTCACGGTTGAATCTCTGCGCGAGCAGTTCGGGTCGACGATCGCGGAGCTGGTGGACGGCGTCACCAAGTTGACCCGTCTCGAACTGCAGTCCGACCGTACGAAGCAGGCGGAGAATTTCCGCAAGCTCGTGCTGGCGATGTCGCGCGACATTCGCGTGCTGATCGTTAAGCTGGCCGATCGTCTGCATAACATGCGCACGTTGCATTTCGTGCAGCGCGACGACCGTCGCAAGCGCATCGCGCGCGAAACCATGGACATCTATGCGCCGCTCGCCGGGCGCATCGGTATGGATCGCGTCAAGACCGAGTTGCAGAACCTGTCTTTCGCGCAGCTTGAGCCGGAGGCGGACGCGACGATCCGCGCGCGTCTGAACTATCTGCGCGGGCAGGGCGCGGACGTGATCGAGGAGGTTCGCGGCGAACTGACCCGTATGTGTCAGGAAGCCGGGGTCGAGCGCGTCGAGGTGACGGGGCGCGAGAAATCGCCCTTCTCGATCTGGGAGAAGATGCAGAAACGCAACGTGGCGTTCGAGCAGCTCTCGGACATCATGGCGTTCCGCGTCATCGTCGATTCCCGCGAGGACTGCTACGTAGCGCTCGGCGCCATCCACGCGGCGCTGCCGATGATTGCGGGGCGCTTCAAGGACTACATCTCCACGCCCAAGGCCAACGGCTACCAGAGCCTTCACACCGGCGTCACGCTGCGGCATCCGCGCAACCAGAAGATCGAGGTGCAGATCCGCACTGCGGACATGCACGACATCGCGGAGAACGGCGTGGCCGCCCATTGGGCGTACAAGCAGCTTCCCGAAGGCGCCGCGCCTGACGCGGAAGCGCAGAGCCCGCGTGCGATGAAGCGTCCGCGCTGGGTGCAGGATCTTCTTGAAATTCTGGAAGACTCCGCTGCGCCGGACGAATTCCTCGAAAACACCAAGCTCGAACTTTATCAGGATCAGGTCTTCTGCTTCACGCCGAAGGGACAGCTGATTCCGTTGCCGCGCGGCGCGACGCCGATCGACTTCGCCTACGCGGTGCATAGCCAGGTCGGCGACACCTGCGTCGGCGCCAAGGTCAACAGCCGTCTCGTCCCGCTGCGTTACGAACTGCAGAACGGCGATCAGGTCGAAATCATGACGGCCCGCGGCGGCGCTCCGTCGCCGTCCTGGGAGCGCTTTGTCGTCACTGGCAAGGCGCGCGCGCGTATCCGCCGTTACGTCACGGCGCAGCAGAGACAGGCGTCCATCGACTCGGGCAAGGCCGCGCTGGCCAAGGCGTTCCGTCAGGAAGGCGTGGACGGCTCGGAAAAAGTTATCGACAGCGTTCTCAAGGAGCTGAAGCAGGCCTCCGTCGAGGACCTGTACGTGGCGATCGGCGGCGGCCATCTTGGCCCCAAAGACGTCGTGCATGCGGCCTATCCCGAGTTGCGCCGCGCGCCGCGAGGTCCGCGCATGGTGCCGGGCTTCATGGCGCGGACGGCTCCGACCAGGCCGCGCACGTCCGGGTCGCCGCTGGTTGGTCTCGGCGCAGGCATCGCCGTGCATTTCGCCGGATGCTGTCACCCTCTGCCGGGCGACCGGATCGTCGGAGTGGTCGCCAACGGCAAGGGCGTGACGGTGCACAACGTCAACTGCCAGACGCTGGAGGCCTTTGCGGCGACGCCGGAGCGGTTCCTTGACGTTGACTGGGATTATCAGGCCATCGGTCACGGCGGGCAGGGTGCGGAGCCGTTTGTCGGGCGCGTCACGGTGATCGCCGCCAACGAGCCGCAGGTGCTCGCCACCGTCACCAACGCGGTGTCCAAACAGGACGGCGCGATCGTTAACCTCAAGATCGTCAATCGCCAGCTCGATTTCATGGAGATTCTCGTGGACGTGGAGGTGCGCGATCTGAAGCATCTTTCCGGCCTCATCGGCGGCCTGCGATCCGCGACGGGCATCTCCCAGGTCGAGCGCGCGCGGTCCTGACGGTCCACCTGCGCCGAAGGACGAAGTCATGATTCTCGGACTGGGCATGGACCTGTGCGACATGCGGCGCATCGAGCGCTCCATCCAGCGTTTCGGTGATCGCTTTCTTGAGCGCGTGTTCACTGAGCAGGAACGCGCGCGCGCCGAACGTCGAAGCGGACAGGCGCGCATCGGCGCCTATGCGAAGCGGTGGGCGGCCAAGGAAGCGTGCTCCAAGGCGCTCGGGACCGGATTTTCGAATGGCGTGTTCCACAGCACGATGGGCGTACGCAATCTGCCCTCCGGCCAGCCTACGCTCGCGCTGACGGGCGGCGCCGCTGCGCGGCTTGCAGCGCTTACGCCGCCAGACATGGTGGCGCGTCTTTTCCTGACGATGACTGACGATACGCCCTACGCACTGGCTCAGGTCATCATCGAAGCCTTGCCGGCCTGATCGTCAACGTCGGCTTCGGGCCTCGAACGAAGCGGGTCCGGGATTGCACCGGGGCAGGCTCCCCGAAACAGAGTCGCTTGACAGGGAAGGGGGTGGGCGGCTTCATCCGCCGGCTGACGTCGTCGTTGTTGACGACGTGTCACGATTGGGGTTCGCGTCGATCGTGAGCGATCGCCGGAAGCTGTCGCGAGCGATGGCGCCGCGGCGGGCGATGTGGAAGACCTTCTCGATGGAGTACAGTGACGATATGGCTTCCACGCAGGACACGGCGCAGACTTCGCCCTCGTTCATTCAGAATCTGATCGAAACCGCTCGCTCGTTCGTTACGATCGTTCTGGTCGTCGTTGTCGCCCGGACGTTTTTTTTCGAGCCGTTCAATATCCCGTCCGGCTCCATGATCCCGACCCTGCAGGTCGGCGATTACCTCTGGGTTTCGAAATACAGCTACGGCTATTCGCGATTTTCGTTCCCTTTTTCGCCGGACATCTTCAGCGGTCGCATTTTCTACCATGAACCGCATCGTGGCGATGTGGCCGTGTTCCGGTTCACCAAGGACAACTCGATCGATTACGTGAAGCGCATCGTCGGGTTGCCCGGCGACCATGTGCAGGTGCGCGGCGGGCTGCTTTTCCTCAACGGGCAGCAGGTTTCCTGTCCTCCGGCGGGTGACTACACCGCTATCGACGAACACCATACCCACATGGAGGGGCAACTGTGCCTGGAGACTCTGCCCGGCGGCCGGACTCAGCCGCCCCAGGGGCACGAGATCCTGAAACTCACGGATGAGGGCATGCAGAACGACACGCCGGACTACGTCGTGCCGCCCGGTCATTTCTTCGCCATGGGCGACAATCGCGACGACAGCGCCGACAGCCGTTTCATGGGCGACGACCCGGAGGATCTGGGGTTCGTGCCCATAGAGAATCTCGTTGGACGGGCGCAGTTGGTGTTCTTCTCCGTCGATATGACTCACCCCTGGTGGCAGATCTGGGCGTGGCCGTCCGAGATCCGCTGGAGCAGGTTGCTGAAAGGCGTTCACTGAGTCATGAGCGGCTCAAACCCGGCCGAGCTCGAGCGGCTGCAGCAGGCGATAGGGCATCAGTTTCGCGCCCCGGATCTTCTGCGGGAGGCGCTGACGCACCGATCGGCGGCGCATCAACGCGCCACCGGGCGCGGTAAGCGCGCGACGCGTGGCGCCGGGTCAAATGAACGTCTCGAGTTCATTGGCGACCGCGTGCTTGGCCTGCTGATGGCGGAATGGCTGCTGGAGCGGTACCCGGCGGAGCAGGAAGGGGCGCTCGGCTCACGTCACGCTCAGCTGGTTTCGCGGACGACTCTCGCTGAAGTGGCGCTGGCGCTGGATATTCCCGCCGCCCTCGATGTGGCGGCACATGAAGAGCGGATCGGAATCCGCAACACCGCGAACGTGCTGGCGGATGCGGTCGAGGCGCTGCTTGGCGCGCTTTATCTCGACGACGGCCTCGCCCCGGCTCGCGTGCTGGTGCGGCGTTTCTGGACCGACGCGATTGTAGCGCAGGGGCGCCCGCCGAAGGACCCGAAGACTGCGCTGCAGGAATGGGCGCTGGCGCGGGGGCTGGCGCTGCCTGCTTACGAAATGCTAAGCGCCGACGGTCCCTCCCACGCGCCGCGTTTTGTCGTGCAGGCGCATGTGGCCGGTTTTTCCGGTCAGGGAGAGGCAGGAAACAAGAGGGCGGCGGAAAGCGCCGCCGCCGCCGATCTGCTGACGCGTTTCGGCGCCTCCTCGTGAACGGGCTGTACAGGCCGAAAGGGCGCCAAGGGCGATGACACAGGAAACCCGCTGCGGATTCGCGGCTCTGGTGGGCGCGCCCAACGCGGGCAAGTCGACGCTTCTCAACAAGATGGCTGGCGCTAAACTGTCGATCGTCAGCCCGAAGGCGCAGACGACCCGCTTCCGCGTGCTCGGCATTCTGATGCGCGAGAGCACGCAGATATTGCTGGTGGACACGCCGGGCATCTTCAAGCCGCGCCGCAAGTTGGATCGCGCCATGGTCGCAGCGGCATGGGCGGGGGCGGAGGACGCCGACGTCACGCTGCTGCTGATTGACGCGCGCTCGGGCCTCGACGAGGCGGCGCGCGCGGTGGTGGAGCATCTCGCGAAAGCGAAACGACGCGTGTGGCTCGTGCTCAACAAGACGGATCTGGTGCCCGCTCCGGCGCTGTTGCCGCTTACGGCGGAAATTTCGGGCATGATCGACGTCGAGCACGTGTTCATGATCAGCGCGCGCACGGGCGGCGGCGTCGACGACCTGCTTGACGCGCTGGCGGGAGCGTTGCCGCCCGGACCGTATCTCTACCCCGAAGACGATCTGACCGATCTTCCCGACCGTCTTCTGGCGGCGGAACTGGTCCGCGAGCAGGTATTCCTGCAGACGCACGAGGAAGTGCCATACGGCGCGACCGTGGAGACCGAGAGTTTCACGGAACGCCCGGATGGTTCTGTGCGGATCGACGTCACAATCTATGTTGGTCGCGCCAGCCACAAGGCGATTCTGATCGGGGAGAAGGGAAAGCGCATCCGCGAGATAGGCGAGCGGGCCCGCAAGCAGTTGGGATCGTTGCTTGAGCGCACGTGCCATCTGTTCCTGAACGTAAAAGAGCGAGCCGGGTGGGATGAGGAGCGCGCCCGTCTGCGCGCCATCGGGCTGGACGACAACGCCTGAGGCGCCAGTCTTCGAGCTCCGCCGTTGGAAAACTGTTAATGGTCGGCGTCCATCGGTCTCGTTAACGAGAAAGGCGTCGCCAGTGCTTGTGGCGACCGCGCGTGAGCGATATGACGGGCGACGGAAACGCGCTCCGGGGTTCAGATATTTCGGTTGCGTGGATCATCCCTGACAGTCTGCGCATCGAGGCCCAATGACCGAAAGCACCGACGCCGCTCCCGCCGCCCGGCGAGTTCTCCTGAAGATATCCGGGGAGGCGCTGATGGGCGCCGGTCAGTATGGCGTTGACGCCAATACCGTCGACCGTATCGCCGCGGACGTCGCGGCGGTCTCTGGCAGCGGCGTCGAGGTTTGCCTTGTCGTCGGCGGCGGCAACATCTTTCGCGGGCTGACCGCTGCTGCGCGCGGCATGGACCGGGCGCAGGGCGACTACGCCGGGATGCTGGCTACGGTCATCAACGCGCTGATGGTGCAGAACGCTCTTGAGCGAGAGGGCGTTCCCACGCGCGTCATGTCGGCCATTCATATGTCGTCCATCGCCGAGCCGTATATCCGGCGTCGCGCAGTTCGTCATATGGAGAAGGGCCGCGTCGTGATTTTCGCCGCCGGGACCGGCAACCCCTTCTTCACCACCGACACCGCCGCGGCGCTTCGCGCTGCGGAAATGGACTGCGATTGTCTTCTGAAGGGCACACAGGTGGATGGCGTTTACAGCGCCGACCCTCGCAAGAACCCGGACGCAGAGCGCTATGAGCAGCTCACTTATCTCGAAGTTCTGGCCCGTGACCTGAACGTCATGGACGCAGCCGCGATCAGCCTCGCACGAGAAAATCGCCTGCCGATCATCGTGTTCAACATTCACGAGGCGGGCGCGTTCGAGCGCGTCATGAAGGGCGAAGGCAAGTTTACGCGAATCGAGGAGGTGTCCTGATCGAAAGTCAGGCGCCGTCGGGACTGTAACGTCCGCCTTTGACGAGGCTGAGTTTGACGCTTCCCGACCTTGCGGGTCGGGGTTTAGAGGCGACGGCCCCTGTGCCGTCCCAATCAGTTTGTGGGAGAGCCGTTGTGGCTGATCTGGACACGCTTACAGAAGATCTGACACGCCGGATGGAAGGCGCGCTCGAAAGCCTGCGCCGGGATTTCGCCGGTTTGCGGTCCGGGCGCGCGAACGCGGCCCTGCTGGAGCCTGTCCGGGTCGAAGCCTATGGCGGCGAGGTTCCTCTGTCTCAGGTCAGCACCATCGCCGTTCCGGAAGCGAGGATGCTGACGGTTCAGGTCTGGGACCGGGCTCTGGCGGGCGTTGTGGAGAAGGCGATTCGCGACGCGGGACTGGGGCTGAACCCGGCTGGCGAGGGGCAGACTATCCGTGTGCCGATTCCCCAGTTGACCGAAGAGCGCCGCAACGAGCTGGCCAAGGCCGCCGGTCGCTATTCCGAAGGCGCCAAGGTCGCCGTGCGCGGCGTCCGTCGCGACGGAATGGATCAGACGAAAGGGTTCGAAAAGAAGGGCGACATCAGCCAGGACGACGTCAAGGCGTGGTCGGACTCGATCCAGAAACTCACGGATCAGTATGTAAAGAAGATCGACGAAATGCTCGCGGACAAGGAACGCGAGATCAAGCAGGTCTGAAACACGTCATGTCATCCACGACGGGCGCGGCCGTATCGAGCGCGTCGCCCGCCTCCACTGCCTCGAACGCGCATCTTCCGGTCCATGTCGCCATTATTATGGACGGCAACGGACGTTGGGCGGCTGCGCGGGGACTGCCAAGGGTCGCCGGTCATCGCGCCGGGGCCGAGGCCGTGTCTCGCTGCCTGCGGGCCGCAAAGGCCAAGGGCGTCGAGTATCTGACGCTTTATGCGTTTTCTTCGGAAAACTGGCGCCGCGAACCGACCGAAGTCGCGGATCTGACCAGCCTGCTGAAGTATTACCTGCGCCACAAGGTTGCTGAACTGCACAAGGAAGGCGTGCGAATCCGCTTCGTCGGCGATCTGGGCCGTTTCGGTCCCGATCTGGTCGCCGAACTGGAGCGCGCGGAAGCCCTCACGGCCAGCAACACCCAGCTGACCCTTCTGCTGGCTCTCTCCTATGGCGGACGCGGCGATATCGTGCACGCCGCGCGCGCGCTGGCGGAGGCCGTGCAGCGGGGGGATATCGCGTTGTCCGCGATCGATGAAACGGCGCTGTCGGCGCGTCTGCTGACGGCGGGCGTGCCCGATCCGGACGTCATCGTGCGCACCAGCGGCGAGCATCGCCTGTCCAACTTCCTGCTCTGGCAGAGCGCTTACGCGGAACTGGTGTTCCTCGATACGCTTTGGCCGGATTTCGACGAGGCGTCCTTTACACGGGTGCTCGACATTTACGCGCGACGCGAACGGCGCTTCGGCGCCCGCCCGGCGTGACCTTGGCTCCCGCGCAGCCGTCCAGCGTCATGCCCGGCCGAGACTGGCGCGATCTGCGTCCCCGCCTCCTCTCGGCTCTTGCGCTCATCATCGTCGCCGTTCTAGCGATCAGCCTTGGTGGGTACGCATACGGCCTGCTCATTATCGCGACGATGGCGGGAATGGCTGCGGAGGGAGCTGCCCTGTTCGCGCTCTCTCCGCGCTCGTGGCGCGGCGCGCTCTTTGTTGCGTGGTCTTTTTGCGCAGGCCTTTCGGCGTTCTGCGGGCGGTGGGAAGCCACGCCCGCCTTCGCCATGACGGCTTTCGTCTTCGGGCCGCCGCTGTGGCTGATGAACGCCGTGATCGCCGCTGGCGGTCTTTCTCTCATGTGGCTCCGGCTGGGCGCGGATTGCGGCGTCTGGGCCGTCGTGTTCGTGATCGCCGTGGTCGTGTCGAGCGACAGCGCCGCCTATGTCACCGGGCGGATGATTGGCGGCCCGAAGCTCGCGCCGCGCATCTCTCCCGGCAAGACGCGGTCGGGCGCAGTCGGCGGATTGCTGGGCGCCGTCATGGCGGGGCTCGTGGTCGCGACAATTTCGGGCGCAGGGTTTGCCGCCCGCGGCGCCGGGTGGGCGTTGCTTCTGGGGATAGCGGCGCAGGCGGGAGATCTCGCGGAAAGCGCAGTCAAGCGCGCGAGAGGCGTCAAGGATTCCGGGCGTTTGCTGCCGGGGCATGGCGGTCTGCTGGACCGTTTCGACGCGTTGCTCGCCGCAGCGCCTCTGGCGGCCCTGTTGTCGTTGCTGGCGAAACCGGGGCTTCCGTTCTGGTCTGCCGGCTTTGACGATCTGGCGCGGGGGCTGGGGCGTTTCCTCGGTGGATGAGGCGTGGTCTGGCGCAAGGGGCAGGCTCGCCGCCGGCGGCGAATGCGGGTAATGTGGGATGGTTATGAAAACGGTTAACATTCTGGGATGCACCGGCAGCATCGGTTGCTCCACTGTCGATCTGGTCAGACAGGCTGGCGCCGACGTTTCCGTCCGAGTGCTGGTGGGGGGACGCAACGTCGCCGCTCTGGCCGAGCAGGCCCTCTCGTTGCGCGCGGAAATAGCGGTCATCGCCGACGAAGGAGCTCTCTCCGAGCTTCGCGAACGTCTTGCGGGATCTGGCGTCGAAGCTGCCGGCGGCCGCGCCGCCGTAATCGAGGCTGCAGGGCGAGAGGTCGACTGGACGATGGCCGCTATTACCGGAGCGGCCGGTCTGGAACCCACGCTGGCTGCGATCCGCAATGGCAAGACTGTGGCGCTGGCCAACAAGGAAGCTCTTGTCTGCGCGGGCGACGTGATGCTCCGCGCCATCAGAGATGCCGGCGCGACGCTGCTTCCTGTCGACTCGGAACACAACGCGGTCTTTCAGGCGATGGCCGACCGTCAGACCGATCAGGTCGAGAAAATCATCCTTACGGCGTCGGGCGGACCATTCCGTAGCGCCACGCTGGAGACGATGGAGGCCGCGACGGCCGCCCAGGCGCTGAAACACCCGACCTGGACCATGGGCGCAAAGATCAGCATCGACTCCGCGACGATGTTCAACAAGGGGTTGGAGGTCATCGAGGCCGCGCGGATATTCGATCTGACTGAAGACCGGATCGACGTGCTGGTGCACCCTCAGTCGGTCGTCCACAGCCTGGTGCAATACACCGACGGGAGCCTGATCGCGCAGCTCGGGTCAGCGGATATGCGAATTCCCATCGCGCACTGCCTCGCCTGGCCGCGCCGGATGGCTACGAACTCGCCCCGTCTGGATCTAGCGGAGTATGGCTCGCTGACGTTCGAGGCGCCGGACGAGGTTCGTTTTCCGGCCCTGCGCCTCGCCCGTCGGGCGCTGCGTGAGGGCGGGGCGTCCTCTGCGATCCTTTCCGCCGCCAATGAAATTGCGGTCGAGGCGTTCCTTGCTGGCCAGATCGGTTTTCTCGATATCGCCCGCGTCGTGGAGAAAGTGATGGACGCGCTCGGCGCTCCACCGATCGACGATCTGGACGCCGTTCTTCACTGGGATGCGGAAGCGCGGCGGGCGGCTTCGACGCGTACGATCCAGCGCGCCGCGTGACGTCCTTAGTTCGCCGGTCCCCAAGGAGCCATGCCGATGCATGAAGCGATCCGCACAATCCTGTCGTTCGTCGTCGTGCTCGGCGTGCTCGTGTTCATCCACGAGTTGGGTCATTACCTCGCGGCCCGGTGGCGGGGCGTAAAGGTCGAGACGTTCTCAATCGGCTTTGGCCCGCCGCTCTGGCGCTGGACCGACAAGGCCGGGACGGAGTGGCGCGTCGGGCCGATCCCCTTGGGCGGCTTCGTGAAGCCGCACGGCTTTGAGGGGCCTGAGGAAGCGACGGACGAGCAGAAAGCCGCCTGGGAACCCGGACGCACGTTCCACGACAAGCCGGTGGGTTCGCGCGCCATCGTCATTCTTGCGGGGCCGGTTTTCAATTTTCTTCTCGCCTTCCTGCTGTTCTCCGCGTTGTTCGCGTTCTGCGGTCGCCCGGAAGCGCGTAACGAAGTGAACGCCGTGTCGCCGGGCAGCGCTGCCGCTGTGGCCGGCGTTGTTCCGGGCGACGCGATTATCGCGGTTGGCGACACGTCGACGCCCGAGGTGACGACGGTGCAGAGCGTGGTGGCGGCGGCTCCGGGCAAGGCGACAACGCTGCATGTGCGCCGTCACGGCGAGGACGTCTCCCTGCCCGTGACGATCGGCAGCGTCTCGGCCTCCGGCAAGGCAGGCCCTGTCGGCCAGCTTGGCGTTACTTTCGCCACGATCACGAGCGCGCCCCTGTCTCCCGGAGCGGCTGTGGTCGCGGGAGCGCGTGAGACGTGGTCGGTGACAGTGCAGACGCTGGATGGTCTCTGGCAGATGGTCACAGGCCGGCATACGGCGCGAGATCTTGGCGGACCGCTGCGGATCGCGCAGATGTCGGGGCAGGTGGCGCAGTACGGCGTCGCCAGTCTGGTGTCGTTCATGGCGCTTCTGTCGGTCAATCTCGGTTTGATCAACCTCTTCCCCGTGCCGATTCTCGACGGCGGACGTCTGGTGTTCTACGCGATCGAGGCGATCCGTGGACGTCCCGTGCCGCGCAAGGTGCAGGAACTCGGGTTTCAGGCCGGTTTCGCGTTGATCGCCTGCCTGTTTCTTTTCTCCACGTTCAACGATCTTTCCAGCTTTGGTCTGTTCAAATGGGTCGCGTCGCTGGCTGGGTGAGAGCGCGGAAAGCTTTAGCGTAATGCTTGGGCGTGTTTCGTAATGTTCCGGGCGCTTGCGCCCCCGGCGACATTTCGGATAGTTCCGCGAGTGTATTCGGGAGCATATGTCCCGATCAGGCGTCTGTTCCGGTTTCGCAGGCGCGGCGGCATTTGGGTTCGCGCCCGCATTTCCGCTATGCTTGAAAAGCGGGTCGGGTTGACGAGCCTATTCGCGAGTGAGTTTGGTCGTGGCAGCGGGAGCCTTGCTCCCCGTCGGAGAGGTGCTGGTCTTGAAGAGTAAACGTAAGGCTTTGCTCGCTTCGGTTTGCTTGCTGCCAATGCTTATGGGGTCGAAAGCGTCCGCGCAGTTCGCCCCGGCCAGGCGTCATACCGCCGTCGAACACAATGGGGCCGCCGAGCGCGAGCGCCACTCGTCGGGTCAGGTCATCGAGAACATCGAGGTCCATGGCAACGACCGGATCGAGGCCAGCACGGTCCTGTCCTATATGGTGGTGCGCACGGGCGACACTTTCAACCAGGACAATCTCGATCGTTCCCTGAAGACCCTTTACGCCACGGGGTTGTTCAAGGACGTCACGCTGCACCGCTCTGGCGACACTCTGCAGGTGCAGGTCGTCGAGAACCCTATCGTCAACCGCATCGTCTTCGAGGGCAACCACGCCGCCAAGGATGAGGACTTACGCAAGGTGATCGCCCTGCGCTCGCGCGCAGTGTTCTCCCAGCAGACGACCGCCGCCGATCGTCAGAAGATTCTTGAGGTGTACGCCCAGAAGGCGCGGTACGGCGCCGATGTGACGCCGCAAATCGTTCGACTTGCGCATAATCGCGTCGACGTGGTGTTTCAGGTCAACGAGGGGCCTCAGACGCTGATCCGTAAGATTTCTTTCGTCGGGAACAAGAACTTCAGCGAAGCGCGTCTCGCCGGAGTGGTTTCCTCGAAAGAAACGCAGTGGTACCGGTTCTTTTCGTCCTCGGACGAATACAACCCGGAGCGTCTGCGTTACGACGCCGAATTGCTGCGTCGTTTCTATCTGGCTAACGGCTTCGTCGATTTCCAGATGATCAACGCGACGGGTGAATTGTCGCCCGACCGGAAATCCTTCTACGTCACGTTCACGCTGAACGAAGGCCCGCGCTACCGGCTCGGCAAGATGGACATCCGCTCCAGTCTTCGCCACGTTCCGGCGGCGTCGCTGCGTAAATATATCGAGCTGTTTCCGAACCAGTGGTACGACGGCAACGCGGTTCAGCACAACGCGACGAACATGGAGGAGATCATCCAGTCGAAGGGCAACCCCTTCGCGGTGGTCCGTCCGGAAATCGCCCGCAATCCGGAAAAGCGCATCGTCAACCTGCTCTTCGACGTCAGCGAAGGGCCGCGCATGTATGTCGAGCGCCTCGACATCAACGGCAATACGATCACGCAGGACAGCGTTATCCGCAGGCAGTTGCCTATGGCGGAAGGCGATCCGTTCACCGCGATGTACAAGAAATACTCCAAGCAGGCGTTGCAGGATCTGGGCTATTTCAGCTCCGTCTCCATCGACCAGAGTCAGGGGTCTGCGCCGGACCGCGTCAACGTGGCGGCGAACGTCGTGGAAAAACCGACCGGCGAGTTCTCGCTCGGCGGCGGGTATTCGACGGACGTTGGCATCATCGGCAACCTGGGTCTCAAGCAGCATAACCTGCTCGGCAGTGGCGTCGACGCCGGTATTTCCGGCACCATGGCGTATTACCAGCGGCAGGTGGATCTCTCCGTCACGGATCCATACTTCCTGAACCGAAACCTCGTCGCGGGCGTCGATCTGTTTTACATCGAGAACAAGTATCAGACGTACCAGAACTATTCAGAAGGGCGGTATGGCGTCACCTTCCGTCTGGGTTACGCCTATACGAACCATCTGTCACAATCATGGAACTACTCGCTCATCCATCGTACTATCGGCGGGTCCTGGAGCGAGACGTCCTTCTACATTCTCGATCAGGCGGGCAGTTCGCTGCTGTCGCAGATCGGCACGACGCTCACCTACGACACGCGCGACAGCCGTCTGCAGCCGCATAAGGGTTTTGTGGCCCGTGTGGGCGGCGATTTCGCCGGGGCCGGCGGTGATGAAAAATACGTCCGTGGCAAGGTCGACGTCGGATATTACCTGCCGCTCGACGATATGATGGGCAACCACGACTGGACAGTCGCCTTTACCGCCGGCGCCGGCTATCTGGCGGACTGGGGCAATGGCCGTCACGACGTGATCGACAATTTCTATCTCGGCGGTCAGAATCTGCGCGGCTTCCTCGACGGTGGCGTGGGTCCCCGAGCAGTCGGGCAGACCACGGTGTCTCCGGCGGACGGCGCCATCCACTCGCAGGAAGACCTTCTGGGCGGGCGCTTCATCTATACGGGGTCAATGACGGTCAACTTCCCGATGCCGTTCGCGGCGGACATGGGTATCCGTGGCCGTTACTTTGTTGACACCGGCGCTCTGGCGGGCCTGCGTGTGAGAAACAATTACACCAACCCGAACCAGCTCAACTATTACCCATACAAATACGAGCGTGTTTCGGGCGACACCCTGACGCCGCGTATCAGCACCGGTCTGGGCTTCTCGTGGAAGAGTCCCTTCGGTCTCATTAACATCGATGCGGGCATTCCTGTCCTGCGTAAACGAAATGACCGCACGCAGCTGCTGCGCTTCGGCTTCGGTCAGCAATTCTGAGGTGACAATGTCTCGCTTGTCCGCAGCGGCGCTTCTCGCCGCCGCCGTTCTTGTCGTTCCCGGTCATTCCTTCATCGAGTCCGCCCATGCGCAGGCGGCTTCCAACTCCAGCGGCGGAGCCGGGTGGTTCGTGCCGAAGACGGCGCACCCCGCAGCGGCCCCGGCTCCTGCGCATATGTCGCGCCCCGCTCCGGTGCAGGCGCAGGAAGGTGATGGTCAGGATGGTGAGGAGGCTGACAACTCCCGTCCGCCGCCAGTGCTGCCACAGCCCAATATTCCGACTGCGCCCGAACTGCCGAAGGCGGCTCCGCCCCCGGCAGCCGTGATCGGCATCATCAGCGTCGCCGACGTGATGCGCCAGTCGATGGCAGGTCAGCAGGTCGAGCGCGAGCTTGGCGGTCGTCGCGACGCATTGGCGCAGGACGCGCAAAAGGCGCAGGCTGGCTGGCGCGATGAGCAGCAGAAACTGCAGGCCGCCGCCAAGACGATGTCCGCAGACCAGATTCAGGGCCAGGAACGCGCCCTGCAATCGCGCGTCATGAAGGCTCAGCGCGACTTCCGTGAGCGCAACCGGATCATCCAGGAAGCGGCGCAGGTCTCGCTCGGGCAGATCGAGCGAGAACTGGTGCAGGTCATTCAGCACGTCGCCTCGAGCCACGGCATGAACCTGATCATGCATAGCGAGCAGGTCGCGTTGCACGTCGACGGGCAGGACATCACGAACGAGGTCGCGACGCAGTTGAACGTCGTTCTGCCGAAAGTCTACATCCCGGCGCCGAACGAGGATCCGGAAGTGCTCGCGAAGTCCGGCAAGATGCCGACCACGGCGTCCGCGCAGGCTGCTGCTCCGGCTCCGGCCGCAGCGCCGAAATGAGCGTGACACGGTGAACCTCGCGCGATCTGAATCGGGAGCGGCGAGATGAGCGGCGTGGTGGAGCGCAGGCATGCGACGGCTGACCGGCGCTTTTTCGAGCGCGCCGGACCGTTCACGGCCGAGGCGTTGGCTGAGGCGGCGGGTGGTGACCTGCTCCCTCCGCGCGAGGGAGGCTTTCCTGAGGGAGGCTTCACCGGCATAGGGCCGCTTCAGGCGGCGGGGCCGACAGAGCTAAGCTTCCTCGACAACCGTCGTTATGCGGCCGCATTAGACGACACGCAGGCTGGTCTGGTGATTGTCGCCAAAGCCTTTGCGTCGCGAGTTCCTCCCGGTTGTGGCGCTATCGTGGTGGCGCAGCCCTATCTCGCCTGGTCGCGCGTCGCGCGCATGTTCCATCCTGCGCCAAAAGCGCGCGCCGGGGTCCACGCGACAGCGGTGATCGCCGCGTCCGCGCAGGTCGACGCTTCTTGTGAGGTCGGGCCCTTCGCGGTGATCGGAGAAGGCGTCGAGATCGGGGCCGGGACGATTATCGGCCCGCACGCCGTGATCGGCGACGGAGTCCGCATCGGCGCAGACTGCCGGATCAGCGCGCAGGTCGTGCTGTCCCATGCAGTGCTGGGCGACCGGGTTATACTCTTTCCCGGCGCACGCGTTGGACAGGACGGATTTGGTTTCGCCGTGGGGCCGCAAGGCTTCGAAACCGTGCCGCAACTTGGCGTCGTAATCCTTGAGGACGGCGTGGAAATCGGCGCCAACTCCACTATCGACCGTGGCTCGGTGCAGGACACGGTGATCGGCGCAGGATCGCGACTCGATAATCTGGTGCAGATCGGTCATAACGCTCGCCTTGGCAAAGGCTGTATCGTGGTCTCTCAGGCGGGGATTTCCGGTTCGACCGAACTTGGTGATTACGTCACCATCGCGGCGCAGGCGGGGCTGATCGGCCACATCAAAATTGGGACGAAAGCCCGTGTCGGTGCGCAATGCGGCGTGATGTCGGACGTTGAGGCCGGAGCCGATGTCATCGGAAGCCCGGCGATGCCGTTCCGAGAATTTTTTCGTAATGTTGCAACACTGCGTCGACTTTCTCGCCGCCCTGGTGTTGAAGAGGGCGCTGACGACAGCCAGTCGGAAGGAAAAGGCGGCGCGTGACGGGCGCGGCGCGATAACGGAGCGGTTTGACAGACGTGGATCAGGAACGCGAAACGCAGGACGCTGGCGCGACGACGCGCATCGAGACGGTCGACATCATGCGGATCATGGAAGCGATTCCCCATCGCTACCCATTCCTGCTGATTGATCGCATGGTGGATGTCGAACTCGGTCAGTCTGCGGTCGGGGTCAAGAACGTCTCTGTGAACGAGCCGTTTTTCCAGGGACATTTCCCCGCGCGCCCGGTGATGCCCGGCGTGTTGCTGATCGAAGCCATGGCGCAGACGGCGGCGACGCTCGTTGTGTTGACGCTTGGCGCGGCCTTCGAAGGCAAGCTCGTTTATTTCATGACGATCGAGGGTGCGAAATTCCGTCGTCCGGTAGGCCCCGGCGATCAGGTTCGCATCCATGTCGAAAAAGAGCGGCAACGCGCCAATGTCTGGAAGTTTCGCGGCGTGGCGCGTGTCGAAGGCGTCTCGGTCGCCGAGGCGACGTTCAGCGCCATGATTATGGACTGACATATCGCGGGGCGCTACGGAACCGCTCTGCGCCGGGCGGGTTTTGTATCGCGCTGATACGTTTACTTACCGCCTCCGGGGCGTGTTGAATCTTTTTATCGACCCGCGAATTGCCTTATTGCTCACCGATGGTTAGCTGAGGCGTCGATGGAGGTAGTTCTGGTTGAAACGGTGAATGCGGCGCGCTCAGAGAGCCGTGCCGGTCTGGAGTCAACGGCGCCGGGGATTCATCCCACTGCGCTGATTGCTCCCGGCGCGCGTCTGGGCGAGGGCGTGAAGATCGGTCCATGGTGCTCGATCGGGCCGGACGTCGTCGTGGGCGACGGCGTGGAGATGGTGGCGAATGTCGTCGTCGATGGCTGCACCACGCTTGGCGCCGAATCGCGCTATTTCCCGTTTACGACGGTCGGCCTGGCTCCTCAGGATCTCAAATACAAGGGCGAGCCCACGCGCTGCGAGATTGGCGCGCGCACAGTGGTGCGCGAGCATGTGACCATCCATCGCGGCACGGTTACGGGGTCTGGCCTGACGCGCGTCGGGGCCGATTGCCTGATCATGGCTAACGCGCATGTCGCCCACGACTGCACGCTCGGAGACCGCGTGATCATCGTCAACAACGTCGTCATGGGGGGGCACGTCTCTATCGACGACGACGCCCGTGTCATGGGCTCGGCGGCGATACACCAGTTCGTCAGGATCGGGCGCGCAGCCCTTGTCGGCGGCGTGGCCGGCGTCGAAGCCGACGTCATTCCGTATGGCAGCGTCCTTGGAAACCGGGCGCGGTTGGTCGGGTTGCACTGGATCTGGCTGCGGCGCAACGGCGTCGACTCGGCTCAGATCCATCGGATGCGCAAGGCTTTTCAGGCGCTTTACCCGCGCGGCGGCGGAGACGACGTGTTCGCCCAGCGTATTGGCGTGGTGCGTGAGCAATACGGAAGCGATGCGAAGATCGAAGAAATCCTTCGCTTCATCGAAGCGCCGAGCCGTCGGGGTCTGGTCCGTGTGGCGCGCGAGGAATGTTCCAGCAGTGAGACTGAAGCGGGCTGATTGCCTGCGGCCCGGATGGTGACGGGAGATTGACGCCATTGTCCGAGAACGATCATGTTTCAGGCGCGCATGGCGTCGAAACTGCCGATAACGTAGGCATTCTGGCTGGCGGCGGACCTCTTCCGGGGCAAGTCGCCGCAGCCGTGGCGGCCTCGGGCCGCTCTCCGTTCATCGTCGCCTTTCAGGACTTCGCCGACCCGGCAGTGGTCGAGACGTGGCCGCATGTCTATGTGCGCCTCGCCGCTGCGGGTCGGATCCTGTCCGAACTGCGCGAGCATGGGTGTCGTGACATCGTCCTGATCGGTCCCGTGAAACGACCTTCACTGCGCGATATCCGCCCTGACGCGGAAGGCGCGCGTATCCTGACCCGTCTTGGCCGGGCGCTCTTCGCCGGGGATGACGGATTGTTGGGCGCGCTGGTGCGTGTTCTTGGCGAAGAAGGCTTCACAGTTCGCGGCGCACACGAGTTTCTGACGGCTTCGCTTGGGCGACTGGGCGCTCTGGGGCGCGTCCAGCCGGACGAGCGCTCTCTTTCCGATATTCGGCGGGGAATGGAGGTCGTGCGGACTCTCGGGCGTCTTGATATCGGTCAGGGGTGCGTGGTGCAGGATGGCGTCGTTCTGGCGGTCGAGGCCATGGAGGGCACCGACGCCATGCTGGACCGCGCTGGCGCGTGCCGACAGCCGGGAGAGGGGGGCGTTTTGGTCAAGCTGCTCAAGCCCGGGCAGGAGAGGCGGGCGGACATGCCGACCATCGGGCCGCAAACGATCGATCAGGCGGCGCGTTCGGGTCTGGCGGGCGTGGCGTTCGAAGCCGGGGGCACGCTTCTTACCGACCCGGCGGCCTGCATCACGGCGGCCGACCGTCTGGGTCTTTTCCTTTATGGTGTCGGGCACGCTGAACAGTCCGGGGCGTAGCCGCGGACAAGGTGCTGTTTTATTGAAGAAAGGCGTCGATTATGGCCAGTTATCTGCACACGATGGTGCGCGTGAAGAATCTGGACGCCAGCCTGGCGTTCTATCGCCTGCTCGGTATGCACGAATTGCGTCGGCGGGAAGTTCCTGATGGGAAATACACGCTTGTTTTCATTGGCTACGCAAGTAATGCCGAAGGGCAGGCCGAAATCGAGCTGACCTATAACTGGGGCAAGGACGATGGCTACGAGGTCGGGACGGGCTTCGGTCATTTCGCCGTTGGCGTGCCTGATGTGGCAGCGATGGTCGAGGCGGTGCGCGCGGGAGGCGGGAAGGTCACGCGCGAGGCAGGGCCGGTCAAGTTCGGCACGACCGTGATCGCTTTCGTTGAAGATCCTGATGGGTACAAGATCGAGCTTATCGAACGGCGCTGACGCTGAAACCAGCTGTTTTCACAAGGTTCACGCCACGTGTTCTCGCACGCGTGGCGTGAACTGCGTAACCAGACTTGGTTTGTTTTGCAGTAAATACGTCGCTCGCTGGTTCTGGCGCCGTGCAGGCGGAAGCGTCCGAGTGGAGGAGCGGCTTCGCAACGCAGCCGCCTGAACCCTTGCGCGTTCGCTCGTCTTCCCGGTTGCGGCGTCCGATTATCTGTTCCGGGCCATCCTGCTCGATGGGCTGTCACGACACCTCGCGAGCGCTCCTGAGTGGAGGGACGTCCGGCATCGGCGAGGTTTCTCTTAAGTCGTACGGCTGGAGGGTTGAGCGACAGTCGGCTGATTTGGAGCCTTATCCGGTCACACGGATTCACGGATAAGGTTCTAGTTTGTTGGTTTGTTGGTTTGTTGGTTTGGCGGGCTTCTTTATCCGATCAGCCGATTCCGTCTGATCGGATGATGCTCTAGCTGGCGGCCTTGATCAGGGCCGTCGTCCGGTCCAGCGCGTCCAGCACCTGCTCCGCGCGTCGACGGACCTCCGGGTCCGCGTGCGACGAAAGCTGGTCGGCGGACAGAACGGCGGGCGAGATCAACCCCCGCAGATCGTGGCGCAGTTTCGGTGATATCGTTGCGCTATTGTCCCCGGTTGCTCCGGGGGGAGCCATGTAAGCCGTCGTGGCGCGATTGTCGGACGGCTGTTCTGCCATTAGACCGTCCGGCGCTGGCGCGTTGCGTGCAGAATCGATTCGCAATGTGGGCGTAGCGGCGATCGCAGCGCCCAGCAGCGCGATAAAAATCGCGCCGCCTTGGGGAAGGGGGACGTATCGCGTGGCGATCGCGGTGGCGAACGCGATAAGGAAGACCGGGACCGTGAGGTAAGGGCGGCGCAAGCGTTGGCTCCTTCATGGCGGCGCCGTGTCCGGGCGCGTTGAAAACGGATGACGTGGCGACTCCGCATCCGCGCATCTCGCCGTTGACGCAGGGCGGTCCTCTCACTATAAGCCCGCCTTCCAGACGCTGGCGTTTTTCGCCGTGAGGCGTCGTGACATTTTTTTGTGTAGTTGACTGAGGAGTGCCACCGTGAAGCGCACGTATCAACCGTCCAAGCTGGTCCGCAAGCGCCGTCATGGTTTCCGCGCTCGCATCGCTACCGTCGGCGGCCGCAAGGTTGTCGCCAATCGTCGTTCGAAGGGGCGCAAGCGCCTCTCCGCCTGATCAGGCGATGACGTCCGGGGAAACGCTCCCCGGAAAGGAGCGCGTCGTGCAGGATCAGCGCTCTTCGCGGCTCAAGAAGCGCGCGCAATTTCTGGCCGTGGCCGCGAAGGCGCGCAAGGCGCCGACGCCGGGACTCGTTCTGCAAGTTCTCAGTCGCAATGACGGAGAGCCAGGGCGGGTGGGCTTCACCGTCACAAAAAAAGTCGGAAACGCGGTCGTTCGCAACCGAGCGAAACGCCGCCTCCGCGAGGCCATAAGATCCGTCGAAAGCGACGTTTCGTTGAATGGTCTGGATTTGGTGGTGATAGGCCGAATCGGAACGGGCGACCGTCCTTTTCCTGAGCTTATCGCGGATCTGCGGCGCGCGTTGAAGAAGACCGGGGCGTTGTCGTGAGCGATGACGCCGGTCGCAGCATGCTCGGGCGTTGCGCCTGTGGAGCGTTGATCGGCGGCATGCGCCTCTGGCAAATCGTCGGGCGCCCCGTTGCCGGGCCAAACTGCCGCTTCCATCCTTCATGCAGCGAGTACGGCGTGGAAGCTGTTCAGGTGCATGGCGCGCTACGTGGAAGCTGGCTTGCCGCCAGCCGCATCTTGCGCTGCAACCCGTGGAATCCAGGCGGATACGATCCTGTGCCTCTGGCAGGTTCGAGCGAGGCTGCGGTCGCGGCAGTCGACTCTGCTAAGGGAGTCTCCACGCAATAGGGCGTCTATAAGCCCAACCCATCTGGCGTTCCCTGACAAGTTCGGTATGAGGGACGCAAATGTGCGGTGGGGCCGCCGCCGCAGTCGCGGCGTGGTCCCGTGAAGTAGAAAGGTCGGCCGGTCGATATGGACATCAGGCGTGTAATATTGGCGACGTTGCTTTCGGCGCTGGTGCTGCTCGGTTTCGACTACTTCATGCCCCAACCCAAGCCGCAACCCGCTGTCGCGACGCAGGAGCATGCTGACACGCAGGCGAGCCGTCCGCCTCCTGCCGCGGCGCCCGGGTCGACGGCCGCAGATGAAGGGGCTCCCGCAAGGCTGCCGATCGATGCGGTTGACGTCAGCGGCTCGGTCAATCTTCACGGCGCGCGTCTGGATGATCTCGTTCTGCGGGGTTACCACGAGACGGTGAAGCCCGGCAGCCCGCTGGTGCGCGTGCTTGAGGCGCAGGGTCAGCCGCATCCGACCTATGTCGAGTTCGGGTGGTACGGGCAGCCGGGGCAGACCGTCCGCCTTCCTGACGCGCACAGCGTCTGGAAAACCGACGCGCAGAAACTCGGTTCCGGCGCCCCTGTCACGCTGAGCTGGAGCAACGACGCCGGTCTGACGTTCGAGATCGTGCTGGCGATCGATCGGGATTACATGTTCACCGTCACCCAGCGCGTCCGTAACGCTACCGGCGATCAGGTGGCGCTCGTCCCCTATTCTCGTGTCGTGCGTGCTTACACGCCTGAGGAAACCGGCGGCATGCTGGTTCACGAGGGACCGATCTCGGTGATCAACGGCCGTATGGAGGAAGGCTCCTACAAGTCGCTGCGCACCAATTCGACCGCGCCGAATTTCGTCTCGTGGAGCGCTTCCGGAACCGGCGGCTGGGCGGGAATCACCGACAAATACTGGCTCGCGGCCGTCGTTCCCGATCAGAAGTCGGACGTCAGCGGAACTTATGGGTTCGACACGCCTGCCGGTGCATACGAAGTAGGCTTCACTGGCCGCGCGCCTGTGACGGTCGCGGCCAACGGAGTGGGCGAGTCGACGGCGCATGTGTTCGCGGGCGCCAAGGAGGTTCGCCTTCTGGAGCGTTATGAGAACGAGCTGCACATTCCCGATTTCTGGAAGGCCGTCGATTTCGGCTGGTTCGCGTTCCTGACGCGCCCGGTGTTCTTTGTTCTTGACTGGTTGTATCAGCTTTTTGGCAATTTCGGTCTGGCGCTTCTGACGTTCACGCTGATCGTCAAGACGCTGTTCTTTCCGCTGGCGGCGAAGGGCTTCCGTTCGGCGGCGGCGATGCGCTCGGTCCAGCCGAAGATGCAGGCGATCCGCGAGCGGTACAAGTCCGATCCGGTCCAGATGAACCAGAAGATCATGCAGCTTTATAAAGAGGAGGGAGTGAACCCCGCCAGCGGGTGCCTGCCACTTCTTATTCAGGCTCCGGTGTTCTGGTGTCTGTATAAGGATCTGTACGTCACGATCGAAATGCGGCACGCGCCGTTCTTTGGCTGGATTCATGATCTGTCCGCGCCTGATCCGACCAACCTGTTCAATCTGTTCGGTCTGATTCCGTGGGATCCGACGACGCTGTCCGGCATGCTGCTGCTCGGCGTGTGGCCGATCCTCTATGGCGCGACCATGTTCCTGATGCAGAAGATGAATCCGGCGACTGTGGACCCTGCCCAGAAGCAGATTTTCATGGCGATGCCGTTCATCTTCACGTTCTTCATGGCGCGGCAGCCTGTCGGTCTGGTCATCTACTACTGCTGGAACAACCTGCTGACGGTGGCGCAGCAGATGGTCATTCAGCGCGTGCACCGGGATCGCCCAAAGACGACCGTTATCCCGCCTGCGAAGAAAGCCCGGAAAGGCTGATGGCCGCTCCCAATTTCTCAACCCCGATCGAACGGACGGCGGACGAGCTGGAAGCCGGAAGGCTGTTGTTCGCCGGGGAATGCGAGTTTTTTTTCGGCGCGCAGCAACTCGGGCAACTACCCGATCCTGATAAGCCGGAGATCGCTTTCGCCGGTCGTTCGAACGTGGGCAAGTCGAGTCTTGTCAATGCGTTGACGGGGCGGAAGGCGCTCGCGCGGGCGTCGTCCGAGCCGGGGCGAACCAAGCAGCTTAACTTTTTCGACTTGGCCGGGCGTCTCGTGCTGGTGGACATGCCGGGTTACGGTTTTGCGAAGGCCGCAAAATCTGTGAAGGAAGACTGGCAGGAGATGATGTTCGCCTATCTGCGCGGACGTCCAACCCTGCAGCGTGTGATCCTGCTTCTCGACTCCCGCATCGAGACCAAAGCGTCCGACATCGAGGTCATGGATCTGTTCGACAAGGCGGCGATCAACTTCCAGATCGTTCTCACCAAATGCGATGGACTGAAGCCCGGCCCTCTGGCGCGAAAGCTGGAGAGCGTGCGGGCTCTTGCGGCCAAACACCCGGCCGCGCATCCCGAAGTGATCGCCAGCAGCAGCGAGACGGGGCTTGGCATGCCAGAGCTTCGCGCCGAACTGACCGCGTTCGCGCTCCCTGCAATCGGCTGAACGGCTCTGTCCCGCGCTCGTCGCGCAGAACCCATCGCACGCGGGCGGCTTCACTGATGACGCCTCTACCCGCTATCGTAGCGGACTTCTCCACCCGAGCTGCCGATCGCGCCCGATCGGACGCGGGTCTAGCCTGGATGGACTTTAGATGACTGACGATACGCCCGGCGTGGTCGACGCGTTACAGCAGGCCGCCACCCTCGCCAGCGCGCTGCCTTTCCTTCGTCGTTACGCCGGAGACACCATCGTGGTGAAGTACGGCGGTCACGCTATGGGCGACGCCGCGCTGTCCAAGGATTTCGGCAGTGACATCGCCTTGCTGAAACTGGTCGGCATCAACCCGATCGTCGTGCATGGTGGTGGACCGCAGATCAATCGCATGCTGGAGCGGCTGCAACTGAAGTCGTCGTTTGTGGATGGGCTTCGGGTGACGGACAGTTCCATGATCGACGTGATCGAGATGGTTCTGTGCGGTTCGGTCAACAAGGAAGTCGCCAACCTGATAAACCGCGCCGGCGCATTGGCGGTAGGCATATCGGGAAAGGATGGCGGTCTCATCAAGGCGCGCAAGCTTCTGCGCGCGGTGCGCGATCCGGTCAGCGGCATTGAGCAGGTTCTCGACCTCGGTTTCGTAGGGGAGCCGCACCGTGTGGACCCGCAGGTGCTTTATGCGCTGTCGGGCTCAGGACTTATCCCGGTCGTTGCGCCGATCGCCGCAGGGGAGAATGGAGAGACCTACAACATCAACGCCGACACTGCTGCGGGCGCCATTGCGGGCGCAGTGCATGCGACGCGTATGTTGATGCTGACGGATGTTCCGGGCGTCCTGGATGGCGACGGCAAGCTCATTCCCGAACTGACTGCTGAAGAAGCCAGACGCGGCATCGCCTCAGGCATGATCTCCGGCGGCATGATTCCCAAAGTCGAGACATGTCTGCAGGCAGTGCAGGCAGGCGCCAAGGCCGCAGTTATTCTTGATGGACGCGTGCCTCATGCGTGTCTGCTTGAACTGTTCACCAAATCCGGGTCCGGCACGCTTATCAGGGCGGATGGAACGGCCAGCGCCGGTTAAACTGTAAAAGGCGGTTGCGGGTGGTTGGCTGGGCCGATTTACACCCTCAACGGCTTCACGGCTTCACGGCTTCACGGCTTCTGCAGACAAGGTGTTCTGCAGAGGCAGCTTGTTCATTACGCATTCATGGCTGGGCGAATTCGAATATTGCCGGACGGGTAAGGCTCACGTCGACAGAGCTGTGGCCGGAGGCCAGCCAGTCCTTTTGGCGGCAGACGCTTGGAAGCATCATGCAAATGCTGTGTGCAGTAGTTTCCGGTAGAAAATCTACGCAGTAAAGACGTTCTATATAGCAGCTATAGCTAACGTTGCCCTACGATTAAAGATAGCCGCCGCAGCGGTCATTCTACGGTGTATCCGTCGCAGATAATCAAGGCTCGAAGAAGCTTTCCTGTAAAGAAAGGCGCCCCAAAGTATATTGGAGCGCCCTTTCGTCCGATTTTGTACGATCGGTCGAAGTAATTTCGGGTTCAATTAGTGACGTGAGGGATAACCGTAGGTGAAGGACTGGTAGGGAGATCCTCCGGTCAGGATTGAACTGACGCCTCCAAGAATCCCGTTAACGGCGGCGCCGACCCCGCCGAGGATTCCGCCGACGACAAGGCCGACGCCAGCGAGGACTCCGTTAACGGCGTAAGCGACGCCGCCAAGAAGCCCGAAACCGCCGGACACTGTCTCTAATTCTATTGTTGTAAGTTCACGCATGACGATTCCTTTTCGAATCCGAGAAGGGCGTTAATTCGCCCCAAGGTCATCACGACACAAACACCACAAAGTTTCAATAAAAAGACATTGTATCAAAAAATATACAAATTGATTGACGCGTCTCCATTCCGACGACACGAATGTTTTCCTCAATGATTACATAATGGTAAGCGGAGACATCAGATTTTTAAAGGTCGCAGTGACTGTGGGCTACATCGGGCAGGCAGGATGATCTGCTGGGCGGCCAACGTAAAACCGGCCGTCAGCGAATGGCGTTTATCAACAAAAAAGGCCACGGATTGCTCCGTGGCCTTTGATGGTTCCCGCTGAAGCGGGAACATATCCGGTCCAGACTTACTGGGCGGCGTCGACGCCGGTGTGGGTCGACGGAGAGAAGGTCCATCCCGCTCCGTAAGGCTGCGGCGCGAAGAAGCCCCATGTCGAGTTCGTCGATGTTCCTGCGTCCCAGGCGCGAGCGCTGATCGGCGTGCCCTTGGTCCGAAGCTTCTGGATGTCCGCAGCGGTGACGTTGGCCGGAGCCTTATTGCCCCATGCGCCACGGATGAAGTTCACAACGTCAGCAATCTGCTGGTCGTTGAGGATCTTCTGGTAGCCAGGCATCGCGACTGCCGACGGCGCCCAGTTGGTCGGAGGCAGTACGCCGCCAGACACGACGACATGAGCCAGAGACGTCGGATTGTCGGTCACGACGACTGGGTTTCCGGCCAGCGGCGGGAACATGCGGGCGACGCCGCCGCCATCATTCCGGTGACAGATCGCGCACTGGTTCAGATAGATATCTGCGCCAGGGACGCCAGCAGTCTTGCCGGAATCGAGCATCTGAGCGGTTGACGCGTCGTAGGTGTAGTCGCCACGCGCAGGCGGAACCGGCGGCAGGCTCTTCAGATACTTCGCGATCGCCTTCAGATCGTCGTCAGTGAAATACTGCGAACTCCAGGCGACGACGTCAGCCATGCCGCCAAAGACGGCGGAGTGGTCGATGCGGCCCGAACGCAGGAACTGCACCAGATCGTCTTCAGACCAGCGACCGAGACCCAGAACCGGGTCGTTGCGCAGGCTGGGGGCGATCCAGTTGTCGATCGGAGCGCCGCCGGCGAGGAAGTCCGCGCCGCCGGTTGCGTCGTAAGCCTTCTCCTGCATGGAGAAACCACGGGGCGTATGGCACGCGCCGCAATGGCCGGGGCCGGTTACGATGTATTCGCCGCGCGCGATGACCGGGTCGGTGCCCGGAGCAGGCGTGAACGCCTTCGGCGCCGGAGCGAAGAGCTTCGCCCAGATGCCGAGCGGCCAGCGCATCGACAGCGGCCAAGTGATGTCGACCGGACGGTTCTGCTGCGCGACCGGCTTCACGCCGTGCATGAAGTAGGCGTACAGCGCCTTGATGTCGTCATCCGTCATTCTGGCGAATGAAGGATACGGCATGGCCGGATACAGTGGCGATCCGTCCTTGCGCACGCCGCGACGGACAGCGTTGTCGAAGTCCTGCAGCGTGTAAGTGCCGATTCCGACCGTCGGGTCTGGCGTAATATTGGTCGAATAGATCGCGCCGATCGGCGTCTTGATCTCAAGTCCGCCAGCGTAAACGCTGCCGTGTAGGCCCGTATGACAGGCCACGCAGTCGCCCAGACGGGCGACATAGGCGCCCTTGGCGACCAGATCGCTGTCGGCGGTCTGCGCGACGGCCGGGGCGGCGTCGAGCGCCGTTCCTGCCAGAAGTCCGACCACCGCCGCGCTGAGCGCGGCCTTAAATCCCTTAATCATCGCTATCACCACCGCGTCGCTGTTTTGTCGAATGAGGTCATCATCGGGAAGTGGCAGGTCACTGGGTTATGCCCAGTGACGCGGCATCGGGGATCGTCTTGTCGTTTTTACGGGCGTCGACTTCGCGCTGATACGTGTCGTTGCCGCGCTTGATGATGAACTGACGGATGCTCTCGATCTGATCCGGGGACATCGAAGCGTCGAAGCGGTCCATGCCGTAGGCGGTCAGCGCGCCGCGGCCGACGACGTTGTAGAAACCGTCCTTGTGACGGATTGCGCCCGACCAGCGCAGATCCGGCAGAACGCCAGCGCCCTCTGCGTTGTCGCCATGGCAGGCGGCGCAATAGGTCTGGTACTCGAAGTAGCCCTTGTCCGTGACCTTCTCGTCATACTTCTCAGGCGGCTTCACGGGCAGGAAGCCCATGTCGTTCTGCGGAGGCAGCTTCGCCTTGCCGTCGAGCGAGAAGGCGACGACGCGGGAGTGGTTGACCGTCCAGCCCGAGGTGCGGGCGACGCCCCCGAGGAAGAACGGGTAGATTCCGCCCCAGCCCACTTCAACCGCGACATACTGCTTTCCGTTGGCGAGGTAGGTCACCGGCGGCGCGATGATGCCGCTCTGTGCGTCGAAGTGGAACAGATCCTGACCGTTGGTCGCGTCGTAGGCGTGGAATTCGCCATTCGCGAGGCCCTGGAAGAGCAGGTCGCCGCCGGTGGCCACGATGCCGCCGTTCCATGGACCCTTGTGGTCGATCTTCCATGCCGCCTGCTGCTTCACCGGATCCCAGGCCACGATCCAGCCCTTCAGATCCTTGATGAACGCCGCTTTGGCTTCGGGGGTGTCCGGGAGGCCGGCCTTGCCCATGTCGATGCCGAGGTTCCAGGAGTCCGGGTGCGCCTTGAAACCGCCAACCTGGCTCTTGTAGAGGAACGGAACCTGCTGCGCCGGGATGTAGACCAGGTTGGTCTTCGGGCTGTAGGCCATGGCTGCGAAGTTGTGGCCGCCGAGATCGCCCGGGATGGCGTACCATTCCTTGCCGTTCAGCGTCCACAGGGCGTCCGGGTTGTAGATCGGACGACCGGTCTTCGGATCCAGGCCGAGCGCCCAGTTCTGGTAGACGTAGTTGTTGCCCGAGATGAACTGGCCGGTCTTCGCGTCGATGACGTAGAAGAAGCCGTTCTTCGGAGCATGGACGATCACGTGGCGGGTTTCGCCGTTGATCGGCAGATCGAGGGTCATGATCTGCTGGACCGAGGTGTAATCCCACTGGTCCATCGGGGTTTCCTGGAAGTGCCAGACGTACTCGCCGGTCTCAGGCTTGACCGCGACTATGCTGCCGAGGAACAGGTTGTTGCCCTTGCCGTCGGTGCGGTACTTGTAGTTCCAGGGAGATCCGTTGCCGACCGCGATGTAGACCAGATCGGTCACGGGGTCATACACCAGCGAATCCCACACGGTGCCGCCGCCGCCCTGCTTCGTCCAGGCGCCCGTCGGGCTCCAGGTCTTGTAGGCCTTGTTCATCAGAACGCTGTCAGACGCCGCGTGGTCCGGCTCGTTCTTGTTGTTCGGCACTGTGTAGAAGCGCCAGTCGAGCTTGCCGGTCTCGGCGTCGAAGGCCGAGATGAAGCCGCGTGCGCCGAATTCCGCGCCGCCATTGCCGATCAGAACGCGGCCCTTGGCGATGCGCGGGGCGCCGTCAACGGTGTAGGAGCGCTGCTGCCCGAGGGAGGCGTCCTTGGGAATCGTATACGTGCTCCAGACCAGCTTGCCGGTCTTGGCGTCGAGCGCAATCAGGCGTCCGTCGAACGTGCCGAAATAGACTTTGCCGTTCCAGTAGGCGAGGCCGCGGTTGACGGTGTCGCAGCAGCCGCGGTCGGCGACGTTGCCCGGAACCTTGGGGTCGTAATCCCACAGCAGTTGTCCAGTGTCGGCCTTCAGGGCCTTGATCTTGGACCAGTTGGTGGTCGCGTAGAGGACGCCATCGACGACGAGGGGCGTGCCTTCCTGACCGCGGTTGGTGTCGAGATCGTAGAACCACGCCAGCTTCAGGTCGCCGACGTTGGAGCGGTTGATCTGATCCAGCGGGCTGTAGCGCTGCTCGGAATAGGTGCGACCGTAGGTCAGCCAGTTTTCCGGGTGGTCGTCGGCGTGGATGATGGCTTCGCCGGTGGCGCCTTGTCCATCATCGGCGCGGGCCGACGCTACGGGGTTGCAGAAAGCCGCGGCAAGAAAGGTGCCTGCGGCGAGCACGCCGAGCAGCGGGCTCCTCCGGGAGGAGAAAGGGCGAATCATATTGTATCGTCCTCGACAGATCATCGATTTGGGCCAAAGCCGCGAAAGCAGTGCGAATTTGGTGTTCGCGGCAGTCAGCCTAGATGACGTGATCATGTCAATCGTGTCATCTTTGGGTACGCTTATGCGTAAAGAGTGAGCATCGCAGGACGTTTGGTCAGACGGACAGGCTCGTAAGCCACCCTGATGATCGTTTTTTCACAACATCGGATCTTGCGTGAATGGGCGCGCCTCTTCCGGCGAACTGCGGCATATGTGGCGTTATTTCGCGTAATGTAGGGAAATAGGTGAGTCGCGCCCTCGCTGTTCCGGGCGGTATCCGCCCTTACGGAACATCAATTTGGGGGCGGTGGCATGCGGCCGGTTGCTCCGCCTGCATCTCTTCGTCGCTGCGGCCTTGGGAGAGCTGCTCACGGAAAGGTGACCGTTCTGCTATCCTCCCGGCGACGCGTGGGAGCAGTCGGCAGAGGCGTCGAGATGTCCAGAGGGGAGGTCTCATCATGCGCAGGACTCTGTCGCGCATACGTTGCGGCGATTCCTGCCGAATGGCGCCGGAACTTGGGGAGGGGATGACTCACCTTTAATTATGGCTCGCCTGCGAGTGTCTGCTAATTAAGGCAGGACTTGAATTGGCGACCTGTCGCCAAATATATTCAGTTGTCGTCCGGCCTGGCCGGAAGGGAGAGAGGTAATTATGTCGTTCACTCGCGACTTTCGTTCGTCGCCATCTGCGGCAGGGGTGCAATCCGCCGTCGTAGACGCCGGTCTGCGCGCTTATATGCTTCGCGTTTACAACTGGATGGCGTCGGGGCTTCTTTTGACGGCTCTGGTCGCCTACGGGATCGCCAATACGAGCGCGCAGGCCCTTTTCTTCCGCCGCGCCGAAGATTACTCGATTCACCCGACCGGTCTCGGGTTGCTGGCGATGATCGCGCCGCTCGGCTTCGTGTTGGTCATGTCTTTCGGGGTCAACCGCCTCTCAAGGCAGGCTGTGCAGACGCTGTTCTGGCTGTTCTGCGCCGTGATGGGCGCGAGCCTTTCGAACATCTTTCTCGTTTACACCGGCGTGTCCGTAACCCGTGTGTTTCTGGTGACGGCGATCACGTTCGGCGCGACGTCTCTATGGGCGTATTCGACGAACGCCAATCTGATGCGGTTTCAATCGTTCTTCATGATGGGGCTGTTTGGTCTGGTGATCGCGGGCCTCGTCAACATGTTCCTGCACAGCCCGGCGGTGTACTTTGTATATAGTGTTGTGGGAGTGCTGCTCTTCACCGGCCTGACTGCGTTCGACACGCAACGCATCAAAGTGACCTATCCGCAGTTCGCCTATTACGAAGGTCCGGAGCAGGCGGCGAAGCGCAGCGTTTACGACGCGTTGAACCTCTACCTGAACTTCATCAACCTGTTTCAGTTTCTGCTTCAGTTCATGGGGGTCCGGAGCACCAGCGACAACTAGAGTCGCGTTGCGAATCCCGAACTGCCTGACCCGGTCGCCTCGGCGCCCGGGTTTTTTTGTGTCCGGATTTTGGCTCGCGGATGACGAAACGCCTGCCGAATTAGCGTGTCTGCGTCGCGTAAAGCGTCTGGGTGCCATTAAAATATCTCTTATTCGCCGTGAGGTGACGCCACGTTGGCAAACATGTGAAAGCGTCAGCCCAGAAAAAGCCTAGATTTTGGCTGCGCTAGCCGGATTTTCGCTGAATTTGAAATATACTGAAATAATCCGTGAACACTTGTCCCGTAAACCATCTCGGTCGGATAAGGGGAGGCGTGGAAATTCCTCGCGTGCTGGACGGATTGTGATGCCAAGCTTGAGGGATTATTGATTCGCCGTAAGGCAATGCGATCCGCCTGTTGGGGCGGACTCTGTGTCCGAGACGATGGACTGCGGCGTCGCGGCCCGGCGTCTGTTTTTTGAAGGCTTGTAGGTATGTCAGAACCGAGGGGCGTACGATGATAAATAGGTACCTGAAGGGGCCAGCCCGGCTGGGCGGTCTGGCTTCAGTGCTGCTGCTGGCGGGATGCAACCTGGATGTGTTGGATCCCAAGGGCCCGGTAGGAGAGCAGCTGAAGTTTCTGATCGTTGAATCAACGGTCGCCATGCTGCTTGTGGTTGTCCCGACAATCATTTTGGCGTGCTACTTCGCATGGAAATACAGGGCGTCGAATACGAGCGCCGAGTACCTCCCGAAGTGGTCCCATTCGAACAAGATTGAAGTGGTGATCTGGGGCGTGCCCAGCATCATCATTCTTTTTCTGGCGGTGATCACCTACCAGACCTGCCACTCGCTGGACCCTTATCGTCCGCTCGACAACGAAGCGAACGCCAAGCCGCTGCACGTCGAAGTTGTCGCGCTCGACTGGAAATGGCTGTTCATCTACCCCGACGAGGGGATTGCGACGGTCAATCAGCTGGCGATCCCAGTCGGCACGCCGGTGGACTTCGTCATCACCTCCGATTCCGTGATGAATTCGTTCTTCATTCCGCGCCTTGGTTCGATGATCTACGCGATGGCGGGCATGCAGACGCAACTGCATCTGCTGGCGTCCGAGCCTGGCGATTACGCTGGCGAGTCCGCCAACTACAGCGGTCGCGGGTTCTCCGACATGAAGTTCCGTACGCTCGCCATGCCGGCTGATCAGTACGCTTCATGGGTTGAGAAGGTGCGTTCCTCTTCCGATCAGCTCGATAACGAGACCTACGGAAAGCTGGCCGCTCCGAGCGAAGCCGATCCGGTGAAATACTATTCGCATGTAGCGCCGAGCCTCTTCGACGGCATCGTCGCGAAATATAATAACGGCATGGTCATGGACAAGAACACGGGCAAGATGATCCGCGTGCAGTCCGCGATGTCCGACATGAATATGAAGGAGTAGGATTCATGCTAGGGAGATTATCGTTCGCGGACATCCCCGTGGATGTGCCCATTCTTGTAGGCACATTTGCGGGCGTCGCGGTCATCGGCATCGCCGTGCTCGCGCTCATCACCTATTACGGCAAATGGGGCTATCTCTGGAAAGAGTGGTTCACCTCTGTCGATCATAAACGCCTTGCGGTCATGTACATCGTGCTCGCGCTCGTCGCGCTTGCACGTGGTTTCGCCGACGCCATCATGATGCGCACCCAGCTCGCTCTCGCGTATGCTGGAAATCCCGGTTATCTACCGCCTCACCATTACGATCAGATCTTCTCCGCGCACGGGACGATCATGATCTTCTTCCTGGCGATGGCGTTCATGACGGGCCTGTTCAACCTCGTGGTGCCGCTGCAGATCGGCGCGCGCGACGTGGCCTTCCCGTTCCTGAACAACCTGAGCTTCTGGATGACGGCGATCGCCTTTATCCTGATCAACATCTCGCTGTTCATTGGCGAATTCTCGCAGTGCGGCTGGCTGGCGTATCCGCCTCTGTCGGAGACGCAGTTCAGTCCGGGCGTCGGCGTTGATTACTATATCTGGGCGGTTCAGCTTTCAGGCGTCGGCACGCTGCTGACGGGCGTCAACTTCTTCGTCACCATCGTCAAGATGCGCGCTCCGGGCATGACCTGGATGAAGGTTCCGGTGTTCACCTGGACCGCATTCTGCGCGTGCGTTCTGATCATGGTCGCGTTCCCGGTTCTGACAGTCGTTCTGGGTATGCTTGGTCTTGATCGTTACCTGGGTATGCATTTCTTCACCAATGATGGTGGCGGAAATCAGATGCTCTACCTCAGCCTTATCTGGACCTGGGGCCATCCTGAAGTTTACATCCTGATCCTGCCCGCCTTCGGCGTGTTCTCGGAAGTCGTGCCCACGTTCTCCCGCAAACCGCTGTTCGGTTACGCAACCATGGTCTACGCGACCTGCGCCATCATGGTGCTGTCGTTCCTGGTCTGGCTGCATCACTTCTTCACCATGGGCGCCGGCGCTGACGTCAATGCGTTCTTCGGCATCGCCACGATGGTCATCTCGATCCCGACTGGCGTTAAGCTCTTCAACTGGCTGTTCACGATGTACAAGGGCCGCGTGGAGTTCCACGCCACCATGTACTGGGCCGTCGGCTTCATGATCACCTTCACCATCGGCGGCATGACCGGCGTGATGATGGCGATTCCCGCAGCTGACTTCGTTCTTCACAACTCCCTGTTCCTGATCGCCCATTTCCACAACGTCATCATCGGCGGCGTGTATTTCGGGTATGTCTGCGGCATGAACTACTGGTTCCCGAAAGCGCTGGGCTTCAAGCTCAACGAAGCGTGGGGCAAGGCCGCGTTCTGGTTCTGGTTTGTCGGTTTCTACGTGGCGTTCATGCCGCTCTACGTGCTGGGCTTCGACGGCATGACCCGTCGTCTGAACCACTACGACAACCCGGCCTGGCACCCCTGGCTGCTGATCGCCGAAGTTGGCGCGGTTCTGGTGTTCTGCGGCATCGCCTGTCAGGTCATCCAGCTCTACGTCTCCATTCGCGACCGCAACTTGCCGCAGAACGTCGACGTCACGGGCGATCCGTGGAACGCTCGTTCGCTCGAGTGGTCGACGTCTTCGCCTCCGCCGATCTACAACTTTGCGATCACGCCGCATGTCCATGATCTGGACGCGTTCATGCACGACAAGGAAAACGGCATCGACACGCGCGGCGCGGGTGGCCCGTATGCTCCGATCCACATGCCCAAGAACACGGCCGCAGGCTTCATGGTCGGCGCGTTCAGTCTGGTGCTTGGTTTCGCGGCTATCTGGTACATCTGGTGGCTGGCTGCGATCGGGCTGATCGGAGTTTTCGCGACAGTGATCATCCGTAGCGCAAATCAGGACGTGGACTACTACATCCCTGCTGAAGAAGTCGCCCGGATCGAGAACGAGCACTCCCGCAAACTCATGGTACAGGCGGCTGAGTAATGGCGCACGATACAACTTTCCACGACGCGCATTCGGATCACGAACACCACGCTCCGCCGACGGTGTTCGGGTTCTGGGTGTATCTGATGACCGACTGCATCATCTTCGGCACGCTGTTTGCTGTGTTTGCGACTTTCCGCAACCAGTACGCTGGCGGTCCGACGGGGAAGGAGCTCTTCGAGATCTCCGGCCTTGCGATGGAGACGGCGCTGCTGCTCGTATCGAGCATCACCTACGGCTTCGGAATGATCGCCGCCCACAAGGGCGCGATCAGATCCGTTCAGCTGTGGCTGGCCATCACGTTCCTGCTTGGCCTGGGCTTCGTCGGTCTTGAAATCAACGAGTTCGCACATCTCATCGGCGAGGGCGCGGGTCCGGATCGCAGCGCGTTCCTGTCCGCTTTCTTCACGCTGGTCTCGACCCATGGTCTGCACGTGAGCTGCGGTCTGATCTGGATCGTGACGCTGGTTGTGCAGCTTTCGCGCGTTACGGAGATTTCGGAGCGGATGATGAACAAGCTCACCATGCTGAGCCTGTTTTGGCACTTCCTCGACATCGTCTGGATCTGCGTGTTCTCGTTCGTCTATCTGGGGAGCATGATCTGATGAGCACGCATCACAGCGGTCATGACGACGCGAGCCACGGCAGCGTGCGCTCATATGTTATCGGGTTCGTTCTCGCGGTCGTTCTTACGGTCGCGGCCTTCATGGTGGCCACCAGCGGCGCCCTGTCTCCGACTGGCGCTCTGACGGCGATCTCGGTTCTGGCGGCGGTTCAGGTGGTCGTCCACCTGATCTACTTCCTGCACATGAACACGACGGCCGAGAACCGGTGGAACAACAACGTGTTCCTCTTCACGGTGATGGTCGTCGCGATCTTCATCGTGGGTACGGCCTTCATCATGACGAATACCTCGGCTCACATGATGTCGCGGTAATTCCGGTTCCTGCCGGCGGCCTCCAGTCGCCGGCTTCCGGTTTTAAAAAGGCCTCGCGCGGTTCACGCGCGAGGCCTTTTTCATTAATGGGAGCAGCAACGTAACCTGGGGCGACAGTCTCATCCTGCGAGGGGCGTCTGGCGCCACGCATGCGCACCGGCCTGCATCAGCCGAAGTCGGGATTCTGGTGCGCGCGGCTCACGGCGCATACTCAGAATAACGGGTTATCGCTTTGGGAAGTTGGCGGCGGGCTTACGACCGTTCACCTATGCGCCGTGGCGCGCCTGACGCGCAGTATATGTGGTGAATGTCTGCGCCGGGCGTCCGCGGACTGCAATGGGCCTGCTTTGTAAATGTCGCTTAATTGGCTGTCAGGGATAAGCCCTGTGCGCCTGACGCGAAACGCCGCGACCAGCGACCGTCTTTTCGGGAGCGCAGATCAAAGAGAGGGGACAGCGCGTGTCCATGCGCGGACATACGCTGGCCTGTAGAGGCGTCAGTCTTTGTGGGGCGCAGACGACAACAGCTCTTTTTTGTTCGGCTTGTCTTTCCACTCTTCTGCGTCGGCGGGCTGGGCGCCCTTGCGGGTGATGTTCGGCCACTGCGTCGAGTAGCTGGCGTTGATCTCGGCCCATGCGGCGGCGCGGTCGTCGCTGTCGGGGAAGATGGCCTCAGCCGGACATTCCGGTTCGCACACGCCGCAATCGATGCATTCGTCCGGGTTGATGACCAGGAAATTCTCACCGGCGTAGAAGCAGTCCACCGGGCAGACTTCCACGCAATCCATGAACTTGCAGCGAATGCAGTTTTCAGTGACCACGTAGGTCATCGCTCTCTCCGATCGTCAGAAGGTCGGCGCATCGCCGACTTTGGTGTCGCGGGGCGGTCGCGTGGACGGCTCCCATTTCTCAGGACGGGTTGATATGCGAGGGTTTTGGCCGCGAGGCAAGCCCGCGTTTTGGGCGCCTCCGGGCCAACCGGTGCAAGGCGCGGCCCGGGCGGACGCATTCGGAACGGATTGCGACGCAAATGAGCGCTGCGTTAAAGGCCGCTTCCTGCCCCAAGCAGACTCGAAAGCGCGGCGAATGGACCGTCTTTCACGGCGTTCGGCCGGGCGGACGCGCGCTTCGGCTCTACCCGGCGGGGCTGCTTTCGGCGAGAGAGAATCAGCGCCGGAGAGGGCCCGAACATCCCTGCAGGCAATGGCGGCGGCGGCGCGATTTTGAAACCGATGGCCAGCAACGCCTCTCTCAGGCATTCGCGCCTGAGTCCTGAAACCTGAAGGATGTCGGCGGGCGCGGCGACCGCGCTGTCGCGGGTCAGCGCCGCAAGACGGTTTGCGAGCCGCTGCGCCGCGTCCAGCCGCATGCGCACCGGTCCCAGTTCGGGCCACCCAAGTCTCGACAGCAGCCGATGGGGAAACTGGTCGGCCGGGACGACCACGGCGCTGTCGGAGGGGAGTTCCGGCGGCGGCGCATTGTCGTGGATCGCCAGTAAAAGGGCGCGCAGCCGCATGCGGCGTGGCTTGAGCAATTGCGGGAGATAGAGCACATCGAGCGAGCCCGCTCCTTCCAGCGCCGCTATCCCCAGACGGGACAATCGGCCGCGTTGGCGCAGCGGTTGCGTCGGTCGAGCCTGTCCGAGACCTTCGGTCAACTGATGGACGAGGCCCCTCATGGTCGGATCGGACGCTGCGGCGTCGGTCGCGCGGAACAGCGGGGCGAGGTCCCGCTCGATATGCGCGCGAAGGAAGGCCCCGGCGCGCGTCTTGATCCGGTCTTTTTGCTGGCTGTCGAGCAGTCCGTCTCCACGCGTCTCCAACGCAGGATGCAATGGGTCGCGACCAGAGCGCAGGCGGACGATGACCGCGCCGTCCCACAGAATCTCGCCACGTCGCTCGTCCAGCGAGAAAGTGGAATCGGGGGCGTTGCAGCAGGCGGCGACACGGGCGGGCAGTTCGGTTCGCATCGCCCGACGCGCAGCGCGGCCCAGCGTGGCGCGGTCGGTCTCCGGCAGGTTCTTGTCCAGGTGAAGCTCGAAACCGTGGATGCGTCCCACGGCATGGCCCTCGACGATCACTTCTCCGTCTTTACGAACGGCCGACAGCAGGGGCGTCCGGTCGTCGCCGTCCAGCAGGCGTATCAGATGCGCGGCGCGTCGATCGACGAAGCGGGCGGTCAGTCGTTCGTGCAGGGCGTCCGACACGGCGTCCTCCACCGCGCGCGTCCGCTCCTGCCAGAGCGGGGCGTGGGAGACCCATGTTTCGCGGGTTGCGACGTAGGACCAGATGCGGATGCCCGCCAGACGCTGCATCAGCGTGTCGACGTCGCCCTCGATGTTGTTCAGCCGTGCGAGTTGTTCTTCAAGAAGGCTGCCCGGCAGGCGTTTACCGGACGCCAGACGATCGTAGATCCGGGCGCAGAGTTGCGTGTGGTTCTGTTCGCCGAGCTTACGGAAGTCGGGGATCTGACACACGTCCCATAGCAGACGTGTTCTGCCGCCTGTCGCCGCCGACGCTGCGATCTCGGGGTCCGCCGCCAGCGCCGCCAGCGTCAGGGCGTCGCTGGTCTGCGGACTCGCTTGCAGGCCCCGTGCGGGCGACGGACGAGACAGGCTGCGGAGCAGGGCGCCAGGCGAACCGAAATCCAGATCGATATTGCGCCAGTAGAGTCGTTGCAGCGGATCGAAGCGGTGCGTCTCGACGCTTTCGATGATTGCGTCGGGAATGGCGGGGCATTGTCCGGTGGTCCCGAACGTGCCGTCGCGCGCGCCGCGTCCGGCGCGTCCGGCGATCTGTGCGACTTCCGGCGCGAGGAGGTTGCGGCGACGCAGGCCGTCGAATTTGGACAGGCCGGCAAAAGCGACATGGCCGATATCCATGTTCAGCCCCATGCCGATCGCGTCCGTGGCGACGAGGTAATCGACCTCCCGGTCCTGATACAGCGCCACCTGCGCGTTGCGCGTGCGGGGCGACATCTGCCCCATGACGACGGCGCATCCTCCCCGTCTGCTGCGGATCAGTTCGGCGATGGCGTAAATCTCGGCGGCGGAGAACGCGACGATCGCGGTGCGAGGCGGCAATTTTTCCAGTCGCGTCGCGCCCGTCGCGGTCAGCGCCGACAGGCGGGGGCGCGTTTCTATGATTGCGTCCGGCACAAGCTGGCGCATGAGAGGCGCGATGGTTTCTGAGCCGAGGAAGAGCGTCTCGTCCTGTCCGCGCGCATGCAGCAAGCGCGAGGTGAAGACGTGCCCGCGCTCGGGGTCGCCGCAGAGCTGGATTTCGTCCACAGCCAGAAAGGAGACGCTGCGGTCCGTGGGCATCGCCTCGACCGTGCAGGAGAACCAGCGTGCGCCGGGAGGAACGATCTTCTCCTCACCGGTGATGAGGCCCACGCGCGCGGCCCCTTTGGCGGCGACCATGCGGTCGTAGTTTTCGCGAGCAAGAAGACGCAGTGGGAAGCCGATGACGCCGGACGGATGCGCCAGCATGCGCTCGATAGCGTAATGGGTTTTTCCGGTGTTGGTCGGCCCGAGGATCGCATGAGGATGCGGCGCGCCAGAGGCGTCGGGCCCTCGCGACGCCATGCGTGCGGCGAAGGCAGGGGATGCGGCGCCGTTACGCGCCGGGGGGGAACCGTTTTCTGAGATCCGCGCCGTCAGGCCCGGAACCCGTCCGCCATGCGACCCTGTCATACCGCCATCGTGGACTGGTTTTCACGAATTGCAAGCGTCCTTTCCTGTTCGCCGCGCATACTCGGTTGCCCGACGTCGTGCTGACGGATTGCGTGGACGGGCCTGCGGGGGCAGCCTGAGGGTTAATGCCGGATTTTTGGAGCGTGGGAAGACTATGGCGGTAAGGGAGATCGAATGCGTCACGACGGGGCGTCGGAAGGCGTCGCGCATTGTTCACGGCGTCCGGGCGGGCGACGTGAAGACCCTGACGCGTATCGTGGGCGAAGCGGCCGCGGGATATGCGGCGGCTGTGGGATTTTCCGCGCGTCCCGGTGAACTCATGATCGTGCCGGATGGGAGAAGCGGCGTGTCAGCGTTGCTGGGATTGCCGCCTGAGGGCGTATCGGACCCGATGCCTTTCGGCGGGCTGCCTGGCGGATTACCGAAAGGCGCGTGGCGACTCGACCTTCCGCCCGACGTCGACCGCTCGGTGGCGACGCTGGGTTTCGCGCTTGGCGCCTACCGATTCTCGTTGAGGGAGGGAAGCAAGTCGGCGGCGGCGACCCTGGTGGAGGAGAGTCCTGGCGCCGAGGCGCTGGAGACGGCCAGATCGATCTGGCTGGGGCGGGACCTGATCAACCTGCCGGCGAATCTTCTGGGGCCGGCCGAACTGGCGAAGGCTGTCGTCGGCGCGCTCTCGCCATTCGGCGCGAAGACGAAGGTCGTGAAGGGTGAGGCGCTGGCGAAGGAATATCCGCTGGTCGCGCATGTTGGAGCCGGATCCGCACGCAAACCGCGCGTGGTCGTTGCGTCCTGGAGCGGGTCTGGCGCGGCGCCTGATGCGCCGCTGCTGTCGCTTGTCGGCAAGGGCGTGTGTTTCGACGCCGGCGGCAACGACATCAAGCCGTCTGCGGGCATGTTGCGAATGAAGAAGGACATGGGCGGCGCCGCGACGGTGCTGGCGCTGGCTCGCCTGATCATGGCGCGCGATCTGCCGATCCGGCTGGAGGCTCGGTTCGCCTGCGTCGAGAATTCGGTGTCCGGTTCTGCCATGCGCCCGCTGGATGTCGTAACGGCGCGCAATGGCCTGACGGTGGAGATCGGGAACACTGACGCGGAAGGGCGTCTGGTCATGGCCGATCTGTTGAGCGAAGCCTGTGAGTCGAAGCCCGCCCTTCTGCTCGACGTCGCGACGTTGACGGGAGCGGCGCGGGTCGCCTTGGGACCCGATCTGCCAGCATTGCTGGGCAATGACGACCGGGCGGCAGAGGCGCTCCTGAAAGCCGGCCGTGCGGTATACGACCCGTTGTGGCGTCTCCCGCTATGGGATGGATACCGTGATTGGCTGCGCAGCCCGGTCGCAAATATTAACAATGTCTCATCCAAGCCTTTCGCGGGGGCAATAACCGCGGCTTTGTTTCTTGAACGTTTTGTCGACCCAGCTGTGTGTTGGGCACATATTGATAGCTACGCGTGGAACGACAGTTCGCGTCCTGGGCGTCCGGAAGGCGGCGAAATCATGGGGTTACGTGCGATTTTCGCCGCGTTGCCGACGTTGCTGAACCTGAACGATATATTACATTCGTGAGAATAATGATTCCCATGAAGAACTATTTATTCAGGTGCGGTTTATTTTCGCCAGAGACGTTCTATATGACGTCGCATGTGAAGCGCCGGTCCCGACCGGCCTGACCGGGATAACGACTCCCGGCCCGAAAGAGTTAAGGAGTTTACTATCATGGCTCAGACCAAAACCGCCCCCATCAAGGGCGCCAAGGCTCAGAACAACGCCGCCGCCGACGCCCTCGTCACCACGTTGCGCGAGACGATCGTATCCCTCGTTCGTCGTGACGGCCCCGATCTTTCGGCGCGCCAGCTCGCCGTGTTCCTCACCTGCTATCTGCAGGAAGAAGGACACACGGTGCGTGGCCTCGCCGCGGAACTGAACGTTTCGAAGCCTGCGATCACCCGCGCGCTCGACCGTCTCGGTGAGCTGGATCTGGCCCGTCGCAAGGTCGATCCGCTCGATCGTCGCTCGGTGCTGGTGCAGCGCACGCTGAAGGGCGCCGCTTATCTGCGCGAAATTCGTTCGATCATGGGCGAATCCGCCGCGCCGAAAAAGGCTGTCGAAGAGAAGACGGTTCGCGCTCGCGCCGCCTGATCGCGCTCGAGCCGGGTTCTTCTCGTTTGGAGGTTTCGCCGGCGAAGCGACGATCTTTGCGGTTCGGACGCCGCGCTTTGAGCAGCGTTGTCCGAGCGAAGTCTAAAAAAGCCGCGTCCCTTTGGGGTGCGGCTTTTTTCTTTTGGCGCCGGTGCATATTGACCGAATGTTTGGGAGAGGCGTGCGTCCGCAGGCGTTGCTTTTTCCCGAACCTTCTTGCGTCTTCACGCGGGAGCGGTGTTTTCGGTTTTGATCGATCAGGGGCGCCGGGATACGCGCCCCGCTCATTCCGGTGGAATCCGTGGAGTGGGTGAATCTCTTCAGTGCCACAGATAAGGGCGGAGTCCGTGAGTCGGTTCGGCATATCAGACCTCACGGGAAAAAGTCTGTCTCGTCTCAATGAATGCAGGAGTCGTGCATCGGATCATGGCTCACAAACGCACAGGCGCCTTTCTTTTGACGTCTTGCAGACGCATGAAGATACATGCGGATTCGCGTTGGTGGAGGCGCATCGTCACATTTTCCGCAAACCTTCCGTGATGAGCGCCAGAATATGCTCCGGGGCGGGTTCGTTGCGTGTCTGTAGGCAGGGAAAGCGCTTTTTCAAACGGGCGCCCTGTTGTGAAACACGTCGTCGCCGCAAACCATGGGCGGGTGAGAACGTTGAAACACGATGTGGGCTGAAGCCGGACGCGGTTGCGCTCTCAGCCTTGCTTCGACGTGTTCCCGCACACATGGGAACAGCGCCAGCAAGATTTAAAAAAGGAAGATCTTCATGCGTTTTGCACCGATCGCCGCTGTAGCGGCTCTTTCTCTCGCGACCATCGCCACGCCGTCAGTAGCGGCAGGCGACGCTCTGGGTTCGCCGACCGCCACGGTGGTTCTTACGGCCAAGTCGGCGGATGTTGGCGTTGGTTACACGTGGGGCGACGCGACGCTGACCTATAACCACAAGAAATATCATTTCTCGGTGACGGGCGGCACGATCGCCGCCGTCGGTTATTCGGAAGCGACAGGCAAGGGTACGGTTTACAACCTGCACCGCGCCGAAGATTTCGCAGGAACGTACGCAGCCGCTGCGGGTGAGGCGACGCTGGGCGAAGGTATCGGCGGCAAGGTTCTTGAAAACAAGAACGGCGTGCGCATCAAGATCGAGATGGCGTCCAAAGGCGCCCGTCTGGCCGCTGCCGCCAGTGGCATCACTTTCACTCTCAAGCAGTAAGACGAACGCTGTCCGGGCGGAGTTTTTCCGCCCGTGGCGCCGCTTGCGGCGTCACCAGCGGTCGAGAGGCCGACGGCGTTCCAGAGATACGACAACGCTCGTCCAGACGAGTTGCGGTAGAGCGATCAGCCCCAGAAGCGACAGCAGGGCGCTGATGTGGCCGACTGCTTCCGCAGTTGTGGTCCCCGTGGCGGCGCCCATTGCAATGAACGATGGGCGCAGCAGCGTGAACCATGTCGCGCCCCACAGCACGAAGCCCCAGTGGATCAGCGCCACCGTCGTTCGCGGCATGCCGACGCGATAGGCTACTTGATACAGATGGCCACGGTGCGCCTCCAGCAGGCGTTCTCCGGCGAGAGCGCGGCGACAGAGTGTGACGCCTACGTCGTATAAGAGCCCCGCAATCAGGCAGAGAACTTCGATCGCCGTCGAGGGATCGAAGAGACCGCTTGCGTCGGGGCGGACGCCCGCGAGCGCGGCCGCTCCGATCAGCAGCCCACAGCTCTGGCTGCCCACGTCGCCCATGAAAATGCGCGCACGGGGGAAGTTGAACGGTATGAAGGCCAGCAACGTGCAGGCGAGCAACGCCGACTCCGCGCGCAGGCCGGTAGTTGCGGCGGCTGACGGAAGCAGGGCAAGGCAGGCGAAGGACAGGCACAGAACGCCCGAAACCAGCCCGTTCAGCCCATCCATGAAATTCACGGCGTTGGTCACGAACAGCAGCCACGGCAGGGCGATGGCCGCGCCGACCCACGCGCCAAGAGGTCCTGGAAGCGGCGACACGCAGGCTGTCACCAGCATTGCTGCGCCGATTTGCGCCGCCAGCTTCACCCACGGCGACCATTGCTTCACGTCGTCGATCCACGACACGATCGCCAACGCCGCGACGGCGACCCACAGGACGGCGACATGCGCCGTAAGCGCAGGCAGGCCAAGAGTCGCGCGGAGCGGAGGAAGCACCAGAAGAAATGCGCCGATCACGCCGACGCCGCCGCCTTTGGGCGTCGGTTGTGTATGCGCGCTGCGATGAACCGGCGTGTCAAGGACAGCCACGGCGATCATGCGGCGGATCAGCAGCGCAGAGATCATGGCGGCGAGGAGCAGCAGGGCGATGGAGGGAAGCGTGATGGGCATCAGTCGCCTTCAACCGGGAGCAGCGGGCGGCGCGAAGGGCGGTCGCCCGCGCTCTTCGGAGCGTATCCGGGGAGGCGGCGGGTTGGCTCATCGCGTCTGGTTGGCCTGCGTCGAACGGTCGGCGCAGAGGAAAGCTGCGTTGGTTCCTTCTAGCCAGCGCGAGGGTGGGCTATAGGGCTATGGTGATGGCACCGCAACGTCCGGAAGTCGCGCCGATAAGCACCCGGCTGCGGCCGTTCAACCGTATTCTCGTCAATGTCCTGCTCGACGGGACGGTGGCCGCGCTCGCCGCGCCGGTCGCGCGCTGGCTCGCCGCGCCGCAGGAAGGGCTGCTGCACCCGCTCTGGCTGCTGGCGGGAGGCGCGATCACATTGCTGGTCAGCGGGCTGCCGTTCCGGATGCCGCAGCAATACTGGCGGTTCTCCGGCATGTCCGACATGTTGGGAATCACCGGGGCGTCGATCGCCAGCGCCGCGCTGTTCACCGCCGGACTAGCCGTTACCGGCTATCCGCTGCCGAGCCCGGCGTTCCCGATCATCTACGCGTTGACCCTGATCGTCATGCTCGGGGGGCTGCGCGCTGCCTATCGCATGTTCAATGTGCTTGGCCGTCGCAGCGCGGCGCAGCGGCGCGTGGTGCTGGTCGGCGCGGATCAGGTCGCGGATCTGTTCCTGCGTGCGATCGACCGCAACGACGGCTCGGGCGTACGCGTCACGGGGCTGATCGGGCAGGGGACGAATCAGGCCGGGCGGCGCATTCATAACGTTCCAATTCTCGGGCACGTCACCGAAATAGCGGCGCTGCTTGACGGCATGGCGCAGCGCAAGGCGTTGCCGGACAGTCTGGTGGTGACGGACCCGAATTTCCGTGGGGAAGGGTTGAGCCGCGTGCTGGACGCGGCCGAGGCGCATGGCGTCGAGGTCATGCGCGCGCCGGTGTTGACGGCGCTTACGCCCGCCGACCGGGTTGAGCTGCGGCCTGTGGCTCTGGAAGATCTGCTGAACCGTCCGCAGGTGCCGCTGGATCGCGAGGGCATGGATCGCATGATCCGCGACCGTGTGGTGATGGTGACGGGCGCGGGCGGTTCGATCGGTTCCGAACTGGCGCGCCAGATCGCCTCCTTCGGACCGAGTCGTCTCGTTCTGGTCGATAACGGCGAATACGCGCTGTGGCGGATCGACGTCGAACTGGGCGAGCAGGCGCATCCGGCTGCGCGCGACATCGTCGTCGCTGACGTGCGCGACGCGGGACGGATCGAACGCGTGTTCGAGACCTATCGCCCGGCGCTGGTGTTCCATGCTGCCGCGCTCAAGCATGTGCCGATTGTCGAGAGCAACCCGTGTGAGGGATTGCTGACCAATGTGCTCGGCACGCGCATCGTCGCCGATGCAGCCGCGCGGCACGGCGCGCAGGCGATGGTGGTGATCTCGACCGACAAGGCGGTGAATCCGTCCAGCCTGATGGGCGCAAGCAAACGCGCTGCCGAAATGTATTGTCAGGCGCTCGACATCGCCGCGCGGGCGTCCGGGCGTCGCGACGCCATGCGTTGCGTGACTGTGCGCTTCGGCAACGTCCTCGGTTCGACCGGATCGGTCGTGCCGCTGTTCCGCAGGCAGCTTGAACGCGGCGGACCGCTGACCGTCACGCATCCCGATATGCGTCGCTACTTCATGACGGTGCCGGAGGCTGTCGGGCTGGTGTTGCAGGCCAGCGTGCGGGGCGCCGTCGTCGTGCTGGATCACGACGAAAGCGGCACGGACGCGATGCTGCGCGACGGCGGGATTTTCGTGCTCGATATGGGGCAACCCGTGAAGATCGTCGATCTTGCGCGGCGCATCATCCGGCTGGCGGGACTGCGGCCTGACGAGGACGTGGCGATCCGCTTCACCGGCCTGCGTCCGGGCGAGAAGCTGTTCGAGGAGTTGTTCCACGGGCGGGAGGCCCCGGCGCCGACAGATGCGCCGGGTCTGTTGATCGCCACGCCGCGCGTCGTGGATTTGCGGCAGGTCTCGGCGGCCGTGGACAGGATCGCGGCCTGCGCGCATGACGGCAATGCGGCTGAGGCGATTGCAGCGCTTACGGCCCTTGTGCCCGAATTCGTTCACAACAGCACGGGCGCGACGCCGACGGATGCGGGAGAAGCCGCTTCCGACGCCGCGCCCGGAACCGCCTTGGGCAGGGAGAGACTGGTTTCATGAGCACGTCGTCAGAGTTGGCCCCCATCGCGTTTCTCGACCTCGCGGCGCAACAGCGCAGGATGGGTGAGGCGCTGCGCGCGCGGATCGACGCGGTGCTGGCGCATTGCCGCTTCGTGATGGGACCGGAAGTCGTGGAACTGGAGGAAAAACTCGCGACCTACGCTGGCGCCGCACATTGCGTCGGCGTGTCCTCCGGCACCGACGCGTTGCAGATCGTCATGATGGCGGAGGGGATCGGGCGCGGCGACGCGGTGTTCTTGCCAGCGTTCACCTACACGGCGACGGCCGAGGTGCCGCTTGTGCTCGGCGCGACGCCGGTTTTCGTGGACGTCGATCCCGCGACATTCCAGATCGATCCCGCGAGCCTGCGTGCGCGCATTGCCGACGTGCGCAGGGCGGGCAAGCTAAAGCCGCGCGCCATCGTCGGCGTCGACCTGTTCGGTCAGCCTGCGCCATGGGCCGAGTTGCGCGACATCGCGACGGAGAACAACCTGTTCCTGCTCGACGACTGCGCGCAGTCCTTCGGCGGCTCCTATGCCGGACGCAAACTGGGGCGGGAGGCGACGGCTACGACGCTGTCTTTCTTCCCGTCCAAACCGCTGGGCGGTTATGGCGACGGCGGGGCGATCCTGACTGACGATGCGGAGCGCGCGGCGCTGTATCGTTCGTTGCGGACGCATGGCGAGGGTGGCACGCGGTACGAAGTTCTGCGCACCGGCATGAACGGCCGGCTCGACACGTTGCAGGCGGCGGTGCTGCTGGCGAAGCTGGATTTTTTCGAGGCGGAACTGGCGCGGCGTGAGGAAATCGCCTGCGCTTATGACGCCGGATTGCGCGACGTCGTGACCGTGCCTGCGCGTGTGCCGGGCGGGGTCAGCGCCTGGGCGATCTATGCGATCCTGCTGCCGGACACGGCGGCGCGGGCGGCGTTGCAAGAGCGATTGAAAGCGGCGGGCGTTCCGTCTGCGATCTATTACCCGCTGCCGTTGCACCGGCAGCCTGCGTATCGCGACCATCATGACGGCGCGACATTGCCGGTTTCAGACTCGCTGGCCGAGCGTATTCTTGCGCTGCCGATTCAGCCTGAACTGACGGACGCGGAGGTCGCCCGTGTGATCGCCGCCGTGCGCGGCTGATCGGACGGGGTCAGGGTCATGAGGAAAGAAGTCGTCTTCATCATCGCTTTTCTGGTGTTCACCATCGGAACGGCAAGCGTCATCTGGCTGGCGGCGTTGCCGAATTTCAAGCCGGTGACGTTTCCGCAAGTCACGGCCGGGAAAATTTTCGTGGGGCCGATGCGGCGCGTCCGGCAGTTGAACGCCGCGGAAATCGCGACGGTGAACGACTGGCTTCAACACCACACGCACGGGTGGGGGCCGCTCAGCCAGACGCCGCCTTCGAGCGGAGACGCGCGACTGGAGCTTCAGGCCCAGCGGGACGGCAAGTCCGACCCGATCACGCTGACGCTGTGGACCGGGATCAGCGCCGCGGACTGGAACGACACGGTGTTCGTCGAGGCGCCGGACGGGAAGAAAGTGCGTACGGAAACGTTCAGCGCCGCGGAGTTCGCGCCGTTGGGCAAGCTGGTCGACGGCGGCGCCTATCAGAAATCGGCCTTTCCGTGATTGAAATTTCCGGCGACGTCGCAGCGCTGATTTTCGACTGCGACGGAACGCTGGTCGACACCTTGCCGCTCTATCTGACGGCGTGGCGCGCCGCTGTGCTTGAGGTTGGCGGGATCGACCTGCCGCCGGAATGGTTCAGGGGAAAAGGCGGCTACGCGGAGCGGATGCTGTTGGCGGCCGTCGACAAGGCCTTCAACGTTGCTCTGGATCACGACGCGGTCATTTCCGCCGCCCGGCGCGGCGTGATCGATCGTCTGCACGCCGTGCGTGAAAACACGCCCGTGGTCGCGCTGGCGCGGGAATGGCGCGGCCGCCTGCCGCTGGCCGTGGCGTCGAGCGGTTCGCGTGAGGTTGTCGAGGCATCGTTGGCGGCCATCGGGCTGCGGGAGGCCTTCGCGGAGGTCGTGACGGTCGAGGATGTCGTAAACCCGAAACCCGATCCCGAAATTTACCTTCTTGCTGCGCAGGGACTGGGTGTGGACCCCGGACGGTGCGTGGTGCTGGAGGACAGCGACGAGGGGCTGGAAGCGGCGCGGGCGGCAGGCATGCGGGCGTTCGATGTCCGGGGCTGGGCTGAGGACAGGGCAGGCGGTCAGGCTGCCGTTTAAGGCGCCGCAAGAGTGCTCGTTGCATGATTGTCGGAGAGTTGCGGCCTCTCAGGCGCGCCGGGGCTGTGCGTGAGTTGTTTTCACAATGGAATCGCAATAATTTCCCAGGCGTTGCTATCGAAAGAAGCTTCTCACAAACGAGGTCATCATGCGCTACGTCGCTCCCGTCGCTCTTGCAATGCTGGTTTCCACGGCTTCGCACGCCGCTACAGTCGAGCATTTCGCTCCTGAGGGGGTGCCGGCGAGTGTCACGACCGCTCCGCCGTTCAGCAGTGCCGTCATGGCTGGCGACACGCTCTACATCTCCGGCACCACTGATCATGACCCGGCCACGGGCAAACCGGCCCTCGACGCGACCGCCGGCGCCAAAATCGTGCTGGATAACATCAAAAAGACAGTCGAGAAGGCTGGTCTGACGATGGACGACCTCGTCTGGGTGCAGATATTCGCCTCTGACCTCAAGAATTTTGCGGCGTTCAACGCCGTTTACCGGACCTACTTCAAGGGGCCGATGCCTGCTCGCGCTTTCATCGGGGCCGGAAGCCTCCTGGGCGGCGCTCACTATGAGGTCATGGGCATCGCCGTCAAACCGAAGTAAGCGTCACGAATTCAGGTCGTTTCAAAAGAGGAGGCGGAACGCTGTTGCGGTCCGCCTCCTTTTCTTTTTTGCGCTTTCCCGACTTTGCACAGCGTTCATGAGTCTTTGCCGTCATCTGCAAGTTCGTGGTTTGCACGCATTGTCTGCGTGATGGGGGCTGGTTGCGCCATGTGACGCTCCGCGGCGTCGTCGGGGTGGCGTCCATAAAACAAAACCGATATCGTAACAAAATAAACTGTGGACGATACGGCTGTGACGACAACGGTTCTTTCAGCGTGGGCGAACGTCATCGAGCAACGCGACGCTGGAAAGGCGGAGCTTCTGGCGCGCGTTTATGACGGTGCGCTGCCTCCCGACCGGCAGGTCGAGGTGTTCTCGGCATTGCGCGACATTCTGCCATGCCGCGTTGTCCGGCGCGGCGAGCCGCGGTCGCTGGCGTACGATGACGGCGCGTTGCGGAATCTGCTCGGCCTGAAAGTGGAGACTGCAGGCAAGGTAAACGATTTTTATGACTACCTCTCCCTAAACCGGGTTGCGGGGGTGCTGATCGCGCATGAAGGTCGGGTCGTTCTGGAGCATTATGACCTCGGGGCTGGACCCACGACGTTCTGGCCGTCCATGTCCGTCGCCAAGTCTGTCAGCACCACTCTGGTCGGCATGGCGATCAAGGATGGCCTGATCGGCAGTCTGGACGACATGCTTGAGCAATACCTTCCAGAGTTGAAGGGCGGCGCTTATCAGGGCGTGTCGGTCCGCAATCTCCTGCAAATGACATCAGGCGTCGGGTGGAACGAGACCTATACTGATCCGTCATCGGATCGTCGCCGGATGCTGGCGCTACAGTCCGCCGGCCGTCCCGGCGCGATCCTGGATTTGATGACGAGTCTGCCGCGCGTGGCGAAACCCGGTGCGGTCTGGAATTACAGCACGGGCGAGACCTGCGTCATGGGCTATCTGTTGCGTGCGGCGCTGGGGCGATCGCTGTCGGAATATCTTTCGGAAAAACTGTGGAAACCACTTGGGATGGAGCATGAAGCGCATTGGTGGCTCGATGCGGCGGATGGTACGGAGACGGCGGGCATGGGCCTGAACGCGACTCTTCGTGATTTCGCGCGTTTTGGGCTGTTCGTCCTGAATGGCGGATGTATCGACGGAAAATCCCTTCTTCCAGACGGTTGGTTTGCTGAAGCGGGACGTCCAAGGACGCTTTCGGGCGGCGATCGGCTGGACTACGGCTACATGTGGTGGCCGACGTCGGACCGTGACGGTGGATTTTCGGACGGCGCCTTTTCGGCGCGTGGTATTTTCGGGCAGCGTATCTATCTGAATCCGGCGCGCAAGACGATGATCGTCGAGTTACGGGCGCGGCCCAAGCCGATCATGGAAGATCCCGTGGATTCGAACGCGTTTGCACATGCGGTTGTGGATGTTTTGGCGAAATAGAATAGTCTTAATTTTTTCTGAGAAATTTTGCTTTCATTTTTATTTTGTTTATAAAATTTCTAAACACCGCAGGTTTGTAACTTGGTGCGTCAGGAACATATAGCTGTTCATGCATCCACTCACGAGCGTTGAGTATTTGAATTTGATATTCATTATAGTTCTGCATCAAAATATCTCCTATCAATTTTATTTCTTGTGAGAGAAAGTCTAAATCTTGTGTCATTGATTGTTCTTTTTTTTGGTTATTTTTGCAATGTTGTTGATGTCGCTAATTTCGCGTTCTCTTTCTTGGTAAGAAAAACATTTTCTTTTGTATAATAAATTCATGGTATTGTAAGTCATGCAGGCGTCGATGGCGATTCCGATAGGGCTGTCCTTTTCGAATTGGCTATAAAAAACACGCATGCAATCGTGAAGGATATCCTTCAGAGCTGTCGTTGCTAATGGTTGATCAAGAATGGACGCTACTTCTTGAACTTTATTACAGTAAGATTCGAATCTCTCCATTCGTTTTTCGTACAACGATATTTTGTATTGATTTTCCGCAATTTTCATCTGCCCATTGGTTGCCCGCCAGGACATGGCTGATACGACCAACGATAGAAACGACACAAGAAGCGTCAAAAAATCAGTTTTGTGAGATAGTATCTTTGCAATCAGATGGAAAAATATCGAATTATCGGCCGCAATCTGATGTGCAGGCATGGCGTGATCCTGAGTGGAAAATTTTTATCGAAAAAGTTGTGCGCTTTCTGAAACTAAATTCATGCTCTCTGAAACTATTACAGATGCGCCTAGCGTGTCGCCAGTGTATCCGCCAATTTGCCGCCGTGCCTGTAATGTGACTGCTCCGGTTGCGGCAATAGATGCGGCCCAGCTTACAAGCTCGTGGAAGGGGTTGGGCGTACATAGTAAGAACGCGAGCGGCGCAGCCAGCCCAAAAGCCACGACGAACACCGGCGGTTTGCCAACAGACCGTCCCAACCCATCCTCGCGCGCGGGCGGCAGCAGGGTCATGACGAGCGGCAGCGCGCCGCGTGAAGCCGCCGATGCGAGAACCAGCGCCGCCAGCACCCTGTCGGCAGGAATCGCGGCTATCGCGCTGGCGCGCAGCATTGTCGTCAGGACCAGCGCAAGAGCGCCGTAACTGCCGATGCGGCTGTCGCGCATGATGGCGAGCTTCCGTTCCCGATCACGCCCGCCGCCGAACCCGTCCGCGACATCGGCCAGCCCGTCCTCATGCAGTCCGCCTGTCAGCAACGTCTGGACGCACAGCGCGCACAGGGCGGCGACAGGCGGCGACAGGCCAAACGCGCGCAGCGCCTCCATCGCGGCACCGCCGACCAGTCCGATCAACGCGCCGACGAGCGGCCATGTCCAGGAGGAACGCGCCATGGACATGGTCGTGCCGTCCGCCCGCAACCACCCCGTTGGCAGGCGGGTGAGAAGTCCCAGCCCGCAGGCGAAGTCAGCGCGGACAGCGCGCATCATGGCGCAGAGGCGTCATCGCCTGTAGCGACGCCAGCAGAATCGAAAGTCGCCATTCCGGCGTGGCAGGCGACAGCCGCCCGCACGAGCGGCGCGGCAAGTGCGGCTCCTGACGCTTCGCCGAGCCGCAGGCCGAGGTCGAGCAGAGGCTCCATCCCCAGTGCGACGGCCAGCCGTGTATGCCCCGCTTCCGCCGAACGATGCGACAGCAGCGCGTGGTCGAGTCCGTCAGGCGCCAACCGGGCGAGAGGGGCGGCGGCGGCCGTGCAGACGAACCCGTCCAGCAGCACAGGCACGCCGTGGCGTCGGGCGGCAAGCGTTGCGCCCATGATTGCGGCGAGTTCGTAACCTCCCAGCCTACGTGCGGCTTCCAGAGGATCGGACGCGACGCCGCCGTGCAGTGAAAGCGCCGCGTCGATGGCGCGCGCCTTGCGGGCCAATCCTTCGTCGTCGATCCCGGCGCCGCGCCCGGCCCATTCCGTCCCGCTTCCGCCAAACAGCCCGGCGGACAGAGTGGCGGCGACAGTCGTGTTGCCGATGCCCATCTCTCCCAGACAGAGCAGGTCGGCCTCCGGCGACACTGAGGCGTAACCGAGGTCCACGGCGGCGAGGAACGCGGTTTCGTCCATCGCCGGACCGGTCGTGAAGTCGCTTGTCGGCGCCAGACCGGCGACTTCGACGACGCGAAGCGTTGCGCCTGCGACGCGCGACAACTGGTTGATCGCTGCGCCGCCGTTGCGGAAATTCCCCACCATCTGCGCCGTGACGGCGGAGGGCCATGCGGAGACGCCTTGCGCCACGACCCCGTGATTGCCTGCGAACACGATGACGTCGATGCGCTCCATCGTCATAGGCCGTCCGCGTCGCCAGCGGGCGTGCCATCGGGCGATGCTTTCCAGCCGACCGAGGCTGCCGGGCGGCTTGGTCAGTATATGGTCGCGGGCGATGGCCCTCGCCTCGGCCTCGGCGTCGCCGGACCAGAGCGATGTGGCGGCGTCGCGGAGCGCTGCGAGAGTGGGGAAAGATTCTGGCATGTTCCGGTATGTGCGGCCTTCGGGCGTGGGCGGCAAGCCGGGTGTGGGCGTTCGCTCGTCTCTGACACAGGAGTCGAGAGGCTTGCGGATGTGGCGTTGCGCGGCGGCAATGGGAAAGGTGTCGTCAATGAAAGATATTTTCGCGCTTCTCGCGCCGAAAAATGCTTATTCCGTTCCGAATGCGACACACAAAAGCCCGGAATTCGCTTCATCAGGCGTGACGCACTTAATTCCTAACACAGGCGGAACACATGCGACGTCGGCGCTTGCTTCAGTATGGCTCGGTAGTTCTGGCGTCTCCAGCCTACGCGGTTCCGGCCGCGCCTCAGGCGATTGCGACGTATGAGCGCGAGAGCCGTGGTCACATAGGCGTTTATGCCGAAAATCTTGCGACCGGGCGCAAACTGCTGTGGCGTGCGGACGAACGCTTCGTAATGTGCAGCACGTTCAAGGCGTCGCTCGCTGCCTGCGTGTTGCGCCGCGTCGACCGGGGACAGGAAAAACTCGATCGGATTATCGCTTATACGAAAGCGGACGTGCCGGACTGGTATGCGCCCGTCGCCAGGGAGAATCTGGCGCGCGGTTCGATGACGGTCGCAGAGATGTGTCAGGCGGCGGTGGAGCAAAGCGACAACACCTGCGCCACGCTGCTTCTCTCGAGCATTGGCGGCCCTGCGGCTCTGACGGCGTTCTGGCGTTCGATTGGCGACACGCAGACGCGCCTTGAAGATCCGGAGCCGTATCTCAATCGGACGCCCCCCGGCGGCGTTCGCGACACGACGACCCCGTCGTCGATGGCGAAGATCCTGCAACGCGTGGCGCTGGGGGACGTGCTGTCGGACTCGTCGCGGGCGTTGCTGACCGGGTGGCTGGTCGGGTGTCAGACCGGGGCGAACCGCCTGCGCGCCGGTCTTCCCAAGACGTGGCGCGTGGGCGACAAGACCGGCAACAACGCGAAGGATGCGGCGGGCGACATCGCGGTGCTGTGGCCGAAGCCGGACGCCCCGATCATCGTAGCGGTTTATACGAGGGGCGGAACGCCGACCGACGCGCAACTGGCGTCGGCGTTCGCCGGCGTCGGCGCGCTTGTCGCGGAGACGCTAGGGTGAGGCTTCGGGCGGGCTGCGCGGCAAGACGCCACGATTCCCCGGAGTAGGAAAATTACGCGCGGCGTCCGTTCCGGAAAAGCCGCGTAGCGGTGGGGGAACGATTCTGATGACGCCTGAGGTGGTTCTGACGCCGGATCTGACGGGGCTGGACGGAACGGTTCTTGTTCTTGGCGGCGCGCGTTCGGGCAAGAGCCGGTACGCCGAAGCCCTGATCACCGCATTGCCCACGCCGTGGATTTACGTTGCGACCGCACATGCCGGGGACGAGGAAATGGCGCGGCGGATCGATAAACATCGCGCAGATCGGAAAGACGGGTGGCGGACTGTCGAGGAGCGTTTCGATCTTCCCGGTGTTCTGGACCGGGCGGGGACCGCTCCGGTGCTGGTGGACTGCCTGACGCTTTGGCTGACGAACCTCATTCTCGACGAACGCGATATCGCGGCGGCGTCGGAAGGGTTGATGGAGGCGCTGGTCCGGCGTGCTGCGCCGACGATTCTGGTCGGGAACGAGGTAGGGTTGGGGCTGACGCCGGAAACTCCGCTCGGCAGGCGTTTTCGTGATGAAGCGGGATTGCTGCATCAGCGCATCGCGCGTGACGCGGGACAGGTCGTGTTTTTGGCTGCCGGGCTTCCGCTGCGTCTCAAATAGGAGTCAGGACGGCCCCGGCGCGGTGAACGGGCGGGAGACGCCGTTATCAACCTCCCGGCTGTTCAGATTGAGATCGTAATCGTGGAGATCGGCCGCGCGCGGACAGGCCTTTGCGACGCCACGCACCACTTCGTCGCGATACATATGCAGGCTGGCCTCCCGGAAAGGATGGGCGCGCAATCTGGCGACTTCCTCCTCGGTATAGGGTTTGGCGCCCTGCGGGGCGCTGCCTGCGCCCAGCCTGAACACGACGAAATTCATCATCGTCGCCAGATCCGCCGACGACAGGTTCGCAAAGGCGACGTTGGGCAGGCGAATCAGGTATTCGCGCCCGGCGGGGGTGCAGAGGAAATAACCTACATGTCCGGCGAGATCCGGGACCACACTGCGACCGGAATGTCCCTGCACGCCGTGACAGCCACCGCAACCGGTCAGATAGTTCCCCTGAACGCCCGGCAGAACGGGGACGGAGGCCATGGGAACCGGTGCCACGTTCACGGAATTGTCGCCCGCAAGCGCGGCGGCGCTTCCACCGAGCAGCGCCGTTCCAACGAACAGGGCGGCGAGCCAGCGTCCGGGGGCACGGGACACCGCAGTCGTTCCAGAACCGGCTGTGCTCTGGGCATGTCGCCGGACAGGAAGCGCACGCTCTCTAAACGATGCCCGCAGGCGCGACGCGAAGCGGGGACCGAACATGATGGAGCCTAGCTGGCCTGACCGATGATCGCCGCCGTTGAGCAGTGATACGTGGTCGATTTGGTGCCGAAGCACCAGATGATGTCGTTGCTCGTCTGCGGGCGGTAGATCGGCATTTCACGGTCGGACGTATTGCAGTCGCACTCTTTCGGCACGTTGCACATATTGCGACCGCAGCAATCACGGTAGGCGATGACGTAGGAACGGCCATCTTCCGGGTTGCGGCAGGTGCCGATCCACGAAACGGGGGAGGGTTCCGTGCCTGGAGGGCAGGTGTGCACGCCGCCGCCGCAGCAGCCGCACAGCACGCCGTCGATGGCGCAGTGCCGCCAGTAGTCGCAGCGATCCGGGTCCTTGGACTGCGCGTTGCGCTCGAAATCCGTCAGCGTCGGCGGAGGGTTCGGCGCTGCAGCTTCCGCACGCGTGACGGGCAGGAGCGGGAAGGCGGGAGCGACGGCCATGGCCGTGCTCACCTTGCCGAGGACGCTGCGACGGGAGGAGTTGACGGCAAGGTAACGGGCGAATTTCTCGCTCAGTGTGTCGAACAGCGACACGGACATGCTTTTACTCTCCCCTGACCAGTTCGAATTTCAGGCCTGCGGGCGCCCCGAAGGCGTCCGTCAGGACCGGCGATGTATGTGCGGCGCCGCTGCGCGTCAGATCATGCCGCATGGGCGTGACCGGCGTGCGACCGTGCTGCGAGATAGGACTGGACCGTCGCGAAGCCGGTCTCGTGCGCCGTCAGCAGGCTTTCCAGATGCTCGCGGCTGTTGACCAGCCCCTTAGCCACGATTGCGCCTTCCGTGCCGAGCAGCGCCGCGAACGGCAGCTTGTCGACGCCGATCATGCGGCCATAGCGATCGTCGTTGACCATCTGCCCGCGCGGCAGACCGAACGACGCGACCAGACGTTCCTGCGCTTCCGCGCTGTCGTCGCCCATGAACACCAGATCCAGCGCTTCCCGCCGGGCGAAGTCGCGTGCGATTGGCGCCAGTTTGCGCGAAATCGGGCATCCTTCGCCGACGAAGAGCAGGAGTTGCATCCGGGCTCGCGGGCCGCCGAACACGACGGGCGTGCCGTCTAGAGCGGCGCCCGTCCATGTCGGCGCCTGTGCGCCGGGCGGCGGACCACCCCCGGCCATCAAGGCGCCGGCCGGGGCCACGACACGATAAAAGCGGCGCAGGGATCGGAACAGCAGGGCCATCACGACCGCCACTGCCGCCACGAGCAGCCATGTCAGCGCCTGCGCTGCGGCGAGCGTGATCACGCGGACGCCCGCGCGGCTGGGCTGGACGGCTGCGAAGCGCGCGCCGGAATATGGATCGACTGCGTCATTTGGCTCACATATCCGGCACGATCGACATGCCGCCGACGCGCGCCTCGACGGTCCGGCTCACCTGCCCGGTGGCGGCGTCGATCACGGTGATCGGGCCGTCGTGGTCTCCCGTTACGTAAACGAGGGACGCCTTGTCGGGGCTGACGGCGACGCCTTTCGCGGGCGACGGCAGGTCGATTCTGCGAAGAAGGACCTGTTGCGCCGGATCGAACTCCCACAGCTCAGTGCCTGCGGTCTTGTGCGTCCAGTGGTTGCCGGAATGCATCAGCACGAAGAGGTGGCCGGTCGCGGTATTCCAGGCGAAAGGCTGCTGTCCGCCTGGACGCCACGCCAGTTCCTGCACGCCGGTTCCGGCTTGCGGCAGGCCTGCGGCTTTCTGCAAGGACCATGTGGCGTCGATCGTCGGGTTCTGACCCAGCGTGACGTTGTAGACCTTGCCCGTGTAGCTGACGAACAGCGCCTTGCCGGATTTGTGGTCGACCAGTCCCTGTTCGAAGACGGGGTCGTTATTCGCGTCGAAGAACGGCTTGGTGTGGGTGATCGTCGGCTGCGATCCGTCGTTCACGCCGACATTGGTCAGGGATCCGTCGCCGCAAAGGCTGGAGAAACCGCCGGATTTCCATGGGAAGATCAGCGCGCAGCCGGGGATGTCCACAGTCCGCGCGACAGCGCCCTTCGAAAGGTCCACCAGGGTGACGGCGGTCGCCGGGCTCATGTCGAAAATGTAGGCCCAGCGCCCGTCGCTGCTGACGTCCAGATCCTGCTTTTTGTAGACGGCGAGCGCGCGGGGCGGCAGTTCGATTTCTTTCGTCAGGGCGAGCGTCTTGGCGTCGTAGACCTGAAGCAGATCCTGTCGCGTGCCGTGATCGACGCGGGAGTACATCGTGTCGGCGACGTAGATAACCTTGCGATCCGGGGAGATGGCGATGTTCGCCAGCATGCTCGCGGGCAAGGTGCCCAGCATACGTCCCTTGTCCATGTCGAAAATCTGGTACGTGTAATCGGTCGCGGACGGGATGAACCAGTGCGGACCGATCGGCGGCAACGTGGCGACGTCGTTCTGCTCCGCCTGCAACACCGGATGAGCGCCAGCAGACTGCGCCATGGCCGGGGAATGTGACATTACGGCCGCGAGACCTAACCCCAGCGGTCCCATCGCGCGGCGGGCGCAGGTCTTCAGCCAATCCGTCATCTCGGTCCTCCACGTAACGCGTGCAAGACAAGCCGAATTACGGGACGCCGCCAAGGGGATGAGAAAAAAAATCTTTCACGATCGCAACGATGCCTTCGCGATCAGCGCAATCTGAGCGGTCAACTACGCCTTCGTTGTCAGGCCTTGCGGATGAACAGGGTGACCGAACCGTCTGTTTCGTCTCGCTGCGATATGATCGCGTGGCCCAGAGCGGACGCTGACCGGGACACGTTGCGCAGGGGTTCTTCCCCGTGCAGCGTCACGGCCAGCAACTGCCCGGAACTCATGGCGTCGAGTACGAGACGCGTGCGGACGAACGTCATCGGACACGTATCGCGCGTGATGTCGAGGGTTCGGTCGACGTGACCGACTCGGGAATAATTTTCAGTGACCGGCGACGTCGGCGTGGTCGTGTCTTCAGGCGCTTGCATGCCGGGAAAATGGGCGCAAGGCGACAGTTCGGCAAGGCGTCGAGAGGCGCGTATTCGTCGAAGGTGGGCTGAAACGGGAACGGCGGACGATGGAGCGGACGCGCGTCCTGGTAATGTACCAGTGGACAAACTTCGGTTGAGTCGGCTACGCGACTTGCTCATGGATCGCAAACAGGTCGGCGATAGGATAAGCGCCGTGAACGCACGTTCGATCGTATCGGAAGACGCGCCCGTCCACGGGACGAGCGCAACGCCTGTACAGGAATCTCGAATCGCCAGGCTGTGCGTTGAGCGCGGCCTGAAGATGACCGGCCAGCGTCGCGTGATAGCGCGCGTTTTGTCGGATGCAGAGGATCATCCGGACGTCGAGGAGCTTTATCGCCGGGCGACTGCTCTGGACTCCCGTATTTCGGTGGCGACAGTGTATCGCACCGTTCGCCTCCTTGAAGAGAAGGGCATCCTTGAGCGTCGGGATTTCGGGGGTGGTCGGGCCAGGTATGAGGCGAGCGAGCATGGTCGCCACTATCATCTGATCGACATTGACACCGGCAAGGTGATCGAATTCGAGGACGAAGAGCACGAGGCGCTGATGCGCCGCATCGCCGAGCGTCTTGGCTTCGACCTGATCTCGTTGCGGATGGAGCTGTTCGGCCGACGCGTTCCCGCTCAGGAAAGCGCCAGTGCGGGCAAAGCGGGCGACAAGGCGGGCGCGGCGGGGCGCGAGCGGAAGGCGCCTGCCGCACTTGGCGGAGGAAAAGCCTGATGAGCGCCGAAAAGCCGAGAGGTTCGACACTTTCCACGCTGGACCTTGATCGCACTGGCTTCCACGAACTGCGTGGCGGTAATCTCGGTGTGCGCATCGCCACGACGGATGCGGAGAAAGATGCGGCGCAGGCGCTGCGCTATCGCGTGTTCTTCGAGGAAATGGGCGCCCATCCCGACGCGCAGGCGCAACGGTTGAAGCGCGACGTCGACGAATTCGATGAGTACGCCGATCACCTGCTGGTTATCGATCACGCGATTTCGTCAGGGCCGGAGGGCGTTGTCGGCACCTATCGCCTGATGCAGGGCGATGCGGCGTCGCGACTGGGACGCTTCTACAGCCAGAGCGAATTCGATATCTCGCCGTTGACCGAATTTCCCGGAAGGCTGCTTGAAGTCGGACGCTCCTGCGTTGACGCGCGTTATCGTGGGCGGGCGGCTATGCAACTGCTCTGGCGCGGCATCGCGTATTATATCTTTCTGCACCAGATCGACGTTCTCTTCGGCTGCGCGAGCTTGCCCAGCCCCAATCCGGACGATCTGAGCGAAGAGCTGACATATCTGTATCAGAACCATCTGGCGCCGCCCGCGCTGCGTGTTCGCGCGCTGCCGGAGCGCCGCGTGGAGATGCTCCGGCGCGACCCGCTGACCATCGACACGCGAAGCGCGCTCGCCAAGCTGCCGCCCTTGATCAAGGGGTATCTGCGGCTGGGCGGTTATGTGGGGGACGGCGCGGTCGTCGACCCGCAGTTCAACACCACCGACGTTGCGGTGTTGGTCAAAAGCGAATTGATGGCCGACAAGTACTACCGACATTACGAGCGGCGGTTGCGCGACGCGCTAGACTAAACCGCGTCCACCGTCTCGCGGATCGTTCGTAAAAGTTCAGGCGAACGCTTCATTCAGAACGGACCGTGCGAGGTCCATCTTTTTCAGGATTGGCATCGCTGCATGAACGCCCCCATCGCGGACACGCTTTCGTCCAAGGCGAAGCGTCCGCGTTTTCTGCCGCGCCTTCTTCCGAGAGCCGGTGCGTTCCTGAAGCTGGCGGCCTCTGGCGCCGTCGCCGCTCTGGCCTTCCCTCCCGCGCATCTCGTGTTTGTGCTGCCGTTCGCGTTTTTGATGCTGATGCGCGCGATCGACGGCGCGCGCGACATGCGGCAGGCGGCGTGGGCCGGGTTCGCCTTCGGACTGGGGTTGCATACGGCGGGGCTATACTGGCTGACTAACGCCATTCTTATTCGTGCGAGTGAATTCTGGTGGTTCGTGCCGCTGGCGGCCCCCGGTTGCGCCGTCATTCTGGCGCCGTTCGCCGCCGTGCCCGCAGCCCTGTCGCGCCTTGCGCCGTCAGGCTGGCGGCGTGGCGCGCTGTTCGCCGGGGTGTGGACGCTGTGTGACATGGGGAGGGCGTTCCTCTTCAGCGGATTCACGTGGAACCCTCTGGGCAGCGACTGGGCGTTCCATGGTTTTCTCGGCGATGTGATGATCCAGCTTGCGGCGTGGATTGGCGTCGACGGGTTGACGCTGCTGACGGTTCTGCTGGCTGTGCTTATGCCGCTCGGACGTCGGGAAGCGCTTCTGGGCGTCGCCGTCTTATTCCTTTGGGGCGTGGTAGGCGCCTGGCGTTTCGAGACTGTCGCCTCGGGCGTGAAGGCTGATGAGCGCGTGTCGCCGATCGTGGTGCTGGCGCAGGGCAATGTGGCGGAGAAGGAGAAGATCGATCGCGCCGACGTGCGGACGGTGTTCGAGCGCTATCTGCGTCTGACTTCGGAGGGCGTGAATGCGGCTGTGGCTGAGGCGGCGTCTGCCCAGGGGCCTGCGCGCCCGGTAGTTTATGTCTGGCCGGAGACGGCATTTCCGGGCGTGCTCGAGGAAGAACCGGTGGCGCGTTCCATGATAGCGCGAGCGGCTACCGGCGCGGCGGCGGGCATGATCGGCTCCCTGCGGCAGGCGAGCGACGGGCACTGGCGTAACTCGGTCATCGCTCTGGATGATAGCGGCGCGGTGAAAGGCGCTTATGACAAGGCGCGGCTGGTGCCGTTCGGCGAGTACCAGCCAGCGTTCATCCCGCTTCAGATTGTGCCGGGCGGCGGCATGACGCCCGGACCCGGTCCGGTGACCTGGCGTCTGCCGGGGCTGGCTCCCGTCGGGCCGCTGGTGTGTTACGAGGTTATCTTCTCCGGCCATGTCGTCGACCGCCGTCATCGCCCGGACTGGATCGTCAACGTGACCAACGACGCCTGGTATGGCGACAGCGCAGGTCCTCGCCAGCATCTGGCGGCTGTCCGGATGCGCGCCGTGGAGGAGGGATTGCCTGTCGCACGGGCGGCGAACACCGGAGTCAGCATCGTATACGACGCGCGCGGGCACGATATGGGGCGTCTGGAATGGGGACGGGAGGGCGTGCTGGTGCGGGCCTTGCCGCCCGCCCTGCCGCCGCCTTTTTTCGCGCGGTTCGGGCAGGAGATACCGCTGGTTCTCTGTGTATTGACGATCGTTGTGGCGGTTCTTGGACGCCGGTTCCTACCGATTAGTCGATAAACGGTTAACAAACACATCTTTTGGTTGTAAAATTAGCATCTGTTTGAATGTTTTGCCGCTGTGCGGTCGAAGTAAGGATGCTGAACGGCGATGGGGGAAGAAACCGGGCGGAGTACGGAGCGTGACGTTCATATTGGTGGGCGTATCCGCTTGCGTCGTACGCTGCTTGGCCTGTCGCAGGAGAAGTTGGGCGAAGCGATTGGGCTGACTTTCCAGCAAATCCAGAAATACGAACGGGGTACGAACCGGGTCAGCGCGTCGCGTCTTCACGAGATCGCCCACGTCCTCGATGTGCCGATCGGTTTCTTTTTCGACGACATGAACGCAGATGCGCCACTCGCACGTACCCCAGCGGGAAGCGCCTTCGTGTCTGGTTTTGCAGAGGCGCAGCAGGGTTTTGGCGGCCCTCCGGCGGGCGGCGCTGGTTCGACGGGAGTTGACTCCGGCGTCCTGAACCGCCGCGAGACCCTCGAACTGGTGCGCGCGTATTATCGTATTCAGGATGAAATCGTGCGCAAGCGGGTCCTCGATTTGATTCGTTCGATGGCGCCGGCCGAATAACGTAACGGAACGGCGCCGACACGTGGCACCATCTGATGCGGCATCTCGTGTCGGCAATCAGGATGAGCCGGGCGGCGGGGGGATGGGCATCCAGTGGGTGGCGCGCGCCTTCGGGGCGGCAATCCAGCGGCCGTATTCCGGGTCCCAGCGATCCAGCCATGTGTAATCGCCGCGTCCGTCGATATGGTTGAACAGCAGCACCGCCGTCCCGTCTTTCGGGGCGCTTGCTATGTCGCGCCAGAGCGTCGCCACGAACGTGTTCAGGGCCAGTCGCATACGGGTGCGGTAGAGCGACTGCGCCATCGGGTTCAGAGTTTCCCACGACCCGTCGCAATAGTCGTAGTAGGAGCGGGCTGCAGCTTCCAGTTGTTCTTCAGAAATCATGCGTCACTCTCTCCGAACCTTCGTCCTGCCGGACGAACTGCTGCGCCGGGCGCTTCGAAACGCTGGCGTCTTTTCGGTCGACAGGGCGGAGACGGGCGGGCGGTCGGCGTGTCGTCCTGAAGTCTGAAGTCGCGTTTGAAACATTAGGCCGAATGCGTCGGTCCGGTTCAAGGCGAACTGCGTCACGTTACGTTTTTATAGCGTTAAGCCTTAATGGCCGGTTTCCGGCGAGCAGGCGCTTTTGCCTCGGCGGGTCTGCCTCGCTTATTTTCGAAAAAACGAAGGTCGCGAAATATCACGCATGTTCGTCGCCTGACCAGCATGCGATTCTCTGACCGGTTTTCGCGCGCCGGGCGGCGCTCACGCAGAGGGCAGGGCTGCGCTCGGGTCGTCTTTAAGATTCACGCCTGTGCCGCCGATCCTGATCGCTTCACGCAGCAACCATGCGAGTTTGTCGGCCGCCAGTTGCGGCGACAGGCCGCCTCGGGGGTGGATGTTGGAGATGCAGTTCCGTTCCGAATCCGCGCGTCCCGGACGCGGGTTCGCCGTAACGTAGAGGCTGAGGCTGTCGGCCACGCTCAGTCCCGGCCTCTCGCCGATCATCATGACGACGAAACGGGCTGCGAGCCTTTCGCCGATCTCGTCGCCCAGGGCGACGCGCGCCTGATGCGCGACGACGACGGGAGCGACGCTCCAGCCGGGCAATGCTTTGAGGCAGGCGGCGAGAACGCCAGGGGCTTGTCGCGTAACGGCGGTTGCGGAGAGACCGTCGGCAAGGACGAATGCGACGTCATACGCGCCGGGGGGCAGGCGGGGAGCATCCTCTTCGGCCAGTTGGCGGCCAAGATCGGGCCGCTGGAGAAAGGTCGCTCTGTCTGTCGCGCGACTGTGGACCTCGATAACGTCATCCAGTCCAAGAGTTGCGGCGTCGAGCGTTGCGCCGACGGCGTTGCGCGCCTGTGCGTGGGCGAGTTGAAAAGCGAGCACGTCGCGAGCCGGGATGGCGTCTCCGCATCGACCGAGGCCCACGCGCGCGATGGTCAGATCCCGCAGATCGGCCCACGGATCGACGCTCCTTGGCTCCGGCGTCCGATCATTCATGCCACGAGGCCTCCTGTCGGGCCGAGCACGCGGCCAAGCTGCTGCGGCGCGGAGACGCGCATCCGGCCTTCCGTCGTCAGCATGTCCTGACGGCGCAGCCACGCCTCGAATTCTGGCGCGGGCGGGCGATCGAAGGTGGAGCGAAGGGTCAGGATGTCGTGGTACGAAAGGCTCTGATACCCCAGCATCACGTCGTCGGAACCGGGCACGGCGATCAGGAAATTCACGCCGGCCACCGTCAGAAGCATCATCAGGTCGTCCATGTCGTCCTGATCGGCCATCGTGTGGTTCGTGTAACAGACGTCGCAACCCATCGGCACGCCAAGCAATTTGGCGCAGAAATGATCTTCGAGCCCCGCGCGGATCACCTGTTTGCCGTCATAGAGGTATTCGGGGCCGATGAACCCCACGACCGTATTCACCAGCAGCGGGCGGAATGCGCGGGCGACGGCGTAGGCGCGGGCCTCCATCGTCTGCTGGTCCACGCCGTGATGCGCGTTCGCCGACAGCGCTGCGCCCTGTCCGGTCTCGAAGTAGAGCGCATTGCTTCCGACCGTTCCCCGCCCCAGAGAGCGCGCTGCATCGTCCGCTTCTCGCAGGATGTCCAGAGTCACTCCGAAGCCCGCGTTCGCGGCCTGTGAACCGGCGATCGACTGGAAGACCAGATCGACCGGCGCGCCCCGTTCCATCAGCCGGATGGTGTTGGTGACATGCGTGAGCACGCAGCTTTGGACCGGCATGTCGTAGCGCTCCCGCACGCCGTCGATCATGTCGAGCAGAACTTTGATGTCCGGCAGGCTGTCGCTGGCGGGGTTGACGCCTATCACCGCATCCCCGACGCCCATCAACAGGCCATCCAGCATCGACACCGCGATGCCGCGCACGTCGTCCGTCGGATGATTGGGCTGTAACCGCGAGCCGAGCCGACCGCGCAGCCCCTGCGTGTTGCGGAAGGCGGTTTTCACCTCGATCTTGCGCGCGACGGTGATCAGGTCCTGATTGCGCATCAACTTGCTGACCGCTGCCGTCATCTCCGGCGTAAGGCCGGGAGCCAACGCGGCGAGGGTCGGGCCGTCAACGTCGTAACCGAGCAGCCAGTCCCTTAGCCCGCCGACCGTCATGTGCGCGACGGGCGCGAACGCTGAGCGGTCGTGCGTGTCCTGGATCAGCCGCGTCACTTCGTCGGCTTCGTATGGAACGAGCGGAGCGTCGAGAAAGTCGGTCAAAGGAACATCCGCCAGCGCGTAACGCGCGGCGATCCGTTCCACGTCGTCGGCTGCGGCCAGCCCGGCGAGTTGATCGCCAGAGCGCGCCGAAGACGCGCAGGCGAGCAGGCGCTTCAGATCCGTGAACGCGTAGCTGGTTCCGTCAAGTGCGGCGCGGTAGGTCATGACCGTTTTCTGTCCGGGCGCAGGGGCGATGCCTGAATTGTTTCGAGTGCGACGTTATCATGCCGCGCCGAGTCTGCGACCCGCGATGTCACGCAGTTGCGACTTCAGGCTCGACGGGCGCCTTCGCCTCCGGTACAGCAGGCGCAACGGATACATAGCAGAGCGTAAGGGACGGCCCCATGGCAGGCAGCGTCAACAAGGTGATTCTGGTCGGCAATCTGGGCAAGGACCCGGAGACTCGCACCAGCCAGAACGGCATGAAGATCGTGTCGCTGTCGGTAGCGACCAGCGAGACGTGGAACGACCGCGCGTCTGGCGAGCGCCGCGAGCGCACGGAATGGCACCGTGTGGTGGTCTTCAACGAACGTCTGGCCGATGTCGCCGAGCGGTTCCTGAAGAAGGGCCGTAAGGTCTATCTGGAAGGCACGCTGCAAACCCGCAAATGGACCGATCAGTCGGGGCAGGAGCGTTACACGACCGAGGTCGTTCTGGACCGTTTCCGTGGCGAACTGGTGCTGCTTGACGGTCGCGGTTCGGGCGATGGCGACGGCGACGAGGGCGGTTACGGCGGCGGCAGCGGTGGTGGATATGGCGGCGGCGGTGGAGGCCGCAGCCCCGCCGCGCCCCGCCAGATTGGCGGCCCGAGCGGCGGTGGATCGCGTGGCGGCGGCGCTCCCTCCAGCGGCGGATGGGACGCGCCGGGCGGCGATCTGGACGACGAAATTCCGTTCTGAGGGGCGATGTCCGCAGAGTCTGTGCAGATGTTCTAAGGGTCGCGGAAACGCGGCCCTTTTTTATTTGGTTGCGTGTCGTGGCAATGCGGCGTCACACCGTCTTATGACGCCACGCCGCGTGGGCTTTTTGTAAAGCGTCGCGAAAGGTCAGCATTCTCGCGCCATTTGCGGGGAAATGGGACATTTCGCGCAACGCCTTTGCGCTCGCTCATACGATAACGAAGCCCGGGCTCGCGCAGCGCAGGAGGCTGTCGATCTGGAAATTACAGTGCCTTACGCCAGAGGGGCGTCGCGCATGGGGAATAGTCGCAGTCGGTGCAAGTTTACGTAAAGTGGCGGATTGCGCGCCAGAGATTGGCTTATGAATCAGGCGTGGGTGATCAACTTTGTCATGTATGGCGGAGAAGCCTGACGGCGCCAGGAGGATCTATCGCTCGCGCGCCGGATCGGAGTCATTTACCGGACGTTCTGAGCCAACCGCGGCTATTGGCGAGATCAAGTGTGATAACCCAGTGCCGAAGCGCATCCCTCCCAAAATCTCCGTCCAGAATCAGATCCTTCACGATGGCGGGACCAGAAATCGTAAGGGCGTTGGGGAGCGTCATGCGCCAGTCCTGATTGGCCGTTTGGCGCGGGTTTAGTCCCACGAGGCTGGCGGCGTTCTGGTCTATGAGTGACGGTCCATAATTCCCCGTGTCGATTTCCATCCAGAGTGTTCCGGCAGACGTCGGCACGCCCAAATCTGCCGTGAGCGCGGCTCCTTCTGCGGACCGGACAAGGCGGATCGGCATTTCGTGTGCGATCTTCTTGATGTGCTCAAGGGTCTGTGGATTTTCCAGAACTATTCGATTGCGAGCGACGTCCAGCGTCACAACGCGATTGGCGAATATGTCCAGGCCCAGTACTCCGCTGAGACTCTTTCCATCCGGCCCCATAAGTTTTTCAAGGTCGATCACGGACAACTGAGGCATGGTCACGTTCAGAAAACCGACCGATACTTGGCTCGTATTGCATTTTGGAAAATCTACGCGTTCGCCGATTGCTCGAAACCCGGTGACTTTTCCCCACGGGCGACATCCGATCCGGGTTGCGACAGATGGGGTGACGCCCGACGTTCCAATACCGCTATCGAACAGAAATAACCCTTCCTGCTTGTTGACACTGGCCCGCGCGGCCTCGATGCTCCCGCCGGTCGTTACAAGCTGAATGACCTGCTGGGCCTGCGCCGCGCCGCCGAGCAGGCTCAACGCAACACAGAACGCGCTTGCTCCGAGTGATTTGCCAAATTTCAAAAGTTTGTTGACTCCAAAGGGAGAAAGACGATCTTGCGCCGGTTTTGGGTAAGAGACCGCCAGCCACTAACGACGCTGTCTGGTAATTCTCTCACAGCTATCCGCTATCAGGAAGGCGATGGGCCTTTGAAGGGGTCGATATGGCGGCAATCGCTTACGTCTCATCTGCGCCGGGCCACGCCATCGCCTGTCGGCGCCTCACTGCGTCGCGAGACTCCTTTTTAACCGGGCGATAGCGCCGGGCAGGCCGCGCACCGTCAAAACGCGGCCCGTCTCGTCATGGTCTTCCGACAGAACCCGTGCGCTTTCGTAAATCTCGCCGATCAGGCTCTGCTTTGCGTAAGGCAGCGTGAGTACGTCGTCCACCATTCCGGCTTCGAAGAACGCGATAATGGTTTTGCGCAGATCGCTGACGTTCTCGGGGGCGTGCGCGGACAGCATGATCGCGTCTGGATGTTTCTCCATCAGCAAGGCGCGTCTTTCGGCGTCCACGCGATCCATCTTGTTCAGAACGAGCCGGGACGGGACTGCATCTGCGCCGATTTCATGTAAAACGCTGCGGCTGACCTCAAGCTGTGCTTCGTAAGTGGGGTCGGAGGCGTCGACCACGAACAGAAGCAACGACGCTTCCAACGCTTCGGATAGGGTGGAGCGGAACGAGGCCACCAGATCGTGGGGCAACTGCTTGATGAAGCCGACGGTGTCGGAGACAAGCACGCGCGGTCGGGTCTCGGGCTGCAGAATACGAACTGTTGTGTCGAGAGTTGCGAAAAGCTTGTCCTGTACGAGAACTTCGCTTCCGGTCAGGGCGCGCATCAGAGACGATTTGCCTGCGTTGGTGTAGCCGACCAGAGCGACGCGCAACTGATCCCGGCGGGTGGACCGACGGTGGTCGCTGTCCCGTTGCACGGCTTCAAGCTGGGTTTTTATCTCCGCCAATCGGTCGCGAATCTTGCGGCGATCCAGAGAGAGGTCGCTTTCACCCGCGCCGCGTCCCTGTTGCCGCCCGCCGCCGGTCGCGGATTCACGCAGACGTGGCGCGACATATTTCAGGCGCGCCATCTCCACTTGCAGCTTCGCTTCGCGGGTGTTGGCGTGGCGGTGGAAGATTTCGACGATGACGCCCGTGCGGTCCAGCACCTGCGCGCCGGTTGCGCGTTCGAGGTTGCGGATCTGGCTTGGCGACAGTTCATGGTCGACGATGACGAATTCAGGTTTGCGGGCGGGGTCTACAGAGACTTCGGCGGGCTCGTCCGGTTCATCGGCCTGCTCTTCCTCCGCTTTTTCGAAGCGGCGCCGGGCCTTGGTCATCGTGGCCGTCGCCATGGACGTGACGACGCCGCTGCCGCCGGTTATCGCCGCAAGCTCTTCAAGTTTCCCCGCGCCCAGCAACAGCGCGGCGCCCGTACCCTCGCGTTTTTGCGACACCGAGCCGATGACTTGATAGCCCAGCGTCTTCACCAGCCTTCCCAATTCTTCGAGACTGGCTTCATGCGCGATGTCGTCCACATCGGGCGTCTGGATGCCGACAAGTACGGCGAGCGGAATTGGGGAGGCTGTTTCCATAATGCCCGTCATAGCATGGATTTGTTCGGGTCCGTAGGGCGAGCGGATCCAGGCGTGGGCAGTGTCTCCCGCCCAAACGGCCAGGGCGATTGGCGCGTGGTCTTGGCAGCACGGCGAGCCACACCGCGAGTTGAAAGGGCAAACAGGAGGGGGACGTTCAAGGGGAGGACGGAGCTTCGGTAACGTCGTTTCAGTGACCGACGTCACGGTCTCTACTGGCTACGCAGAGGCGTCGCGCCTTGTCTGGCGCAGTTCATTCATGACCGGCTGGGGGATCTGGCGTGTAGTGCAGCGCAGACGAAGGAACTGCCGGAGAAAACCGACGATCCGTTACGGCTCGCCAGCCGCGCCCCATGCGCCCGGCGCGTTGCGGCCATTGCCCGGCTGTCCGCCATAGGTCGTGTAGGTAAAGGCCCCGTTATAAGGCGGCACGACCGGCGCGGTCACGTGCAGGGTGTATCCCCCCATCGTCGCGAGCGGCGTCGAACTGCGGTCGTCGCGCGGCGTCTGCTGGGCGTCGACCGGCGCCAGACCGGGGCCTCTATGCGCCGTGATCTGTGGGGAATGCGCCTCCAGCACAACGTCCATGTCCTGAACAGGCACGTAACCATCGGGCGGAGGAGGGGCCTGCTCTTGCGATTCAAGAGACTGAGGCATGGGATGGTCGGACGTCGCCGCGTCGGCGGTCGTCTGGGCGGAGCGACTGTGTTGCGCCCCGCGCGTCCGGACGTGCTTCGCTGCGCTTCGCGCGGGAGCCTGCGTGAGCGACGAGTCGGAAGTCTGCATCGTGTCGTCGGGCGCGGCGAGCGCGCTTGTCGAGGACAGGGCGGTGGAGGCGCCGAGCGCGAGCAGGATGGCGGCAGCCTGCGGACCCTTGCGGCGCGTCGCGGCGCCGGATTCGCCGGGAGCGTTCGTTGTTCTCGCGGTCAAGCCATGTATGTGGCGAATCATGATGAGCCTCCCTCAAGCGCCCCCGGTTTTTACTGGATCGCGGACGACGCGCCAGCCCCCGCCCTGAGCGCCGCCGTGTAAGTCCAGCATGGTCGACGTGCCGGCCTGAACCCCGATCCGTCCTCTGGCAGGGCACGGTGGGCGGGCGACGGTTCGAACTGGCGAACAGAATTCCACCGTGCGCCTTTAACGTTGGTTTCGCAACGCTTGCGGTCAAGGGGCGTTTCCGCAACCCTGAGCGGGGTCTGCGCGCTATAATCCACTCTGGATAAACAACTCCGAATCATCGACTCTGGCGCACGCGACATAGACGAGACAGGACAGACTTACATGAATCTCAGCACGGGAAGCGACCTCGCGCCGCTGGCTCTTACGGGCAACCAGATCGCGGAGCTTGAACGGGCGCTCGATCAGGTGGAGTCAGGACGGGGCGTTCTGGTTCGTCTCGCCGATTTGATGGGCGGCGCCGTCGGTCACGCCACGCGGCTTGGCCTGCGCGGGTTGGGCATGGCGCCGAACATGCAGGAGAAGCTGCGCGGGATCGCGGAAACCGCCATCGCCCGCGCCTTCGATGTGGCGATTCTGGGCCTCGGAGGCCCCGCTTCGACGACGCCCCGGACTGGCGATGAGGAAAATCTGGCGCCGTCTGGTCGTTCCATGCGCGGCACGGCGGTGCAGGCGGCTGTCGCGGTGTCGGGGGCGGTCGGCGGCTTCGCCGGGATTGCCGGGCTTGCCCCCGATATCGGATTCACCACCGTTACAATCATGCGTGAGATTGCACGCATTGCGCGCGAGGAGGGGGAGGATCTCTCCGACCCGGATGCGCGTCGCGCGTGTCTGGAGGTCTTCGCGCTCAAGGCGTTCCCGAATGCCGGCGAAGGGCGGGAGAGCGAACTTGGCTATTTCTCCGCGCGAACGGTGTTGCGTGGGCGTCCGGTGGTGATGCTGATCGCCGAGGTCGCGTCGCATTACGGTCTTGCGATCGGGCAGAAGATCTCGATGCAATTGATGCCTGTGGCGGGCGCATTGTGCGGCGCGTCGTTGAACGCGGCGTTCCTCGCGCATTACAGGGCGCTTGCGCGGGCGCATTTCACGATACGGCGGCTTGAGCGCGAGCATGGCCCGACGGTTCGCGAAACTGCTCTCGCATTGCGCGATCAGGCGTTCAACCGCGCGGGCGGTTGATAGCCGCTTTGGCGAGTGGGCCAGGTTCTGAGCGCCAGTTGGCGGCGCGTCTTTTTGAGCGTGCGAATCCCGGGCTGGGTAGCGCTCAACATGCGCTACATCACGCACGGCGCCGTCACGCGGGATGTTTCGCGTGAAACACCGCTTCGGGGCTGCTTTTGCGATTAGCCCCGGCGGATGCGTTGGTCAGGCGCGCTCGCGCAGCGTGAAGACTGCGGCCGGTATTCCCAGAATCATGTAGATGACGCAGGCGACGTCCGCAGCGTTTGCGTAGTGTGGCGCGACAACGCCGACCACGCGGGTGCAGACGATGCCGATCAGGCAGACGATGAGCATATGCACGGTGTGGTCCTTCTTCGTGGTGAGCGTCAGGCCGCGTTCACCGGCTATGGCCGCGGGGCGTAAATCCAGCCTCCCGAATTTATGCCGCCGCGCCGGAGAAATGAAAATACCGCAGATCAGACTGGTGTGAGCAGCGGCGCGTCAGCGACAATAGCCACGACGTTGTCGAGCGCGAGCATGCCCATCGCGCTCCGCGTTTCGACGGTCGCACTGCCGACATGTGGGGTCATGAATACGTTCGGCGCGGCGAGCAGTCGGGGATCCGGGTTTGGCTCGTTGCGGCACACGTCCAGACCGGCCGCGGCCAGTTGCCCCGATGAAAGAGCCGCCAGCAGCGCGTCTTCATCAACAAGGCGGCCGCGCGCCGCGTTGACGAAGATCGCCCCGCGCGGAAGCAGCGCCAGCGTTTCGGCGTTGATCAGGGAGTCGGATTCCGGGCCGCCCGGCAGGTGCAGGCTCAGGATCTGCGTTTTCGGCAACATCTCTCGCAGGTCGGAAATCCATGTGGCGCCGTGCTCCAGTTCCGGGGCGAGGCGGCGGCGGTTGTTGTAGAGCACGGTCATGCCGAACCCCTGCGCGCGGCGGGCGACGGCCTGTCCGATCCGACCCATGCCGATAATGCCGAGCGTCTTGCCTGACACGCGCTGGCCGAGCAGTTCGTCCATGGCCAGGGTTCGGCCCCAGCCGCCGCGCATGATGGCGGAGTACTCGCCCGCGCGTCGTGAGGCGGCGAGCATGAGGAAGATCGCAAGATCGGCGTTGCACTCCGTCAGCACGTCGGGGGTGTTCGTCAGGGCGAGCCCGCGCGCATGAATGGCGTCTACGTCGAGGTGGTCGAGACCGACGCTGACCGTGGCGATCAGCTTTACGTCGGGCGGCATGCGATCAAGAACGTCCTTCGTGATCGGCGTGTGATGCGTGACCAGCAGGGCGACGGCTTTTCTCTCCCGCGCGGCTTCCAGCAACGCGTCGGTGGACAACGGCGCATCCGGTGGTGGCGGGGCGTCGAATTCGGCGGCGATGCGGGCCTCGACCGCTTCCGGAAGGCGAAGGCTGCGGACAATGCTGGGGCGGCTTGCGGACATGACTGTCTCCGGTCTCGGGATATGGGGGCGGAGCCCGACGGCGCGTTGCTACCCTATGCGGGGTTCGTCCGTCGCCTCAACATGGCGTAAGCAAGAGCCTTTCTGTCTCGCCGCCGCCGGGAAGGCTTCCGACCGACGGGAGACTGTGTTCGGCGTCTTCGGCAAGGCGCCGGAATCGCCTGTCGTTCGGGCGGAAACGTTTGAGAGGATGAAGATGCTCGATAAAATAACCGCCGGGGGCATTTTCCCTTAACCGGTGTTTCGTGAAAATACTTTGGATCGGATCGGGCTCCCCTCTGGTTGGACATGTGTTGCAGCCGGACTGCCTGCGAACCGAAAGGTCGAAACCGGGCCCGGGTATTGACGTAATCGGATGCGCCCTTCGGAGGTGAGAGACGCGATGCGAATGCGGCGAATGCCATCGTTGACGCCCGCGATGATGTTGCGCGCCTACGCCGCCGGGCTGTTTCCGATGGCCGACGGCGCTGATTCATCGCGTCTGCGCTGGTACGATCCTGATCCACGCGGAATCATGCCGCTCGACGCCTTCCATCTGCCGCGCAGGCTGCGCAGGACAGTTCTGGGTTCCCGTTTCACGGTGACGGCGGATCGGGCGTTCGAAGAGGTGATGCGCGCCTGCGCGGCGCCAGCGCCGGGACGTGAATCGACCTGGATCAACGAGGACATCGTAAGGGTGTTCTGCGCGCTTCATGAGGCGGGATGCGCGCACAGCATCGAGGCCTGGCGAGAAGGCGTGCTGGCTGGCGGGTTGTACGGAGTTTCCATCGGCAGGGCTTTTTTCGGCGAAAGCATGTTCAGCCGCGCAACCGATGCGTCGAAGACCGCCCTTGTGCATCTGGTCGCGCGGCTGAGGCTGCGGGGCTTCGCTCTGCTCGATACGCAGTTTGGGACTGAGCATCTGGCGCGTTTCGGGGGGATCGAGATTCCGGCGAACGATTACAAGAAGCGGCTGGAGCCGGCGGTGGCGGCGTCGCCTTGCTGGGAGCAGTTTGACGATCTCGATCCAGGATTGGTTGACGATGAAATCCGCACGATGGGCGATCGGCCAGACGCCAGATCCATGCCCTGTTGACTTCCTGTCTGTCCGCGCGTTGCCTGCGCTGAAACATGTGGGAGGAGCGTCGTGAAAATACAGGGTCACATCCCCCCGGAGCAGGGGGCGTCGCAGCGGTCGACGGCGAAGAGGCGCGCCATCGCGTCGGGACTGCTTTCGTGGGGATTCGCGCTGGCGGCGGTATGTTCGTCCATCGGACAGAGCCGCGCGGACGCCGATCATCCTCCGCTGATGCCTATGCGCGACGCAGTCGTCACGTACGAAGTGCGCGCCGACGGTTCGCAGGAGCCGCAGAGTGTGAAGGTCTGGTTTTCGGCGCAGGGCGCACAGCAACGTATCGATTCGCCCGACGGCGCCGGTTCAACGATTCTCAACCGCACCAGCAAAGAAGTGGTCATCGCGCTGCACAAGCCGAGGATCTACACGAAGCTCGAGCAGCGCGACGGCGTGCGCAGCCCGTTCCTTCTCGACGTTTCGATGCAGTTCAAGCGCGAGGGTGAGTCGACGATTGCAGGGACGCATTGCACGGACTGGACAGTGACGTCAGGCAGGGGGCAGGCGACTGCGTGCGTGACCTCCGACGGTCTGATCCTCCGTGAGAATGGCGTGGATGCGGACGGGATCAACGGCGCCCTCGTCGCCAAAACGATCAGTTACGAGCCGATACCGCAGAGCGTATTTTCGCCGCCTGCCGGTTATCAGGAAGTCCACCGTCATCGTATCGCTCCCGGAGGCGGCGCTGCAGGGGCGCCTGTGCTCGGTCCCGTTGGCGCGGCGGGGGAGGGCGCGGCGACTGTGACGCCCGCGTCGCCTGCCGCCGGACAGTCAGGCGCGGTAGCGAGCGATGCGGCGTCAGGCCGTTGATGTCGAGAGCGTTCCGTAAAGGGGGGCTGGTTCTTCTATTGGCCGCCATGTGTGGGGCTGCGCCGATCTCTCGTAGTCTGGCTGCGGATGACGTCGCGACGGGACCGTTCGTGACGCCGTCGGTTGACGTCGATGTACGGTATGAAATGGCGTCTCCCGACGGTGGGAAGCCGGTCGGCCAGCGTATGCGTTGGCAGGTCTCGTCGCTGCGGCAAAGAATCGATCCGGAAGGGTCGGCGGTCTACATGGTGACGTCCTGGCGCGACGGGACACTGGCCGTCGTGGACACGTTGCATCGTCGACGGAGCGTTATGCCAGCTCCAGGCGCCGCCTTGACGCCGCCGGGACAGGTCGCTGCGGGGTCTTTTCAGCGTCTGGGTTCGGACATGGCGGCCGGCCAGAGCTGCGTTCTCTGGCGCACGGCGGATCAGGACGGGCGCCCGGTGGACGCGTGCTACACTGCGGACGGGATACTCGTGCGCGTATCGCAGCAGGGGCAGGTGAAAGTGAACGCCGTGTCCGTCGCCAGAACGGCCCAGTCCGATGACGTGTTCGCTGTGCCGTCCGACTTTGCCGTCGCGGCTCCGGCTCGCTGATATGGCTGGGATGAATTTTCGAGAGTCTTCGACAGGGACGGCGCCGTAGGCGGGAATTCGGGTTTCGGGTCGTCCGGCGGGGTGTTTTCGCAGACGGTTTTCAATCTTCGAAGACCGCCTGCGCTGTGATGTCAGCCGGGGCCGTGGCCGCCAGGTCCTTGCCCGCCGCCGCTCTGCCTGTTGTCTCCCTGTCCAGGTCCTTGTCCTGGCCCACGTCCTCCCTGTCCGCCGCGATCGTCTCCTCGTTGGGGGCGGCCCTGATCGCCGCCGCGCGATCCGGGTCCCATTCCGCCGCCTTGCTGGTATCCGGATCTGAATTCTGAATGCTGGCCCATGCCGCCCATGCCGCCCATGCCGCCGCGTCCGGGGCCAGGTCCTGGGCCGGGTCCTTGTCCGCCGCGATCGCCCCAACCGCCGCCGCCCCACCTGTCACGATCGGAAAACCATGGCTGCGAGCGGTAATGGTTGTTCCAGTAGGAGCCGAACGCGAACGAAATGAGCGGCAGTCCCATCATCGCGCCATAGGTCATGGGCGACCCCATGCCTCCCTGATAGGGAAGTTGAATATTCTGTCCCGGAACCCATCCGCGCAGAGGCCCCACTGCGACGTCGCACCACCCCCATCCGGACAGGCAACCGAAGGTAGCGACCTGAGTGCCGGGCTGAAGAGAACCGACCAGCGGGTAGGAAGGGTCCGGGCCGGAGTAGAGATAGCTGCCGCCAGGAATAAACGCGGGCGTCTGTGCGTGCGCCGCGTTGATCGCGGGCAGGGAGGCGAGGAGCGTGGCGGACAACGCTGCGAGACGCATCCGGGCCTGAGGAGTTTCAGCGTATTTTCTGAGCCGTGGCATGAAGGGCGTTCCTGATATGTCGCGCCGCGCCCGTTGATCACGGAGCGGCGCTGGCATGATTTCGCGATATTATGGCGGGACGATGAACGCACGTCCTTCGTGGTGGGACGAGGCTTTTGTTCCCGGTGTTGCAGGTCCGCCGGATGAAGCCGTGTTTGCCTTACGGAGAGTTGAGCGGGGTATATGTTTCGGTTTGACGGTCGCGGCCTGAGAGGCTGCCAGCGGCCCGGAAAATCGTTCCGAACGGCAAATGATGTGAGTGGGCGCGCGGCCTTTGTTTCGATCTGCGTTCGTCACTCATGGTCACGGTGAAGTGCTGGCGTGGGCGTCGTTGACCGTGGTGCAAAAATCGACCCGTTCTGCGGAATTCTGCCCGGTGAGGGGCATCGGGTACGTCGTCGCTGTTGTTTGGACGGCGTCCGCCGTTCAGGTTTCGGAAGATTTGCGTCTCCTGTGCAGAATCGGGCGCGACTGCGCCTGATCGTAACGTGGGTTATTAAATGCAAAAAGGCGGCCCGAAGGCCGCCTTTTATCGAATCCGGCGTGTCTCGCGTCAGGTGCGGTTGTAGCTATCCTCGATACGCACGATGTCGTCTTCCCCGAGATACGAGCCCGTCTGGACCTCGATCAGCGTCAACGGGATTTTGCCGGGATTCTCCATGCGATGGATGCAGCCTTGGGGTAGGTAGATGCTCTCGTTCTCACGAACCAGCACCTTGTCCTCGTCGCGAGTGACCAGCGCTACGCCGCCGACGACAACCCAGTGTTCCGCGCGATGGAAATGCTTCTGCAGCGAGAGCTTCTGGCCAGGCTGGACCACGATCCGCTTCACCTGGAAACGGTCATTCTGGATCAGGCTCTCATAGAAGCCCCAGGGGCGATAGCAGCGGTTATGGACTGCCGCCTCGGGACGCTTTTCGCGCTTCAGACGATCAACGACCTTTTTGACGTCCTGCGCCTTATCGCGATGCGTGACCAGCACAGCGTCTTCCGTGACGACTACGACCGCGTCCTCGACGCCGGCCACCGCTGTCAGCAATTTATCGGACCGGACATAGCAGTTGGCCGAATCTTCGATCAACACGTCGCCGATGCTGACATTGCCGTGGGAGTCTTTGCTGCTGATATCCCACAGAGCGTCCCAGCTGCCGACGTCCGACCAACCAAGATCGGTTGGCACGACCGCAACGTGCGCGCTCTTTTCCGCGATCGCATAGTCGATCGAGATATCGGGCACGCGTTTGAATTCATCTGCGCCAAGGCGCTCGAAATCCAGATCGCTGGCGCGTGCGGCATAGGACGCGCGGACGCCTTCCATCACCTTCGGCGCGTGCTGCTCCATTTCACGGATCAGGGTGTCGGCCCGGAACACGAACATGCCGGAGTTCCAGAGGTAATCGCCTGAGTCGATGAATTCTTCGGCCTGTTTCACGCCCGGTTTTTCCCGGAACGCCTTGACCTGCGACAGGCCCGGGACGCCGGGCACCGGCGCGCCCGTCTCGATGTAACCGTAGCCGGTTTCCGGCCGCGTCGGATGCATGCCGAACGTCACGACCATTCCGCGCTCGGCGCCGGCGACGGCAAGATCCATCGCTGCGGGCAGGGCGGCCGGCTTGGTCATCGCTGCATCGGCGGCCATCATCCAGAGCACGGCGCCGGGATCGGTCTCTGCGACAAGCAACGCGGCGGCGGCGATGGCGGGGGCGGAGTTGCGCCCTATGGGCTCCAGCAGGATGCGCGCGTGCTCGACGCCTGCTTCCCGAAGTTGCTCGGCGATCAGGAAGCGGTGCTCCTCGTTGCAGACGATGATCGGCGACGCGAGGGAGACCTGTCGGGCTCGGGCTACCGTTTCCTGAAGCAGCGAATATTCGCTCAACAGCGGCCAAAGCTGCTTGGGAAAGCTGGCGCGCGACATTGGCCAGAGGCGCGTTCCAGATCCTCCCGAAAGGATGACCGGGACGACGGTGACGCCGGAACCAGGCGTCGGTGACGTCTGCTCGGTCAACGGCTTCAGTTCGGGGGAATCAAGCATTGCGTTTCATTCTCCATGCGCGAAACGGAAAGTCCGCTGAGTATCCTGCAAGGTAAGGTTTGCGCAGCAGGAACTGGCCTTACGTGGTGCGTTCAGAAACCTGTGCGGTCCAAAGGGGAAGCTGACGACCTGCAGAGTTCAGGGTAACAGAATCTTTTTTTGGCTGCGAGTGCGCCTGACAGTCAGGCAGCGATAATTACGCGTCAATATCATCCTCGATGTCGGGCGTGTTTTCCCGGCATACAACGTCCTTTGGCGTCAGTGTAATACATCGCGTGACCGACTGGGGCGAAAAGTCGTCCGCCATGGCCAATCGGATGCATGGATCGGTTGTGGGCGGGAATAACAGCGCCTGCCGAAAGGCACCCGCGCAGCATAAAGTGGTGCTTCTTCGTATGAGCGTGCGCGGTGCGCGTGCGTGAGGTGGTGTGAGCGCCAGCGACGCTGACAGTCAGCCACAAAATGGCGCAAACCGCGAGAGCAGGCATTGCCCGTCCCGAATCGTGAAGCGCGGCTATCGTCCACCGGCCATGCGGTCGGTAGAGCGTTGGGGCGGTCCAGAGAGTCAGGCATGACGGACGAATCATAATCTCATGTCTCAAATCGATCATGAGGTAATGACGAGCAGTGCGCTCTGTCTATATTTTTATTACTCGCAGCGGGGGTGCAGGGGGGAGCTTTACGCTAAACAGGATGAAGCGCTGTCGCAAAACACGCCGCCTGCCAACCTCAGGCTGCCCGATCAGCTTTCCTTTTTGGGCGGACGTCCAGTATTCACCCGTTCGCGAAGTTCTTTGCCCGCCTTGAAAAACGGCACCACTTTTTCGTCCACGGCGACAGTATCGCCAGTACGGGGGTTACGACCGGCGCGCGCGTTGCGTTTCTTCACTGTGAACGCGCCAAAGCCTCTAAGCTCGACACGATCGCCGCGCGCCAGAGCCCCGCCAATCTCGGTAAAGATGGTGTGGACGATCAACTCAACGTCTTTCAGCAGAAGATGCGGATTCTCCGCAGCAATCTCGGCCACGAGTTCGGATCTGGTCATCGCGTCCCTCTCGATGGGGGCTAAGGTTTCCAGATCGCAACGGGGCCGTCAATGCCAAGCGCTTCGTTTTGCAGCAGTTCTTCGACATCGAAGCCGAGAAGTGTGGCGAAGGAGCCGCCGATCATACCGAGCAGGCGGTGACGGAGAGAGAACTGTTTCGACTTCTCACCAATTGTCTCAATTTTTGCATCCGTTGGGAGCGCGCATAATTTGGCAAGGGACGCCTTGGCGTCGTCCTCGTCGCCGAGGTTATCGATCAGGCCGAGAGCAAGCGCCTGCTGGCCGGTGTAGGGCCGTCCATCCGCCAGTGCTTTCACCTTTTCTTCCGGCATGTGGCGCCCGGCAGCCACCATGGTCACAAACTGTTCAAACAGGTTGTTTACGACCCCCTGAAGCATGGTTCGGCCCTCAGGGGAGAGCGGTTTAACGAGTGACGGCTGCCCCTTGAGCGGGCCGGATACGAGTTCGTCCACCGAGACGCCGACCTTGTCCAGAAGGTTGGACACGTCCGGCGATTGCATCAGAACGCCGATCGAGCCGGTCAACGTGCTCCGCTGGGCGAAGATCCGTCTTGCGGGGACAGCAATCATGTAACCTGCCGACGCGCCCATTCCCCCCATGGTCACGACGACAGGCTTCATTTTAGCGAAACGTTCGACAGCGTCGTGAAGCGCCTCTCCCCCCGTGACGGCACCCCCGGGACTGTCGATATCGAGTAAAAGCCCCTTTATGGAGCTGTCTTTCTCCGCGGTCTTCAGCGCGCGTGTCATAAGCGACACGTCGGAACCTATCGTGCCGTGGACTTTAAGGCGCGCCAGATGCGGGCCGAGCGGCGATGCATGCCGGTGGACGGAGACGCCTGCGACAAGTAACGCGACGCTGAACGCCGCGACGGACGCTCCACGCCAAAGTCGAAGACGGCGCCGATAAAGGGCGCTGACCACGGCTGCATCGACATCCTCGGTCATACGAACCATTTACTCCGGTTTCTGCGTGCAAAGCGTGATCCGGGCGCTCGTTTAAAAGCGCCTGGACCGTCATCAGGGCGGCTGCTTAGCCTGCCGACTGGGGCTTGCGCCCACGCTTGCGCGGAGCGACCGCTTCGTCTTCCTCGCTGAGGCTCGTTGCAGGCGCACTGGTCGTTGCGCTGATCTTGCGACCGAGGCCGATCTCACGTGCGAGCGTCGAGCGGCGCTCGGCGTAATTCGGCGCGACCATCGGATAGTCGGTGGGCAGGCCCCAACGCTCACGATATTGTTCTGGGGTCATGCCGTAGGCGCTCTGAAGATGCCGCTTCAGCATCTTGAGCTTTTTTCCGTCTTCAAGGCAGACGATGTAATCTGGGAATACTGAGCGTTTGATGGGAACGGCAGGCTGCAGCTTCTCGGGTTCCGGTGCGGCCTGACCGGCAGCCTCCAGGGCGGTGTATACGTCGCGGATAAGGGCAGGCAAGGCCTCCGACGCAAAAGTATTGTTTGAGACATGCGCGGAAACGATCTGTGCTGTCAGGTCAAGAAGGGGAGAGCCCTGCTTTATCTCAGTCATGAAAAACTCCGTTACGTTCGGATGACTTGGCTCTTCGGTTAGAAGATCCATCAGTTTTTGGGGAAAACGTGGAATCGAACGGTTGACAAATAATCGTAGCGCGCTTTCATCGCAATACCGTTTGAGAAAGTTTTTCGAGATACTTTTTCTGTTCTGCGGTATCCGAATTTACACCGCATGGCGCGAAAAAATACGATCAAACCGTCACTGGAGGGTGACTGTTCTATGGGCTGAACAGTTTTTTTGGTAATTTAAATGGCTGATTTTCTTCTGACTGCATGCCGTGAATTTGAAATGAAAAGAAATTTTATTGCGTATGTCAGTGTAGAAGTTTGCTTATGTCGAGAGATTTTTTGATATTTCTCACGGAGACAGGTTCGATCTGACTGTCAATTACGACTTGCTTATTGTTTGAAAAACTACGAACAAACGGCATGGAAGGCGGATCTTTTTTTGGCTTATTGATTACATATATTTACTTTTTATCGCGTATTGTGATTAATACTGTCAATTTTTGTTTCTGCTCTACGTAATACTATAAAAATAGTTAATAAATAACGACATGCGTCGTGTTCGTCTTAATCGATTATATTTTCTGAGGTATGTTCTCGGAATTATCGATAAATGGAAAACACCTCGGAAGCCTTCTGTAATGCCGAAAGGAACGCGACTGCCGTCTGGTCCAGCTCAATCGACACAAAAATGCTCTTGGGTGATTATTGTTCGTTCTCTGGGTCTCTTTGGCGCGCCGTTCGCAAGTGGGAGCAAGGCAAAGATTTATTAAGAAAATTTTTAAATACAGACAGTGGTCACTGGTGCCCCGCGCATATACCAGCGAATTTGCGTCGCAGCGGCATTGTAATGAGGGATATTTTGCAAAAGCCTGCACAATTTTCCACGGTGCATCACTCAGTCGAAAGCATTGATGCGTGATCAGGTCGGATAATTAACCAGCTTGATGCGGTGGGTTACCCGACCTGTGCGTTTTTTGATTACGCTCTGTTGCGTTTTTTGAGAAAAAAGAAGGCAGCGGCTCCAGCGGCGACAAGCCCCAGAACTTTCCTGCAGCAACGGCGGCCGGTGGTGTTCTCGCCGTTTCGAGAGGAGGTTTTACAGCACTTTAACATAGGGCGTTCTTTTCATCCGTCATGTGGCTGTAGAGTGTAAAGCAAAGAGGGCGCGCCATCGTCAACACGGCGTCATGTCTCTATATTCACACCTACACAGTAAAACTTAATGTATTGGAGAGCATCCGCCAACTATGTTAAAAAAAGTTATAAATCTATACAGAAAGCGCATTAAGCAGGTTTGGAACCCAACGTGCCCGTCCCGTCGTCATGTGTCCGCCAGAGTCCCGCGACACGCCGCCTCAGGCCTTCCATCAGTAGATATACGGCGGGCGTCGAATACAGGGTCAGCAACTGACTCATGGTAAGGCCGCCAACCACGGCGATCCCAAGAGGGCGTCGCAGCTCCGCGCCATATCCGTTGCCCAGAACCAGTGGGACCGCGCCGAGAGCGGCGGCGAGCGTCGTCATCAGGATTGGCCGAAACCGCTTGTGACAGGCTTCGCGGATCGCCGCCTGCGGGGTCATGCCGCCTTCACGCTCGGCTTGCAGCGCGAAATCGATCATCAAAATCGCGTTCTTCTTGACGATGCCGATCAGCAGGATCACGCCGATCATGGCGATCAGCGAGAAAGACTGACCCGTAATCCACAGAGCGAGCACCGCCCCGATTGCCGCCGAAGGCAGCGTCGACAGGATCGTCAGCGGGTGGACGTAGCTTTCGTAAAGCACGCCCAGCGTCACGTACATCGTCGCCAGGGCGGCGATGAAGACAAGGAGTTCGTTGATCAGCGTCTTGTTGAAATCCGCCGCCCGGCCAGTGAAGCCGCCCTGAATTTCGCTCGGCATGTGGATGAGGGCCCGCACGCGCTTGATCTCGGTTTCCGCGTCGCTGATTCCCTTGCCTTTAGGCAGGTTGAACGAGACCGTTCCAGACACGAAGCTGTCGGTGTGGCTGATGCTCAGCGGCGTCGGCAAATACGATAAGGACGCGACGGTTGTGAGCGGCACCATCGTTTCGGAGGATGACGAGACCGCCGACCCGTTTGAGGCGCCGTTTCCGCCCGCCAGTCGGTTGGCGATCTGATTGCGGAAAGATTGCTGACTAAGCGAGGCCTGTGTGGATTCCGTGGCGTCGGGGAGTTTAACGCGTATCGAATTCGACACCGTGCCGCCGCCTGCCGTGCCGCCAGAGGTTGAAACCCACATACTGTTGAGGATGTCGGGGCTCTGGCGGTAACGCGCTGCGGCTTCCATGACGACATAATAGGTCGTAAGCGACGTCGAAATACTGGACGCCGTCCGTTGGCCGTATGCGTCCTCGAGCGCATTGCCGATCAGTTGCGGCGTGATCAGGCGCCGTGCGGCGTTGTCGCGATCGATATTCACATGAACCGAAGCGCCGGTGTTCTGGATGTCGGTGCTGACGTCCTTGAGGATCGCGTTGTTGCGCAAAGCTTCCGCCAGACGGGGCACCCAGACGTAGACATCGTCTGCGTTTTCTCCGTGGAAGACATAGTTGTAATTGCCTCTGTGCTGGCGTCCGCCGCCGCCGTTCACGTCGCCGGAGTTCGAAATATGCGCGTCCAGTCCGGCGATGTCGGCGACGCGTTTCTGAACGCGCGCAGCGATCGTTTCCGGGGTTTCGCTGCGCGTGGATTTGTCAGTCAGTTCGGAGAAGGCTTCGGCCTCGTTCGCGGCGTCGTCTCCCGTGAACGCGACGACCGACGTGACCTGCCGGTCTTTCATCATGGCGTCGACCACGGCGCGAGTCTTTGTCGACACTGACGAGAAGGAACTGGTTTCGTCCGCATGCAGGTAGGCGGAGAGCAGCGCGATGTCTTCGGCGGGCAGGATGGTCTTTGGCATCACGATGATGACCCCGACCGTCGCCATCAGACTCAGCGGGAGAGAAGCAAGAACCAGCCAGCGGTGACGAAGCGTGCGATCTAGCGAACGCATGTAGAGACCGACCATCGCGTTCAGCGTGCTCTCCACTGCGTCGAACGCGAGATGCGCCAACCGCGCCAGACCTGATCCCTGCTGGGCCGGGCCGCCATGGTGCACTTCAAGGAGATAGGCGCACATCATTGGCGTAAGGCTGAGCGAGAGCAGCAGCGAGATCGAGACTGCGGTCGCCAGCGTCATCGCGAATTCGAAGAAGATCTTGCCCGCCGTGCCGCTCAGCAGCAGCAACGGCAGGAACACCGCGATGAGCGAGATGGTGATCGACAGCACGGTGAAGGATATTTCCCGCGATCCGAGAATCGCGGCTTCCATCCGGTCCATGCCGTCCTCCATGTGACGGGCGATGTTTTCGACCACGACGATGGCGTCGTCCACGACGAAGCCGGTCGCGATGGTCAGCGCCATCAGCGACAGGGTGTCGAGCGAGAACCCGAGCAGATGCATGATCGCGATTGAGCCGGCCAGCGATACCGGTACGGTGACGGCAGGTATGAGCGTCGAACGCCATGAACGCAGGAAGGCGAGCACGACGATGACGACCAGAGCCACGGAGATCAGCAACGTCAGCTGCGTGTCGGCCAGCGCTGAACGGATGCTCTTCGACATGTCGTCGAGCAATGTGAGCTTCACGTCGCCGGGCAGCACGCTCTGCAACATTGGCGCGTGGGTCTTGATCTGATCTGTAACCTCGATGACGTTCGCGCCCGGTTGCGGGCGGATGATGGCGATAACGGCGGGTTGGCCGTCGAACCATGCGGCCTGGCGTTCGTTCTGCGGCCCGTCGCTGACTGTTGCGATATCGGTCAGGCGGATCGGACGGTTGTTGCGATACCCGACGACGAGGTCGCGATATTGCGCCGCCTCTCGCGCCTGATCGTTGGTGGCGAGAGTCATGCGCAGGCCGCCGGCGTCGATGAAGCCCTTCGGCGTGTTGGCGTTCGCCGACGCCAGCGCGGAACGGATGTCCTCAAAACCGAGCCCGAACTTGTAGAGCGCGTAGGGGTTCATTTCGACCCGGACGGACGGCTTCGCGACGCCCTCCGTCTGCACCCAGCCAACGCCGCGAATACCTGCGAGTTGCGGCATAAGTCGCGTTTCGGCGAAGTCGCGGAGTTTGATCAGCGGACGCGTGTCGGAGGTCAGGGCGGCGATGATGATCGGATTGTCGCTTGGGTTGGCCTTGTAATATTGCGGGTTGTCGATGAGTGTGCTCGGCATGTCCTGCCGCGCCGCTTGTAACGCGGCCTGAACGTCGCGCGCAGCGCCGTCGATATCTCGATTATCGTCAAAGAAGAGCAGCAGGAACGATGATTTGTCCGTCGTGTCGGACGTCATCTGCGTCAGTCCGGCGATAGTCCCCAGCCGCCGTTCCAGCGGCGTCGTCACGGCGCTGGCCATCTGCTGCGGCGAACTGCCCTGCTGGTTCGCGATCACATAGATGACCGGCACCGAAATATTCGGCAGATCGGCGATCGGCATTAACCTGTAAGCCAAAGCGCCGGAGACGAGGAACGCCAGGGCCATCAGAGTCGTCGCGACCGGCCGAAGAATGAAAATGCGGCACAGGTTCAAATGCGGGGGCTCCAGAAGCGTGCGGTCGCGTTCGATCTCGGCGCGGGCTGATTCTCCGACCGTTACGGCGGCCGACCGTGAGCGGAGGGGTATCCATGAAAGGATACGCCTTTACCGCTCCGTATTTCAAAAACGTTCGGACCGGAAGGCGTGCCTGACAAGTGCTTCTGAGCGTGTCTGTTTCCGGAGTTTGAAGAAAAATCCGGATGTTGAGTTGAGCCGGAGGGGGAGGTGGGGCGTAGGCCCCACCCGGGCTCCTTTACCCGCGCAGGCCCATTTCGCTGGTGAGAAAGTCGCGGAAGACGGCGACGCGTTTCGAACTGCGCAGCTCTTCAGGGTAAACGAAGAACGCCTCCACCGCCGGGTGCTGTATGTCCGGCAGGATCTTGACGAGGTTTGGATACTCCGCCGCTGCGTAGCCGGGGATGGACCCGATGCCGAGCCCGGAGGCGATGGCGTCCGCCATGGCGGCCATGCTGTTGACCTCAAGGCGCGCAGCGCGGCGGGTGCCGTCGTTCAGGCCCGCTTCGAGCAGCCAGTTTATGTGGGGCACCGGAGGATGATAACCGCCGAACGCTACCAGCTTGTGCGCCGCCAGATCGTCGAGCGACGCCGGCATGCCGTAAGATTCGATGTAAGATGGCGCGGCATACACCGGCAGCGGGAAGTCGGCGAGATGACGCTGGATCAGATCCGGCTGGCGGGGCGCGTGCATCCGCACTGCGACGTCTGCTTCCCGCATGCCGAGATCAAGGTCGTTATCCTCGAGGATCATGGTGATGGCGATCTCGGGATTCTGCTCCATGAAACGGTGCAGGCGCGGCATAAGCCAGCAGCTTCCGAAACCTGTCGTCGTGGTGACGCGAAGCCTTCCGGCTGCTTTTTCCTTGCTCTCGGTCAGGAGAGTCTGGGTCATTTCCAGTTTGGAGAAAACCTCGCGGACGGTCTGGTTGAGCGTCTCGCCCTGTTCGGTCAGGATAAGTCCACGCGCGTGCCTGTGAAACAGCGGAACCTGAAGCACATCCTCAAGCGCGGAAATCTGCCGGGATACGGCGGACTGGCTGAGGTTCAGAACTTCCCCCGCGTGAGTGAATGACCCGGCCTCTGCGACCGCGTGGAAAATTCTTAGTTTATCCCAGTCCACATCTGTCTCCCTGTCTGGACGCGGGTCGCCTGCGCGCCGGACGCCCGAAAACACGATGCCTGTCGTTCTCGTGCAGGAATCGGCGGTTTAGGTCAAGCGTTTGCAACCCGCAGGCGTAACGATTTCAGGCTGCGGCGATTCCGGAGAGGAACCGCTCGGCGTCGAGGGCCGCCATGCATCCCGAGCCCGCCGCCGTGACGGCCTGGCGATAAATCTTGTCCTGCACGTCGCCCGCCGCGAAGACGCCGGGGATGGAGGTGCGCGTCGAGCCGGGCTGGGTCATGATATAGCCCTCGTCGTCGAGCATGAGCTGATCGTGAAACAGCGCGGTGTTGGGCGAGTGGCCGATGGCGACGAACACGCCGTCGACGTCGATGGTCGACAGCGTTTCGGTCAGCGTGTCGCACAGACGCACGCCGGTCACTGCGGGAGGCGTTCCGTCATGAAGGATGTCGGCGACGACCGAGTTCCAGACTACGGAGATCTTCGGGTTGGCGTGCAGGCGATCCTGCAGGATTTTTTCTGCGCGCAACGAATCGCGACGGTGGATCAGCGTCACATATTCCGCGTGGTGCGTCAGATAAAGGGCTTCCTCCACGGCGGTGTTGCCGCCGCCGACGACGGCGACTTTCTTGCCCCTGAAGAAGAACCCGTCACATGTTGCGCATGCTGACACCCCGGCGCCCTGCAGGCGTTTTTCATTGGGCAGGCCGAGCCATTTCGCCTGCGCGCCTGTGGCGATGATGACGCTGCGGGCGTGCATGACGTCGCCGCCGTCGAGCGTGACGCGGAACGGGCCGCCGTGGCGAAACTCCACCTCGGTCACGATGTCATGCACGATCCTGGCGCCGACATGCTCCGCCTGCGCCGCCATCTGCTCCATCAGCCACGGCCCCTGAATCGCGGAGGCGAAACCGGGGTAGTTCTCCACGTCGGTCGTGATCATCAGCTGGCCGCCGGGCTGAAGGCCCGCGACCAGAACCGGTTTGAGGTTGGCGCGCGCTGCGTAAATCGCGGCGGTGTAGCCGGCGGGACCGGCGCCAATGATCAAAAGGTCGGTCGTGACGGGTTCGTTCATGGGGTCGATCATCCATGGGCGTCTGCGTGCGGCTTGGCGGATACGCCGCCGGGCGCCGACGAAGTGACAGTGAGTGTGCATATGGCGCTGTGAGAACGTCCCGGCAAGTCGCGCGAGATTTGCGCGCCGTCACAGTCGGGTCATTTGCGCGGTCATGAGGACGGCTTTGCGCAAGCAGCGTCGTTCGTCCTATACCCGCCGCCAAACCGTGCGTGAAAAGGCGGAATCTTGTGACGGAACTGGATGCGGTCGACCGGCGGATCGTGGCCGAACTTCAGGCGGACGGACGGATGACGAACGTGGAGCTTGCGCGCCGCGTCGGCATCTCGGCGCCGCCATGCCTGCGCCGCGTCCGCAGGCTGGAAGAAGAAGGCGTCATACGAGGCTATCGCGCCGATACTGATCCTCAGGCTCTGGGGTGGCCGATCACGATGTTCGCCCTGATCGGACTCGACAGTCAGAAGGAAGCAATCCTGTTACAGTTCGAGGAGATGATCGCCGCATGGCCGGAGGCCTGTGAGTGTCACATGCTTCGTGGCGGCGTTGATTTTCTTGTTCATCTGGTGGCGCGGGATACGGCGCATGAGAACCGGTTGACGCGCCGTCTGACGGAAGCGCCACATGTCGCGCGCGTTCAGACGCTTCATACGATTCGCACCAGTCTGTCTCAACCTGCGAGACCGGCAGATCTGAACGAGGCTGCGCCATGACGGTTGAGACTGTAACGCCGCAGGCCGCCAGGCGCGAAAACGGGACGTATTTTGCTACCGAGACGGACGCGGAGCGTCACGGCGGCCCGGAAATCACAGTCGTCGTGCCGTGTTACAAGGAAGCGGCGAACGTCCGGCCTCTGGTGGACGCGCTGACCGTTGCGCTGGAAGGGCGCGATTGGGAGGTGGTGTTCGTTGACGACGATTCGCCCGACGGTACGATCGACGAGGTCCGGGCTCTTTCCGAAGAGAACTGGCGCGTGCGCGGAATCAGCCGCATCGGGCGGCGCGGTTTGTCTTCGGCGGTGATCGAAGGGGCGCTGTCGTCGTCAGCCCGCTACGTCGCCGTCATGGACGGGGACCTGCAGCACGACGAATCGCGATTGCCCGCATTGATTGACGCCCTGACTGAAGGGCGTTGCGACATCGCGGTCGGAAGCCGCCACGTGGAGGGCGGCGACAACAGCGGTTTAGCGAATGTCTGGCGCCACGCCCTGTCCGATGGCGGCATCCGTCTGGCGCAGATGGTGTTGCCGGTTAAGGTCGGAGACCCGATGAGCGGCTTTTTCGCGCTGCGCCGGACGCTGTTTCAACGCATTGCGCCGAGGTTGTCAGGGCAGGGCTTCAAGATCCTGATGGATCTGATCATGTCGGCCCCCGAAAAGGTCCGGGTCGAGGAAATACCCTGTGTGTTCCGCCCGCGGGTTGCGGGCGAAAGCAAGCTGGACGTGCTGGTCCTGCTGCAGTTCGCTGGACTGTTGCTGGACAAGCTGTTTCGTGGCTGGTTGCCTGTGCGCTTCCTGACGTTCGCCTGCGTGGGCGCGATCGGCGTCGCGGTGAACCTGATCGTCATGAACGTCATGCGGATCGGGGGCGCGGATTTCGAGGTCGCACAGACCATAGGCACCGTTGCCGCCATTCTGGCGAATTTCTGGCTCGACAACACGTTCACCTATCGTGATCGTCGTCTGCGCGGGCCGCGTCTTTATGGCGGTTTCATCGCGTTTCTCCTGGTCTCCTCGGTGGGCGCCTGGGCGAATATCGGCATAGCGCAACTGTTCCGCGCGGGCGGAGATGGCTGGGGGCAGGCGAGCGCTGCGGGCGCAGTGATCGGCGTCGTGTGGAACTACGCCGTGTCGTCGGCCCTGATATGGCGCCCGAGGTGACGACGACGCGGCCGGAAGCCGACTGCGCGAGAATCCGGAAGTCGCCGTGAAAGTCCATCAGGTGGTTCGGTCGCCTACGGTCTGGCTGGCGGGGGCGACCCTGCTGCGCCTCATCGTGGCTGCGTTGCTGCCGGTGACGCCTGACGAGGCCTATTACTGGGTCTGGTCGCGGGGGCTGCAGGGCGGATATCTCGATCATCCGCCGATGGTGGCCTTGTGGATACGGGCGGGCACAGGCCTTTTCGGCGACAACGCTTTCGGGATTCGGGTGCTGGCTCCGCTGGCGACGGCGGCCGGCACAGTCATGATCGTCGCTGCGGCGCGTGATCTGTTTCGCCTCGCGCAGCCAGACGGGCGGGAGAATGCCCGCGCGATCATGGCGGGCGTTCTCCTGAACGCGACTCTGGCGCTGGGCGTCGGGTCTGTGACGATGACCCCGGACACGCCGCTGCTATTTTTTGTGGCGCTCTTTCTGTTGGCCCTGGCGCGCGTGTCATCAGGTGGTTCGTCGATGTGGTGGCTCGCCGTCGGCGCGGCTGTCGGGCTTGGCTTCGACAGCAAGTACACGATGGCCCTGCCTGCGGCGGGTCTTGCGGTGTGGCTGGTGCTCACGAAAGAGGGACGACGCAGGCTTGCGCGGCCATGGCCGTGGTTGGCGGCCGTCACGGGAGCAGTTTTGACTGCGCCGGTCTTTTGGTGGAACGCGACACATGGCTGGGCGAGTTTCGTCAGGCAGGGCGGGCGGGCGGCGGACTGGCGGCCCGCGCGCGCGGCGCAGTTTCTGGGGGAACTGCTCGGCGGACAGGTCGGCCTTGCGACGCCTGCGATTTTCGCCCTGTTCGTCGTAGGCGTATGGAATGCGTCGCGTCGGCGCGATGCGGCCGACAGGCTGCTGCTGTGCCTGGTTGGCGTCCCGCTGGCGGTGTTTGCGCAGCACGCGCTTGGCGATCGGGTGCAGGCGAACTGGCCGGTCATCATATATCCCGTTTTCGCCGTGTTGGCCGCCCGGGTCGATGTCCGCTGGCGGTTCGTCGCCGCGTTCACGGGCGTAGCGTTAAGCGTGCTGGTGATCCTTCAGGCGCTGACTTCAGTGTTTCCCCTGGGGCGCCATCTCGACGTCGCGTTGCGGCAGGGTGGCGGGTGGCCTGCTTTCGTGCAGGACGTCGATGCGCGGACGGCAGGCGCGGCTTTCGTCGCCGCCGACGATTACGGGCTGGCTTCGGAACTTGCGTTGCGTCTTCCGGGACGCGTCGTAGCGGGGGCGGACGAGCGCTGGACATATTTTGGTCTTCACCCTGTCGCATGCGCGGGCGATGGTTATCTGCTGCATAACGCTCGTCGTGATCCGCCCGGGAACGCGGGGTGGATGCGCGGGGCGGAAACGGTGGTGACGGTGATCCGCGCCCGACGCGGCGTCGAGGCTGAACGCTACGTTCTTTACCGTCTGTCATGTTCGCAGGAGGATTTCTACCGCCTTCCGCCCGCCCGTTAAGTCGCCCTTAAGCTGCGCCAGCCAGCATGTCGGCGGAGGCGTGGGAGCGGATGGCGAAACGGAACGGACATAACAAGGGGCCGACGATCATCGTGCGTCGCGGCGGCGGCGGGGGCGCCGGACACCACGGCGGTGCGTGGAAGATCGCCTACGCCGATTTCGTGACCGCGATGATGGCGTTCTTCCTTGTCATGTGGCTGATCAACGCCACGACCGAACAGCGGCGTCGTGGCATCGCCAATTTCTTCAACCCGATGGCCAATAGCGGCTCGCCCGCCTTGCAGGTTCAGCCGCAGGACACCCCGACAAACGCCTCCTCATCTGACAACAAGCAGACGGCGACAAGCGCTGAAAGCCGAAGCGCAGGAAGCGCGGCGAGTGCCGGAAGCGCCAGTGCATCCGGTGCGGCGGGCGTAGCAAGTCTTCGTGCTGCGGCGAGTAAATCGCTTGGCGTGATCGCAGTGTCCGAACCCGGGCGCGTCGGAGGATTCGGGCCCGAACCTGGAGCTGTTCCCGGCCGTAGCGACGCAGGCTCCGGCCCTGCGCATGAGGAGCGCGGAGCTATAGTCGCGCCGCAACCATCTTTCCCGGACCGCAGTCTGGGCCGCCAGACACTCGCGCCACCAGCGATTCCGCGCATCGTGCCAGTTGGCGGCGATCAGGCAGGACCGTCGATTGCGGTTGGGGAGGCGGATGCGGCGAGAGCGGAGCAGGCGGCTCTGGAGGCTGGGGCGGATCAATTAAAGCGGGTGCTTGCCCGGACGTCGACGGTGGCCGCGGATGCGGGACAGGTCGCCGTCGCCGTGATTCCAGCGGGGTTGAAGATCGAACTGAGTGAATCTGATCGCAAATCGATGTTCGACAACGGCTCGGCGCGGTTGACCGACCGCGCGGTCGCTCTGTTGCGTGTCATCGCCCCGTATCTGACGGCTCTGCCGGAGAAACTCTCTGTTTATGGATATGCGGATGGCGCGCTCTACCGCGGACGCAAGATGTCGAACTGGACATTGTCCGGCGTGCGGGCGGACTCGGCGCGGCAAATTCTGACGGACAATGGGTTCCCGGACCAGAGGCTCAGAGAGGTGGTTGGCGTCGGAGACCATGATCTTGCGCGCCCCGACGATCCTGGCGCGCCGGAAAATCGTCGCGTGGTGCTTGTCCTCCATCGCGATCATCCGGCGCTGGAAAGCGCAGGCGCGTCGACGGCGTCCTCTGGCGTGGACGCCGTCAAATGATCCGAATGGTTTCTTCTTCAAACCGTAACGGCGTTCAAGAGTGGGATTTTAGTAAATGCTGGTAATCGGCGGCCTCGTTTTTCTGCTGCTGTGCGTGTTCGGATCGTTTGTGGCGTCGGGAGGGGCCATCGCGCCGCTTCTGGCGTCGATGCCTTTCGAACTGCTTACAATTCTTGGCGCCGGAATTGGCACGTTCATCATGGCCAATTCCATGGGTGATCTGAAGCATGTGCCCGCCGCATTCAAATCCGCGCTGAAAGGGCCGAGCTATGGCAAGCGCGACTATATGGATTTGCTCGGCTTGCTGTTCTTCTTCACGCGTCTGGCGCAGTCGCAGGGTCTGATGGCGCTGGAAAGTCACATCGAAACGCCGACAGAGAGCACTGCTTTCGCTGCCTATCCCAAGATTCGTGACAATGAACGCGCACGCGACATGATCTGCGATTATCTGCGGATGATGAGCATGAATATGGACGACGCGTTTCAAGTCGACGACGTCATGACGCGTGAGCTGGCGAAAAACCTGAAAGAAGAAATGCATATTTCGCATGGCATGCAGCAGCTCGCTGACGCGTTGCCTGCTCTGGGCATTGTCGCCGCGGTATTGGGCGTGATCAAGACGATGGGTTCGATCACCAAGCCGCCAGAAGTGCTTGGCGAAATGATTGCAGGCGCGCTGGTCGGAACTTTTCTCGGCGTGCTGCTGGCTTATGGGATCGTGGGACCAATCGCGACGCGTATGCGCAGCGTCGTCGAAGAAGAGGCTAGTTACTACGATCTCATTCGCGTGGTATTCGTGGCTCATCTTCAGGGCAACGCCCCGCAGGTCAGTGTCGAGATCGGTAGAAAGGACATTCCCGTGCATTACATGCCCAGCTTTCTGGAGATGGACACGGCGATCAGCGAGCAGGCGATCGGCTGACGTCAGGCATTGATGTGAGAAACCTGGGCATATGACTGCCGCAACGCCCGACGTTGGCGCCGAACTTGCGCGCTACGTGACGCCGGATGGCTTGCAGACGATGCGGGTGGAACTCACGCGTCTGTTAAAGCAGGAGCGTCCGTCCGTGGTCGAAATCGTGTCGTGGGCGGCAGGCAACGGCGATCGCTCCGAGAACGGCGACTATATCTACGGCAAGAAGCGGCTTCGTGAGATTGACAGGCGCATTCGGTTTCTCACGCAGCGTGTCGAAAACGCCATTGCGGTCGATCCTGCGGCCCAGACCAGGCGGGATCGCGTGTTTTTCGGCGCCACGGTGCTGTATGTCGATGAGAGCGATCGGGAAACCACCGTGACTATCGTCGGCGCCGATGAGGCGGATTCTTCTCAGGGGCAGGTCAGTCTGCTGGCGCCGGTCGCGCGTGCGTTGCTTGGTCATGGCGTCGGGGATGAGGTGGTTCTGAACACGCCGCGCGGGCCGGAGCGACTGGAACTGCTGGAGATTTCCTACCCGTCGCCGTAGGGCTGAGCGTTTTCGGCGCGATGAAACTGTTCTAGTGTCGCCCGCTCAATGGAGGGAATTCGGCTATGGCCCGTAAGCTTGACGTCGGGGTGCAGATGGACCCCCTGGAGGGGATCGACATCAACGGCGATTCGACGTTCGCCCTGATGCTTGAGGCGCAAGCCCGAGGCTATAACCTGTTCGTCTACGGCGTTGAGTCGCTTGCGCTGACGGAAGGCGCCCATACCCCCGGACGTGGTCGGACGAGCCGCGTCACAGCCAGCGTGCGGCCGGTCACCGTGCAGCGGGAAAAGGGCGATCACGCGCGCTTTGGCGCCGCTGTCCGTCGCGATCTGGGCGACATGGACGTGATCCTGATGCGTCAGGATCCGCCATTTGACATGGCGTACATCACGGCGACGCATCTGCTCGAGCATATTCACGGAACCGGCCCCGGACGTGCGCTGGTCGTGAACGATCCCCGGTCGGTGCGCGACTCACCAGAGAAGCTGCTGGTCACGCACTATCCGGAATTGATGCCGCCGACGCTTGTCACGTGGGATGTGGCTGAAATTCGTGCGTTTCGCGCCAGATGGCGGGACATCATCGTCAAGCCGCTGTTCGGCAACGGAGGTAGCGGCGTTTTCCGCATTCGCGAAGACGACCAGAATCTCAACGCCTTGCTGGAAATGCATTTCGCCCGCTCCCGCGAGCCGCTGATGATCCAGCGTTACGAACCGGCTGTGCGGGCTGGCGACAAGCGAATCATTCTGGCGGATGGGAAGCCAATTGGCGCCATCAATCGCGTTCCGGCGGAAGGCGAGGCGCGGTCCAACATGCATGTAGGCGGCGTTGCCCAGAAGGTCGACCTGACCCCGCGTGACCGTGAAATATGTGAGGCGATCGGCCCGATGCTCCGGGAGAAGGGGCTGGTCTTCGTCGGCATCGACGTGATTGGCGACTGGCTGACAGAGATCAACGTTACGTCGCCGACGGGCCTGCAGGAGTTGGCCCGGTTTGACGGCGTCAACCCGGCGGGGCTTCTTTGGGATTGCATCGAGGCCCGCCTGTCAGCGGGTTGACACGGGCTCAGGCGCCGTCCGGCCTGGCCGGAGGCTCTGGCTGTGCTGCGGTGTGCTCTGTTTCAGGCACGGCCCCCTTGGGTTTGTCTGAGCCGAAACGGTTGTCGAAACGGTCCCTCAAATCCCACAACTGTTGGCGGAAGTAGTAAGCGAACATTCCGCCCCAGATGATGACGCACAGGAGGGGCAAAACGATTTGCAGCATGAGTGTCCTCGCGTTTCCGGGCTGTTTCGCTCAGGTCCGTGTTCCGGTCCAGCGCGGGGGCTTCCATTATGCTGTAGGTCGGTCGTCACGTTTGCAAGCGTCCGACGAAGTGTAACGATACGCGGCCTCTTGTAGAACTTCGCGGTGGCGGGCAGATAGGGGGCATGAGCGAAGTCTTGCAAGGCGTCCGCGCCGAGTCGGTGGAAGTGGCCTCTTCGATACCCGAGTCTCATGGACCCAAGGTCGCCCTCGACGCCGACGCGGTTAAGGCCGCCTATAAGCGCTGGGCTTCAGTCTATGACGCCGTGTTTGGTGGGGTTTCCGCGTTTGGTCGCCGCCGCGCCGTGGCCGCCGTCAATGCCCTGCCGGGCGAGCGCGTGCTTGAGGTTGGCGTAGGCACAGGGCTTGCGCTGCCGCATTACGTGCCGGGTAAGCGGATCACGGGGATAGACCTGTCCTCCGACATGCTGGCCCGCGCGAGAGAGCGGGTTCGCCGCGAACGCCTGAACAACGTCGAAATGCTTCTGGAGATGGACGCGGAGGACACGCGCTTTCCGGATGCTTCGTTCGACATCGCTGTCGCAATGTTCGTCGCTTCGGTCGTTCCGCATCCGCGCCGGTTGCTGAAAGAACTGAAGCGCGTTGTTCGGCCTGGCGGTCATATTCTGTTTGTAAATCATTTTCTTGCGCCGAATGGTCTGCGCGGCGCGGTCGAGCGCGGCATGGCGCGCGCGTCTCACTCTCTGGGCTGGCATCCTGATTTCGCCATGGAGGCGTTGCTGCCGCCCGAAGACATACGCCGCGCCCGGATTGAAGCTGTTCCGCCGGCGGGGATTTTTACACTGGTGACGCTAAAGCACGAACAGGTCACCGCGCCGCAGTCTGAAGACGCCTGACGCTACGCATCGGTTTGTTGGGTTTGGCGTGTGCGTGGGTGCAATGTCGGTGATGCAGGTCTGTCCCGCTGGCGCCGCCAACGGGCTTCATGGCGACGTGAAATCCCGTTAAGGTTGATGAAATAGATACGATGACGCCGCGCCGCTTCGTCGAGCAGACGTGGGTGGCGGTTCAGGAGGCGTATCGTCGGAGGTGGAGAGACTCTCGGCGCCATGTCTGAAACAGTAGACGCTTCGTCCCGTTCGATGTCCGGGCTGACCGCTGAACGGTCTTCACCTCCTCGATCTGCCGTTGGATATGTAGTGTTCTCCTGCGTGGTCGGAGCTGCGGCCGGGACGGCGGCGCTCGCATCGCAATTCGGCTTTCTGCCCTCCGATCTCGCGAAGAAGGCCGGTCAGGCGCATTCGATCGCGATGGTGCTGTATGTTGCGTTGCCTGCGTTGCTGGGCGGTTTCGGAGCGCTTTTGGCTCCGGCGGAGCTGCGGCGCGGTGTTGGCGCCAGCGCGATCTGTGCCCGGCTTTTATCGCTGTCGCTCGTGTTGATGATCGCCAGTCTGCTGCTGTTTTTTGGTGCGGCAGGGGCGGCGATGAGCGTGTGGGGCGGGCCCGTGTGGTGTCTGGGAGCCGTCGTGATGGCGACGTCCGTTCTCAGCAGAATTCTGGATAGCCGGACATCTGTCGTTTCCGGTGAGCGCCGTTCGGCGCACCGTTTCTCCCTGTTTTTATGGACGCAGGTCGCGGCGGCGGCCGGGCTGTTGTTCTCGGTGCCGGTGCTGGCTGCAGGCTTGACCCGAACGCTGGTGTCCGGAGCGTCAGCGCCGGATGTGCTGACGTCTTTTGAGACGCCGGCTATGATTATCGTGCTCGTTGCGGCGCTTGGTCTGGCGTCACGTGCGTTCGAGCCTGCTGCAGGTCAGGACGATGATCCGGGAGTTTCTGCCCTGGAAAGCAATGTCGGGCGCGCTGTGGTGGTGGCGGCAGGCGTCGGCGGGCCGGTAATTTGGGCTCATGCGATGATGGCCCATCAGACGTTGGTTCCGGTCGTGTCTTTCGAGATAGGGTTGGCGGCGCTGTGTTCGCTCACGTTTGGCGCCCTTTGGATGTCGCGTTTATGGCGACGGGCCGTCTCCTTCGCGGGGCGCGGGGGCGTGCCGCTGTTATGGACGTCCGGTTTCTTCGTCGTGCTGCTTTCGGGCTGGACGGTTGGTGTGGCCGAGGGTGACAGCGTTCATGCCGCCGTGCTGAGCGCATCCGCTCTGGCGTTATTCGGGGCCTTTTACGGTTGGCTCGATAGCGCCGGGCGTTGGTACCCTGCCGTCGCCGCGCGATTCCAGTTTCTGTTTATGTTTGCGGGGTCCATTCTGGGTAGTCTAGCGGTTTCGCATGCTGGAGGGGCGCTGCAGATCGTCAGCGGCGTCGCGTTCGGCTTGTCGTTGCTGGCTTTGGTTGTTGTTGCTCTTGGTGTTTTCCTGGGTGAGCGATCGACTGATGGCGCGACGATTACGCAGGTCGCGCGATGAGCGGCGCGAGCCTTGTCGATCGCGCTGCGCGGCCCCGTTATCGCGCTGACCGCGTCGGGACCCGGGCGCATGACTGGGTTCAACTGTTAAAGCCGAGAGTGATTTCTCTGGTGGTCTTTACGGGGGCAGCCGGCCTTGCTGTCGCGCCCGGCCCGGTGAACCCCGTTCTCGCAGCGATCAGCATTTTATGTATTTGCCTTGCGTCTGGCGCGGCCGGGGCGATCAACATGTGGTATGACCGCGATATTGATGCGGTCATGCAACGCACCGCGACGCGTCCTATTCCCGGCGGTCGTATTCCCGCTGATGAGACACTTGTTTACGGCGTCGGTCTTTCCGTTCTTTCTGTCGCATTGATGTGGCTGGCGACGAACGCGCTGGCGGCCGGGATTCTGGCGTTCTCGATCTTCTTCTATGCGGTTATTTACACGATGTGGCTGAAGCGTTCGACGCCGCAGAACATCGTCATCGGTGGGGCGGCGGGCGCTTTTCCACCAATGATCGGCTGGGCCGCCGCTACGGGGTCGCTGTCAGTGCTGCCGGTCGTCATGTTTCTGATCGTGTTCCTGTGGACGCCCCCGCATTTCTGGTCGCTGTCGCTTTACGCCTGCAAGGATTATGGGCGCGCGGGCATTCCTATGTTGCCTGTCGTACGTGGAGCACGGCACACGCGCTGGCAGATTCTTCTCTACACGCTGATTCTTCTGCCGGTGTCGTTGACGCCTTCTTTTATGGGGCTTTGTGGCCCGCTCTATACCGTGACCGCGACTCTGCTGGGTCTCGGGTTCGTGGCCTGCGCGGTGCGGGTGCTGCTGGAGAAGCAGGACGATGCAGGCGTCAGTCTCGTGGGCGATCGTGCTGCGCGAGTGTCGTTCCGGTTCTCGCTGGCTTATCTTTTCTTGCTGTTCTGCGGCTTGCTCGGGGATCATGCACTGACATGGTGGCTTTCATGAGCACGATCGAGCAACACCCCTCCGCCACTTTGACGGAGGCTGAATTACATGAGGCTGATCGTCGCCAGCGTGGCCGGATCGTCGGCCTTGTCAGCTTCACGCTGGCTATGGCGGCGATCATCTATGTGATCGCGCTGATCCGTCTGTAGAATTTTTTCCTTTACTCAATTGGTCCGAATCAGTTCGTAGAGGCCGACCGCCGCTGCTACGGAAACGTTCAGGCTTTCCATGTGGCCCGGCATGTACACGCCTGCGATCTCGTCGCAGGCTTCTCGGGTGAGGCGCCGCAACCCATCGCCTTCTGAGCCCAGCACAAGTGCGGCGCGTCGCCCGCCCAGCGACGACCCGTTGAGGCGGCTCCCTCCTGCGTCGAGGCCGATTGTCCAGATATCCTGACGCTTCAGCGTCTCCAGACTCCGCGCAAGATTGACGACGCGTATCAGCGGCACGATCTCAAGAGCCCCGGATGCGGCCTTGGCGAGTGCGGTGCCCTCATCCGGCGCGTGGCGATCCTGCATGACGATGCAGGCGGCGCCGAACGCCGCAGCCGAGCGGAGAATCGCGCCGACATTGCGGGGATCCGTGACCTGATCGAGCACGAGGATGGGGCCGGGGCGCTCCAGGGCGTCTTCAAGGTCCATGGCCTCCAGAGGCTCGACCAGCGCCGCGACGCCCTGATGTACCGTTTCAGCTCCCAGAAGAGCCGCCAGATGCGCCCGGTCTGTTGTCTCGACCGATGCGGGGAGCGGTGTTGACAGTCTCTCGATGAAGTCCGGGCGGGCTTCGGTGGTCAGCAGGACGCGGAGAATGGTGCGCGCGGGGTTTTCCAGCGCGGCCTGCACCGCGTGAACGCCAGCTAGCCAGTATGGCCCGCCGGGCTTGCCCCCTTGCCGCCCACGGCCACGATGCTCGCGAGGCGCACGCTGGCCCTCGTTGCGGGAGGCTGACGGCTGCCCTGGGTGCTCATGCGGTGCGGCGCGTTCTGAGCGCCTCTGCTGGGGGCGGGAGGAGGGCTGCGGACGGGGTGTTGATGAGCGGGGTTTGGGCATGAGTGCAGCTATACGATTACGGCGCGCGTCCGTCATCATTTCGCGCACCTACTGTTCGCCAGGGCGCGGAATACGTTTGTGTGACGAAACCGCATTGACAGGAGGGGACGAGCGCCGTAATTCGTCTCCGCGTCGGAAGGGTGCCCGAGTGGCTAAAGGGGGCGGACTGTAAATCCGCTGGCGTACGCCTACGTTGGTTCGAATCCAACCCCTTCCACCATCTTCAGAAAATCAAAAGAAAACAAAGCCTTGCGGGGATTGTCGGTAAAATACCTTTACCGCGCCGGTAATGGTTCGTCGGTAAAGCTTAGCGGTGGCCTGAATGCGTCGTTTGACCTTAAAAGGAAACGAGATGCGCGGGCTCAAGCCTATTGGACGCACGTATTACGCACGCTTGCTGATCCCTAAAGACCGTCAGCGGGACGTGGGCACCGCCTATGGTGTCAAGTCGGGCATCGTTGAAGAGCGTGTTAGGACGACGGGCACGCAAGACAAACGAGAGGCGATCAAGCGCCGGGATGTTGTGCTTGCTGCGCTCACTCATGAGGTTAATGCGAAGCTAACCGCAGCCGGATTGCCGCCGCTACATGGTGAGTGGAAACCCGATTGGCTGAATGAAGACGTTATGATCAGCGAGGCGATGGAGGCCCGCCAAGCGCTGCGTGCTCTGTCTGACGTGTCGGACGAAAAGGACGAGATCGACGGATGGACGAGCCCGCGAAGCCGCGAAGAGTCTAATTTCCGAGACCTGATTATAGACCGCGCCGCCGAAATGACTGAGCAGGGCGTGAGCGGCGTTGGCGAATACGTGCTGCGTTCCATCGGTGTGATGACGGGCACAGCCACGCCGTTTTCGGTCGTTCTGGATCGCTGGATAAAAGAGCGTCGGCGCGACGTGAGCGCGGCAATGGTTGCGATGGACAACACGTCTCTGCGGCACTTCGGGAATTATCTGGCGATATCGCAGGGGCGCGGGAAGCCCGATGATCCTGTCGCCTTCCTGCGAGTGCAGACAATCCAACAAGTGCCTGACGTCGTTACAGGAGAGTTTAGCGAGTGGCTGACGGAGCAAGGGCTTTCACCAAAGACAGTCAGTCGCATCATAAGCCCGCTCAAGGTGCTATGGGATTGGGCGATTCATAAAAAGCTAATCCCAAGACAGAACCCGTGGGTTGGCGCGACATCCGGGTTGAAGAAGCGTGCAGAGCGCGAACGGAGGGCGCAGGCGAAGAAAGAGCGTGAGTTTCACGAAGCTGAACTGATCAAGCTGCTCACCGCTAATCCGAACGAAGGACACCGGGGCGTGTGGTCGTGGACTGCGCCGCTCACGGACCTGATGCGGATCGCTTTGCTTACAGGAGCCCGTGAGAACGAACTGTGCAGCTTGACGGTGGGCCGCATCGTGAACCGTGACGGCGCTAACGGGCTGCTATGGGGCATCGAAGTGACCGAAGAGCACGCCAAGACGGAGAACTCAGTCCGTAAAGTTCCGCTCCACCCGCTGTTGATGCCTATTATAGAGAGGCGCTTACGGGACGCGGAGGCGACGGGTGAACCGGACGCCGTGCTGTTCCCTGAATGCAAGCCCGGTGGTGTGGGCAAGAAGCGCGGGCATGTCTTCTCGCAACGTTTCACGGACCTGCGGCGGGCCGTGCTGGGCGTGGAAAGCAACGGAGTGGTGAACTTCCACAGCTTCAGGAAGTCGTTTGGCACTTTCATGCGGCGGGCGCATTTGGCTGGTGTTTCAGAATGCCAGCTTTCGGTTGCACAGAAACTCCTTGGCCATAAGCCGCAGACGATCACAGAGGCGGTTTATATGGAGGACGAGCTACAGTGGGCTGTTTGCGAACGTGCTATCCTCGGCATGGTCGAAAGCGGGATGCCGGAGGGCGTGCGGGAGGCTCTGGGCGTTACCGGGGAGCCGGTGCCAGGCCGATGACAAAGGAATAGCGACGAGTTACGGCTTCGACTCAGACTCTTGAGCAGGACCGAGCGGGTCAGCAAGAAACGCTTTCACCCCGCTGCCAGAGCACTCTTCGGGCGTTACGTCATTCTGGGTGATGACCCTTATCGTCTCGCCGCTCGGGCGCTTGAAGGTCAGCAAATAGACCTCTCTCGCTGTGTCCTTGTTCACTTTCTGGAACGCGAGGAGTTCATGGGTCACGTTAGGGTGGCCTAGTTCGTCCGGAGTTATCTTCCCGGCGTTCTTGAGCATGACGGCGGCCATGGTTTCCGGCCAATGCGAGCACGGCACGAGATCGTCAGCACGAGCCGAAGCGCCAAAGACAGCTGACAGCAAAGCCAGCCCGACAAATGCCGTCTTCATTGAACGACAAGCGTATGGTCGCCGCTTTCCCACATCTGCGTTCGAGTCTTGATGCTCATTATAACACAGCCTTCTGACGCTTCGCCCGGGTGGCGAATACTGTCGCCGTGTATCATAAATCCGCTCCTGCCAAACGTGTTTGTGCCGGTCTGCGGGTGCAAACGCATCGTGTAGCGCCCTGAGTGCGGGTGAGTAAACGGCGCTGAAAAAGTATAAGTGCCTTTCGGCGTCGGGCCGATGCTGGCTTTATCCTGCATAGATGGTTTGTTTTTGCCGTCACCATGCCCAGAGTATCCGATTTCGACGAACTTTCCGGCCCGCGTTAGTTCTCCGCTCGCCTGATTATAAATCCACACCATCGAATTACGTCTCTTTTCCAAATCAAATCACGTAGCATTATTTAGACTCATCGCACGCAGAGAGGCAACCACTAACCGTTATCGCAACATAACGCCGTCAAATACGCAGAGCAGGCCAAGCTGAGGCAACCCGCGCCCGCAAGGAACGCGAGGGAGCAATGATAGCGTCGTGCATGGAAACTCAAGCGACTCTGACAACGCGCCCTAATCGTTCCCTACACGCCCCTTCAATGGCCTCCTGCGCCCTCTCACGGAACGACACAGGCACCATCAGGGCGTCATGGATAGGCAGCACAGCGCCTTCCTGATCGAGTATGGCGGCCATTGCCTGCCGCATGATGTCCGCTTCAACCGCCGTGAGATATTGGCCGAGTGTCCACCCTGCGTCGCCAAGCGTTTCGGGAACTGTGGCCAGCACGTCGGCGGGAACTATCCCCTTGATGCTCGCGAGCGCCGGATAACGGGCGAGCGCCGCCGCCTCGATTGCAGCAGGCTTAATCGCGCCTGATATCGCCTTGTTCGTTCCTTCTGGCCACCTCCTCACGGAGCCGCCACGCTGAAAGAAGAGAACAAACCAGTGCTTGATGGCGGGACGTAACGCCGGGTCAAGGCCGGGAAGCGCGTATGGGTCGTCAGTGGGCGCAGGCGCATCGAGCAGGGCGAGGGCAATCGAGAGGAAGGACGCTGACAGGTCCACCTCGACCACATCCTCGCCATTGATTGTGATAAGACGCCTCTCCTGTTTTCCAAGACCGCTTTGGAAGTTATCAGCGCCAAGAGCATAGATTCGACCGTGCAGCGCCGCCGTGCCCACGAATTGCGCTTGTAAAACAGGCGGGGCGCAACCTGTAATCGCCTGCCCGTCCAGACTGGCCACCAGACGCCGCATAAAGGCCGTCACGGACTCATTCGGGTTAGCCGGTGCATTTCCCTCATCAGGAACGTTAGCGCCGTCAGCGGCCACCGTGCGCCCGTTACGCTTGCGGGGAAACGGCTTGACGATGACAAGCTGATCAACGGGCTTCGCAGGCGCAGGATTGACCAGTCGCCAGTCCAGATATGGCGCATCCTCAGAGCAACCGCACGCCGTGGCCATGTCGATAAGCCTTGGGCTGGGCCGTAAACGCGCCTCCTCGCCCAGATAGTCACCCCATGAGTTTTTGTAACTTTTGCCGGGGACGTAATCGACTAAGCCCAGATCAATCATCGCCTGCGCCTTTGTCCAGAACGCGCGGCACCCAATCGGAAGGTTGCGGGCAGGAGACCAATACCAACGACTGCAACCTTCATGGACAGCCGCCCAGCGCCCAGCGAAGGCGTGATACATCAATCCGGCCAGAATGATGCCTGTTTCCGTAATGCGTTTCCCTCGGCCTTTATCTCGCAGGCGCTTGGCATCGGGTGCGGGTTGCTTGCCCACCAGAGGACGGATGGCTTCAACCACTTGCTCAGTGAGGGCAATTGCCGCAGGGCTGTGCGGGATACGACCCAGCGAAAGCGTGTAGGCTTCCTTTAACTCGTTCGTATCGAAGCTGTGTGACGGAGGGCGCGGGACATAGTTGCTATCGCTGGCGCTAATGTGGTCCAAAATGTTACCTCTTATCCCCCTTAAGGGTTCCCCAATAGCTCAGCGTCTATTCGAGAGGAAGAGGTGTAAGGATCAACCTGATCATGATTTATCAAATGAGAGATCATCAACATACTGACCTGACAAGATCACATCTTACATGATCACCTTACTCAATCATCATAACTATCAAATCAGGGATGATTGAATGTGGGTTGATGAATAAGGTTTGAGTGGTCGCTGATCCAGATCACCTCACCACGGAGCGTCATCACCAGCAGCACTCAACCCACCACCCACGATCTCATAATCCTCAATCAACACACTCCCTCTCTGGAACGTATTGAGCTTCCGCCTGTCGAGGCCTCTAAAGTCTTCAGCGGGTCGTGTAGCGGCGGCAGAGGTGCGAAGCATCGCCCCAGCCGGTGTTAGCACGTCCTTGGGCGTTGCATGACTGCGAGGCTTCACGCTCTTTCCTGATGACGCTGTTGTCCGTGTCCCTGCGCCTGCGATGGGCAGCTTGCCACTGGGCTGCACCACACCACCCTCGAACAGAGCCTTGGTCGCAGCGCTTAACTTGCCCTGACAGACTAGAGAGCCCGTATCGTAAACGAGGATGATGCGGCCATCGGTTGTCCGAAACATGGTGCCCAGCCCATTGCCGGTCCGCTCAGGCTCTCCGAAGTCCAGACCGGCTTGTGACAGGATGATCTCGGCTTCCTCGGCGGTCCAGCGACGCTTTGGCTGTGGCATTGAATTGGCTCTCGTGTGGTTGTTGCTGGGCAACTAGTTGCTGACGTGGTTTGGCTTCACCCCTTTTCGCAAATAAGGCCGCCCGTGGCCACCTCACGGAGTATGAGGAAGACACGAGCGGCCTGTTTATTTGATTTCGCTTCGAGCTACACGCAGTCGAAAAGCGATGTTTGATTCCTATTGCCTATCGCATACCGCTTTAGGGTGGCGTTAAGTTTGCGCACGCACCCCCAAGATACGCCGACCTCGGCGGCAATCTGCTTGTGATTCAAATTACCCTCCTGAAGACGTTTCAACACCACGCTTCTGACGCTCACCGGTATGCGCTTGCTGCCCGACCGACCACAGAGTTTCATGTAAAGCATGTTCTCCGCGTGGGTTCCGCATTTGAGATGCGACGGCTCCGTGCAGGCGGGGTTGTTACACAAATGCATCACCATCTTCCCATCTGGAATTGGCCCGATCTCCTGTTCGAGCGCCACACGGTGAGCATACTCCGTCACGCCGCCACCGGATATCGCGACATGGCCGGATTGCTTTGCGTGCCCGCCGATAACAAGTCTGCACGGTTTTTCCAGCACAACAGGCAAATCCGTTGGGACTTCCCCGATTGCGGTGTTTTCGGCCAGATACGCGGCTGGCGAACTGTATTTCCTCCTCTTCTTCTTGTTTTCGGTTGGTGAGCAAACGCGGCTATGTGCCGTTAGGCTGTCTGTATCAGCCAGAGTTTTATTTAGGCAGAAACTTTCCACTATTTCTTTCGTGTGATACGTCCGATGAGGCAACCACGGCAAGCAATCGGAATGCATCTGCTATTCTGTATCTTATGGGCGCTTCTCCTCGGTTGATTGATTCGGTGGTGACGGGGAAAGAAGACGTCCGGCTTCTCATGAGCGCCTATGACAATAACCTTCTTTCTGCCCGCACCTAATGTGCTGCGCATTACGAAAAGAGCATATGAATAGCTCCCGCCATCGCCGCACGGGCGCATACGGCCACATACGGCGATGACGGGAAACATTCGGGGGCGGCCTTACGCCCGCTAACGCACCGCTGACACATGCGGCGGGATAGGGAGACGAATCTCCCTGCCGTATTCAGTCCTTTAAAGCTTCCTTTGTGGGCGCTACTCTTATAGGGGATTTTTGCGCGTAAAAGTCAGATAAGGTCCTGATTTCGTTCAATAACAGCGCGTCTCTGGGGCGATGCTGGGGCGGTGCTCCGCACCTCTTCGCGCCGCTGGCCACCCTGTATCTCCCCGCTCAACCAGTCTCAGGCTCATCGGCGTGTCAGGTGCGCCCTTCCCGCGCCACAAACGCCCGTCATCCGTCCGCACCTCAATCACGTAAGTCATTCCACTGCGTGCGACCGGGCGCTTGGCCGTGATGACGAGGTTTGGCCGAGCCTCACCCGAATATGTCCTGAAGAGTGCGCTTGTGGTCGTGAAGTGCCCATAGATGGACTGTGCGTGGAGTGTTGAAGGAACCCGCGAGGGAACTGGAGCGGTGTGGTTAAGCGACCCGCTGGGGCGTGCTGACGCACCGCTGAGGTGCGCCAAGGTCTCCAGCCTCATGCGGCATCCTCCGAATAAGAAAATTCACCTGAATAGCCAATGGCGCGATTGAGATAGGAGCCCGCAAGAGCCCTCGCTTTCGCGTCAATGATGACCGCCGCTCTCACCTCAGCTATGGCCGCCGCTTGTAGTTCCTGCGCACTCGCCCACACGTCGGCCATAGAGTCCCGCACAGCCCTGCCCGCTTCAGTAAGGCGGAAGCCTGTGAGGGCCTGCGAGGCGTCTGTTACGGGCGCTACAAGGCGTGCTGGGCGTGGGCGGCCTTGCCTCATATTCAGGAGACGCTTGACTTCCGACATGGGCCGCCAGTGTTCCGCCTCGGCCTCCGGGAGAGCGCACAGCATCAGGAAGCTACGCAGTTCCGCAACCGTCATAATGCCAATGTTTGAGTCCGGGACGCACCGCATGAGCGCCGCAAGCGCCGAGAAGGTCGCATCGTTGCGTATCGCGTCAGGACTTCCCGTTTCAGGGCAGGAAGCAGGCAAAGGGATAGCGTTCGCATCTGTGGCGTTAAAAGCATTCATCGTCTGTATCCCGTGAATATACTTTACGTTGTCAGGAACCACGCATCGGAAGACGCCGAATTAGTCCCTGAATCGCTCTTAGTACGAATGATTCGCGGGTACAAGTGCCTAATTTGAGATTTTATGCGGCCCTAAAAGCTTCCGCTTTAGGCTCCAACTCGGCTATTCGGGCCTCTCGCTGCGCCAAACGCTCTAGCCATCATCGCGGCGGGGCGCTCGTTCTGTTATCTGAGGCGCATCACACCGATCAGGAGACCCGGCCCGTGTCAGACTTCCTTGCACAGCTTTTCCAGCGTCCACATACACCTTACGCGATCTTCTCGGACGTAATGATGTCGTTCGGGTGCCTATGGGCGATAGATCAGGTGCGCAACGCTTGGCGTTGAGAAACCCTGCGGGTCAGTAGCACCGTGACCGCGTCACCAAGCCGCAACAGGCCATCCTGATCAAACAACATCTCAAAGCTCTCAGCGTCCGGCGTAACCGCCTCACCACTCGCAGACCCCGGAAGCAACCCCGTGATCCCATAACCGCCCATCTTAAGGGTGGATGACATGGTGTTGTTGGTTAGCTGGTTGATCTGGGCCTCAGTAGCTGTGACCGCTTCACCAGTGAAGGCGCTAAAGGTTCCTTTAATGCCCGTCTTAATGTTCCTTAGATGCTGGGCACCCTCAGACACATCATCAGTGTCAGCGGGATCAGCATCAACAAGGTCTGTGATGTAATTAACTGTGGTCTCTATAGCCAACCTGTGGCGTCTCCTTTCGGTATATCTATATGCACCACTAGGGGCGCTGCTCTTATAGGAGGGTTTTAGCCGATAACATGATGTAACTGATTGATATTGTTATATTATATGTGGTTATCCACAGACCAATATGGGAACCCAGATGGGACCCATTGAGGGACCCGCCTACACCTCTATGTCGGGTGAATTTCGTCAGCCAGCGTTTCCCTATGGAATGTTTTCGCCGTGAGGAACCGAACAACAACAGCGGCTAAACCCCCGAAATCCTGAAATCCTCTGAGCGACCATGCATGGGTCACGGTGGCCCGGCTTTGAGTCCCTGACGCTTTCTCGCGCTATGTCCGAGGGATCAGCCCGCCGTTGCTGTGATGTCGTCTGCGTGCCGATACATTTCTGATCCAGCGCAGCGCCCACACGACCACGCACGACGCCACTGCGGCGAGAAGCGCACACCAGTAGCATGCCCACCCGTGCTGGGCCGCAAGCCGATACAGAGAGACGCCGAGCAGCGCCGCAACGAGCGGTGACAGGTTCAGGCTGGTTCGGTGGGCTGGTCGTCGCATGTCTGGCGCTCTTACTCCGTCAGGGTCGCAACACGGCGCGGCGACGAGGCGGCGACGGTCGGTTGCCCATTAGCGCGACGAGTGACTGACGGCCACTGGATTGATTCGCTTTTCGAATCAGAGGGATTCGACTTTCGGGGATTCTGTCCGCCTGCGTCGGGCTGTATCAGCAATGTCAACCGACGATGACTCTCACGATACAGGCCCGCCCATGACCGCTTTCGTCACATACTTCCGAGTCAGCACAGCCCGCCAGAGCGCGTCAGGGCTTGGCATAGAAGCCCAGCAGGCGAGCGTTAGCGCCTATGTGGCCCAGACGGGCGGCAAGGTGCTGGCGACGTTCACGGAGGTTGAGAGCGGCAAGAAGAACGACCGACCGAAGCTCTTGGAGGCGATGGAGCGTTGCCGTCTGACCGGAGCGACGTTGCTGATCGCCAAGCTCGACCGTCTGAGTCGTGACGCCCATTTCCTGCTCGGACTCGAAAAGGCTGGTGTGGAGTTTGTTGCGGCTGACATGCCAAACGCGAACCGCCTCACGGTCGGCATCATGGCTCTGGTGGCGCAGCAGGAGCGTGAGGCGATCTCAGCCCGCACCAAGGCGGCGCTAGGCGCTGCAAAGGCCCGTGGTCAGAAGCTGGGCGGATATCGCGAGGGAGCACGCAAGGTCGATTATCGGTTGTCCATAGAATCCCGTCAGAAGGCCGCTGAGGCGTTCAGGGCGAGCGTTGGCCCGATGGCGTCTGGCCTGCATTCCGAGGGCCTGAGTCTGCGTCAGATCGCCGCACGATTGACGGAACAGGGCATCAGGACTTCGAAGGGCGGGCAATGGACGGCTGCGGGAGTGCGGCGGGTTATGGGCTCAATCCACAATTAACGATTCATGTTAGTGCAATTAGTTTATTCCACTATTTTTGATATGGTTTTGATTGACGTGGGGCGAAGCGAGGTCAGAAAATATCCGAGCACATCAATACACCCTCTAACGCCCGCAGCGGCCCGCACACGGCACGTTCATGTCGCTTCTTCCGTGCCACCGAGCCCCTGCGTAACCCACGTCATAGCAGCCCTGCACGTCTGTGAATGAAATGCTGGACTCGCGTTGTCCTCAGAGAGTTAGAAACGCAAGCTGATTCTTGACCTTGACAGCTAGATTCTTCGTGAATGGCAGTTTGCCGCCATTTTCGAACGCCGTTCGCATGACACACGAACGTAACATTACCCACAGTTTCCGTGGACAGGTGCTGGAATAACTCTGTGGATAAAGTGTGCAGCGTCAGGTGGGCGGCGGGGCGCGTTCGCGTTTCCCTCTTTGTTCCCCGCGAATCCATATCGGGCCTGTTGATGGCTTCATTTGAGGAAATTTAGCGGGTGTGGCGATAGAGCCGCACGCCGATCCGCTGTCGTGGGCTTCAGTCCGTCTTGAATAAGCTCTGTCGCTTCGGCACGATAATGCAAGGTCATCGTCGGTATTACCGACTCGGTAAACTCTGGTCGGTAATAGTTTTTTGGCGGTTTTCTGCGGATAATTGAAAATGTGTGAAAGGTCCAACCCCTTCCACCACGATCCTAAAAATTCAATGAAATCAGCGCATCGTATCGTGTTGTCGGTAATGATCATCTATCGCGGCGGTAGTTGTCTGTCGGTAGTCCGTCATGGCTGAAAAGGGCCGCAAATGCGCGGTTTGAAGCGCTCGGCGGGCGGCACGTTGCATGCCCGGTTGAAGCATTCCCAGAGACCAGCGGGAGGATGTTGGCAAGGTTTTGGGGATTGCGTCTGGCGCTCGGCAAGACATGCTCGGGACACTTAAGACGCGATAGCTGAAGACAACCTTTGGCGGCGGAGCATGAAGCTCGTGGAGACGCGTGAGCGCGCTTGGCTGGCGTGACTGATGTTCGATATCGGTCGCTTAGAAGTTCATCTGACATAAACCCCAGACGCTCACTGAGTCTGCTTGCATGGAGCAAGAGCTGCGGTAGGGCATCTATGGGTGAGCTATCGTAGGCATAGTTGAAAGCTGGATACCGGAAGGTGTGCGGGCGGTTCTGGAGAGCATGCAATCGAGTGGTGGGATCACGGGTGCAACTTGTGGCAAACCAATCTATATTGCGCAACGGAGCCCCTATGTTTGCCTGCCGCGCCCTGATTGCCATAATTCTATCAACCGCCAGTAGCGTGTCTGTTGCGCGTGCAGCGCCAGCATCGGTAAAGTGGCCGGTCCCCGTGGATGCTCAAGACGGTTATGACACGGGTGAAGTCGCCTGCCGCAAACCTGAATTGTGGAACGAATACAAACGTCTCAAGGCGGCCAGGCGAGATGCAACTGGCCTCCTGAGATCGGGTGAATGCTATACTCTCATGAGTAAGTGGGAGGTGGGTTGGGACAATCCGAAAGACATCACGAACGGAACAGCAACGCTCCACATAGACACGAAGCGGCATGGGTCGTTCTTGGGGTACGGTCAACCGACGATCGGGGACGACTGACGCGGCTACGGCCTGTGAATTAGGGAGTGTCGCCCGATCCTATAAACTAATGATTTTTGATCGTGAAAAAACGAAGAATATCAATCGAAATAGGTCGGAAGTCGCGGGGCGTAAGGCTGTTCCAGAGAAGCGACTTCCTCGGGGCTGAGTTTGATATCGAGCGCCGCGACGGCGTCGGCGAGATGCTTTGGTCGCGTCGCGCCGATAATCGGCGAAGTGACAAGAGGATTATTGAATACCCATGCCATCGCCGCAGTGGCCATCGAGACACCATGTGTAGCAGCGATTTTTTCGACGGCGTCGATGATGGGCTTGTCACTCTGTAGGAACAATGGGCGGCCAGACCTGTCCTCGGTTGGATTGTTTGCTCCCCGCGTGGTGCTTTTGTCTCCCCAGGGTCGCGTGACGAGGCCTGCGGCCAGAGGGCTCCACGGCAACGATCCGACGCCCAGATCGGCGAGCACGCCAAACATCTCACGCTCCTCCTCTCGCTGCACCAGATTGTACTGGTGTTGCATGGAGACAAATCGCGTCCAGCCGTTCAGGGCTGCGATATACTGCATTTTAGAAAACTGCCATGCCCACATTGATGAAGCGCCGATATAACGGACTTTTCCAGCCTTCACGACGTCGTGCAGGGCCTCCATTGTTTCCTCGACCGGCGCGTTCGGATCAAAACGATGGATCTGATACAGGTCGATATAGTCAGTCCCCAGTCGTTTCAGGGAAGCGTCGATCTGCTCCATCACCGCCTTGCGCGACAAACCGGACCCGCCGGGACCGTCGTGCATCGGAAAATTCAGTTTGGTTGCAAGAACGATATCATCACGGCGTGCGAGGTTCGCAATCGCTCGTCCGACGATTTCTTCCGAGGTGCCCTGACCGTAAACATTGGCGGTGTCCCAGAAAGTTATTCCCAGATCAAGCGCCTGTCGGAAAATGGGTTGTGCGTCCTCTTCGCTCAATGACCATGAACCCGAGAAGCCGCCTGTGCCGAAGCTCATGCAGCCAAGTGTGAGTCGGCTTACCTTGAGGCCCGAATTACCAAGTCGCGTGTATTGCATAAATCACCTTTTAGATTCCGCTCGTTTCCGGGGGTAAGTAAAGAGCTGCAGTCTGCTCTCGTGAGGGGGGGGGCGAACGGAAGACATTGCATCGTTGTGACTTCCGGCGCCTGGCTGGTGTTACGACTTATTGAGGTTTTAGAGGCCGGTCATCGCCATAATTTGTGCGGGGTAACGCTCACCTTCTATCTGAATTGCAGACGCAGCCGTTTCGATTTTTTCGAGATCGTCTGGAGTTAGATCAACACTTGCAGCTCCGAGGTTCTCTTCAAGCCGGTGTAGTTTGGTGGTGCCGGGGATCGGCACGATCCATGGCTTGCGCGCGAGCAGCCATGCGAGCGCAATTTGGGCGGGCGAGGCGTTCTTCTCCCAGGCGATCTCTTTCAGCAGGTCGACCAGCGCCTGGTTTTTATCCATAGCTTCGGGGGTGAACCGAGGAATGATCGCTCGGAAATCGCCTTCGCCAATTCTGGTGTCCTTGTCCATCGCGCCGGTCAGGAACCCTTTGCCGAGAGGGCTGTAGGGAACGAGGCCAATCCCCAGCTCCTCGCAAAGATCAAGGATGCCGTTGGTCTCGACGCCACGGGTCCACAGCGAGTATTCGTTCTGGAGAGCTGTGAGTGGTTGCACGGCATGAGCGCGCCGCGCGGTCGCAGCGCTGGGTTCGGACATCCCGAAGTGCTTCACCTTGCCCTCAGCGATCAAGTCCTTGACTGCGCCAGCAACGTCCTCGATAGGCACATTTGGATCGACGCGATGCTGATAGAGAAGGTCGATCTGCTCGACGCCAAGCCGCTTGAGCGAAGCGTCGGCGGCGGCTTTGATGTTTTCGGGGCGGCTGTTCAACCCGGACTGCTTGCCGTCGACGAAATTGAACCCGAACTTCGTGGCGATAGCCACCTGGTCACGCACCGGACGCAGCGCTTCTCCGACCATCTCTTCATTGGTGAACGGGCCGTAGACTTCGGCTGTATCGAAGAAGCTGACGCCACGATCCACCGCCTGACGGATTAGCGTCACGCCCTCAGCTTTCGTGACTCTGGTCGCGTAGCCAAAGTCGAGGCCCATGCAGCCATAGCCCAATGCGGATACTTCGGGGCCGCGAGCTCCAAGGCGTCGTTTCAGCATTGATCATTCCTTTCAGTCGACCGGGTCGGGAGGTCTTCGGGGGGGCGATCGCTTCCCGTGCGCCGCAACACGGTCGCAGCGTTACCTGAGCGCCTTACATAGCGCTCGCGTCGCCTATGAATTAGATGCTAAGTTTCGCATGAAGTTATATTTCAGGTTCATATATGAAACGCGACGAACTCGGCGACTTAATGGCGTTTTTGATTGTTGCTGAAGAGCGGAGCTTCACGCGCGCAGCCGCGCGGCTGGCGACGTCGCAGTCTTCGCTCAGCCATACTGTACGGCGTCTGGAAGAGCGGATGGGGGTAAGGCTTCTGACCCGAACCACCCGTAATGTCGCGCCTACCGAAGCTGGAGAGCAGCTTGCAGAGACCCTGCGGCCTGCGTTTAATGGTATAGTGGCGAAGATGAACGCGATCAGTGCGCTACGGCAAAGACCGGCGGGCTTGATTCGGGTTACGACCAGCAGGCATGCCGCCCAAACTATTCTGATGCCCGCGGCGAAGCGGTTGATGCTTGATTATCCAGAGATCAGGATCGAACTCACCGTCGATCAGAGGTTAGTCGATCTCGTTGCGGAGAGATACGACGCTGGCGTCCGGTTGGGCGAGCAAGTCGAAAAGGACATGGTGGCCGTTAAAATTGGCCCCGACTTGCGTATGATGGTTGCGGGTTCACCTGGGTATTTTGCGGTAAATCCTAAACCTCAGACTCCCCATGATCTGACCGCACACAATTGCATTAATATCCGCTTGCCCACGTACGGCGGTCTTTACGCCTGGGAACTCGAAAAGGATGGGCGCGCCCTGAATGTGCGCGTGGACGGGCAGTTCGTCTGCAACGACGTTCCAATGATTATTGACGCGGCGCTCAATGGTTTGGGGCTGGCGTGCCTGCCGGAGGATCAGTTCGACACTTTGATTGACGAGGGCCGATTGGTGCGTGTTCTGGAGGATTGGTGTCCGCCATTCTCCGGTTATCATCTCTATTATCCCAGCCGCCGTCAGACATCACCGGCTTTTAATCTGCTCATTGAGGCGTTGCGTTATCGCGGGCTATAGAGTTTTGTGCATCTAAGTATTGATTATAAATTATTCTAAATTAATCATTATATACTTAAATTTATTTCAATAAATACGAAATATGCATATTATTTTCAAGGTGTTTTCTTTAATAATGGGCATCGTTTTCTTTTGTCGTGAAACTGTGTCTTCGCCCGCAAAGTTGTTGGCAATTTTTTGACGCCACAGAGGCGCGGATCTCGAAGTGCTGGCCGCCGACGGTCGGCGCTTGTGGTCGTGGTTATTGATGAGACCGCGTTCAAGATCTTTCGGCGGAGCCGCAAGCTTTTGGACCAGAGGCGCGCGCTAACGTACTGGGGGGCGCTTTCTCGGTTCGAGACGAGGCTTAACTTTCGCCCGTTTTGACGCCGATCGGTCGTAGCGATTGCGCGCCCGTCTTCGAGAGTGGGTAGGTGGATAAAACCAAATCGCGCTGACGCGTTGGGCGGCGGCTTGTGAAGCCACTCACACAGCGATGTGATATTTGTATCATTATAACATAAAAAATACCACTTTACTGTGACATTGATGTTCTTTATGTGATGTTGTGCCGGTTGGGTGAACTCGTTCGTGCAGAAGACGAGACGCTCTCCCTCCAGGCGTCCTGGCCGCTGCGCGGCGGGAGACCTGATGCTATCAGACATGAGGCGGCACAAAAGGGAGAGCGTGATTTATGGCGCGTTCAGTCGATACAGGCGGAGTATCAGGAGCGGTGACGGCGCGACGTCAGGCGTTGCTGCAATACGTTACTGCAAACGGTAATGCGCAGATTGATGAGTTGGCCGAACATTTCGCGACCAGCCGCATGACGGTGCATCGTGACGTGCAAGCCTTGGCGGCCGAAGGTTTGCTGCGAAAAGTGCATGGCGGCGTGACCACGCTGTCCACAGGCAGTGTGGAAACCAGCATTTTGCACCGTTCCCGGCGCGCCACCCATGAGAAGCGCGCCATCGCGAATGTAGCGTCCCGGCTGGTGTCGGCGGGCGATATAGTGGTGCTCGACGACTCATCGACCGCTGCAATACTGAGCGATTATCTGGTCCAAAAGGCGCCGCTGATTGTCATAACCAACAGTCTGGGAACGGGAGCGCGTCTCTCATCCGCCCGCGGAATCGAGCTAATCTCGCTGGGGGGACAATATCGACCGACATTCGATGCTTTCTTTGGAAATCTTTGCGAATTGTCGGTATCTGCGCTGAGGGCGAACACATTGTTCATGTCTGTGTCGGCAATTCATGGCACGGCGGCGTATCATCAGGAGCAGGAAGTCATCAAGGCGAAACTGGCCATGATGGAGATCGTCGATCGGCGAGTTCTGCTTGTCGACAGTATGAAATTTGACGTCAGCGCTCTGAACCGACTGGCGGTTCTGACTGCGTTTGACATCGTCATAACGGACGCCGGAATTGCGCCCGACACGAGGTCGCGTCTGGAAGATGCCGGAGTCAACTTGCAAGTTGCTTCGTTGCGCCATGAACGTGGAGCAAATCAGGCGGAGGTCTTGCAGGTCGCTGAGGAATAAACAGAAGGAGTGGAAAGATGCGTATTGTGGTCGGAGGCGACAGCGCAGGCGAAGGACTGGCTCAGGTTCTTTACGAGCATTTGTCTCAGAAAGAGGGTTTGACGGTCGTTGATATGTCCCACCCACGCAGCGGTGACAAGGAGCTGTATTCCGAACTAAGCGAGCGTGTGTGTCTCTCTATCATCGACGGTGAATTCGACCGCGGTATTTTATGTTGCGGCACAGGTATTGGCGTCTGCATGTCGGCGAACAAAATTCCAGGAATACGCGCGGCGCAGACGCATGATACCTACTCGGCGGAACGCGCAGCGCTTTCAAACGACGCGCATATCATCACGATGGGAGCGCGTGTCATCGGCGCGGAGTTGGCTAAAGTGATTGCTGACGCCTGGATTATGAAGAGTTTTGACCCAAAAAGCGCGTCCGCCAAAAACGTAGCTGGCGTTGACGCGTTGGGAAGAAAATATGGCGGTCGGACGGGGCGTGAGGATAAGTTGGCCTGCTAATAAACCTGTATTGAAAATGACCGGACAAGACAGTTTCGAAAGAAAAATAAAAATGAAACATGTTTTTCTGCTTTCTGCAATTCTGGCCGCAGGCGTCATGGTCGCGCCGACGCCAATGAATGCAGCGGACACAAGCGGCCCTATGCGCTTTGTGTTGATCCCGAAGACGGTTCACCCCTGGTTCGACAAGGTCAACGCTGGTGCGCAGTCTGCTGCCACAATGTTGAGTAAAGCGACGGGGCAGCAAATTACAGTGGAGTATCGTGCGCCGCAAAGCGCTGACGTGTCGATGCAAAATGACATTATCGAACGAGCGATCGCAACACATCCAAATGGAATTTTATTAGATCCTCTTGATGAAAAGGGGAACCGTTCGACTATGGAAGAAGCTGACGGCCAGGGTGTGGGGCTGACGGTGTTTGACTCGCCTCCACCGCAGGGCATGGACGTGACCGGCGTCGGTGCGGATTTTTGCGAACAGGGCACGCTAGCGGCTGAACGGCTGGTCAAGTTGATAGGAGAAAAAGGGGAAGTGGCGATCATGATGGGCGTCCCCACCGCGCCCAATCATTCCATTCGTGCGCAGTGCGAGCAGAAAGTGTTCGCGAAATACCCCGATATAAAAGTGGTCGCCACGGGCATCGACAATGACAGCATCGAAACGGCGCAGAAGCAGGCGTCGGCGATCATGCAGGCTCATCCCAACCTGGCTGGGTGGGTCGCATGCGACGCTGCAGGACCAGTAGGCGTAGGGCAGGCAATTCGAGAGAGCGGCCAGATCGGCAAGGTAAAAGAGGTCGGGCTCGATAACCTCAACGACATGATTCAATTGATCAAAGACGGAGTCGCTGAGTCGTCGGCGTCAAGTCGTCCGGAGATGCAGGGCTATTGGGCTGTCGTTGCGGCGTGGCAGAAAGCGGCCGGGCAGAAGACCCCAAAAAACATCGACACTGGAATAGACATTATCACCAAACAGTCTCTCTAAGGTTATCCGATGCCCGGAGGTGAAAATGTCGTTTCTGAAGGTTGAAGGAATCCGCAAGGAGTACCCAGGCGTCGTTGCTCTGGATCGTGTCGATCTGACGTTGGAACCGGGAAGAATTCATATTCTTGCTGGTGAAAACGGGGCGGGAAAATCTACGCTGATCAAGACCATTACAGGTCTTGTAACGCCTGACGCTGGTTCGATAGATATTGAAGGAGAGGACGCGCTGGCGAACAGGGCGCTCTTTTCTAAAATAGCGTATGTGCCGCAAGAGTTGAATTTATTTGCGTCGATGACCGTCGCAGAAAATATGTTCATGCCATTCGGGCGTGCGGGTTTTGGTGGTCTCGCGGTGTCACGACGCGCCATGAAAGTTGCGGCCGGTAAATTTATTGAACGGTTCGGCATGCATTGCCGGGCTGACCAGTCGGTGAGTGGCATCAGCGTGCCGGATCAGCAGCTTCTGCAGATTGCGCGCGCTGCGTCGCGTGACAGTTTTGGCGTATTGATACTGGATGAACCAACGTCGTCTCTGACGGCGAACGAGACGCAACATCTTTTCTGCATTATTCGTCAACTTTGTGCAGAAGGTGTTGCGATTGTATTTGTATCTCACAAAATGGAAGAAATATTCGAATTGGGAGATACGGTGACGGTGCTGCGAAATGGGCGTAGCGTCGGGACCTACTCCATGACGGATATGACGGAAAGCCGCCTTATTCATCTGATGTCGGGGAACAGCATATCCCTTGAAGAACGCTTCCAGCCACGGCGGGAAGCAGGAGAAGTGCTGCTGTCTGTAGAAGGATTGGCGGGGCCTGGATTTTCCGACGCAAATTTCTCCGTCAGGCGCGGAGAAATCGTAGGATTCGCTGGCCTGGTCGGTGCAGGACGTTCCGAGTTGATGCAAACTATGTTTGGATATTATCGGGCGACGGATGGAAAGTGCCTGCTGGATGGAGCGGCTATTCCACCGGGCCGTACTGACAAGGCTGTTGCGGCAGGTATGGTCTACTTGTCCGAAGAAAGAAAGCACCACGGAATCTTTCCGCTTCTCAGTGTAAGGGAAAATATAGGGGCTTCCATAATGGATCAGCTCACTCGGGGTGGAGTGATCTCCGGACGCAAAGAGCAAAACAGAATCAAAAATATAGTTCGCGATTTCGACGTGAGGACATCGTCGGTCGAAAAAAGTATAAAGTTCCTTTCCGGCGGCAATCAGCAAAAAGCAATTATCGGGCGTGCGATGGCGAGACGTCCAAAAATTCTCATATTTGATGAGCCAACGAAAGGTATCGACATAGGAACAAAATTTCAGATCTACAAAATAATGCAGGAACTGGCTGAAGAGGGGGCTGGAATTATTCTGGTTTCTTCTGAAATGGCCGAACTGCAACGGTGTGCGTGCCGTATCGTTACAATGTACGACCGTCGAATCAACGGCTCGTTTGATCAGGCGTCCACCGACGTCAACACACTCGTAGGCGCAATCATTGGCGTCCAGGAGAGTCGTCATGTCGCATGAGACCATTGCCACCGCCACGGCATCGCCGACAGCGGAAAAGAAGCTACTGAAGACATTGATCGATCGCTTTGCGGGGAATTCTCTTGGCGGCGTTATGGCCGCTCTGGTCATCATTTTTGCTATCGCATGCTTCCTTTCGCCATACTTCCTGACGCGCTTTAATATGATGATCATCGCGCGTTCTCTGGCGTTTATTGGCCTGATCACTATCGGTCAGGCGATTTTGATGATTCTTGGTGAACTGGATCTCTCTGTCGGCGCTATAGGGGGGCTGAGCGGCATCGCCAGCGGTGTCCTGATGGTGCAATATGGAGTCAACCCATGGGTTGCGATCATCTTGTGCCTGTTCCTTGGCGCGGCATGTGGTTTGTTGAACGGGCTGCTTGTGACTCGGCTTCAGCTCCACTCGCTTGTGCTGACGATTGGTATGGCTGGCGTGTACGGCGGCGCGATACTCGTCGCGACGAAGGGCGTTGCAATCACCGGAATCCCACACGACATCACATTTCTCGGTAGTGGCATGATCGCGGGAGTGCCTATCCCCTTTGTCGTTTTGATGGCGATTCTGATTGTCGTTGGATTTGTCATGCAACGTACGCCGTTGGGGCGGTATGTATACGCAATCGGCAGCAATGCGGAAGCGGCGCGTATGCTGGGTCTGCGGGTCGCGGCAATCCGCGTAGGCGCTTTTGTGACCGCCGGATTTCTATCCGCGGTGGCGGGTATCCTGATGGTGGCGAGGTTGGGAAGCGCGCAACCTTCGATAGGCGATACCTGGGTTCTGTCGCCCATAGCCGCTGCTGTGATCGGTGGCGTGGCGACGACGGGCGGCCTTGGGAGTCCAATTGGAGCTGTCCTTGGGGCGATGATTATAGGCATTATCGAAAATATCATCGTTCTTTTTGGAATATCTCCATACTGGCAATCGATCGTAAGCGGCGGAATCGTCGTGCTTGCGATTTCCTTTGATTCCCTGACGCGTCGTTACCTCAACCGCGGCGCGTGATGGGAATCCATTTGCACCGTGACGAAGAGATCAATTCGGAAAAAATAAAGAATAAAGGACCGCATCAATGACACGGATTTGCGGAGATGCTTCTGATTTCGCCGCTTCGGCTCTTCATGGCTACTGTCTTGCGCACCACGATATAGTGAAGCCCGTGCGGGGAGGGGTTGTGCGTCGCACGCAGAGCGACAACGGAAAAGTCGCGTTGGTGGTGGGCGGCGGTTCGGGTCACTACCCGGCGTTCGTAGGGTATGTGGGTAGAGGGTTCGCCGAAGCCTCCGTAGCGGGCGATATATTCGCTTCACCGTCTACGCAGGCCATCATGAACGTAGCCCGGGCCGCCAACAGGGGGGGCGGCGTTATTCTGGGTTATGGAAATTACGCTGGAGATGTTCTTAATTTCGGCATCGCGGCCGAGAGACTTCGTGACGAAGGCATTGATGTTCGGGTGCTGGCGACCACCGACGACGTTGCGAGTGCAGACGATTCCAACCGAGCGATGCGACGTGGAATTGCCGGCGATCTGACTATTTTTAAAATAGCTGGAGCTGCTGCGGAAGCGGGACTCCTGATCGATGATGTGGATCGTGTTGGCCAACATGCCAATGACTGGACGCGGACGTTCGGCGTCGCGTTTGGAGGATGCACGATTCCGGGAGAGAAAGACAAACTTTTCGCGGTGCCCAAAGGAAGAATGGCCTTGGGGCTAGGCCTGCACGGTGAGCCGGGTATCGACGAGCAGGACATTCCCGATGTTCATCATTTGGCGAAACTACTGTTTGAGCGCGTCATGAACGAGGCGCCGGTCGACGCGCCGACGAAAGTCGCTGTGCTTCTCAATGGTCTGGGTAGCACGAAGTATGAAGAATTGTTCGTTTTGTGGAAGGCGTTAGGGGCTCTCTTCGCTGATGCGGGCCTGACTGTTGTGGCGCCGCTTGTAGGCGAATACGCGACCAGTCTGGAGATGGCGGGCTGTTCTTTGACCCTTACTTGGCTTGACGATGAGTTGGAGCTGTTTTGGCGGGCGGAGGTGCATACTCCATCCGTCAACAGGGGAAGAGTGGACGGAGATGCGCTTTTGGCTCTTCCGGTCGACGAGGGTGTGGCGTTTTCGGTTGAAAAAGCCACGTCCGTCGACGGTGAGATTGGCGGACGTTGTGTCGCGGGCGCGCTGTTGAAGCTGTCGCAGGCCTTGGCGCAAGCGGAGGCCGAACTCGGGCGTATCGACGCGCAGGCCGGGGATGGAGATCACGGGCAGGGAATGGCGCGGGGTTCGGCGGCAGCGGAACGTATGGCCCAGCGCGCTGTCAAGGCCGGCGCGGGTGCGAGGGCCGTGCTCGGCGCGGCGGCGGATGCCTGGGCCGATAGAGCCGGAGGCACTTCCGGAGCGCTTTGGGGGGAGGGCTTAAGGGCCTTTAGCACCGCGTTGAGTGACGATGCGGCACCGTCGGCGGAGCAGCTTGTGAGAGGGGCTCGTTTGGCGATGGAACGCATCATGGCTTTAGGGGGAGCTAAGCCGGGCGACAAAACCTTGATCGATTCGTTGGCGCCATTCGTGGAGACGTTTGATCGAGAGGTCAAATCAGGACGGCCTATCGTCGATGCTTGGCGCGTAGGAGCGGAGGCCTCTCAAAAAGCGGCCGACGAAACGCGGGATCTTACGCCGCGGCTTGGTCGCGCCCGTAATCACGTGCAACGGAGTATAGGGTTGCCAGACGCAGGAGCTTTATCTCTTGCGTTAGCAGCGCGCGTCGTTGGTGAGTTTCTTGCCAATGGAACAGAACATTGAATTTAAATATCTTATCGTGATTATGTGGGAGTTTCTTCTTAAATTTATACGAACTTCCACATGCTCCGAAATTTTTAAGGCGTGACTATGAGCAAACCTCCATTTTGGGTCGGGACCAGTTGGAAAATGAACAAAATTCTTCCTGAAGCGGAAGATTTTTGTAATGAATTGCGAAAGCATTGCCCCTCACATGACGATGCTATCCAGCGGTTTATAATTCCGCCGTTCACTATGGTGCGGGAGGTCAAGCGTATGATTGCCGATCTTCCGGTCAAAGTGGGAGCGCAGAATATGCATTGGGAAGATTCTGGAGCATGGACCGGAGAAGTATCACCGCCCATGTTAATTGATTGCGGCCTTGAACTGGTCGAGTTGGGGCATTCAGAACGAAGAGCGCATTTCGGTGAAACTGATGAAACAGTCGGACTGAAAGTTGCCGCAGCTGTCGCTCATGGTTTGATTCCGCTAGTCTGCATAGGAGAGACAGAGGAAGACAAAAGTAGCGGGAGAGCCGACTCAGTCCTCGAGCGTGAAGTAAGGGGGGCTCTCCGGCATGTGGCTGCGAAAGACGCGTCCACTATTTTGCTGGCATATGAGCCAGTCTGGGCTATCGGTGAACATGGCGTTCCCGCTAGCCCTGATTACGCTGACGCGCGGCACGAACACATTTCGTCGGTCACCGAAGATTGCCTGGGACGAAAATTGCCGTGCTTGTATGGAGGGTCCGTAAATCCAAGAAACTGCAGAGAACTGGCTTCATGCTCTCACATCGACGGGTTGTTTATCGGGCGGTCTGCGTGGGATGCTGCCGGATACTGCGATATACTTAATCAGGTTTCGGACGTTTTGGAGTAATCCATTATTTTGACTGGCTTCTTTGCCGTTCCGGCGGCGATGCGGTGCGACCTCGGCCATTCTCATGGATTTACGTCGCTAAGTAAACTTTACTTGGCGAAAACGGTAAAATAATTGCCTCTGGCAGTTTTCCGTCGATATAACGTATCTTCTATAGTAGAAAAATAGTTGGCGTAATTGATTGTGATGGGGTTTTTGCGACGATGAAAGCATCGCTAGAGAGTGTTATGTACTTTTGCTTCTCTTGGGTCTAATGGAACTGGATGAGCCCTGTTCTGCCTCGCAAGCCGTATCCGTCTGACGTCAGCGACGAGGAGTGGTCGCTGGTGGTTCCTTATCTCACTCTGATGACTGAGGCTGCGCCGCAGCGAGAGCATGCCCTGCGTTACGTGATCCGTTATGGCATTGCCTGGCGCGCCATGCCGAACGACTTCCCAGCGTGGTCGGCGGTGTATCAACAATCGCAGCGCTGGCTGGCGTCGGGCTGCTTCGAGGCTCTGGCACGGGATCTGCGAGCCTTGCTGGCCTCGCCTCCGGACGGGCGGAAGAACCCACGGCCGCGATCATTGATAGCCGTACGCTGCGCTCCACGCCGGAAAGCGGTGCCCGTGCCGGTTATGACGGCGCCAAGCGCAAGCGCGGCTCGAAGGTGCATATGGCGGTGGACACGCTCGGGCACTTGCTCGCTCTTCATGTGACGCCGGCCGATGTCGGCGATCGCGCCGCCGTGGCACGTCTCGCCGCCGACATCCAGGACGCGACCGGCGACAACGTCACACTCGCCTATGTCGATCAGGGCTATACCGGCGCAGTCGCGGCCGACGCCGCTGCCGCCGAAGGCATTGCCCTGCATGTGGTCAAGCTGCCAGAAGCCAAGCGAGGCTTTGTCCTGCTGCCGCGTCGCTGGGTCGTGGAGCGATCCTTTGCCTGGGCCACGCGCTGTCGCAGGCTGGTCAAGGACTACGAAAGATACGCGGCCACGCT
>NZ_AUBI01000001.1 GCF_000429165.1 Acetobacter nitrogenifigens DSM 23921 = NBRC 105050 | reverse complement strand
ACGGGCTGGTGGGATGCGTGGGGCATGAGCGATCCCGCCGTCGCGCCGCCGGTCGCGGATCTGGTTCCGCTGACGGCGGATCAGTGGAACGGCCGCCTGACGGGCGGATGGGGCGTGCAGGGCGGGGCGCTTGTCGCCATGACCGAAGAGCAGCTGGCGGCGGCGGTTCCTCTCGCGATCCGGGCGGGCTTTGCGCTTACGGCGGCGCAGAATACCGTCTGGGCCGAGTATGGGTCGCTGGGCGACGCGGTTCCGGGCGCGTGGATTTCATATCAGAAAGCGCTGAAAGCGATCATGGACGGATCGGATGCGGCCAGCACGGCGCTGCCCGCATCGCCAGCGGGGGTCAGCGATGCCGGATAACGTCGCGACGAAAGACGACATCGCCAGACTCAAGGGCGAAACCGACGTGCAACTGGGCAGGATCTGGAGCGAGCTGCGCAAGCTCAACACCGCCGAGAGCAGGCGCGCCGCGATGAACGGAGCGCTGCTGATCCTCGGCTCCGCCATAGGCAGCGGAATCGTCAACGCTCTGCAGCATATGAGGGGCTAACGTGCACGTAAACGTTCGAGACTATATCATGTAAAAGATAATAATGATGTTTTTTGTATTGTTGCAGATTGTTGCACATTAGAAAATATAATATGTTCCTATTGTCTGTTTCATGAATATGAATATATGGATTGAGCTATGAGCAATTTGCCTAACCCCAACGATAAGAAATTCGACCTTAAAAAAATATTGTCATTTTTTATTCCGATTATTACGCCAGTTTTGGCATTGTCAATGCCGGGATATGCCGTGTTATTCTATTATCAGATTCATATTGGAAATTTGCCGTCATTTTTATCGACAATAAATACATCTATATTTGTTTTATTTGGAGTTATTAGTGTTGTATTGTATACAATATTATTATTTTACGGGATGCTGTCCAGTTTCTGGCTTTATATGATAATAAATTATCTTGTCAGTAAATTCGGAAAAAATAATAATTTTACTATAGCTAATATAATTCCAAAAAAGAAATCAGAATGTGCGTGGTACTTTATGATTTCATTTTTAGTTCTCTTGATAGTGATTATTAATTTAATCGAAATGAACGCAAATCGATATAGTATTGCTTTGTATGCCTATTTCTTTATAGTTGGTGCATTTTTTGTTGCCGCGCTTGATAAAATATCTAAACAAAATTTAAAGAAATCTCTAATTTTGATATCGATCCCTGTTGCTTGTGGTTTGATGCTTCCAGTATTTCTTCAGGGGGCTGTACCCATGATGGCTGAGGATTTTGTTTCTATCGTCGGAATGAGGACAAAGAATTTCGATAATCTCTATATATCTGAGGATAAATACCAAGAGATAGAGGCATTGCTCAGTGCATTCGATGGTGTGGAAAAGAATGTTTGTTCTATGGTTATAGGTGGACGAGATTTTGTAAATGTCACAATAAAAATAGACGGGGATAATGTTCCGTTAGTCGTTTTGTGGAACGATAATTCAGATCATAAAATAGTAGGGTTTGATAATCGATGGACTTCTCGTGGGCAATTTGATTTTCCAACGTTTTCGGTATCCAACGCTGATATTTTAGAATTTCCAAAAAATTGGGTAAAAGCCTGCTAGCGATGGGGCGATGAGAGGGTTTTTCTTAACAAGGCGAACAGGCGCTTAATACTCATCATAATTTTTGATGAACAATTTACATATTGTTCGTACCGTCTTTGCAGCCGCCCTCTGGGCGGCTTTTTTTATGCCCGGAGCATCAGATGAATGACCCGCTGCAACTCGCGGCCGATCTTGCGCGCCGTTTTGAAGGGCTGCGCCTGCGCCCCTATCAGGATCAGGCTGGCTACTGGACCATCGGCTACGGCAGTCGCGCACTGGCCGACGGGTCCGCCGTCGCTCGCGCGACGCGGGCGATCAGCGCGGTCGAGGCCGACGCGCTGCTGACGGACCGCCTCGCCGTCGTGCAGGGCAGGGTGCGTCAGCTTGTCACGGCGCTACTGACCGTCGGGCAGGAAGCGGCCCTGATCGACTTTTCCTACAACCTCGGGACTAGCGCCCTCGCCGGATCGACGCTGCTGCGGCTGCTGAACCGGCGCGCCTACGTCGCGGCTGGCGCCGAGCTTGCGCGCTGGAACCATGTCCGGATCGACGGACGTCTCGTCGAATCAAACGGCCTCACCAACCGCAGACGCGCCGAACTGGCGCTGTGGAACACTCCCTCACACTCGCAGCCATCTGGCCGCGTGAAAGCACTCTCATGAATTTCGAGAAGGTCGGCGCGTATCTGCGCCAGCCAACGTCCCTGTTCGCCCTGGCGGACATCCTCGGCACGCTGGTCGCGCTCTGGTTTGGCGTGCTGCCCGAAGGCGTCGCCTGCGCGCTGCTGACGGCGGCGCTGCCGCTGCTCGCCAGCGACAACAGCGTCGTGGTTGGGCGTATTCTGGCCCAGCGCAACGATATGGCGGCCGCTGTCCATGCGGTCGCAACACATAAGGATATCGGTCCGGCCGCGGTGAAGATCATCGCCGACGCGGTTCCGGCCGGGGCTCTTCTCGCTGGCGTCGCCGCGGCGACCGTGCAGGCCGAGACGTCCACGGCGGCGCGCGTCTCCGGGGTGGCGCCTGTCGCTGCCCTGGTGATCGGGCTGTCGGCTGTATCGCTGACGGCGTGCGACAGTTCGGCCGATCAGGTCGTCCAGCGACAGCAGGCCGTCTTTGCTCTGGATCTGTCCTACGCGGCGGCGGCTCAGGTGGCTGCGGCCTATAAGCGGAATCCGGCCGCCGACCCTGTGGTCACGGCGAAGATGAAGCCCGCGTTTCAGACGGCGCATGACCAGATCGGCCCGCTCGTCGACGCCGCGCGCGCAGGAGATCCTCTGGATCAGGCGGCGATCGAGGCTGCGCAGGATGCGCTGCAGGCCGCCCGCGCTCTTCTGCCGGCGAGCTGATCGGCGCAACGGGCTCAAGGCCTTTCGTTTGCCGGGAAAGCGGCTCGCAGGTGTTTCGTTTTCCCGGCCTCATTGGAACAGGGAAAAATTACCATGAATCAGGAATACGTCTCGATCGCCGTGGCCGCCGTTGAAGGGCTCGTGCAGATCACGCCCGTCGTCGTCGAGGACGTCGTCGCTCTTCTCAAGCCTCTGAAAGAGGGTCGAGCCCCCACCGATGCGGAGTGGGGGTTCGCCCGCAAGCAGCTCGATGACGGGAATGCGGCGGTTCAGGCGGGGTGATGCTTCTTTGCATGACGGTTGCGGCCGTCATGCTCTGGTTTGTCTGGAGGTTTGTGTAAGGCGCAGGTGCTGCGTCAATCTGCACGCGATAACGGTCCTCACGGTTTAGTGATTACACCAAACTACACCAAGGTTCGTTGTAACATATTGATTTTGTTTGAAAAATGGTGCCGACACTCGGAATTGAACCGAGGACCTACTGATTACGAATCAGTTGCTCTACCCCTGAGCTATGTCGGCGCGTTGGCTGAGCCCTATAGCGGAGAGCTGACATGGCTGCAATATGTCTTCCGCCTATCAAGGCGCATCATTTCGGAGTAAATTCTCCCGATGTCGTCGACCCTTCCCTCCAGATTCTACCGTGGGGCGCTGTCTCTGGCGCGCAGGCGGCGGCGCAAGCCGATCAGTGCTCGCGTTATTGACGGTTTGGTGGAGTGCCCTTGCTGCGGCGAATATCAGGCGGTCCGGAATGTCGAGCCAGGCATGATGGCGCGCTGCGTACGCTGCGGATTTGGACTCGAGCGGCGAAACTTGTCCTCGCCGATCGCGACTCCTCTGGCTCTGTGCATCAGCTCAGCCGCGCTCTATTTTGCGACTCTGATGTCCTCGCTCATGACGCTCAACCTGTATGGGCGACAGCGAGCGGTCGAGCTTGTGACCGGTCCCATGGAGTTGCTGCACGAGGGATGGGGGGAGGTCGGCGTGCTCGTGGGGCTCGTCACGGTTCTCGCGCCCGGCGTCGTGATCACGATGATGGCGTTGATTCTCTATGCAGGCGGCAAGGAGGAAATGCCGGACTGGGCGCCGCATTTGCTCGCCTGGTACGAGAAGCTTCGTCCGTGGTCCATGATGGAAGTCTATATTTTAGGAATCTTCGTCGCCTACACGAAGCTGGTGGACCTGGCCTATGTGGAAGTCGGGCCGGCGGCGTATCTCATCGCGGCGCTGATGGTGACCATGGCGGCGACGGACCAGACGCTCGACAAGGAGCTGATCTGGCGACGGCGGCGCGTGGAGAACACCTTGCAGTTCTCCGATGGAACCCGTGTGGCCGTCGAGCGGGTCTCGATCAGCGATATCCAGATGCCGCCCGTCCAGAATATGCTCTCCTGCTATTCCTGCGGCCTCGTCGGAGCGTTTGAGCAGCCTGTGCCACGAACGCATGTCGTGGGTTCATGTCCGCGTTGCGGGCACAAGATGCGGCGGCGCAAACCGGACAGCCTCAACCGTACCGCTGCGCTGTTGCTGGCCTCGCTCATTTGCTATTTCCCGGCGAATATTTACCCTGTCATGACGGTTATCAAACTGGGACAGGGCGGCGGCCACACGATTCTCGGCGGAGTCGTCGAGTTGTGGCAGGACGGGATGATTCCCCTTTCCATCCTAGTGCTGTTCGCGAGCATCACTGTGCCGGTGGCCAAAATTCTTGGCCTGGCGTTCATGCTGTTTGAGACGTATCGGGGATCGTCGCGCGGCTTGATGTTCCGCTCAAAACTTTTCAGGGTGATCGACGCTATAGGGCGGTGGTCGATGATCGACGTCTTCATGATTTCGATTCTGGTCGCCGTGGTGCGGTTCAGTTCGCTGGCCAACGTCACGGCGGACGGGGGCGTCGTTTGCTTCGCCGCAGTGGTGGTGCTCACAATTTTTGCGGCGGAGGCGTTCGATCCGCGTCTTATGTGGGACGCCGCCGGAAAAAACGGTCCAGCGCCAGCGGCTGATCCGCCGGTTGCAAGCCGCAAGTCAATACGGACCGTACAAAATGACGGAACCGAAGATCGCCAAGGTATGGAGCCGGCAAGCGCGTGACGTCAGATAACCATAACCAACCACACACTCCCGGCGGCGCCCCACCGGACGCGCCGGTCGGCAGGGCGTGGTTTTCCCTGATCTGGCTGATCCCCATCATGTCCGTCCTGATCGCCGGGTTCCTTCTCTGGCGCAATTTGTACGAGCGTGGCCCGGAAATCCTGATCACGCTGGACACCGCGGACGGCCTGACCAGCGGTCAGACACAGGTCAAGAACAAGTCGGTGACGCTTGGCACCGTCAGTTCGATTTCGCTGTCGAAGGATATGCGCCACGTCGATGTCCGGGTGCAGATGAACTCGGACGCGGCTCCGCTTCTCACAGATAACTCACAATTCTGGGTCGTGCGCCCGCGTATTAACGGCGCCAGCGTAACAGGGTTGGAGACGCTGATGTCGGGCGCCTATATCGGTTTTGATCCCGGCGCTCCGGGGGGGCAACGCGCGACCCATTTCAAGGGATTGGAATCTCCTCCGGGCATTCAGTCCGATCAGCCGGGGCGCACCTATTCCCTGTTGGCGTCGGCGGTGGGCTCGATCGGTCCTGGCGCCCCGGTGTTCTTCCGCGACGTCGATGTCGGAGAGGTGCTCGGCTATACGCTTCCCCCCGGCGGGGTCGGGCCGGTCCTCATCCAGTTCTTCGTGCGGGAGCCGTATGACCACTATCTGAGGACCGACACCCGGTTCTGGAATGTGTCGGGCGTGAAGGTCGGTTTCGGCGCGGGCGGCCTCAAAGTTCAGTTACAGTCGATTCAGGCGTTGTTCTCGGGCGGCGTCGCCTTCGGTCTTTCCAAGAGCATCCCGGGCGAAAAAGTGCCGGAAGCTCCGGCCAACACGCTGTTCCAGCTCTACGACGACAAGGAAACGGCCGATACGGCGGGTTATCGCGCACACCAAACAGTGGTGACATATCTGGCGTCGTCCGTTTCTGGACTGACGGCAGGCAGCGCCGTGACCATGTTTGGCATTCAGGTCGGCAGTGTCACCAGCGTGAAGCTGGATCTGGACCAGAACACCGGACACGCGCGCGTCCGGGTGGCGATGGATATACAGCCTGAGCGCGTCCTGCCCGCCGATCAGGTAAGTCCGGAGAAGGTCATCACCGGAATGCAGGCGTTGGTCGCCAACGGTCTGCGCGCTTCGACCGACAGCGCCAGTCTGCTGACCGGCGAAACCGTGATCGCATTCAATTTCGTCAAGAACGCTACGCAGGCCAAGACCTACATGGAAGGCGACGCCCTGGTCATTCCGGGTGAAGCGGGCGGCATGAGCGGTATCATGCAGTCGCTGTCTGTCATGTCGGACAAGTTGGCGGCGTTGCCAATCGAGCAGATCGGCGCCCACGCAAACGATCTGATCGCGCACGCCGACGAACGGATCAATTCGCCTGAGGTCAAGCAGTCGCTGGTCAATCTGCGAGATTCGCTGCGCAGCCTGCACGATCTGCTCGATCAGACGAATCGGGGCGTTCAACCGCTTCTGAAGCGACTCCCGGAAATGAGCGATCAGCTCGACAACACTCTGAAAAACGCCAATAAATTGCTGGCCAGTTATGGTGGCGACACCGATTTTCACCGGAGCCTGCAGTCGATGGTTGTGGAATTGCAGGAGACGGCGCGGTCGCTGAAATTCATGTCGAATTTCCTGACCAACCACCCCTCCGCATTGATCGCAGGACGTAAATGATGCCCCGGTTGTTTCGCGTATCCTCACGTCCGTCAGCAACAACAACGTTTCGCTCGCTTGTGGCGAGCGCTGCGGTTGCCAGTCTTGCGGCCTGCGGTTCCTCGGATCCGACGCTGTATACGCTCGCTCCGGTGGCGGGGCAGCCTTCGCCCGTTCTCCCTGCCGTGAATTCGGTGGAGGTGCGGTTACCGACGATTTCGGCTGGACTGGACCGTGATCGGATCGTGCTGAGCGACAGCGGCTATAAATTGGACGTGGCGTCGTCGGACGCTTGGAGCGAGCCTCTGGCTTCCCAAATTGCGCATGTCCTCGCGGGTGAGCTGGGACAGCGCCTCCCGGGCGTCAATCTCGTCGTTCAAAACGACGCCATTACCGGCGCGCCTCAGGCGTTCGTGGAACTGGTCGTCAACCGCTTCGCGCGCGACGCGTCGGGGCAAGCGATTCTGGACGTGCAGGCGGCGGTGCGCCTGGCCAACGCGGACGAGGGGGCGCCGTTTAATCGGCGAATTCTTCTGAGCACGCCAGCGGGTTCCGGCACGAAGGGGCTGGTTGCGGCGCTAAGTGCTCTGCTCGGGCAGGCGGCGGATCAGATCGCAGCGCAGATTCGCGCTTTGCCGCCATCGGTGATGGCGCGATAGGCGGAGCCAATAGAGTTACTGGGAGGGGGCGTCCATCGTCAGTTAATTTGGTGACGGTTGAGACGAATGCAGGTCGACCGTGCTTCCGCTTTCGGCACGATTATTTGCTGAACATTCTCCTTTAAGCCCTGTCTTCGCAGGCAGGCATAGACGTCATGGCCCGCCGTCACTCCGGCTTTGGCCAGTTGATTTTCTGCCGTCCCGGAGCTTCGCACCGCGAGAAAGCCTCACGAATGGCCAGACCGAGTTCCTCATCGGACGCGGACAGGGGAACCTGTATTTTCTTGCCCGGATACTTCTTGGGGTCAGGCCAGGCGCTATGCCCACCGGCATTCCGCTTGGTCGCCTTGAGGATGATGACGTCGTCGACCCGGTAATGCCAGGATCCGGACACCAGATCGCACCGTTTGCCGATATCGACGATTTCCTTGTAGCCGTAGGTTCTGGCGATGTCGGCCTCGAACGCCCGGCGCCTTGCGTCGGAGACGACCTCCATCGCTTTGCGGGCATCAGAATCGATTGGCCCTGTCGGGTTGCCTAAATACTCGCTGGTCTCGATGGCCTTGCGGAAGTTCTCGCCGATCAACTGCGCCGTGGCCTCCTCCCACGACGCATGCGCGCACCAGCCCGTGCGCGAGAAATGGCGCCCACCCCAGGTTTCTTTCGAGATTATCGAGATATATTTTGGTGACAGCACGACGCTTGCATATTTGATATGCAGCCACGCGACGCGCTCGGGCGTGAGATATGGATTATTCATGTAATGGCGTCGATCTCGAAGGTCAGGGGTTTGTCCGCAGCGCCATAGGACGCCGTCTTGGCGGCAGTGGCTCAGGTGGTGGCGGCCTGTGCGCGGGATCTCCGGGGGGCGGATCCGGTTGTCACGGCTAAAGTAAAGCCCGCGTTCCAGACGGCGCATGATCAGATCGGGTCGCTCGTCGACGCGGCGCGTGCAGGAGATCCGCGCAATCAGGCCGCGATCGAGGCTGTTCGCGCAGATCACGCCCGTCGTCGTCGAGGACGTCTTCGCTTTGCTCAGGCCGCTGAAGGAGGGCAGGGCGCCGACGGACGCGGACTGGGCGTTCGCCCGAAAGCAGCTCGATGACGAAAATGCTGCGCTGCGGGCAGGGTAAGGGGCTTCGGGCACGCCGACGGTGAGCTTCGAAAACAGGGTCGTAGTTCGGCTAAATATAGCGCTCACGGTTTCGTGACTACACCAAATTACACCCAAGGCGTTTTTAAGTAATTGATTTCATTAGATTTGTGGTGCCGGGTGAGGGATTTGAACCCCCGACCTTCGGTTTACAAAACCGCTGCACTACCACTGTGCTAACCCGGCAGAACGGCGAAAATCCGTCGCTTTATGTAAGGCGCTTAACTAACAGGCCTGCGCGATACAGGCTCTTCGCGTCGCTTTTGGTGGTTTCAAAGCTGTCCGTCAAGCCGGTTCTGCTGTGTGCGTCATGATGCCAGGCAACCACATGCTTGTGGTGGATAGTGAGATTTGGTCACAGAGCGTATCGCGGATCCGGAGCGAGCAATTATAGGTCTTAAAATAAACGCGCTCTTGTCTGATCGGGTAAGGGCGTCTCGCCTCTTCCCAGGCAATGTAAAGCGCTACGCGCGCATGGCTCGGGACATTCTAGTCAGACGCGTCAGCCTGGATATCGGTCGTCGAGCTGCAACAACTAGGCGATGTAATTAGCGAGGCGGACACCAGTTCATTTGCTCGAAACTTCGCAAGAGAACTGGACGTAGCGGCCCGACGAATTTCGACGATCGAATTGAGTAATATCGGTAGGTTACGTGCGTCGAGGACTGCTTTTGCCACTATGCGGACACGGGGATTGCCCCCATGCCCGCTTGATGACTGGGCGTTGCCGTGTCAGAAGCTGACCGAACGGATCGGTCAGTCGCCCGAACGGCGGCCCTGACCGAAGAAAATCGATTCGAGCGCGCGGAGACGGCATGGCCGACGAGATTCACGATCACGACAGCCCCGGGGCAGGCGCCTCAGGCAGTACGCAAGCCGCCCCCAAGAAGAAGCGTAACCCCCTCGTCCGAATACTGCTGATCGGACTGCTGGTTCTGGCGGTGATCGGAGCCGCGCTCTACTGGTTTCTTCATCGTTTCGACGTGGAGACCGACGACGCGTTCACGCAGGGAAGGGCGATTACAATCGCGCCGCATGTCTCTGGCTACGTGACAGAGCTTCTTGTCGACGACAATCAGTTCGTGCGCGCCGGGCAACTGCTTGCGCGAATTGATCCGCGCGACTGGCAGGCCGCGCGCGACAAGGCCGCCGCCGCAGTTTCGCAAGCCGAAGCGACCGTCGCTGCGAACCAGATGCTGTTGCAGGTCGCCGAGAAAAACTTCCCGGGCAGATTGCTTGAGGCCCAGGCCAATCTGGCCTCGGCCAAGGCGCAGGAATTCCGCGCTGAAACTGATTACAAGCGGCAGCATTCCGTCATGCGCGACGCGACGTCGCAACAGGACATCGACTACTCGCAGGCTGCGCTCGACGCCGCCAAGGCTCAGGTCATGCAGGCGCAGGCGCAGGTTGCGATTGCTGAGCCCGTGGCGCCGAACATCGGTAACGCTCGGGCACAGGTTAATAGCGAAGACGCCCAGCTTTCCAGCGCCAAGGCGTCGCTTGTTCAGGCGGATCTGAATCTGCTCTGGACCGAAATTCGCGCGCCGCATGACGGCTGGATTTCCCAGCGTAACATCGAACGCGGGAACTTCGTCTCGTCGGGACAGACCCTGTTTTCGATCGTAACGCCCGAGGTCTGGGTTATCGCCAACTACAAGGAAACGCAGATCACGAGCATGCGGCCGGGCCAGGCTGTCGACATCACTGTCGACGCCTATCCTGACCTGAAGCTGCATGGACATGTGGATTCGTTGCAGAAGGGCACGGGCGCTACGTTCAGCGCGTTCCCGCCCGAAAACGCGACCGGCAACTACGTGAAGATTGTGCAGCGCGTGCCGGTCAAGATCCGCATCGACAGCGGGCTCGATCGTGACGCTCCGCTTGCGCTCGGCCTGTCGGTTGTGCCTACGGTGCACGTCGACACGAAGGCGGCGCGCTCGTCGAATGGTCGCGTGGTTGATCGGGATGCCGGTTCAACCGGCGACAACGAGGCCCCATGAGCGACGCAGCGGCGGCCGGGAGCGGCGAAAACGCCGCAAAGCCCGAGGAGTGGAAGCCCAAGAACAATCCGTGGCTGATCGCTCTGGTGGTCACGCTCGCGGCGTTCATGGAAATTCTGGACACCACGATTGTCAACGTGTCGCTGCCGCATATCGCAGGCAGCCTGTCCAGCACCTATGACGACGCGACGTGGACGCTGACGTCCTATCTGGTCGCCAACGGCATCGTGCTCACGATTTCGGGCTGGTTGGGCAAGCTGTTCGGCCGCAAGCTCTACTTCATGGGCTGCATAGCCATGTTCACCGTCACGTCGTTTTTGTGCGGCGTGTCCACCAGTCTGGGCGAACTGATTATTTTTCGTCTCCTGCAAGGGTTCTTTGGCGGTGGTCTGCAGCCGAACCAGCAATCCATCATTCTCGACACCTTCCCGCCTGAAAAACGTGCGGCTGCGTTCGGCCTCACCGCCATCGCTACGGTGGTTGGCCCGGTGCTCGGCCCGACACTGGGCGGCTGGATCACCGACAACTATTCGTGGCGCTGGATTTTCTTCATCAACATCCCGGTCGGCATTTTCGCGACGATCGCTGTCGGCATGCTGGTCGAGGATCCGCCGTGGGCGAAAAAGCGACGCGAGCGCATTGACGCCATAGGCATAAGTCTAATCACGCTCGGCTTCGGGTGTCTGGAAGTCATGGTCGACCGAGGTGAGGACGACGACTGGTTTGGATCACGCTTCATATGCATCATGGGCGTTCTCGCGGCGATCGGCATTGTAGGCGCTGTGATCTGGTTGTTGAAGGCCAAGCATCCGGCAGTCGATCTGCGGGTGTTCAAGGATCGCAATTTCGCGATCGGCACGCTCCTGATGGGAATGATGGGTGCGTTGCTCTACTCGTCGGCAATCATCGTGCCGCAGTTCGCGCAGCAGGTGATTGGCTATACGGCGACCCTGTCTGGCCTTGTTTTGTCTCCCGGCGGTATTGCGGTCATCTTCCTGATTCCAATCGTCGGCAGGTTGATGGGGCTTTTTCAGGTTCGGTTTATAATCGCATTCGGCTTCACGAGCATGGCGGTGGCGCTGTTCTGGTCCGGTCATCTGGTTCCGTATCTTGACTTCAAGCACCTGGTCTTCTTCAGGATGAGTCAGACGGCGTGTCTGGCGTTCCTGTTTGTGCCTTTGTCCACGGTTGCTTATTCGACATTGCCGAAAGAGATGAACGCAGACGCGTCGGCGCTGTTCTCGATGGCGCGAAATTTCCTAGGGTCTTTGAGCATTTCCGGCGCGACGGCGTTGATTACGGAGCTGAGGCAGAAACATCAGGCGAACATGGTTCACTGGATGACGCCGTTTCATCAGCCTTATAACGAGTATCTGGCGCGGGGACGTCAGTTTGCGCTCGATCATGGTCGCGCCCCGTCGACTTACGACGTGATAGCGCAGCACAGGTTGTTCCAGAACTTTACGACCCAGATCGCGATGCTCGCCTATAACGAGGCCTTCATGATTTTCGGTCTGGCGGCGCTTGCCGTAGTGCCGTTCTGTTTCCTGCTGTCGCCGATCAAAGGCGGCGGCCCTGCGCGCGGAGCGCACTGACGCGCCAAATGAAGGCTTGGACGGGTTCCCTGTTTTTGGGAGCCCGTCCAAGCCTTGGTAACGTCTCGCAGCATCCCCCGGGGGCCTTAACCCGAATAGGACCCGGGTAGGAGGTGTTGCGGTCCCATTCGCCCCTCAAGCGAGGCGCGGGGCGCCAAGCCTTATCCGTCTACGTTGGCTTACGAACATGGGTCCAACTTGCCGTCGATTTATCCTGCGGGACGACGCCTCAGCCTTGCTCGACCTCAATAGGCGCGATGACAGCCGAAGCGTTACGGCGCGGCAGGAAGGCGAGAATGTTGCCGCTCAGAACAAGGGCGACCCCGCCCAGCATGGCCGGCGTCCAATGCAGGTCCTCGAAAAACCCTGATACGCCGAGGGCTATGACAGGTGAAATGATGGTCGTGTAAGCCGCCCTGTCCGCGCCAATACGGTGGATAAGCGACATGTAGGCGATAAAGCCTGCCACCGAGGCCGCTACGGATAGATACGCCAGTCCACCTATCCAGCGGGCGGTGAGCGGAAAGGCCAGGGAATGCCCCAACGACAGGACATCGCATGCGAGGAGCAGAGAGCCGAATGTCATCCCGTAAAACACGGCGTTTGTAAGGCCGAACCCGCTGCGGGCGATTCTTCGCGTGATCATGTTGCCAAGAGAAAAAATCGTGGTTCCGACAAGCGCCAAAGCCACGCCCGATAACAACTGCTCACGCGTGACGGCGGTCGCTCCGGCCCCGGAGCTCAACAGCAGGGCGACGCCTGTCACGCCGAGAACTCCGCCTGCCACGACCCGGATGTCGGGCTTCTGACGAAAAAATATCCACAGATTGGCGGCGTTGAGGATCGTCGACGTGCTGAATATGACGGACACGACGCCGCTTGGGAGAATGCTCGCTGCGCTGTAGATGCCCAGAAAATTGACGGAAAACAGACTCATGCCGAGCAAGGCGAGCCATGGCGCCAGAGCGCGCGGCGGCGGGCGCAGCTTTCGCGTGACCGCCAACCAGCACCCAAGCAAACACGAAGAGATGGCGAAGCGCCAGAAAATCGCTACGTCCGACGTTGTGCCGCCAACTTGCAGATGTATGGCGAACCAGCTCAGGCCCCATACGATAACGACGGCGGCGAACAGTAGCGCGGTCATAATGTGACGAACTCCCCTGGCGGACGTCCTTGAATGAGCGCCGCCGGTCGGACATATCGCGACTATCGGCGAACGCAATGGGCGGCGCCGATCGGATGCGCCATTGGGGAAGGGAAAATCGATCGCGCAGACAAGATTGCTGGGGCGAGGAAAGTAAAAGCGCCTGATCCGTAACGTTCAGATCTGACGACGCCAAAGATTCCTGGACTTGCCAGATCGCGGGAAACGACGTTCGATCTACCGGAGGAAACACGCGCCGCGCATATGACGGGACCTGACATGGACAATCACTTCCCCGCGGAGCTTGCGCACGGCGACGTTCGGCGTGCTGGAGAAAGAGCCGCCACAGCGGCTTTCTCCAGCACGGGGCCGTCGGGTCATCGCTCTCGTATGCGGACGCGCGTTCTGGAGCGTGGCGCTCCGGCCCTCGCGGATTACGAGATTCTGGAGATGCTGCTCTTTTTGGGGATAGCCCGTCGAGACACAAAACCGCTCGCCAAAGCGCTGATCAATCGGTTTGGGTCGTTGCACAAGGTGCTGGAGGCGGACCGGGACACACTTGCGGAAGCCGGTCTGAATCCCGCCAGCGTGGCAGCCTTGCGTCTCCCTTTGCTGGCCGCAACGAGACTGGCGGCCGCCGAGGCGCGTTCTCGTCCGCAGCTTGGCGATTGGGAGGCCCTGCTCGCTTATTTCGATACGGCCCTCGGCGGCGCCGTGCCGGGGCAGTTACGAATTTTATACCTGGACAACCGGAACAGACTGCTGGGAGACGAAGCCGTCAACACCGACGCGTCACGCTCGGCGCCCCGTGTAGAGAGCGCGGCGATTCTGCGTCGGGCGCTGCAACTACACGCAACGGCCATGATCGGCGTGCGTCTCTGTGGCGACGCGGACGTGCCGGAAAAACGAGTTCTTGCAGATTCTGCATTGGCGTCGGAGTTGTCGCGTTCAGGTGCGTTACTGGCGATCGCAGTGCACGACTTCTTCGCATTGAAGGGCGGGGCCTGGGCAGGCCTGCGGCGTCTGGGCAAACTGTAACGCACGTTGGCGATCAAATTCCTTTTACGTAGATCATGAAGGTTGAATTTTTCTCGGAAAGCATCCGAGCTTATAGAAGCTTTATCGCTCCAGCGCAGTAGCCGTTACGTCAGGTCGGGTGCTTCCTGAAACCATCCGAAAGCGAAACGCCACGCCCTAACCTCTCCCGAAAGCGATTCGGTTTCTGGTTGCTGCATTGCGCACGTCACGATACCGAGCATCCGCGGCCTTGATAATGGCGCGCGATATGTCCGGCGTGCATTTGCGGGTAAACAACGCGTCGCTGACGAGAACTTCTGCAAGATCATTCGTCGTCAAACGCCGGAGATCCACCGTTCCTGCAATGCGTTGGCGCCATGTTCTGTGCGTGGGGGGCTGTTTGCGGATGAAATGCCGCCCCTGAACATGGGCTCCGGGACCTGTCACGTTCAGGCGATTTCCGGTTTCGCGCTGGCGTCTGACAAACAGTGTCGTGAAAAAGATCTCATCCGGGGCCAGGGCGTGACGCAGCGTCGTTACAAGTTCATCGGGCGGATAGGAACATGTAAGCGCGAGCGCGCGATCAAAGACAAAGAACTGCGATCCCTTCCACAGATCGTCGACTTCGACGCGTCGTTCGTAAGGCAATCGATTGTTGATCGCCTTGAACATATTCCACAGTCGGTCCCGAAGCGGACCGCGCTTGGGATTGATGAACGTCACATCGAGCGGGTGCGTTTTTGTCACGACGTAACGTCCCAGTCCCTCGTTGCGAGAAAGAGAGGCGTCGATTTTTCCCCAGACTGCAACGCATGCGGGCGCCGCGAGCAACGCGTCTCCCAGAGCAGGCGCAGGGAGCAGGGGAAAGCATGATCCGCTGAGCAAAACGAAGCGTTCGTTCTTCGGATCGCGGACCGCTATTCGCAGCAGATTTTGCGTCGCACGAACGATGGAGAACCCTCCCCAGTTCACGATCTCCCTGTTGCGTAAAATATACAGGTTGGGTCGTGGCTCAGAATCCAGCCATTTCAGATCGACTGTTTTCCTGTCCATATGAATATAGACGGAAGAGCGACTGTCCGCGAGAAGCCTGTCGATCAGCAAGCGCAGTTGCTCATCGACTGCATGGGCCATGACGAGATAGGCGATTTTCATGCGCCGTCATCCTTTTTCGCTATTCCAGCTTGAAGCCTCCCTCCTCCGCGCGAAGCAGATAGAGTGAATAGAGACGTTCTGTAGAATGTTGAATGATGATTTTGTCAAAAAAGCGGATCGAGCGGACGAAAGATCAATGTGTGTGGGTGCGAGTGCGCCACGCGTTAAGCGGAAAGTTGTCCTTTATTATAAAACATCCCAAATAAAATTGGACATTTCACAGAGGAATGGTCCGAATAAGATTCGATCTGACAGCGAAATCCGTTCACGATGAAGGGCTCGTGTCGAGAATGCTTTTTCCAGCCGACAGTCGGTCGTAAACGTCTTCAAGCCTTTTCGTGCAGAGTTTGCGGTCATGTGCGCGTACAATGAAAGCACGGGCGGCCTGGCCGAAGCGGTCAGCCATCTCGTCGTCACTCAGAATCGCGATCAGATGACGCGCCATCGTCTCGACATCGCCTTCGGCGAATGCAAACCCGGTTTTGCCGTCCTCCATGCCCTCGGTGGTTCCGCCGCTGGCCGATGTGACCACGGGCACGCCGCTCGCCTGCGCCTCAAGAAGCACGAGTGGAAGGCCCTCCTTGTCGCCGCTTTTCGCCGTAATGCTGGGAAGGCAGAAAACACGAGCTTCCGCCATAAGGGCGCGCACGCGATCTTGCGAGACCGCGCCCGGCAGAGCGACGCCGGCCGGAGCCATGGCCTCGATTTCCGCGCGCTGCGGTCCGTCGCCGGCGATGATCAGCCGGGCTTCCGGCAAGGCCTCACGGACTTTCGCGAACGCCTTGACGAGCAGAGTAGCGCCTTTCTTTTCGACCAGCCGTCCGACGAAAAGAATGACGGGCGCTCGTTTACCTGCCGTTTCTCCGGCGGGGACGAAACGGTCGACATCGATGCCGATATGACAGACCGTGACGCGGTCCGAGGGGATCCCGACCGCGAGCGCCGCGTCGCGAATGGGACCCGACACCGCGACAAAACCGACGCGCTGTGCTTTGGCGAGGCGTTGCAGGCGCAGCGGATACCGTTTCCAGCGTCGTCCCGCCCGCCCCTCGGCGAACCATTTCATGTGGGTGGTGATGTCGGAGCCGTGCAGCGTCACGAGCAGCGGCGCGCCGAGGCGTTTTGCGATCGGCCATGCCTCAACGCCGTCGAAGCCGAAATGCGCGTGGATCAACTTCGGTTTGACAGCGCGCGCTATTTTCAGAACTCCGGGTGAGGGGAGATCGAAGCGCCGCAGCGCCGCGCCGATAATGCGCTCCGCAAAAGTCGCGGGGCCGGTGTGACAGGTCCGCGCTTCCAGTCCCTCGAGAGGGAGTTTGTCGATTGCCCGCTCTCCGATCAGCACTGGTCGCCAGCGCTGCAGGGCGAGGGCCTGATCGCGCACGAAGGTTTCGGAAAGCGGCAGGACCTCGGTGCGGTAAATCGCCGTCACCGGCTTATCGCTCTGCTGCTCCAGACGGTGTTCGGGGAAACGTTCCGGATACAGCAGACGATCAACCACTTCGCTCCAGTCCGGAAGATCCACCGATATGGGAGTCGTATTCGCCAACGCGCCGGTGACCGCTGCGGCGATGGAGGCGGCGTCGCCGGGTTTGTACGCGAATCGTCCAGCATCGCCGCCAGCAGCAAAGTCGGGGCAGACGGCGGGTTTGCCAAAGAATGCGAACTGTCTGAGCTTGAGAGATGTGTCGAGCAGGTATCGCGGCGTGTCGGCGTCGCGATAGGGCGCTACGCCGAAGGCTGCATGCTGGATGTAACCAAGAGTTTCTTCAAATGGGGTCTCTGGTAACACGATGATATTTGGACGTTTGTCGAGCGCCTCCGCCGCGCGGCCTGCTCCGATGACGTAAAAGTCGAGGTCGGGGAAGGACGGCGCCGCCATATTGAAGAACGACGCGTCGAACAGCATGGATCCGACCGAAACGCAGGCGCGACGGACCGAAAAAGGCGACGGACGTGGGCGTTCCATGAGAGCGCGGTCGACGCCTTGAGGGGCGAATATGGCGCTGCGGGCATGCGGCATGCCGGAGAGGAGGAGCGGCGAGGGCAGGCGAACAAGATCGATCGCGTCAAAATTATCGAGAAATCCCTGCCTGATCGTGCGCGCTGCGCCGATAACGCCGAGATCGTCCGAGGCGAGGTAGACGATTTTCGCGCGAGGGTTCAGCTTTCGTATGTCAGGCACGAAGATCGCCGCCAGTCCCGATTCAACAAATACCGTGTCGGCGTCTCTAATCCAACGCTTCAGGATGCCTGGCTTCAAGAGACGGTAGAGCCGAAACATGGCGGCTTCTGCGAGCCCCAGAGCCGCACGATTCAGGCGGAACGGATGCCAGAGCCCCCGCTGCAGATAGCACTCCACGCCGTCGGAAAGTTCGACGCTGTTGGCGACGGCGGCGAGGTCGGCTCGTGTGTCGCCACGATGCTCGGACAGGCGACTGAGGCCGGTGGAGAAGAACCGCGTGCGGCCTCTGCGAGCAAGTTCCCGCGCAATGAAATGCACGCTCGCCTTACGGCGTGAACGAAAATCGTGCACCGAGATGACAAGTGAATCTGTCATGCAGTCTGGGCTCCGCGCCGATGAGAGGGACGGGTGAACGGAAAGCAGACGCTGCTTCGCTCAAGAGTGGGGATGGATTTCGATCGCAGGAACTTCGCGATTGCGCCGACATATTTACCCGGCTCGACATCCCGATCAATGGTCTGGAAGCAATTGTTTCAGAATATTGAGGCGCTTCATTATGTTTACATAATCTCTTTCTTTGCACTTGCGTTCGGGATTGCCGCCCATACAGTGAAAACACTCTCAAAAGGTCGTGGTTTGGACGTTCGGCGTGTGACATTTCCGGGCAATGGAGGTCGTCGGGATTTCGACGGATTCCGGGCTGACGTCGACGGACGTGGTTTTCGTGCGGTGTCTTCGATGGCGAATGACCCATGGAATGTGAATTCTGAAAATTTGTTTTTTTATTTAGATTTTTCTTATTATTGGTTCGGTTCTGGCTCGTTCCGCCATTGGCGCGGTAACGCCGGGTCTGGAGGCGCGCCATGGACGCGGTAGTTTCTCCGTTCAGACGGACGGTCGGAGCGGAAAATGCTGCGACCGGAAAGTGGATCGTGGTGACGTCGCTTATGTTCAATCTGTGGCTATGCTTCCTGCAGACGCGCGGTTGGCTGCATGCTTCCAGCGCGACGGTGGCGATGGTCGAATTGCTGGTTATCGGCGCTGCGGCGTGGTGCGTGCGGCGGCAGGTAAATGAGCGGGTCGTGGTGATCGCGGCGCTGACCACGGGCTATGTGGTCGCAGCCAAAATGATCAATCCGGCGGAGAGTCCAAAGATTCTCCATGATCTTTTCATTATGTATGTTTTCTATTGCCTCGGACGCGGCTCGGGCCGCCCTGCAGCCCAATGGACGATCTGGGCGGCGATGGCGCTCGTCCTGACGATCGGATTGTTCGAACTTCTGGCTCCCGATGTCTACGGGCAACTCTTCAACGTGTGGCAATATTATGTTGAGAAGGGCGTTTTATCGCAGGATACAGTGAATTACTCGGGCACCACGATGTTCGTCAGTGGCAATCGTGGGGAGGGCGCGCGCACGTTCCTGCCGTCGTTGCTCGGATCTCATCGCGTGTCGTCAGTCTTTCTTGAACCAGTATCGATGGGCAATTTTGCGGCGCTGGTGTTCGCATGGTGTTTGGCTGTGTGGCGCAATCGTCCCGGCGGCCGCCAGATCGCCCTGATCGCTCTTGCGCTGGTGTGCATCGTTCTGACGGATTCGCGTTTTGCAAGCGGTTGCTGCGTCGCCATGCTGCTTGTCCGTATCTCGCCGCTTCGACGTTCGTCGCTATTTGTTTTCCTGTTGCCGATCGGGGTTGTCACGGCGCTGACAGTCGTTGGCGCGCTGCATGAAATTCCTGGCGCGACGCCATCGATCCTGACTGACAATCTCAAGGGACGGCTCGTTTTTTCAGGACGACTTCTCGATTACTGGACGCTTTCGCCGTGGTTCGCGTTCTCCGTTTCGCCTGTCTACACGGCGGACACCGGTTATGCTTATATTTTTAACACCCTAGGCGCGCCGTTAACGCTGCTTTACGCGCTTATATTTGCGTTTCATCGGAACGCGAGCCGCGACGCCGCTGTGATGAAGACAATGCTGGCGGTCTATTTTTCCTGCTCTCTCTGCATTGGCGCAAATTCCGTAACTATCAAGACCGCGGCGCTTCTGTGGTTCTTGTATGGGGCGCTCGATGCAGTTCCCTTGGCGGAGCGGCGTCAGATACGCCGTCAGAAAGCGTCTGCGTCGCTTTTTCCGGTGGGGGCGGCGGCTTGCGAATAAGGAGTGCAACCCATGAAATGGCGTAAGCTTTTCCATGCGACTGCGGCGATCCTGACAGCCCTGGGCGCTCCTGCAGGGGGGCGTGCGGCGGACCGTATTCTCTCCGGCGTCAATCTTGCCGGGGCGGAGTTTTCTTCCGGGCGCGTACCCGGGCGCTATGGGTGGGATTACTCGTTCCCCAAAGACGAGGAAATTGCGTATTACACCAGCAAGGGCATGACCCTGTTTCGCTTGCCGCTGTTGTGGGAGCGTCTTCAGCCGAATCTCTCGCAGGATTTCGACCCAGCCTATCTGTCGCGTATCCAGTCAGCGGTCTCCGCCATCGAAGGCGCGGGCGGCGAAGTGATTCTCGATATCCACAATTACGGAAAATACCACGGACAGATGATAGGGTCTCCCGATGTCCCGGTTGCGGGGTTCGTGAATCTCTGGACCCGCCTTGCGGCCATCTTCGGCAAGGATGGTCGGGTTCTGTTTGGGCTGATGAACGAGCCGCAACTGGCCTCCGCCGCCGATTGGGCGCAGATCGAGCAGCAGACGGTGGATGCGGTCAGAAAAAGCGGCGCGGTGAATCGGATTCTCATCTCGGGCGTGAACTGGGATGGCGCGCATAATTTCGCTCAGGTCAACGGCGCGGCGTTGGCTGGCGTGCACGACGAAAAGCGCAGGCTGATTTTTGAAGCCCACCAGTATTTTGATGCTGATTCCTCCGGGCGATCAGATGTTTGCGTGGCAGGAGATCAGGTTCTGCCCCGGTTGTCGTCATTCGCCGATTGGCTGGCTGAGCATCATGCGAAGGGGCTTCTTGGCGAATTCGCCGTGGGACGGAACGCGCAATGCCTCGATGATCTGAAAACAGCGATGGCCTATGTGAACAGTCGGCCGAATGTCTGGTACGGTTGGACATACTGGGCGGGTGGAAGTCGTTGGGGCGAGTACATGTACACGCTGGAGCCAACGAAAGACGGCGCCGATCGGCCGCAAATGAGCGTCCTTACCGATCGCTGATCACGATGCGGCGGTTTTGTATCCGTTGGCTTTGGTCGGCGGATTTTTATACGAAAAGAAACAGGGAGCGATGATGACGGCGGTGCGGGCTAGGGATGCCGGTGAAGCGGGAAAAGATCTTAGCCGCGCAGCGACAAGCGGTTTTGTGTGGCTGCTCGTTCAAAGCTTCGCTGCTCGCGGGATTGGATTTTTCTCTCAGTTGATTCTGGCCCGATTGCTGCTCCCTGCGGATTTCGGCGCGATCGGACTGGCTTACACGGTCACAGGGGTCGCGAACTCGCTTGTCAGCTTCGGTGTCGATGACGTGCTTCTGCAGCGCCAGAAGAGCATTCGCTGGTGGTCGACGCCTGCCTTCTGGCTGTGCCTGGGGCTCGGGACCCTTGGCATGGTGGTGATGATCGCGGCGGCGCCGTTCGCGGCGCGCTGGTATCACGCTCCCGAACTTGTGGGACTTATCGCCGCCATCGCTGTCGCGACGCCGTTGCGGACGTTAGCGACGGTCCCCGCAGTGCGAATTCGGGCGGAGATGGATTTCCGGTTCCTTGCAACGTTCAACACGTTCGACATTTTCGCGCTGCAAGTGTTGACCATTGTGTTCGCAGCGTGCGGGCTGGGCGCGTACAGTTTCGCCATTCCGTTTCCAATTCTTGCCGCCGTGCGCGCCGTGTGGTTCTGGCGTCGGTCGCCGCCCGAAATACGCAACAGGGCGCGGGTTGTTCAACTGCGATATTTGATGAGCAACAGTTCGGTGGTTTTCCTGACAAAGACGCTGATAGAAATCGTCAATCAGGGCGATTACATCGTGCTGGGGTTGATTGCGTCTCAAAGTATCGTCGGGTTCTACTTTTTTGCGTTCCGCTTTTCGGTGCAACCTGTGCGAATGCTGGCCGGAAACTTCACCAACGTTCTTTTCCCGGCCCTTGCTCAACTTCGTTACGACCCGGCGCGACAGACGCAGGCGGCTGTCAAAGCCTGTCGTCTTCTGGCCTTCCTCGTGATGCCGTTCTGCTTCCTGCAGGCGGCGTTGGCTCGCCCCGGGCTACATCTTCTGTTTGGCGAACGGTGGATGGATGCGGTTCCATACGTTCAGATACTCAGCATAGGGCTGCCGTTTGACGCTATCAGCTGGATCACCGGGGCGCTTCTGAGCGCGCGTCGCGAGTTTCGCCGCGCGTTTGTTTACGCTCTTGTTTCGACGCCCGCATTCTTCGGGCTTGTTTTGCTTGGGGCGTGGCTGGGACAGGCGATGGGCGTGGCGATCGCCGTTGGCGTATATTATTTCGTTTATCCGCCAGCCACGTCGTTTCTGGTTCTTTGCAAGAGCGGCGTGTCGTGGAGAGCGGTGGTCGATTTTTACCTGTCGCCGTCAGCTCTCGCCGCAGTCGCCGTTGGGTTGGGGCAGTTGGGTGCGGCGTCATCTGCTTTCGCAGGTCACGACTTTGCTCAATGTATGGTGATTGGCGTTGCGTGCTGTGTGGCGTACCCGGCGCTGGTGTTCGTTTTCAAGCGGGATATGTTCGAACAGATCGCGCAGCGATTTCGCAACATGAGCGGGAAGCTTGGCAGAAAACTGTCTGCTGCGTGATTGTTTAGTTGGCTGCATGGGCTGAAAAAATCGCGCTGGCGCTGCTTCTGCGCCTGGCGAGCATCCCGCGACGCCTTGCAGGGAGGCGTCAGGGATACGCACTGCGGGGATGATCCGCAGTCACAAAGCCTGACGTGCGCCCATCGGGCGCCTCATGGCCGTCGCTACTAACGGGGTGGGCGTAACCGAGATTGCTGGACCCAAAGGAAGTTCAGGTCGCCCCGTTCCTTACAGGTCGGAACGCCTTTAGTTGGTGACGCGATCTGAAAGGGCGGTGGCGACCATCAGCACGCCAACAGCGGGCACAAACGCGAAAACAGGGATCGAAGCCAGCGTGGTGACGGGGTTCGAAAGCAGCATCAACGCAGAATGAATAAGCATAGTAGAGACTCCATATGAATTGGTTGGCGTGAAAGAGCGCGTCTTCACGCTCGTTGCAACCAGAGGCATATGCTTATCAGGTGTCGAAAAAACACATGATGATGTTTTCATTGCTGAATTTCTTACGAAATTATTAGGCCGCATTGGCAGCCTTGATTGAAAAAAAGCCAAAGCTGGGTTTACTTGCAATGTCAGAACATGGACGCACATTAAATAGTCAACGTTATTAGGGTATGCTTAAAATTTAATCTAAACGTTTGCTCAAAAAATAATCTTTTGGCGGTGTGTTGGAGTTGAAATTTGATGGAAATTTCAATGTATGCATTTTTTGTTGTTAGCCATGAAGTGGACGCATAACTGAATCTGTCCCATCGGCTTGGTCGCGCAAAGCCACATCGCCTCTTGCACGCAGCCCGCTTCGTTCCATATCGTAAGCACGCGGTCGCCATGTTGGGGCCGTTTCCCCGTCTCGCTCATTGGAGGAGGCTGCAATGTCAGGCAGAGTTTTTGGGTCGCCTATGTTCCTGGGTTTCGATCATCTTGAAACCATGCTGGAACGCGCGTCGAAGTCGTCGGGCGACGGCTATCCACCCTACAATATAGAGCAGATCGGCCCGTCGGCGCTTCGCATTACGCTGGCAGTGGCCGGATTTGTAATGGAAGATCTTCAGATCACGCAGGAGGATAACCAGCTGGTTATCCGGGGCCGTCAGTCTGACGATTCGCAGGGACGAGTGTTCCTGCATCGAGGCATCGCCGCGCGGCAATTCCAGAAAGCGTTTGTCCTTGCGGAAGGGATAGATATCGGCGGCGCCTGGCTCGATAACGGCCTGCTGAACATCGACCTTTACAGACCTGAACCCGAGGTGCGGGTTCGACGCATCGACATAACCAAGGGCGCAGCGGCGAATCCGCCGGCGAACGACCCGGCGGAGCGACCGACACGCACGATACGTGCGATCTCTGACGATTGAGCATCATTCAGGAACGTTGGGACGTCATCACCCGTTAGAATAATTGGGGGCGCTCCCTTCGCGTCCTGCGTCTTGGACGCAAGGAGGAAGCATGAGAGGCACGGCTATTAACGGAAGATCAGCAAAAGTCGGCAAAACTGCGAGCACTGTCGATATTCGCAACTTGTCGGACGATGAATTTCTTACTCTGGGTGTTCCAACCTTGGTTTATGTGCGCAAGGGAACATCTGGCGGGCAGGACGTATTCGCGATTCATGCGGCGAACGGGCAGGTAGTTGGGCTAACTGAAGATCCTGAGGCTGCGTTTACGGCTATTGCGGACCACGACATGGTGCCGATGACGATTCACTGAGCGTCCGCCTGTATCTGCCGCTGAGGCAGGCAGGTTCATACGCCAGAGTCCACCTGCTCAGGCGTGGTTGTTTTATGGGAGAGCATCTTCCAGAAGGCGCAGCCCAAATCGCCTCACTGAAATTGTATTCAGTGAGGCGATTTCTGGTGAGAAGATTTTCTTGCTGCGGCTACAAGATAAAATACATCTCATAAAACGTCATTTTTGTATTTTCTTTCCTCCTCTGATTTCTGGAAGAAATTGTATATATTTCGAAATTTCCTTCTTTCGTCCAATAAAAGAAATTTTCTTTTGATGGAGTTTTGGGACGGATTTGCGCGCGAAACACGGCGGACCCCGGCATATTGCTGGGGTCGACCGCATGGCGGGTCACGTAGGGGTTGGATCGACCCAGCCAATATTTCCGTCGTCTCGGCGGTAGACGATATTGATCTGCCTGCTGACGCTGTTGCGGAAAACCAGAAGGTTTCTATCCGCCAGATCAAGGCGCATCACGGCTTCGCTGACACTCAGAAGTGCGATTTCCGTCGGTTGCTCGGCTATGATGGTCGCATAAGGCCCTTCGCTTTCGTCAGCTGTTTGCAGCGAAGTTGCAGGCGGCTCCGTTTGTCGCAACACATAGGTGCGTCCGACTTCCGGTCCAGGATGGCGTGCCGAGGCGCGCGAGTGCGTCTGCACCCTACGACGATAACGCCGTAGTCTGCGGGCAATATGCTCGGCTGCGTCATCGAATGCGCTGTGCGCGTCCGATGCCTCGCCTTCTCCGCGCAGGGTCAGCCCACGACCTGCGTGGACGTTGATATCGCAAGTAAAAAATGACCGAGCGCGGCTGAACGTTACGTCCGCTTCCAGCGCCTGATCAAAATATCGGTCGGCAATGCCGCCCAGGTGGGATGTCACGCGTTGTTTCAGCGCGTCTGACAAATCAAGTTGTTTACCGGCCACATGAATGTTCATTCTGACAGGCTCCTTTGTTGAGGAAACCGGTCGCCAGGTCGATCTGACGGTGAGCGCGCGCCGTCAGACTGAGGCGGCTTTCTCCCTTTTTCTCTGCGTTGAGCATGCTATGCGCAACGCATCTCGGTATTTGGCCACGGTTCGTCGTGCGATGTCTATTCCTTCTTTGCGAAGTTTTTGCACGATCGCGTCGTCGGACAGCGTATCGCCTGGATTTTCGTTGTCGATCATTCTACGTATTTTGAAACGTATGGCCTCAGCGCTTTGAGTATTGCCAGCATCACGTCCTTTGACAGCCTGTGTGAAAAAATATTTCAGTTCGATGACGCCGCGTGGGGTCTCGATATACTTCCCGTTGGTCGCGCGGCTGATCGTGCTTTCGTGCAGGCCGGTTTCGACGGCGACCTGCTGCAGCGTCAAGGGGCGTAGGCCCGTAGGGCCCTCGTCGACAAACTGACCTTGTACGCGCATGATTTCTGTCCCGACCGTCAGCAAGGTTCGAGATCGCTGGCTGATTGCGCGCATCAGCCAGCGTGCCCGGGCGCCTTCCGCGCGAACGAATGCATGGTCGGATCGAGAGCCGTAAGAGAGCGAGCGGGCCATCAACGCGCCGTCCAATCGGAGGTGAGGCGCAGCATCTGGATTGAGTTCGACGCGCCAGTTTCCTTCCGGGGTGTGGCATGCGCGAAGATCAGCGATAAGCACAGGCGGCGTCTCAATGCCCAAGAAGCCGGGCTTCGGGTTCAGGCGTCGCAACTCTGACAGCATGTCTGCGAAGTCTTCCGTATCGACGCCACATATGGCTCTGACGCGGGCGTATTCATGCGCGCCGAGGAGATCGAGATTGTCGACCATCGCCGCCATCGCCGGATCAAAGCGGTTCTGTGCGATCAATTGCGCTGCAAGGCACTCCTGAAGCGAGTGCGCGAACAGTCCCGTGGGTTCGAATCCCATCATCAGAATGCGAATTTTTTCGACGACAGTGGTTTCGACGCCAAGGCGTATAGCGATGTCCTTCGTAGAGAGTGAAAGGCGTCCGACCGGATCGAGAAGTGTGATCAGATGCCCGCCTATAAGACGGTCACGCGCGTCCAGATGGCGCGCGAGGCGCAGTTGCTCGCCCAGGCTTTCGTGCAGGGACACTGGAGCAGGCAGGCGCTCCAATCGCTCGCCCCACCAGTCGCGTGCGGTTTCTGTGGTTGCCGTTCGCGCGCCGCCAGATCCTGCGACAGGGGCGCCGTCTCGATCATAACAGTCGTCGAAACCACCCGCTTCCGCCATGTGAATGAATTCTGCGTCGAGCGGTGGGGCGTCGTCCGGGGGAAGGGTGTTTTCGATCAACGCGTCGGAGGACGTGAGGGGTTCCGACCCGCCCGAAATCTGGTCGGGCGCAGGACGCTCCGGCGGCAGATCGGCGTTGTCTGACGCTCGTGACAGCAACGGATTACGCTGCAATTCGTCGTCTACAAGCGCGGTCAGTTCCTGACTCGTCGCGTGTAGAATGCGGATGGCCAGTCGCAATTGCGTCGACATGACCAGATTATGCGTTTGTCGAAGATGAAGCCCGGGGACCTGCGTCATGCGGTCAGTTTAGAGGGAGAAACTTTCTCCAAGGTACACGCGGCGCACGTCTTCGTTCGCGACGATCTCTTCCGGCACGCCCTGCATCAGCACCTGACCACCATGCATGATGTAGGCCCTGTCGATGACTTCCAGCGTTTCACGGACGTTGTGGTCGGTGATCAGCACGCCAATTTCGCGATCCTTCAGATGCGACACGAGATCACGGATTTCGCCCACTGCGATGGGATCGATGCCCGCCAGGGGTTCGTCGAGAAGGATGTAATGCGGCTGGCTCGCCAACGCGCGCGCAATTTCAAGCCGTCGTCGTTCGCCGCCGGAAAGAGCGAGGGATGGGGAGCGGCGCAGGTGCGAGATGCCGAACTCCGCCAGCAACCCGTCCAGCATCGCGTCGCGGCGATCAGGATCCGGCTCCACGACCTCAAGGGCCGCCATGATATTCTGTTCGACGTTAAGGCCCCGGAAGATGCTGGCTTCCTGCGGCAGGTAGCCAATGCCAAGGCGTGCGCGGCGGTACATTGGCAGGCGGGTGATGTCAGCGCCGTCGAGCGTGATTGCGCCAGTGTCAGGCTGCACCAGTCCGACGATCATATAGAAGCTGGTCGTCTTGCCCGCGCCGTTCGGGCCGAGCAGGCCTACGGCTTCTCCCCGATGCACTTCGATGGAGACGTTTTTCACCACTTCGCGTTTTTTATACGACTTGCCGATGCCGTCCGCGAAAAGTCCATGCGTGCGGTCTCCGCGCGCATTCAGGGGGGAGGGGTGGCCGGAAAACGGCTCCTCGATGGCCTGTGTCTGCTCAGTGGTCATCAATGGCTGCCGCCGCCGTTATTGTTGTTGGGTACGACCAGTCCGTTCACGCGTGCGCCGGGGCGTTCCGTCATGGTCGCAATTCCGGTGTGCATATTGATAATGGCCGCCGAACCCTGAAGCTGGTTCTGCCCGCGAGTGATATGCACGTTGCCGACGATGCGTGCGATGCCCGTGTCCGGCACGTAGACGCCGCGATCGCCAACTACGACCTCCGTGGGGGTGCGGACCCAGACATGGCCGAAGGCGTTGACCTTCTCAAGCTTGCCTGAGCCGTTGGCGATTGGGTCGCCCCCGGCTTTCGGCGCAGGCGTCGCCGCGGCTGGAGACGCAGTGTTGTCGGGAGGGGCGCTGTAGCCGACCAGCACGTCGGCCCGCACCTGCTTGCCTTCGTTGGTCGTCACGATGGCGTCGCCGCGTCCGATGGAGATTCGCGGTTGCGAATAATACTCCATCGAATCGCGCGCCGTCAGGACGTCTTGCGGCGTGGTGATCTTCATGGCCTTGCCGTGCATCACCAGAACGGCCTGATCGATGTCGTAGACGGCCTTGTCGCCCCATCCCTGATCGGTGGCGGTGAAGATGTGCACATGCCCTATGGCTTCGAGACGGTAGATTTCGTTCGCCCCGGAGCTATCCATCCCCCCGGTCGGACCATTCCCCGATGCGGTCGGCGCCGTTCCCGGAGGCGCCGCCGCCACGGGCGCGGTTGGCGGCGTGGCCATAGTGGGTGCGGCTGACGTAGGGAGGGCGCCCTTCGCATCTGCAGCACCGGGCTGGGCGGCTTTCTTTCGGTAATAGGCGATCAGCTTGTCCGCCGTGACGGTGACGTCCCCGCGAACTGCCTGCGCCTGATCATAGGCCGTGACTTTCTGTGCGTTCTGGTCCCAGTCGAAGCCGCCGAGCGCGGTGACCGTGATCTGGCCGCCGTGCGAGAGGTCGATCGCTTGCGCGCGCGCCTGCGGCGCAAGCATGGTCAGGGTCACGAAACCGGTCATGACGCTGGCGACGGCGCCAAACGCAGCGCTTGCCGGTCGGAGTGCGCTCGCGACGAGAAGTGGCGCGAAGTCGGGGAATCTATGGGGCGCCATTCAACTCGCCTTGCCTTGGCTGGGACTGCGGTCGTCGTTCAGTATCAGGCGACCCGGCCCGCGAAACTGGGCCACGCCGTCATGTTGCGACAGCCAATACGACTTCGCGTCGAGGACGCCAAACGGTCCCTCGACGCGGACCCACGTGTTGGAGGCGACGACGCCGGCGCGCATGTCTATGTCCGCCGTCGGTCCTCTCATCATCAATCCGTCGTCTCGGTACAGCCTTACCTCCCCGGTGAGAGCGAGCGTCTGCTCTTTCTGCATATATACCCCGGTCTCGGATTGCAGATAAAGCCATGCGCCGCTTTGCGTGAGCGTATCGGCTGTGGGCTCGACCAGATCAATGCGGTCGTCGTCGACCTGATGTGCGGTCACGGCGGTTATCATGTAGGGCCGTCCATGCGTGTCGACGCTACGATAGACCGCTCCGGCCAGATTGCCGCTCTCAAGGCGCAGCCGCGTCGCTTCCGTCAACGCCGAGCGGCTGGCGTTCATCAGTCTCTGAATCTCCGGCCAGACGGCGATAGAACTGAGCAGTAGCAGCGCCGTTGCGGGCAGCACCCATTTCGCCCACCGCACCATCGCCTGACGGCGTGCGATCTCGGCGCCCGACGGCGCCTTGCGCGCGGCGACGGAGGCAGCCTGCATTGCGGCGCGCTGCTGGCGAACGTCTTCCCCCGAACGGTTGAAATCGTGACGCTCAAGCCGGGCGGAATCGTCTTGAGGCGGTTTGTCGTCCGTCATGCGACGCCCGCCCGCAACAAGTCATGCACATGCACGACGCCGACGACCTGACGCTCCGGCGTAAGCACGAACAGCGACGTGATTGGCTTGTCGCGTTCGTTCATCAGACGTAACGCTTCGGCGGCGAGAATGTCCGGGGCCACCGTCAGAGGCGCGCGGTTCATCACCGCGCCGGAGGGAGTAGCGTTCAGATCGCGATCGAGCGCGCCGCGAAGATCGCCATCGGTGATAATCCCCGAGAGCTGTCCGTCTTTCCCAACGACGCCGACGCAGCCCAGGGCCTTGCGGGTCATCTCCATGATCGCGTCGCGCAACGACGCTTCCGGCGTGACGAAAGGCAGGGCGTCTCCCGTCCGCATCAACTCCCTGACCGTGCGCAGGCGCGCGCCGAGTCTGCCGCCGGGATGAAACACGCCGAAATCGCCCGCCGTGAAGCCGCGTCGCTCCATCAGGGCGACGGCCAGTGCGTCGCCGAGAGAGAGTTGCATCAGGCTGCTGGTGGTCGGGGCCAGACCGACGGGGCAGGCTTCCGGCACCGCCGGGAGCAGAAGAACATGGTCTGCGGCGCGGCCAAGGCTTGATTCCGGACGCGCGGTCACCGCTATCAGTGGCAGTCCGAAACGCAGACTATGCGCCACCATGTCAGCCAGTTCGGCCGATTCGCCGGAATTGGAGAGAATCAGCACCGCGTCGCCTCGCGCCAGCATCCCGAGGTCGCCGTGGGACGCCTCCACCGGGTGGACGAACAGGGCAGGGGTGCCGGTGGAACTGAGGGTCGCCTGTATCTTGCGCCCAATATGACCGGATTTGCCGATGCCGGTGACGACAACGCGCCCTTCCAGCGAGGCGATGACTTCGACGACTTTGGAAAATTGTCCACCCAGCCCACTGGCGTCGAGCATAGCCTCGGCGAGCGCATTGAGCCCGACCGTCTCTTTTTCGATGACGTCGCGCGCGGCTGACGCCGCCGATCGTCGCGAATCGTCCGGCGAGCAGAAGGCGTTGCCGGTGATGTCAGGGAGGGGGGACCCGGAGGGGGCGGGGTGCGTCATGTCCGGCTTCTATCATCCCGCACGGGCGTGCGGTCAATCATGCCGTCACGCGCGAACGCGCCGAAGTCAGCTTCGGTGGGAGAAGATGTCCGGTTCTTCATACCCGAGAATGTCGAGCCGCGCGCGCGCCGGAAGGAAATCGTAACAAGCCTGCGCCAGCTCGCGTCGGTTTTCGCGCACAAGCAGGGCTTCCAGTTTTCCCCACAGGGCATGGAGATACAGGACGTCGGACGCTGCGTAAGCGAGTTGCTCCGGCGTCAGAGACGGAGCGCCCCAATCCGAGCTTTGCTGCTGCTTGCTCAGATCCACGCCGAGAAGGTCCCGGCACAGGGCAGCGAGGCCGTGGCGATCCGTGAACGTGCGCACCAGACGCGCGGCAATTTTCGTGCAGGCGACAGGCGCCACGGTCACGCCGAACGTGTGCTGAAGCACGGCGACGTCAAATCGCGCAAAATGCATCAGTTTGAGCACGTCGGGGTCGGCGAGCAGGCGCTTCAGATTTGGGCAGTCAGCGGGTTTTCCGCCAGGGGCGTCGGGTCGGATCTGCACGAGGTGTGCGGTTCCGTCGCCAGACGACAACTGCACGAGGCAGAGGCGATCACGGTGGGGATTGAGGCCCATCGTCTCCGTGTCGATAGCGACAACGGGGCCGAGATCCAGGCCGTCGGGCAGATCGTCATGATGAAGGGTGATGGCGCCATCGGAGGATGTGTGCCTACCGTTCATGACCTGCCTTGCTTTGAGAAAGAAAGAGTGGTGCCCAGAAGAAGACTCGAACTTCCACGACCTTGCGGCCACAGGTACCTGAAACCTGCGCGTCTACCAATTCCGCCATCTGGGCAAGATGACAACCGGCGAACCGGGTGTGGAGAGGGCGTTTAAACGGGCCTCGCCCCCCGGTCAAGGGGGCTTTCGCAGCCTTTGTGACGTTTCTTTTTCAACAGCCCGATTTGTGGTTGCATCGGCGGATCACTTCGATCGGAAAAAGACACATGCGTCATATGCGGCTCCTCGCCTCCACGTTGCTTTGCGGAGCAGCGCTCCTGCTCGCGCCCGGATCCGGGCGCGCCGAAGCGCCGTTCTCTTTTGCTGCGACACCGGGGCAGTTGCCGAAAACCGTGACGCCCCGGGCTTACGACATCGCGCTAGTCACCGACATGGCGAAGCTTACTCTCTCGGGAGAGGAGCGCGTCACGCTGGACGTGCTGACGCCGACCAACACGCTGGTAATGAATCAGGCGGGGCTGACCGTCGGCGCGGCGAACGTGGACGGACTTGCGGGCTCCATCAGTCACGATGAAAAAGCCCAGACGGTAACAATACGTTTTCCGCGCAAGTTGACGAAGGGCGCGCATCGGCTCACGTTGTCCTACTCTGGTCCGATCATCGCGACGCCGAACGGTCTTTATTACGACGACTACAAGGACGCGTCCGGCGCGCAGAAACGTATGCTGGTGACGCAGTTCGAAGTCGCCGACGCCCGCCGGATGTTTCCCTGCTGGGATGAACCGGTTTTCAAGGCGACGTTTCATCTGACGGTCACTCTGCCGAAAGCCTGGACGCCGATCAGCAACATGCCCGTCGAAAAAACGGAAGCGGCAGGCCCCGATGCGCAACGCGTGACGTTCGCAGTCACGCCGCGCATGTCCACCTACCTTCTTGCGCTGCTCGCGGGTGAGATGTCCGCGCTGCATGGAAAAGGCGGCGATACCCCGATTAACGTGTTCGCGCCGACGGGGGAGGAGTCCCAGGGCGCCTACGCTCTTTCGGCGGCGTCTGAAATTCTTCCTTATTACAATGGTTATTTTGGAACGTCGTATCCGCTTCCAAAACTCGATCTTATCGCCGTCCCGGGTAATTACGAGGCGGGCGCCATGGAGAACTGGGGCGCCATCACATTCATCGACGAGGACCTTCTCTTCGACCGCGCGCACAGCGCGTCGAGCACGAAGGAGCTGGTCTACCTCGTGGTCGCGCACGAGATGGCGCACCAGTGGTCCGGCGATCTCGTCACCATGGCGTGGTGGGACAACGTGTGGCTGAACGAAGGTTTCGCGACGTGGATGGAAACGAAGGCGCTCGATCACTTCAATCCTGGTTGGGAAGTCTGGCCGCGCGAGCACTCCGGCCGTGAAAGCGCGATGGCGCAGGACGCGCTGTCGACCACGCACCCGATCCAGCAGGTCATTGCCGACGCACGGGACGCGGATCAGGCGTTTGATCGTATCAGCTATCAAAAAGGTGAGCAGGTCATTCGCATGATCGAAACCTGGCTCGGCCCGGACGTGTTCCGCGACGGCATGCGCCGCTATATGAAAGCGCACGCCTACAGCAACGCCACAAGCGAGGATCTCTGGAATGCGCTCTCCGCCGCGTCGAAACAGGACGTCGGCGCCGTAGCCAAAACGTTTACGGAGCAGCCCGGAATTCCCCTCGTGCATGTCGCGAGGACATGCGTCGGCGGCGAAGCGGCGCTGACATTGTCGCAGAGCCGCTTTGCCATTCACGATCCGCACGCCGCAGCCTTGAACTGGCGCATACCCATCGTCATCGGCGGGCCGGGCGTCACGACGCAAAAAGTCGTGTTGACGACTGCGCCTGCTACAGTGCGCGTCGCGGGTTGTGACAGTCCGGCGAAGGTCAATCTCGGAGAAGGCGGTTACTATCGCACGGTTTATGACGACGCTGGATATACGGCCCTGAAAGCGGCTTTTGCGCGTCTGGATATGACGGATCGGGTCAATCTGCTGGGCGACCAGTTCGCGCTGTTTGAGTCCGCTCAGCAACCGCTCTCGCATTATCTTGATCTGGTCGCGAATCTTTCTGAAGAGGGAGAGACCAGCATCGCCGTATGGCAGGACACGTTGTCGCATCTGCGTCGGCTGGACGAACTGGAACGTGGCGCTCCCGAACGCCCTGCGTTCCGCGCCTTCGTCCGTTCGCTGCTTGCACCCCAGCTCGCACGTCTCGGTTGGGCGCCGAAGCCGGGCGAAAGCTTCCTGAACTCCATGCTCAGGCCGGATATTATCGAAACATTGGGTCTGTTCGGCGATCCAGAGGTGACCGCGGAGGCGCAGAAGCGGTTTGCGGCGTGGCGGAAAGATCCGTCGTCGCTCGACGCCAGCCTTGTGGAGCCGGTGACGCAGATCGTCGGACTCCACGCCGACGCCGCCACGTGGGACGTTCTCGCCGATGCGCTCGGCAAGGCCCCCGACACGGAGCGGAAACGCCGCTTCTTCGCTGCGCTCGCACGGTCACAGGACCCTGCGCTTATCGAGAAGACTTTCCATCTGGCTTACAGCGGCGCCATTCCAAATGGCCGGATCGGTCGTTCCCTCGTCGTACTTGCGCGTGACAGCGAGGCGCCTGATCTCGTGTGGAAACTGACGCAGTCCGATCAGGCTGCGATCCGCAAGCGTCTGGCTCCGTGGTCGCAGACCGAGTTGCTGCCGTCGGTGGCCTCCGTGTCGCTGAATCCCAAGGTTTCCGGCGAAATGCTGGCGGACCCGGCCAGTAGCGACTCAGCCGGAGCCAGGCTCGCCGCCGCCCGTGGAGCGGAGCAGATCGCCACGTCGGTAGAGTTGGCCAGCCGCACGAGAGCGGCGGTCGCCGAATGGCTGACGCTGCGCGGCGGCGCGAAGTGAGGTTCAGCCGTCTTATCCGTTTCCGCGATTCTTCGCGGAGGCGGCAAGATATGTTCTCGGCAGGAGCAGCGTGTTGCGTTGCGTCGATCGTTTTGCTGGGTTGCTCCCCCGAAGCGGCGAAGGCGCCCGCCGCGGGTTCTGTGGCGTTTCTGCGCGGCGCATGGCGCATAGACATCAGCAGCGAAGACCCTGATTTCACGCAGGACCTCGCACGCAAACTGCGGAGTGCGTTGGAGGCGCGTCTTGGCGCCGTCGGGCTGTCGGTTCCTGGAGGGGGCGCCCCGGATCGCGTCCTGACCGTCAATTTGACGAAAGTCGCGATCGCGGAAGAGGCTGACTACGTCACCATCGGGTCGCCGACGACGCGCGACGTGCTGGATGCGAAGGAAACAGTGAAGGTAAAGACGGCTGACGGGTTCAGCGCGGTTCAGACATTCACGGTTGGAGCCAAATCGCCGCATAGCTACTTCAATAACGAAGCGTCGTTGAACGACACGATCTCGCTGCTTGCGCGCCGCAGCGTCTCGGCTCTCCACCGGGGGCAGTAGGGAGGCTGGAGAATTGTTTCTGACCGCATGGCGCAGCCGTCCGGGCGGGAGCGCGCCTGCGGAAGGTGTGAAGGACATCGCTCACGATTGCGCTGAGCGTGCGGGATCGGACAATCGCCGCGCGCTGTATTTCTTCAGTGTGATTCGGTTTTCATCCGTTGCGGCGCGGATGATTCCGGGGAGATTGCGGGAGGCTCGCCCTTTCCCGCGTGGCGGGGCGTGATGCGGTTCCACACGTCCAGCGCCGCGCTTTTGTAGGCCTCCGCGAACGTCGGATAATTGAAGGTAGCTTCGATAAAATACTCGAAACTTCCGCCAAAGTTCAACACGGCCTGACCGATATGGATCAGCTCCGTCGCCGCTTCGCCGACGATGTGCACACCCAGAAGCTTGTGCGTCTTCAGGCATACGATAATTTTCAGAAACCCTTGGGTTTCGGCCATAATCTGACCGCGCGACGTCTCCCGGAAACGCGCCACGCCAGCCTCGTAAGGAATTTTCTTCTTTCGCGCTTCTTCCTCCGTGATGCCTACGATCGATATCTCGGGCACGGAGTAGATGCCGTAAGGGAAAAATTTAGGCGCAGGCGGCACCGGCTGTTCGCACGCGTGGCACGCGGCGATCCGGCCCTGCTCCATGGACGTGGAGGCGAGCGCCGGAAAACCGATGACGTCCCCCGTGGCGTAAATATTGGGCGTTTTGGTTTGAAAAGTTATCGGGTCGACATCCAGTCGTCCGCGCTCGTCGGCTTCCAGTCCTGCGGCTGCGAGGTTGAGATCACCCGTCGCTCCCTGACGTCCACCGGTGTAGAGCAGGAGGTCCGACCGAACTCGTCGACCGTCCTCCAGAATGGCGACGGGTTGCCCGGCTTCGATAACGATGGACTCCAGTGCGCCACCCAAACGAAAATTGACGCTCTGATCGCGAAGTTGATGGATGAAGTCGTCCACGATCTCTCGGTCGATGAAGTCGAGAATATGCTCGCGCTGGTCGATGATCGTGACGCGGACGTCAAGCGCGCTGAAGATCGTGGCGTATTCGATGCCGATGACGCCGGCGCCGACCACCGTCAGAGAGCGTGGGATGCGATCAAGATTGACCATGCCGTCGCTGTCGATCACACGCGTCCCATCGAAGGGAATGTTGTGCGGGCGATGGGGCGCGGAGCCAACGGCGACGACGATCGCCTTTCCACTTACGCGACGGGATCCGCCTGCCGGATTTTCGATTTCGATCGTATGCGCGTCAACGAATTTCGCTGATCCGTATTCGACGGATACCCCGTTTCTCAGAAACTGGTGCTCAAGCACTTCGACTTCGTCGTCGAGCGTCTTGCCAAGCCGCATGTTGAGATCTTGCGCGTCGATATTCTGTTTGACGCGGTAGTTCATTCCGTAAATCCCGCGTTCGCGCCAACCTGTCAGGTTGAGCACGGTTTCGCGGAGGGTTTTCGACGGAATGGTGCCGGTGTGGACGGAAACGCCGCCGACCTTGCCCCGACGGTCCACGACGAGGACGGAGCGGCCGAACTTCGACGCCTGAACGGCAGCGCGGCGACCGGACGGCCCGCTGCCGATGACGATCACGTCGTAATCATAATGCTTCGTCACCCACTTCCTCCGGTTCAGTCTTCGCGCCCAAGCACAGACGCGCCCGCCAAAAGGCGGTTCCGTCTGCTCAGGAACAGTTGACGGCGCTATCCATCCAGCGACTGCAACTCATAGAGCCGCCGGTAGAGTCCTCCCTCGCGTCGAATCAACGCTTCATGGGAGCCGTCTTCACGGATTTCCCCATGTTCGAACACCAAAATCCGATCCAGGCCGACGACGGTCGCAAGGCGGTGGGCGATCACGATCACCGTTCGGTCCAGCATCAGCCGCTCGATCGCGTCCTGCACCAGAGCCTCGGACTCCGAATCAAGGCTGGCCGTGGCTTCATCAAGGATGAGAATGCGTGCGTCAGCGAGGAACGCTCGCGCGATGGCCACGCGCTGGCGCTCGCCGCCCGACAGTTTCACGCCGCGCTCACCGACAAGAGTGTCGTATCCCTGCGGCAGGCGCGAGATGAAGCCCGACGCGTTCGCCAGTTCTGCGGCGCGCTCGATCTCCGACTGAGTTGCGCCAGGGCGGGCGTAGGCGATGTTTTCCGCCAGAGAGCGGTGAAACAGGATTGGCTCCTGCTGCACGATTGCGATCTGCGAACGCAACGACGATTGCTGAACGGAGGCAATATCCACGCCGTCGATCAGGATGCGTCCGCCGTTGATGTCATAGAGTCTCTGCAACAGTTTGGTGAAGCTGGACTTTCCAGATCCCGACGGGCCGACCAGCCCGACGCGCCCACCCGGGGGGATCGTGACGTCGAGGTCTTTGAACAGCGGCCTGTCCAGACCCTGATACCGAAAGAGAACATGCTCGAACCGGATCTCGCCCCGGGTGATGGCGATGCGCCCGGCTCCCGGCCTATCTCTGACGGCGGGCGGCTGGTCCCAGATCGCGACAAGCTCTTCCATTTCGTTCACTGACCGCTGAACGACGGAAACCTGCTGCCCGATATCGCGCAGATAACCCTGCACGAGAAAGATCATGGTCAGGACATAGGCGACGTCGCCGGGTCCGGCTGCTCCTTTCCACCAGAGCCACACCGCCGCAGAGGCGAGCGTCAGCCGCATGCCGGTGACGGCCAGATTCTGCGCGTTGCCGCTGTTCGTGCCGCGAACCCACGAACGGGCGGTGCGCAGGCGCCATATCGCCAGCGTGCGGCCAAGGCGCCGCTCTTCCCGGGCTTCGGCGCCGAACGCCTTGACCAGCGGGTTGCAGGTGATCGCGTCGGCCAACGCGGCGCCCACCCGGCTGTCCCAGCGGTTCGCCTTGCGTGCGTGCGGGGCGACATAGCGCAGCGTCAGGGCGCAGGAGAGCGCGACGAACGCTATCGACATTCCCGCCAACAATGCGCCCATCAAAGGCCAACGCCAGCCGAGCACCAGCGTCGTGCCGGTCAGCACGAGCATCTCCGGCAGCAGCATCAGCAGCAGGTTGTCGTTCAGCGTGTCCAGAGCCCACATTCCGCGCGTCAGCTTGCGGACCGTGGATCCGGCGAATGTGTTGGCGTGCCAGTCGGTTGAGAATTTCTGTAGTCGGGCAAAGCTCTCCTGCGCGACGTCGCGCATGATGTTGATCGACAGGTGGGTTATGCCCAGAAAGGATGCGCGCCTGCCGGCCACGCTGACCAGACCGAGCAGACCGAGCGCGCCCAGCATCCACATCGCATCGCCACGAGCGGCCAGGGCGGCCGTGCTTGTCACCGCATCGCCGGCCACTGGCGGCGGGTGCGCCACGTCCTCTACCAGCCGACCCGCGACGAGCGGCGTGGCGACGTCGGATAATGTGGCGACGGCCATGCCGGACAGCGTGGTCGTCAGGTATCGTGGCCAGCGCGTCCACTGGCGGATCGCGAAGCTCAGGGCTGCGACGAAGGGGCTGCGTTCGGACTTCGCCGCTATCGACGCGCCGTCAACTTCGTCTTCGGACGCGGCATCGCCGTGCGTAGAGTGGACACCTGCGGGGTGCGCTCCGCACATTGCGGCGCTCTCCGATGGGGCGTCTGCAGGGGCCACGTGAGCGGGTTGAGAGGGAGGGGCATTCTGCTCCGCAGTTTCGTCGACTGCGGAAGTCGTGGGTGATTGAGGTGATGATGTCATGCGACACCCACTCTAGCCAGTCAGGCAGCGTCCAGCCAAGCGCCTCGTCGCATGTGATTACTATAACGTCTACGATGTGGATTCACATAGGGTACGCAGAAAAATCAAATCTTCTATTAATTTCGTCATATTTAATTAATAAGTTATTTTATTTTCTGAGAAATATTTACGTCCATGGGTGTGTTTCGTGACCTTCAAATGCGAACTTAAATATATTGCCGTATAATCAGACTGTATGCTTGAGGCGCTGGTATAAATATGCTCCCCGCCCGACGATCAGCTTTCGGAGGGGGCCAGAGGCAGTCTTGGGTAGGGATCGTCGGCTGCCCGGCTACGTAACCGAGTGCAGGTGAGAGGATACCCAAAATTTTGTTACGTTTAAGGGTGCGGTAATAGCGTTGCTGAGAACGAAGCTTGTCTTCAGGCGATAAAGCCCGTTTTGCGCATCCAGCTTTCAGCCAATCCAGGCCATGTCATGGTCTCCGTCCCCGGAATCCCCATTCCGAAGCCATGCCCTCCCATTGGAAAAAGATGGCGCTCTACGCTGACCGCAGCCTGCTGGCACGCTGATTCCAAAATGGCGGTGTTCGCGGGATTCGAAATCTGGTCGTCTGCTGCCTGGGTCAGGAAGAACGGCCTCAGGCCCCGATGAATGTGCGTCTCCAGGGACCACATGGCGCTATCTTCAGGCGTAGGATGGGCGCCGATCAGCACCCGACGGGTGGACGTCCGATCATAAGGAGGCTTCAGCGTCACAATAGGGTAGAGCAGCAGGTTCAGATCGAGAGCAGAACTGGCGACGTCGATTGCGTCTGCTGAGGCGTAAATCGCCTCGTGAGACCGGGCGCTTGTCATGCCGAGAAGATGGCCGCCAGCCGAAAATCCGACGCCGCCAATACGGTGCGGGTCGAGGTCGAGTGCGGGGGCGTTGTGGCGTATCATACGCACGGCCCGCTGCGCGTCCTGAAACGGTGCGAGGCGGCCTGCGCCCCAGCCTTCCATGGGAAGGCGATAGGCAAGGGTGAAGGCGGTCACGCCCAGGCCAATCAGCCAGCGTGCGGCGGCTTCGGCTTCCTTCTGCATCTGAATCCGCTGGTACCCTCCGCCGCCCGCCACCAGCATCGCCGCGCCGTTGGGGCGTTCCGGACGCCAGATCGTCAACGTGGGCGTGGAGACGTTGGTGATTGCGCCGTGCGCCGAAATCTGTTCGGGGCCTGTGGGACCGCCGCCGCCGGGCGGCGCCCCTTCCCATAATGGCCATGTTCCAACGGCGTCGTCGGCTCTGGCGCGGGACAGAGCCGGCAGAGGCATCCCGCCAAACATCAATCCCGTGCTAGCGCCGATGAGCATCTGGCGGCGGGTTCGTGATCGCGTCACTGCGTCGTCTCCCCGATCAGGGAACTAATCTTCGTGCTTCAATCGTACGGAGCGTCTGGACCGATGTGCCGTAGCTAACGGGGGAGGCTCGTGACCGCGACATCGAGAGCTGTGGCTTGGCTGGTTTCCCTGTTGACGTCAGCGCCGTTGGTCAGACGCTGGTTTGGCGGTCCATCGAAAAGGCGTTCCGAAAAAGTGTCGACAGGAACGGGCCGCCGGAGGGGGCGGGATCGAAAGCACCGCCCGACTATGCGCGTCCGCTACTCCCGAACGCGCTCGATATTCGCGCCGCATGCCGCGAGCTTCCGCTCCACGGCCTCGTATCCGCGATCAAGGTGGTACACGCGACTCAGGATCGTCTCGCCATGTGCGGCGAGGCCCGCGAGAATGAGCGAGAACGACGCCCGAAGATCGGTCGCCATGACTGGCGCGCCAGACAGGGCGTGCACGCCGCGGATGATGGCGGATGAGCCGTGAACGTTGATTCGCGCGCCCATGCGGTTCAGTTCCGGCACATGCATGAAACGATTTTCGAAGATGGTCTCAGTGACCATCGACGCGCCCTCTGCGACCGAAAGCAGCGCCATGAACTGCGCCTGCATGTCGGTTGGAAAGCCGGGGTAGGGCTCGGTCATGATGTCGACGCCGCGCAGCGCCCCCGTGCGACGTACCCGTAGACCCTTCTCGTCTTCCGTCACTTCGACGCCCGCTTCTTCAAGCGTGCGTACGACCGCGCCCAGATCGTCCAGTCTGCCGCCGACCAGACGAACATCGCCGCCCGTAATGCCCGCAGCGCAGGCGTAGGTGCCGCATTCGATGCGATCGGGCATGATCCGATGCTCGGCGCCCTGCAGCGCTTCCACACCGTCGATCACGAGCGTGCCGCTGCCCGAGCCGCTGATCCGCGCGCCCATCTTGTTCAGGCAAGCCACAAGGTCGCCGATTTCCGGTTCGCGCGCCGCGTTGACGATTTCCGTGCGCCCCTTGGCGAGCGTCGCCGCCATCAGCAGGTTCTCGGTCGCGCCCACCGAGGCGAAAGGAAGAATGATCCGCTCGCCGATCAGGCCCTCTGGCGCGCGGGCGTTGATGTAGCCGTTTTCAAGCCGGATCTCGGCGCCCAGAGCCTCCAGCCCCTTCAGGTGCATGTCGACCGGACGCGTGCCGATCGCGCAGCCGCCGGGCAGGGATACGCGCGCTTCCCGACAACGGGCGAGCAGCGGACCGAGGACCAGAATCGAGGCGCGCATTTTCGAGACGATGTCGTAAGGCGCTTCCGTGCTGGTGATCTCGCCGCCGACGGCGTAGGCGCTGCCGTCGCCGTTGACGTCCTCAACCGCGACGCCATGCTGGATCAGCAGATCGCGCATGGTCGCGATGTCGGCGATGCGCGGCACGTTGGTCAGCACCAGCCGCTCGGCGGTCAGAAGTCCGGCGACCATCAGCTTCAGACCGGCGTTTTTCGCGCCGCCAATGACGATCTCGCCACGAAGCGGCCGTCCGCCGCGGATGATGAAACGGTCCATCGTTCAGAGCCTCGGTGTCGTGACGCCGTGTTGTCCCATATACTTGCCCGCGCGATCCGCGTAGCTGACTTCGCAGGGCGACGCGCCCTGGAAGAACAGGAACTGGCAGATGCCTTCATTGGCGTAGATGCGGGCGGGAAGCGGCGTCGTGTTGCTGATCTCGATCGTCACCTGACCTTCCCACTCAGGCTCCAGCGGCGTCACGTTAACAATGATGCCGCACCGGGCGTAAGTGGATTTGCCGAGACAGACGACCAGAGTGTCGCGGGGGATGCGGAACCGTTCGATGGTGTGCGCCAGAGCGAAACTGTTCGGCGGAATGACGCAGACCGGACCTTTGCGAGATACGAAGCTGTCCTCGGTGAAGGCCTTCGGATCGACGATGGCGCCGTTGACGTCGGTGAAGATACGGAATTCGTCCGCGACGCGCGCGTCGTACCCATAGGACGACAGGCCGTAGGAGATCACGCCCTCACGCTTCTGGTTTTCGACGAAAGGTTCGATCATGCCGTCGTTTAACGCCCGCTCGCGGATCCAGGTGTCGGGCATTATGGGCATGAATCTGTCTCCGGTGCAGGCGTGTCGATACGGGCGGGCTGGTCGCGCGACGCTTCGTCGGCCACGCGGGCGCGGGCTTGCGCCTTACGCCGAAGCAGATTGGCGCGCAAGGCGTTGGCCTCAGCGGTTTTCCGTTCCTGCAGGGCGGCTTCGGCTGCAGGCGTGAGCCGGGGCTTCCGCACGGGCGGGGTTTCAGTCGCCTGAGGCGCTGCGTCATGGGGTGTGTCGGGCGGGCGCGTCGTCATGGCCGCTTGCGCCCCCCAGATGGCGTTGATGCGAAAATACCGTGCATCGGCGCAGCTTATCCGAGTAGGGAGCGGCCCGCCAGCGTTCGCACAGGGCGTCATTGCGAACTGTTATCTCTGTAGTGAAACTTTCTCGGGCCTGTCTACGTTATCGCGGCAGACGACTGTTTAATGGAGTGTCGACCCAATGGTAACGGTATCCTCAGTTAACCGCAGCAAATCGGACGTTAAGCTGACGCGCGTGGTCGCGATCGGCGCGGCGCTGCTCTCTCTCGCCGCTTGCAACACGGTGGCGGGCGCCGGCAAGGACGTCAGCTCGGTTGGGCACGATGTGTCTCGCGGCGCCAGTTCGGCGCAGCAGGGGATCGCGAACTCGACCGGGGCGTCCTCGCAGTAATCTGCGCCGATCCGGCGCGGGCAGCCGCGATTTGCGAAGCGCGCCGCGAAAGCGGCGCGTTTTGCGTTTGTGGAGGACGAAGGCGCTGCGGCAGGTATGCTGCCGCAAGCGGCGAAGACCGTCGGCCTCTGAGGCGCTATGGTGGGGCAGGGCGACGGTCTCCGCTTTGGCGGCCGCCCCGAGGGAAGATCCTGCCATGCGCGTTAGTCATTCATATCGCGAAGCACGGCCTGCGAACTGGCGCCGGACGATCCGGGTCGCGTTCGGAGCAGCTATCCTGTCCGTGACGGCTGTCACGCACGCCGCTCCGCCTTCGAACAGCCTGCCTCCAAATTCGGCTTACCCGGATGGCACTGGCGATAGCGAAGTTGACGGCCTCAACGCCGCCCAGATCGGCGGGGCTTATGCGGGGCCGTATTATCGAAGAGACCAGCCCGCGCCCGCAGCTCGCCCGGTGACGCCGCGGGGCGCGTCGTCTGCAACGGCCACGACGGCGCAGCCGCAGGGGCGGCCTCAGGCGGCGGGGACGGCAGGTGTCCCGGAAACGACTTCGGTGAAGCGCGGCGGGGTAGGTTATGACGGATCGTTGTATTATCGTGGCGCGGGTCGCCCGACGTTGCCGCCGCCGTCACCCCGGTGACGGGCGTCGCGCTATCGGCCCGCTCCACAGTTGCGGCCCCGGCTGACGCGGTTTCTGCACCGCCGCCGCCTTATGTATCTTCCGCAGGAAAGCACACCTTAATCATGACGACTTCGCAAAATCGGGTCTCCAGCCCCTCGACCCTTGGCATTGTGCTCGACCGCTGGTCGCCGCGCGCGTTCACTGACGCGCCGATTTCATGGGACGAACTGTCGTCCATCATCGAGGCCGCGCGCTGGGCGCCCTCCGCCTATAACTCGCAGCCCTGGCGCTTCCTGGTCGCCCGCAAGGGAACGCCCGAGTGGGAAACGTTTCTGTCGTGGTTGATTCCGTTCAACCAGTCCTGGGCCTCGAACGCCTCCGCCCTCGTCTACATCGCGTCCCGCACCGTCATGCTCTCGCCTTCGGGGGAAACTGTTCCGGCGACCACGCATGAATTCGACGCCGGAGCGGCTTCGATGCTGCTGCATCTGCAGGCCAACCATCTGGGATGGGCCACGCATGCGATGAGCGGCTTTGACGCGGAGGCGGCGAAGAAGGGACTCGCAGCGCCGGACGAATTCAAGATCCACGCGGCGGTCGCGATTGGTCGACAGGGTCCGGCCGAGTTGCTTCCCGAAGGCCTGAGGCCGCGCGAGACGCCGTCCGGGCGCGCTCCGCTCGCTACTATGGCGTGGGAAGGCCCGTTCAAAGCGCAGGAAGGCTGATAATTCGCCACGAGGCGGCGACGTAACCATATCGCCGCCTTAAATCTCGTTTACTTTATGCGAGTAAGAACGCTTCGCGCGTTGACTGCGCGGCCACGGTCGCCTCTGTGTGATCGTGAGCCGCTGTTTTTTTGGCGCGGTGGGGCGTGACGGCACGACCGTCGGGTCCGGGAGGCGGAAAGCGGATCGGGTGAATCCAGGGAGGGCGGCATGGAGGTGACTGGTCTGGCGGCGGTGCTGCTTGCGATCGCGCTTCTTCTGGTGATCGTCAGCGCCGTGCAGCCGCTGGCCCGCAGACTGGAAGTCTCGGAAACCGTTTTGCTCGCGGTCGTGGGCATTGTGATCGGCGGCGGCGCCGATCTGGTGCTCCGTACGACGTACACCGATTCGCTTTCCGGCGTCGCCAGCAACGCCATCAATGGCGTTGCGGAGACGTTGCTCGACTTTCCGGTCAGCAGCGAGGTGTTCCTGCTGATCTTCCTGCCGGTGCTGGTTTTTCAGGGCGCGATGGTGATCGATGTGCGGCGCCTCGCGGACGAAACCGCCACGGTGCTGCTGCTGGCCGTGGTGGCCGTCGCAGTGTCGACCGCCACCATCGGCCTGGCGCTCATGCCATTCGCGCAGATGCCGTTGATCGTCTGTCTGCTCCTCGGCGCGATCGTGGCGACCACCGACCCGTCTGCGGTCGCGGGCATCTTTCGCGACATCGGCGCGGCGTCGCGACTGACCCGACTTGTGGAGGGCGAGGCCCTGCTCAACGACGCGGCCGCGATCTCCATTTTCTCGATCCTGCTCGCCGCCGTCACGTCGCACCATGCGATTCATCTCGGCGGCGCGGCGTTGTCGTTCGTGGTGTCGTTTGCGGGCGCCACGATCATCGGCATCGTGGGCGCGCGGCTCATGCTCTACATGATCACCGCCCTGGGGAATGCTCCCGCGGCGGAGACGACGCTGACTGTGGCGTTGCCCTACATCGTCTACATTCTGTGCGACGAAGTGCTTGGCGTATCAGGCGTCGTCGCGACCGCGTCCGCCGGTCTCACGCTTTCGGTTTATGGTCCTTCGACCTTTCGCCCGCAAACATGGCGCTTCCTGAACGAGCTGTGGCAGCAGCTTGTGTTCTGGGCCGGATCGCTCGTCTTCGTGCTCGCCTCGATGCTCGTTCCGCGTTTGCTGATCGGCATGACGCGCTGGGACGTGGTGCTGATCCTGATCGCCAGTTGCGCCGGTCTGGTGGCGCGCGCTTCCGTCGTGTTCGGCATGCTGCCGCTCCTGGCGATGACCCGGCTGGCCCCGCCAGTGCCGACGCCGTTCAAGGTGACGATGGTGTGGGGCGGCCTGCGCGGCGCGATCACGCTGGCGCTGGCGCTGGCGGTCACCGAAAACCCGCGCGTATCGACGCCGGTGGCCCATTTCGTCGGTATCATCGCGACCGGCTTCGTGCTCATCACCCTGTTGGTTAACGGCACCACCCTTCGCTCTCTCGTGCTCTTCTTCAGACTGGATCAGCTGTCCCCGATTGATCAGGCGATGCGCCATCAGGTGCTGGGCATCGCGCTGGGCAAGGTCGCCGAGCAGGCCAGGGAAACCGGCGAAGAGCTTGGGTTTTCTCCTGATGCGACCGGGTCGGTCGTGTCCTCGCTCGAAAAGCGGGGGGCGGAAGAGCAGTCCACCAACACGTTCGACACCGCGCTCGGAGACCGGCAGAGGGTGACGCTGGCCCTGATCACGCTCGCGAATCAGGAGCGGTCGATCCTGCTCGATCTGTTCAAGATACAGGGCCTGTCGCGACGCGTGATGGAGAATCTGTTGCGCACGTCGGAGGCCATGGGCGACGGCGCGCGGCTGGAAGGGCGCTTCGGTTACGTTCGGGCGCTTCGGCGGCGGCTGAGCCCATCGCTGCGCTTTCGGATTGCGCAGGAGATCCATAACCGTTTCCATTACGACCGGCCGTTGATGGAATGCATGGCCGAGCGTTTCGAGATGCTTATGGTCATCCATCTCGTGGCGATCTCGTTGATGCGTTTCATGCGAGACCGTCTTGAGCCGACGCTGGGCAGCCGCATCAGCGAAATCGTGGGTGAGACGCTGCTCCGGCAACGCAAGATGCTGGACGAGGCGTTGACGACCCTGCGTCTTCATTATCCCGGCTATTCCGAGGCGCTGGAGAACCGGATTTTCCGGCAGATCGTCCTGCGGTTGGAGAGCGTCGAGTTCGACGAATTGCACTCGGAATCGTTGATCAGCGACGAACTGTACCGGGAACTGAATCGGGACGTGGAATTGCGAAAGCAGCGTCTTGGCAACCGCATGACGTTCAACCTGAAGAACAATATCGAAGACCGGCTGCGCCGGGCTGCCGTGTTCGATGGGCTGCCAGCATCTGTCATCCACGACCTGGCGATGACCACTTCGCTCCGGTTCACCTCTCCGGGCGAGAAGATCATCCGGCGTGGGCGCAAGACGCGTTCGGTGTTCTTCATCAGCGCGGGTCTGGCTGAAATGCACGTTGCGGAGAGCGATCTGCGCTATGGCGCGGGCGATCTGATCGGCGGGGTGGAGGCGCTGGAGGCGCGGCCGATGCCCGGCACCGTTCGCACCCTGCAATTCAGCCACATGTTGACCATCAGCGCCTCCCTCTTCGTCAGGCTGGTGGAAGAATTTCCGGTCATCCGGGAGAATCTGGAAAAGCTGCGCTCCCGGACGGAAGACGATGCGGTTCCGGCTATCGTTCATCTGGAACAGGACTTCGACGAAGATAGTCCCCCGGGAGAAGCTGCAGTGGCGCTGCTCAATGAACCGGCAACAAAGTCTGACGAGCACCACGAAAACGCAACGTGGTCGTGAACGACAAAGACGCCGAAAAGCTTGGTTGAACGCGGGGAAGGGCGGCAGCCGCATCGCTTGCGCATGACGAGGGGTTGAAACGCCGATTGCGCTGCACTGGGCCGGGCACTATATTGCTCAAATGGTAGGCAGCACTCAAAACACGGGCGAACGCGCAGCTGGTTTGTCGCCGATTGACCTCGGCGGCGTGATTCTGGAGACGCCGGTCATCCTCGCGCCGATGGCGGGCGTGACGGACGTCCCTTTCCGGCGTCTTGCCCGGCGTTTGGGCGCAGGGCTCGTGGTCTCCGAAATGATCGCTTCGTGGGCAATGGTGCGGGAGAATGAAGCGACTCTTCGTATGGCGGAGGTCGCCGGGCCGGAGGGCCTGAACTCGATCCAGCTCGCCGGATGCGATCCTGATGCGATGGCGGAGGCGGCGCGCATCGCTGTCGGTCGCGGCGCGAATATCATCGACATCAATTTCGGCTGCCCTGTGAAGAAGGTGGCGGTCGGGCAGATGGCCGGATCGGCCCTGATGCGTGACGAAGTCGCGGCTGGCCGCCTGCTGGAAGCGACGGTCAAGGCCGTGAACACGCCGGTGACGCTGAAAATGCGCATGGGCTGGGATCATGATCACCTGAACGCCCCGACGCTTGCGCGTATCGCGCAGGAAGCGGGAATACGCATGGTTACGGTGCATGGCCGCACGCGCCAGCAGTTTTACAATGGCGTCGCTGACTGGGGCTTCGTCCGCAACGTCAAGGATGCGGTGCGGATTCCAGTCATCGTCAACGGCGACATTCTGACGGTCGAGGATGCGCGCGAGGCTCTGGCGCGTTCCGGAGCTGCTGGCGTGATGATCGGCCGCGGCTGTTACGGTCGGCCATGGTTTCTGGCGCAGGTGGCGCAGGCGCTGAGAACCGGCGTGACGCCAGCAGACCCGGATCTGCCGACGGAGCGGACCATTGTGCTCGAGCACTACGACGCCATGCTCGCGCATTTCGGGCGGGGGCCCGGCATGCGTCTGGCCCGCAAGCACGTGTCCTGGTACTCCGCCGGCCTTCCGGATTCCGCGGGCTTTCGTTCGGCGGTGAACCGCATGGACGACGTTGACGAGGTCATTGGCGCGATCAACGCGTTTTACGACAGGCAGATCGCCGCTGGCGCAGTGCGGGAAGTCCGGAAATCGCGTGTGCTCGACGCCGCCTCCGCAGATGGCGGAGAAGTGGATGAACGGACGGAAGCGTTGTGCGCGGCATGAACCATCTGGCGCCGCGCAGCGTCTCGCGTGACGGGGTCTCCGGCGCCGTCGCTCAGGAGAGAATCCCTGAGGCCGCCCTGCTGCTGGATTGTCTGCCCGCGCCCGTGATGCTGATTGGCGCGGGGGACGCGATCCTGACCGTCAACAGCGCCGCCGAGATGTTTTTCGCCCGGTCGCGGGCTCAGCTCAAGCGTGAACCGCTCTCCGATCTGGTGCCTCCTGACCATCCGCTTTTTCTGTTGTTGAGGCAGGTGCGAGAGATCGGCGGCTCGGTGACGGAGCACGGACTGGTCCTGAGCACGCCGCGTTTCCAGCATGACGGCGTCAGCGTTCAGGGATCGGACGTGCCGGACTTCCCTGGGCAGGTGCTGCTGGTCTTTCAGGACGAATCTGCGGCGAAGGCGCTGGACCGACAGCTTACGTTTCGTTCCGCCGCGCGAAGCGTGGCTGGCATGGCGGCGATTCTCGCGCACGAAGTGAAAAATCCGCTGTCGGGCATTCGTGGCGCGGCGCAGTTGCTGGAGGGCTCCGTTGGAGAGACGGACCGGGAACTTGCGGTGCTTATTCGCGACGAGGCTGACCGTATCCGCTCGCTGGTGGAGCGGATGGAGATTTTCAACGAAAAACCGGTCGGAAGACGGCCGGTCAATATTCACCGCGTTCTGGAACATGTGCGGACGCTTGCGGAAAACGGCGTCGCCAGTGGCGTTCCTATCGTCGAATCATACGATCCGTCCTTGCCGCCGGTCTGGGGAAATCGCGACGAACTGGTTCAGGTCCTGCTCAATCTGGTGAAGAACGCCGCCGAAGCCATTACCGGCGCTGGCGGAAGCGGGACGATCACGCTGGCCACCGCGTATAGGCAAGGCATCCGTCTGGCCGTGCCGGGGACCGGGCAGCGACGGCACCTTCCGCTGCTCGTTACGATCAGGGACACCGGGCCGGGAATATCGGAAACCGTGCGCCCGCATCTGTTCGAGCCTTTTCTGACCACCAAGGCCGCGGGGTCTGGTCTGGGCTTGGCGCTGGCCGGAAAAATCGTCAACGACCACGGCGGCATTATCGAGGTCGAAAGCCGTCCGGGGTGCACGGAGGTCAGTCTGCATTTGCCGGTGGTGACCGAGGAAACCGGCGCGGTTGCTTAAACTGCCGTCCGACGAGGCGGCGTCTGGAGATCGGGCGCTGCTTGCTGTAGTGCCTGCGCGAGCCGAAGCCGGCTTCTGTTCATTTCCCGCCTGCATGCGGGCTATCCTGTTTTCGAGAGATATTCCGTTCCTATGACTTTGCCCACGATCCTGATCGCCGACGATGATCGGTCGATCCGCACGGTTCTCAGTCAGGCCCTCGGGCGGGCTGGATACCAGGTGCGTTCCACAGCTAGTGCAAGCGCGCTGTGGCAATGGGTGGAAGACGGCGAGGGCGATCTGGTCATCACCGACGTCGTCATGCCGGACGAGAACGGTCTCGACCTCATTCCGCGCATTCGTCGCGCCCGTCCTGACCTGCGGGTGCTGGTGATGAGTGCGCAATCCACGCTGGTGACCGCAGTGAAGGCCACGCAGCGCGGCGCCTTCGAATATCTGCCAAAACCGTTCGACCTCACTGAGCTTCTCGCCGTCGTCGAGCGCGCGCTTGCCACGCCTGCGCCTGCGTCGGGCCTGAGCGTCCCGCCGCAAGGCGACGACGGGATGCCGCTGATCGGCCGCTCGATGGCGATGCAGGATATCTATCGCATCATCGCCCGCCTCACGACGTCCGATCTGACTGTGATGATCAACGGGGAGAGCGGCACGGGCAAGGAGCTCGTGGCTCGGGCGCTGCACGATTACGGACGGCGTCGCACAGGGCCTTTCGTGGCGGTGAACATGGCGGCGATCCCGCGCGACCAGATCGAGAGCGAGTTGTTCGGCCATGAACGCGGAGCCTTCAACGGCGCCACGGCGCGCAATCCGGGTCGCTTCGAGCAGGCGGCGGGAGGGACGCTGTTTCTCGACGAGATTGGCGACATGCCGCTGGAGGCGCAGACGCGCCTGCTGCGGGTGCTGCAAGACGGCGAATTCACATCTGCGGGCGGCCGCAACCCCATCAAGGCGAACGTCCGGATCGTGGCTGCGACGCACCGCGACCTCAACCAGATGATCCGTGCGGGCGCCTTTAGGGAAGATTTGTTTTATCGCCTCAATGTCGTGCCGATCCGCCTGCCGCCCCTGCGCGAGCGGGTGGAGGACATTCCGCTGCTCGCACAGCATTTTCTGGAGCGTTGTTCGGAGGGCGGCCTTCCCAAGCAGCTGTCTGAAGACGCCCTTGCGCGATTGCAGGCATGGCGGTGGCCCGGCAACGTGCGTGAGCTCGAGAACCTGATGCGGCGCGTGACCGCGCTGTATCCGCAGGAGACCATCACAGGCGCATTGATCGACCATGAACTGTCCGAAAGCGTGCGCGAGGACTCTCGCGCCGCCAGCCATCAGGCAGCTTCCTCGGATGACGAGACGCTCTCCGATGCGGTGAGCCGCCATATCAGGCGCTACTTCGCAGCAGGCAATGACGGCGCCCCCTTGCAGGATGTGTATGACAAGGTGATCGCCGAAGTCGAACGGCCGCTGATTCAGATGACGCTTGCAGCGACGCGGGGCAATCAGATCAAGGCGGCGGCGATGCTGGGCCTTAACCGGAACACGCTGCGCAAGAAGATCCGCGATCTGAACATTCCCGTGATGAAGGGGCCGATCGCGAGGGAGGCCGATTGAGGCGCGACGACGCGCTGCGCGCCACAGGCATACGGCTCTGTCCACCTACTAAACCGGGGCTTCGTCGATGAGCGGGCACGAAACATCCGCAAAGGCTTCGCGGGCGGACGCCCCGTCCGCAGCGAACGCTCCGGCGGCGGGCGAGGGGCAGGAGCGGCGCCTGCTGCTTGGACGCATGCGCTGGGCGCTCGACCTGCGCAGCGTCGTCGTCATTCTGGTCGCGCTCGCGCTGGTTCTGGGATTCGCGACGTTCGTGGTGCTTTCAGGCGGCTCGGCGTTGGCTCACCATCCGGTGCTGCAGACCTGCGTGTTCGTCGGAAACGCGCTTGCGCTCATCCTGCTTGCGCTCATTTTCGGGTCGCGCGTCCGTAGCGTCCTCGCCGATACGCGTAGCGGGCTGGCTGGGACGCGGCTGCATGTCCGGCTTGTGGCCTTGTTCGGCCTTGTCGCCGTCGCTCCGACTATCCTCGTCGGCGTGTTCGCGACGCTGTTCTTCAATTACGGCATCCAGATATGGTTCTCCGACCGGGTCAATACGGCCCTGAACGAGGCGTTGCTCGCGTCGCGCGGATATCTGACCGAACACAACGCTAATATCCGAACAGACGCCTTCTCTCTCTCCAACTACCTTGTCAGCGCGGAAAACGAGTTGTCCGGCAATGGCGGGGATCTGATGCACGACCCGGCCAGTCTGGGGGAAATGCTGGACAGTCAGGCGACCGTGCGAGGACTGACCGAGGCGGTCGTCTACGACCCGCTGACCAACAAGGTCGTCGCGTCAGGCGGCCTGCTGAGCCACGCCGGTTACAACGAGCCGCTTCCGCCGCCAGCCGCCACGATGATGGCGCGGGCGAACGACGTCGCGATTTATGACAGTCCGGACGAAAAATCTGTGCGGGCGGTCGTCTCCCTGGGCGTCACACCGGAATTGATGCTGGTGATAACACGCCCGGTCGACCCGGAAATCGTCGGCCACATGCGCAAGACCGAGCGCGTCGTCGCGGATTACCACCGCCTGAACAACAACCGCGCGAAAATTCAGTTCACGTTCGTGATGATTTTTGCGCTGGTGGCGCTTCTGGTCCTCGCGATGGCCGCGTTGATGGGGCTTGCGCTCGCAAACCAGATAGCAAGGCCCCTCGGGCTTCTGATGGTCGCGTCGCGTCGAATCAGTGAGGGCGATCTTGCAGTCCGCGTGCCTGAAGGCGGCGGCGACGACGAAATCACCAGCCTGTCGCGGGCGTTCAACCGGATGACCGACGAACTGTCGAGCCAGCGTTCGGAACTGATGTCGGCCTACGCGCAAATTAATGAACGGCGCCGCTTCACGGAGGCGGTGCTATCGGGCGTGTCGGCAGGCGTGATCGGCCTCGACGCGCTGACGCGGGTCGAACTGCCGAACCGGGCCGCATCGGAGTTGCTCAACCGCGACCTCACGCTCGCGGTCGGTGAAAAGCTGTCGGACGCGATTCCCGAGTTCGCCTCCATCCTCGACGACCTGCGTCAGGGCTCGGACCGCGCGCTGACGCGGGAAGTGCAGATCGGGCCGACAGGAAACCGCCGGGTGCTGCTGGTCCGGGTCGCCGCCGAGCTGCGGGGCAGCGTCACGCGCGGCTACGTGGTGACTTTTGATGACATCACAGCGTTGCAGGCGGCCCAGCGGAAGGCTGCGTGGGCCGATGTAGCGCGCCGTATCGCCCACGAGATCAAGAACCCCCTGACCCCGATCCAGTTGGCGGCGGAACGTCTGAAGCGCCGTTTCCTACGGGAAATCACGTCTGATCCCGAGACGTTCCAGCAATGTGCGGACACCATCGTGCGGCAGGTCGGGGACATCGGACGGATGGTGGACGAATTTTCGTCCTTCGCGCGCATGCCTCAGCCGAAAATCGCGATGGAGGACGTGTCGCGCATCGTGCGGGAGGCTCTGGTGCTTCAGCGCGACGCCCACCCGGAGATCGCCTATTCGGTGATCGGGCCGGAGCATGGACCTGTCGCGCCGTGCGACAGGCGGCAGATCGGGCAGGCGCTGACCAATCTGTTGCAAAACGCCGCTGACGCCATCTCGATGACCGGCCGGGCGAACGGTATGGCGCTGGCTGCAGACAGGCGGGACGACAACGTTGGGGACGCTCAACGCGTTCATCATCCGGATGGCGTGATCGGCGCGATCACTGTCGAAATCACGGAGAAGGACGGGCGGGTGAGCATAGCCATAGTGGACGACGGGGTCGGTTTGCCGCAGGCAGACCGGGATCGGCTGACCGAGCCGTATGTCACTCACAAGCCGAAGGGAACCGGTCTGGGGCTGGCCATCGTGAAGAAAATCATGGAAGACCATGAGGGCAGTGTTCAACTCTCCGATCGGCCCGGGTGCCCGGGAAGCGAGGCAGTTCTGATTTTACCCGTCAAGGATTCAGCACGGAAAGAAAACGATGGCGTATGAAGTCCTGATCGTTGATGACGAGCCGGATATCCGCATGCTCATCGAAGGCGTGCTGCATGACGAAGGATACGAGACCCGGGTAGCCGGTGATTCGGAGGCTGCGCTTGCGGCGTTCCGCGCCCGCCGCCCTGCGCTGGTGATCCAGGATATCTGGTTGCAGGGATCGAAGCTGGACGGCCTCGACATTCTCAAGACTATGCACGCGGAGGACCCCTCCGTTCCGGTCGTGATGATTTCCGGGCACGGCACGATCGAGACGGCCGTCGCGGCTCTTCAGCACGGCGCGTACGATTTTATTGAAAAGCCTTTCCAGTCGGATCGCCTGCTCGTGGTGACGCGTCGCGCGATCGAGGCGTCGCGTCTGGCGCGTGAAAACGCGGAACTGCGTCTTCGCGCCGGACCGGAAACCACGCTGTTCGGAGAAAGCGCTGCGATCGCAGCCGTTCGCACGCAGGTTGAACGCGTCGCCCCGACGGGATCGCGCGTGCTGATCACAGGTTCTCCCGGCGCAGGCAAGGAAGTGGCGGCGCGCATGATTCACGCGCGGTCGCGTCGCGCGGAAGGCCCGTTCATTGCGCTAAACTGCGCCACCCTGGCGCCGAGCCGGTTCGAAGAGGAGCTGTTCGGCCTCGAGGGGCCGGAGGGAGCGCCGCGACGCATCGGCGTTCTGGAACGTGCGCATGGCGGCACGCTGCTGCTCGACGAAATTTCGGACATGCCGATCGAGACGCAGGGCAAGATCGTCCGCGCGCTTCAGGATCAAAGTTTCGAACGAATTGGCGGAGCTACGCGCGTGCGTGTCGACGTGCGGGTGATCTCCACCACCAATCGTGATCTGCATGTGGAGATCGCGGCGGGTCGATTCCGTGAGGATCTGTTCTACAGGCTCGCCGTTGTGCCGGTGCGTGTGCCCAGCCTGCGCGAACGGCGCGAGGACATTCCGGATCTCGCGCGGCTGTTTCTCACGCGCGCGGCCGAATCGGCGGGACTGCCGGTGCGGGAACTGAGCATGGACGCCATTGCGGCGTTGCAGGCTTATGAATGGCCCGGCAACGCGCGAGAGTTACGGAATCTGATGGAGCGCCTGCTCATCATGATGCCGGGCAACGGGACTGAACCGATTCGCGCGGATATGCTGCCTTCGACAATAGCGGAAGGCGCTCCCGCCCTTCTGAAGCTGGATTCGAACGCCGACGTGATGAGTCTGCCGTTACGCGAGGCGCGAGACCTGTTCGAGACACAATATCTGCAGGCCCAGCTTTTGCGATTTGGCGGCAACATCAGCCGGACAGCTGGATTTGTCGGCATGGAGCGTAGCGCCCTGCATCGCAAGCTGAAACAGCTTGGAGTGACAGCGGACGAACGCGCCGGGGTATAGAGGAGAGGTCGGACAAACGCGATGTCCGGTGGGCAGTACTGCGTCCGCCGCTCTGGTGGCCGGAGCGACGGTGTGTTTTTTCCGGGAAACCCGGTGGTTCCTGCCGCCGCCTTTCGTTACAAATCAACCGGCGCGGCTGGTCGATCATGGATCAGACGCGTGGTAGGGAACGCGGGACGATGCATGTCTAAATAAAAATATATCGTGTTTGTGAGGAAGCCCGGCGCGCTACGCAGGGCCAGCATCGCAAAGCGCTCTCGCCAGTGGCGGTAAATCTGCTTTAATGGTGAAACTGACATTTTGCGCGCCCGTTTCGGGGAAGGGGATACGACAATCTCCGCGCGTTCAACATTAATCGGCCGCAACAATAAAAAAAAGAAAAGCGCAGGACAACAACGTGGCAAAATCAGCACCTCAGACAGTACAGGATGTGTTTCTAGGGCATGTCCGGCGCGGCAAGGCGCCAGTCACTATCTTTCTTGTGAACGGCGTAAAGCTGCAGGGCGTCATCACCTGGTTCGACGCAGAAACCGTTTTACTGCGTCGCGACGGCCATACGCAGCTGGTCTATAAACACGCCATCAGCACGGTCATGCCGCTGGTGCCAGTGAACATATTCGAGACCGCGACCGGAATTGCGGCGCAGGCGGGCACGGCGGCGCATGTGGAGAACGACGAAACCCTTGCCGACGACATCTACTGACACCACTCCGGCCGCCACCCGGGCGGCCGTCATTCTTCCGTGGGAGCGTCCAGACAGGGATCAAGACGTTCGGGCCGCCGAAGCGCGGCTTGACGAGGCAGTCGGCCTGACGTCCTCCATCGGCCTCGTCGTCGTTTTGAGTGCGGTGCTTCTGCTGCGCGCGCGTCGCCCGGCGACGCTGCTCGGAAGTGGCCAGGTCGAATCGCTTAAAGCTGCGGTCGCGGACAAGGGCGTCACCGTCGTTGTGATTGACGCGCGTCTTTCCCCCGGTCAACAACGCAATCTGGAAACGGCGCTCGGGTGCAAGGTCATCGACCGCACCGGGCTCATTCTGGATATTTTCGGCGCACGCGCAGCGACGCGGGAAGGAACGCTGCAGGTCGAACTGGCGCACCTGGAATACCAGCGCTCGCGGCTCGTGCGCCTGTGGACCCATCTCGAGAGACAGCGCGGCGGCTTCGGCTTCCTCGGCGGTCCCGGTGAAACCCAGATCGAGGCCGACCGCCGGATGATCGGCGACCGCATCGTGCGCCTGAAGCGCGAGCTTGAGCAGGTGCGACGCACGCGCGGTCTGCACCGCTCAGCGCGCAAGCGTGTGCCGTTCCCGGTCGTGGCGCTGGTGGGCTACACCAACGCCGGAAAGTCCACGTTGTTCAACGCGCTTACTGGCGCGTCGGTGATGGCGAGGGATCAGCTTTTCGCGACGCTCGATCCGACCATGCGCGGCATTGAGCTGCCGTCAGGGCGGCGGGTGATTCTGTCGGATACGGTCGGCTTCATCAGCGAGCTGCCGACCGAACTGATCGCCGCGTTCCGAGCTACGCTGGAGGAGGTGGCGGAGGCGGACATCATCCTGCATGTGCGCGATATCGCCCACCCTGATTCTTCCGCGCAGCGATCGGACGTGCATTCCGTGCTCACCGGCATGGAGCGCGACGGCATGCTGGACGCCGAATGGCGGTCGCGAGTGATCGAGGTGCTGAACAAGGTCGATTTGCTCGCCGAGCCCAGGACTCTGCCGCACCGGGACGATATCGTGCCGATCTCGGCCATGGCGGGCGACGGGTTGCCTGAATTGATGGAGGCCATCGATGCGCGCCTGACCAGCGCCATGGTCGTCGCGAGCTACAGGTTGCCGATTCACGAAGGCGGGGCCATCGCGTGGCTTTACGATCATGGCGAGGTACTGGAGCGCGACGACGGCGACGAGAGAGTCTCCATAACCGTGCGCCTTCGCGACGCCGATAAATCGCGCTTCGCGGTTCAGTTTCGTTCGTTGCTAGCCACGATGGAAGAGGCGCCTGAAGCCTGAAATCGGGCGATCGTCGTCGTGCGTCTCGTTCGTGCGGGGCGCGCGGCCTTGAAGACGATCGCTGCAGGGACGATTCGAAACCGTAGCGCTGAAAAGTCTTGCGCTGAACACGGAGCAGCTGGGGAATCTGCTGACTGGATCAGGATGTTCGCCGAAAGAACGAATTCAGATCGAATTTTCGGGCCGCAACGCGCCTGATTCGCGAGTAGCGGAAGTCACCGATGAAGGGGGGATTCACGAATTGCCGTGAACGGAGCAGACCCTGCCGGTTGCGCCCGTCTTGATCGATCGCCTCTGCTGTCAGGCGATCATTTCCGGTTGCCTGCTGAAAGCGCCGATAACGAGGGTGCATGCGTGCGCGCATCAGGAGAAATTCGAACTTTTGTGATGGTGTCAAATGACGCCACTGTTCTAAATCAACATGGATTTTTGAAAGTGGCGCGAGTGACGGGGCTCGAACCCGCGACCTCCGGCGTGACAGGCCGGCGCTCTAACCAACTGAGCTACACCCGCTTTTTTCAACGAGCGCCTCGGTGAGGCGTCGTGTTGGCGCGACTTATAGCGGGGATTTCGACGCTGGCAACACCTGTCGGAAAAATTTTTCCTACACGCTGCCGAAACATGGCTGCCCCCTTACTGAGTGCTGGAAAAACCAAGCGCCGTGCGGCAGGCCGCAAGATCCCACGCGGCGCATCCGACTGTTTTGCACACGATCGGGACACGGGAATCGGGTGGGGCATCGAGCGCGGAGGCGAGGGGGCTGACGCGATTCCAGTCGATTCCGGCCTGAATCAGGTCTCCCGCTTCCGAAGGCGCGCCGTGCAGGTCGTCCACATAGATCGCACTGCTCTCAAGCGTCGCAGGGCCGATCTCGGCCATGTCCGGGCGGAAGGCCCCCAATCCCACCACCAGAACCCCAACACGGCCGGGAAGGTCATAGACAGGCTCCCGGGCCGTGGTCGCTATGATGACCACATCATGAGCGGCGTCAGGCTGACCGGGCTCTACGGCTTCGTGAGAAAGAACGACACGCGAGTCCGTCGCTGCGCGAAAAGCGCTCTCCCGCTCAACCGAGCGGCCTTGCACGGTCACGCGAATATCCGGCCACAGGGCGAAGAGACCCTCCACATGTGCTCGCGCCTGCACGCCCGTACCAATCAGCAAAGCGGAGCGCGGCGGGGCCGGCAACAGGCGGCGGATTGCGACAAAGGTGACGGCGGCCGTCCGGCGCGCTGTGACGGTCGGGCCGTCGAGACTCAGGATCGTGCGGCCGTCGCGGGCGTCGCCGCAGGTCACCACACCGTGAATCGCGGGCAGATTGCGTGTGGCGTTGCCGGGATAGACGGTCACCAGCTTGTGGCAGAATACGTCTGCCGCCGCGCTGGGCATGGACAGCATGACGCCTTCGCGCCCCGGAGGCGTGAGCGCCTGCCGTTCGGGGCAGAGAATCCTGCCCGCCGCGTAGTCCAGCATCGTCGCCTCCAGTGTCTCGATCAACGGAGTCCACGGAAGGCGGGAGGCGGTTTGCCCGGCGTTGAGGATATCCACGGTGTTTATGCTCCTGATGCGAAAAGGGGGGCGGCGCGGGCGTAAATCGCCCTTCAAACGACATATGGAAAAGCGTCGGTCGACGGGCGAGCCGTGCGGAACGCGGAGACGTCTGGACGAGGGAGGGGAAACCGAATGTCCGTTTTGAGGTCAGCGGCAAGGGATGGTGCAAGAAACGCTACGTTGTCGTCTTCGAAAATCACTCCTGCGGTTATTGCGGAGTGGCGTCGCAGCGTAGCGTTGGTATGTCTTTCCGCCGCGTTCTGATGGCGGAAAGCTTCGAACGACCGGTCTCAACCGACGTCGAACGTGACACCCTGCGCCAGCGGCAGGTCGCGACCGTAATTGATCGTGTTGGTCGCGCGCCGCATATAGCCTTTCCACGAATCGGAACCGGACTCCCGGCCGCCGCCGGTCGCTTTCTCCCCGCCGAACGCGCCGCCGATCTCCGCGCCTGACGTGCCGATATTCACGTTGGCGATGCCACAGTCCGAACCGCGCGCGCTGAGGAACAACTCCGCCTCGCGCAGGTCGGTGGTGAAGATGGCGGAGGAAAGGCCCTGCGGGACGTCGTTCTGCAACGAGATGGCGTCTTCAAGATCGTCGTAAGGCAGCACATAGAGAATCGGCGCAAACGTCTCGTCCAGCACAGGGCCGTCGTGCACCGGCGTCTCCACCAGCGCGGGGCGTGCGTAGAACGCCTGCGGGGCGCCGACGTCGACCCGCTCTCCGCCATGCACCGTCGCGCCGAGCTCCATGGCCGCCGCCAGCGCCTCCTGCATGCGCTCCAGTGCGGCATGGTCGATCAACGGCCCCACGAGGTGCCCCTCCAGCGGGCTGCCGACGCTGACCGAAGAGAACGCGGCCTTCAGCCGCGGCACGAAAGCGTCATAGACGCTGCTATGAACGAATAGACGGCGCAGCGTGGTGCAGCGTTGACCGGCCGTGCCCATCGCCGCGAAGGCTACTCCGCGTAGCGCCAGATCGAGGTCGGCGGACGGCGTGACGATCGCCGCGTTGTTGCCGCCCAGTTCGAGAATCGCCCGTCCGAAGCGGCTCGCCAGTTCACGTCCAACGATGCGCCCCATTTCAGTCGACCCCGTGGCCGAGACCAGCGGGACTCTCGGATGGGCCACCAGCGCCGCGCCGGTCTCCCGCCCGCCGACCGCAAGCTCCGCCAGCCCGTCGGGCGCTGCGTCGCCGCTGGCGTTGAAACGCGTGATTGCGCGGCGGAGAATCGCGTCCGTCGCGATGGCCGTCAGCGGCGTCTTCTCCGACGGCTTCCAGACGACAGAATCGCCGCAGACCAGCGCCAGCGCAGCATTCCATGCCCAGACTGCAACAGGGAAATTGAAAGCGGAGATGACGCCCACGACGCCGATCGGGTGCCATGTCTCCATCATCCGATGCTCGGCGCGCTCCGTAGCGATGGTCAGGCCGCAGAGTTGCCGTGACAGACCGACTGCGAAGTCACAGATGTCGATCATCTCCTGCACTTCGCCCAGCCCTTCGGACGGCGATTTGCCGACCTCGATCGAGACCAGTCGTCCCAAAGCGTCCTTGTTGGCGCGCAGTTCCTCGCCGAGCAGGCGGACAAGTTCGCCGCGCCGGGGCGCGGGGATGCGACGCCACGTGAGAAAAGCTCCGTGCGCGCGCTCGATTGCGGCGTTCGTTTCTTCAACTGTGGCTGAGGCTACATGTCCAAGCGTCTGCCCGTTGACCGGCGAGCGGACGGTGATCGCCAAGCCTTGCGCCGACAGGCGTCGATCATCCACCCCGAGGCTGGAGAGCAGGTCGCGCGTCTGTGTGGCGAGGTCGAGCGAGGCGATGTCGGACATGGTTTTTCCTCCGGGTTTCCCCGTGACAAAACGAAAACGCGGCGACTGTGTCCAGAGCCGTCATCGCAGGCGGCGCCTGACGCATGGTTGCGGTGTGACGGACGCTGGGTGGCCGGAATGTGTAAGTCCGGCTGCGTCGCCTATCCTGCCAGAATATTTCTCGGCAAATGAGGGTCCACTGCCGAGATGCGAAGCGAACCCTGATGTTTTAGCTGTCGTTATGAATAAGGTCCGCAAGCAGCCTCGGCGCACGCCGGTTCAGTCGGATGGCTCAAGACTGCGGCTTCCCCGCGCCCGACTTTCGCCGATCAAACATCGTGCCGAAACGGAGTGCGCCCTACCGGGGGCGCCTGGCTCCCGCGAAATGTCTGAGACCGGAGCCCACCGCATAGATCAGCCCCCGCAGTCCGCGTAGCGCATCCGGCTCCGGAAGGTTCATGACCGGCAAAGGCAGTTCGCTGTCTGGCGTATGGCCGGCCGTCATGTCCGCAAGGACGCGCCCGAAGGCCGTGCCCGGCGCAATGCCGCGTCCGTTGTATCCTGCCATCGCGACGACGCCCGGCGCCAGGCGGTGCAGGCGCGGCAACCGCGTTGCGGTCACGCCGATGGAGCCGGACCACTCCGTTTCGAAATCCACGCCTGCGAGCTGAGGGAACAGGCGAGTCACCTCGCGGCGCGCCCAGTCGCGATGGACGGCCGCGTCCCACCGTCCCAGGCCGCCGACACTGCCGAAGACGAGGCGCCCTGCAGCGTCCATGCGAAAGGAACTGAGCACGGATCGCGTGTCCCAGGCTCCGTGGCCTTCGGGCAGGATGCGGGCGCGCATTGACGGCGATAGAGGCGCGGTTGCGACGTTGAAGTAGGGCAGCGGCGCCAGAGAGTCCGAGATCGCGGCAAATGGACCGGTGCTGTAGGCGTTGGTCGCGACGATGACTTTCGCCGCGCGAACCTGTCCGCGCGGAGTGTCTATGATGTGCCGGTCTCCCGACTGCATCATCCCGGTGACAGGAGAGTTCACGAAAATCCGTGCGCCCGCGCCAATTGCGGCGTCGGCGAGGCCGCGCGCATAGGCCAGCGGCTGCACCGTCCCCGCGCGTCGGTCGAGCAAGGCGCCCTTGTAGTCGCAGGACCCGATCAGCCGAGCAGTCTCCTGCGCGCCGAGAAGGCTGACCGGCGCCCCCCACCGCGCCCATTGACGCGTCCGCTCCGTCAGATCGGACAACCCCCGCTCGTCCGGCGCGCAATGCAATGTGCCGACGCGTGTCGCCTCGCAGGCGATGGCGTGCGCCGAGATCACGTCGAACACCAGATCCGGCGCCTGTCCGAGCAGCGTGAGCAGTCGCTGGCCGTAGATCGGCCCCAGGACGCCGGGGAAGTCTTCGGGTTTCACCCACATTCCGGCGTTGACCAGTCCGACGTTGCGCCCCGACCCGCCGAAACCGATCTGTGCGGCCTCGACAACTACCGGCGCATAACCCGCCTGCGCCAGATGCAGCGCGGCGGACAGACCGGTGTAACCCGCGCCGATGATGACGACGTCCGTGTCTATCGTGGAATACAGCGCCTCGGCATAGGGCGCGGGAGGCGCGGTACGTTCCCAAAGTCCGTGTGAGCGTAAATCGGTCTGCATCGCCGCGGCCGTCCCAAACTTTGAAAACCGAAACAGCATCACATGGTTTTCGTTACGCCGCCAGAGCGTCTTATTTTTGTCTCAAACATGCAGCGCCGTGCGCGGGGCGGGTTGTCAGGGAGTTATGACCGTTTCAGAGTGTAACTGGATGCGCTGTGGCCTGAAGGCTTAACGCCCCGGTACATCTGGCGCTGCAGGAGATGCGTTTTGAAGTTGAACCGGACGGCCGCTTACGTTTTTTTCGCCGAAATTTTAGCGCGTGTTGGTAAAACTCTGTTCAAAGCCACGTTATGTTGCGCCGCTATCGGACTGGCGGCCTGTGAGGATGGTGGCGGCGGATGCAAGGTGGAGCGGCTCGGTCCACTTCAGGTGCTGAACAGGAAAGGCGTTCCGATCGTAAAGGTGACGATCAACGGCAAGCCGGCAGCCATGATTGTCGATACTGGCGCAGGCATGTCGGGCGTATCTTCGTCCATCCATGCGTTCGATGTGGCGTACACCGGAGCGACGACTCTGGGTTACGGGATAGGCGGGCTTTCAAGATTCCCCATTATGTCGATCGCGGAACTCGGGATGGGAACCGCGATTGCGCGGAACGTACAGATGATCCAGACCGATCAGAAGTTCGGTTTCATCGGCGGCGTGCCGATTGTTGGCCTGTTCGGCGCTGATTTTCTCTCCAACTACACTGTGGCGCTGGAGTTGCCCCATCTGACGGTCAGCCTATATCGCCTGCATGAATGTGCGGACGAAAAAGAGCGGTGGGAAAAGGAATTCGATCCCGTTCCCTTCAGTATCGACAATGATCGCCATGTGGAGATCAGCATAAAGCTCAACGGCGCGTCGGTGGACGCCATTCTCGATAGTGGGGCGGTTGGTACGACGATCCTGCCCGACGATGCTGCGCGGGCGGGCGTGACGAAGTCTATGTTGCAGACTGACCGCACAGCGTCGCTGATCGGCGTCGACCAGAACGTGGTGCGCAGCTGGCGTCATAAGTTCAGAACATTGCAGGTAGGGAAAGAGGTATTCAGAGACCCGTCTCTTTTGGTCGCACCGCTGGAAATTTCGACCTCACTACTGGGCGCTGACTTCCTGCGCCATAACTCGGTAATGATATCCTACCCGTATAGGCGCCTCTATATCCGCAACGACGACGCTCCCGCCGATGGAGCGTCGCCCAGATAATAACGGCGCTCCTCTCGGCGCGCGTCGGCGTCAGGCGTCAGCGGCGGCGGAAGCTTCCAGAGTGACCGCCACCGCGTGCACCACCGCAGCGATGCGCGCAGCCGTCTGAACCTGTTCGCTGGTCAGGCCGCCTTCGCGCACGGCGCGCTCGTGGCTGCGCACGCACATCTCACATCCGTTGATCGCGGACACGGCCAGCGACCACAGTTCGAAATCGACCTTCTCCACGCCCGGCTTGCCGATGACGCTCATCCGCAGCTTCGCCGGGAGGTTTTCGTAATCGCCGCCCATGAAATGGGTGAAGCGGTAATAGACGTTGTTCATGCCCATGATGGCGGCTGCCGATTTCGCGGCCGCCAGAGCTTCCGGCGACAGCTTCGCGCCGAACTCCTCGATCACCGCCTTCGTGAACTCGTCGTTGCGCGAGGCGATGGCGCTGGCCACGAACGTGCCGGCCAGTTGCTGCGCAGAGAGCGTGGCGTCGTTGGCGAGCGTCCCGAGGTTGAGGCGCAGGTCCTTGGCGTAGTCGGGAATCCGGTCCTTGAGTGCTTCGAATGACATGATGGTCTCCTGCCGAATAGCGGCGGATGGCGGCGCATGCGCCGACAGGTAACGGGAAGGGGTTTGATCGCCCTTGCCGCATCGGACGACGGTCGTCCGATCGGGCAAGGGCGCTTCGGCGCGCCGGGGTCCGCCCTGCGGGGCTGGCCTCGGCGCGCGGGCGACGAAGGCCGGGGGGAACCTTCGTCGCCGGTCGTCTTCCTTGCGGAATCAGACCTTCAGGAAGTCGTCGCCCTGCTTCCAGTTGCACGGGCAGAGCTCGTCGCTCTGCAGTGCGTCCAGAATGCGGACGATTTCCTGCGGGTTGCGGCCGACCGACAGGTCGTTGACCGACACATGGCGGATGATGCCCTGCGGGTCGACGACGAACGTGGCGCGCAGGGCGACGCCCGCGTCCTTCGCCAGAACGCCGGTCTGCTCCGACAGCTCACGCTTGATGTCGGCGAGCATCGGGATCTCGAGCTTGTTCAGGTCCTCGTGGTGGAGGCGCCAGTTGAGATGAACGAACTCGCTGTCGATCGACACGCCGTAGACCACGGCGTCACGGTCGGCGAATTCCTTGTGGAGCTTGCCGAACGCCACGATCTCCGTCGGGCAGACGAAGGTGAAGTCTTTCGGCCAGAAAAACACGACTTTCCACTTGCCGGCGTCCGACGTGTCGGAAATCTGAACGAAATTGCCTTTCAGGCCTTCCGGACCGCCGGGGACGGAGGCCAGGTCGAATGTGGGGAACTTGTCGCCTACGGTAAGCATGAAACGCTCCTCGCGCTTGAAGTGGCACATGGCGCGTCGCCGGACGGCGTCGCGCTCTGGAGGTATCTATGGCGGCGATTGTCTGATCATGCCAATGAATAATTTATCTCAGGATGATTGAAATATTCGATGGTGACGCGGTGTCATCAATGTGGTGTACTGACCGCTCGTCCCTGCGTCCGATGCTTCGGCGTTCTCGAAAGCTTCTGTCTGGTGCAAAGGCGCGGTCCATTGAGCGCGCTGAGGCCACCGCGCCGACGGGTCTTCGCTGGAGCTTACGCAACCGGACACGTCGGCTGTTCCTCTGACGTCATAAGGCAAGATGGATGCGTCTTCCGCTCGCCAGACGGAGTGAGTGCGGCGCACCCTTGTCCATAAAGACATAAGAGCCGATTTCTGGGTCATCGTCTGGCGACCGGTTCTGTTCGTTTGCCGCCGCCCTTTTCATATCTGAGCCGCACCGGAGGCGTTTTCATGCAGGCGCTGCCTTCTCCCCAGCAACTCCGATACCTGATAGCACTCGCGGAACTGCGGCATTTCGGGCGTGCCGCAGCGGCCTGTTCCGTGACGCAGTCCACTCTTTCTGCCGGGTTGCTCGCGCTGGAGCGTCAGATGGATGCGCAATTGCTCGACCGGGATGTCGGCAAGCGTGTGGTCTTCACCCCGCTGGGAGACGAGGTCGCCCGTCGCGCACGAGTGGCGCTGGACGCGCTGGAGGCGATTCCCCTGATTGCGCAGGCCGCGCGTGCGCCCATGCATGGCCCGATGCGCATGGGCGTGATCCCGACGATCGGACCGTTTCTGCTGCCCCGTCTCGTCCCGCTCCTGCGGGAGCGGTTTCCGGGCATGAAGCTCGTGCTGACCGAGGACGTGACCGAGCGGTTGCTGGAAAAGCTGTCGAAGGGCCGACTGGATGTTCTGCTTCTCGCCATGCCGTGCATGTGCGACGGATTGGAGACCATTCCAATCTGGCGCGACCCGTTCATCGTCGCCGCGCCGCCCGGGCACCCGTTCGCGATCAATATGGCGGACGTTCCGCTGAATCGGCTGCAATCTGAACACATGGTGCTGCTGGAGGACGGGCATTGCCTTCGGGAGCAGACCGTCGACGTATGTCGTCAGGGCGGAAGCTGGAGCGGCGAGGAGAGCGAGACGGCGCATACGGCGTCCTCCCTGCACACGCTGGCGCGGATGATCGGGCAGGGGCTGGGCGTCGGGTTGCTGCCGCGCATGGCGGTCGATTCGGGTATTTTGAACGGCACGGGCGTCGTCACGCGCTCCATTGAAGGCGGGCAGGCATGGCGGACGATCGGCGTCGGCTGGCGCGCCAAATCGCCTCGTGCGGCTGATTACCATGCGCTCGCCCAGGCGTTGCGTGCGCTGGCCCCCGGCGATACGTCTGTGTCGGCCGAGGGGGATCCGGCTGTGGCGAGCGCCGCAGTAGGGTTGGAGGCCGCCGTATAGCTGTCGCTATCCGGCGGCTATACGCTAAAAAAGCGCGCTCGACCGCAGTCAGGGTTTGACTTTGGCGCGGGGGCTGCTTATGTCGCTCCACTTTCCGTTTCACGACGCCTCACGGCGTGCTGATTAAAGAGACCCGTTATGAAGATCAGGAACAGCCTCAAGTCGGCGAAAATCCGCGACAAGGACTGCCGCGTCGTTCGTCGTCGTGGGCGCGTCTATGTCATCAACAAGAAGAACCCGCGCATGAAGGCTCGTCAGGGCTGATACCGGTTTCCTTTTCCTTGGTGATCAGGATTACGTCGACCCGCCATGTGGCTCTTCTAAGAGAGCTGTCTGGCGGGTTTTCGCGTTCTGAGGCCGGAACTCGAGCGATGCGCCCGCTTCTGTCGGCGTTGCTGCTGACGATGTGGTGCGGGCAGGCCGCAGCTCAGGCGCAAGTCCCGGCCCCGTATGCTAGCGGCCAGACCGATACAGCCGTCCCGCCGGGCAAACCGGCGACTCCGTCCAAAAAGGCGATGGACCGGCGCGACGCGTTGGTGAAGGCTCTCGCGCAGGCGCACGACGAATCCGAGGCGACGGCGATCGCGGCGCAACTGGAAGAGATGCGTAGCCATGGCCTCGCGCCTGCGACGTTGCTGTTGCTGCGACGGGCCAATCGGGAACTGTCTCAGGAGAAGCATGGAGACGCCATCGAGGACCTTGGCGCAGCGCTGGCGTTGCAGGGGGACGCCGAAATCCTCTGGCGTCTGCGCGCGCAGGCGCGTCTCGCCACGGGCGATACCGATGGCGCTATCGGCGACCTTGGCGTGGCGCTGCAACACGATCCGGATGATGTCGGCGCCTGGCAGCTTCTGGCGGCGACGGAAGAGCAACGCGGAGACGGGCAGGCTGCGTTGAAAGCGTGGCGGCGCGCTCTGGAGCTTGACCCGAAAATGCCGGGTGGCGCGGCTCGTGAGGACAAACTGAAACTGAAGGCGTTCGGTCGGCCGACCTGAAGGTTCCGCCAGTTGCTGCCCGTAGCTCTTTAGCGAACCCGCGCGACGCTCTGTGTGGCAGGCCGTATTCGCGCGCAAGCGTAGCGCGAGATACGGCCACCCTGTGTCAGTCGTTCGTCCCTGACGTATTGCGCGAGGCTTCGAAGAGGAACCACGTGCGGCGTTCGGTCTCGTCGATCCAGTTCTCCAGCAGGCTGGTCGTCGCGCAGTCGCCTGCATCGCTGGTCAGTTCATGTACGGCGCGCATTTCGGTCGTGAGCTGCCTGTTGTCCTCGCACAGTTCCGCGAGCATGTCCTGCGCATCGACGTATTCCGCATTGTTGTCGGAAAGGCGCTGCAATTTCGAGATTTCGCTGATGGAGTGGAGGGAGGTCCCGCCGATCTTGCGCGCACGCTCGGCGATCGGGTCGGTCATTGCGAAAATCTGATCGCTCTGCTCGTCCAGCAACAGGTGGTAGTCGCGGAAATGGCGACCGCTCATGTGCCAGTGAAAGTTCTTCGTCTTGAGGTAGAGCGCGAACACGTCTGCGAGCAATGCGCGTAAAGCGGCCGAAATGTTCTCGACGTTTTCAGCGCCCAGATCGGAGGGCGTGCCCAGAAAGTGGTGAATTTGAGCCGCCTTCGCTGCGGCCGGCTTTGACCTGGATGTCTGTGCTTTCGCCATTTTTGCGGTCCTTGAGCATCTTCTGCAGCCGCCCGTAGCGAGCGACTGTGTTCAGGGCGTTCACCTGAAGCCTGCGACGCTTGCGCGTCGCCGCTCGTCAGTTACGAGGCTCCCGCTAGAGACTGATGTCAACGCAGGACAGTTATTCGTGGCGCGTGGAACTGGGCATGTCGTCAACGTCCGACCGACTCATCTCTTTCAGAGGTGGCCGAGGCTATCTGGGGTGCGACGGCGGAGGCGCTTGCCGTACGGGCGGTCGTTCGGAAAGACGCCTGATACAATCCATGTCCCTCGCGCAGAACAGCCTGTGCGTCAGTGGTGAACTCGCCGCCGGGAAGATGAAGCGTGAGGCCAGCGAGCATCCGCGATCCCGCGCGCCCGTCCAGCCGCCCGCGAAGAAGGGTCAGCCTGGCTTCCTTTCCCGCCTCCGGCCACAACGGGATGATCTCGACGCTGCCTATTCCATGCGCTTCGCACGCAGCGAGGGCAGGGGCCAGCAATTCGGCGGGCAGGGCGAGCGTCAGCGAGCCTTTTGGCTTCAGCAGGCGGGCGAGGGCGCTCACCCAGGCGGGAATCGTGTCGGGTCGCCTTCGCCGGGCCTGATCCCTGCGGGTTTCAGACGACGGCGTGGCGTCGGGCCGCCACCATGGCGGATTGGCGAGGGCATGGTCGAACCGGGTCGCCCCCAGCGCGCCGAGCCGTTCAGGGAGGGCCGACGCAAGGATGTCTTCTTCAATCGCCGTCAGGCGCGAGCGACCATTGGCGGCGAAATTGGCGCTGGCGAGGGCGGCAGTGCCGGGATCGATCTCCACACCTACGCCAGCCAGACCCGGAATCCGCTCGGTCAGGCATAAAAGCCCGGCGCCCGCGCCGCATCCAGCCTCGATAACCCGCTCCCCATTTCGCGCAGGGGTCAGCGCCGCCATCAGCACCGGCTCAAGGCCGGTGCGATAGCCGTGGCGGAACTGCCGGTAGATCACGCGGCCGCCGAGGAGCGTTCCATCGGATATTTCATCCGGGACGGCCTCATGGCCCGCGTCGGGGGCTGAGCCTGCGTTCGGCGCGCCGAGCTGCGCCGGATGCGGTCCTGCGGAGGGGTAAGGCGAGGAGGTCACAGCTTGACCGTCCATTGACCGCCGCTCATATGGTTGCACCAACGGGCGTCCTGCATCGGGAGAAAATCGTTTGCGCGCTGCAGCCAATCCTTCCGCGACTGATCATGTCGGAAGTCCCGTCGTCGACGCCACGCCCGGCTCCGGGATCGCGTCGACAAAAGGAAAGGACGCGAGACATACAATGAATTCTGGCGGTGAAGAGGCGACTGCTCAAGAGGGCGTCCATGACGGAGAGACGGCGCTTAGGGCGCTGGCCGACTATCTTGCCGAGGATATGAAAGCTTGCAACCGCGAGATCGTCGCGCGGATGCAGAGCGAGGTTCCCTTGATCCCGCAACTGGCCGCCCATCTGGTCGCCGCTGGCGGCAAACGGCTGCGTCCTCTGCTGGTGCTGGCTGCGGCCCGTCTGGCCGGGTACGACGTTCAGGGCGACGATATGCGTCATGTGGGCGTCGCCGCCTGCGTGGAATTCATCCATACGGCCACGCTGCTGCATGACGACGTCGTCGACAACAGCCAGCTCCGGCGCGGCCTCGCCAGCGCCAACGCGGTCTTTGGCAACAAGGCCTCGGTGCTGGTCGGAGATTTTCTGTTCGCCCGCGCGTTCCAGATTCTGACCGCCGACGGTTCTCTGCCGGTTATGGCGATTCTCTCCGCGGCGTCGGCGACTCTCGCAGAGGGCGAGGTCATGCAGATGACCACCCAGAACGACCTTTCCACCACGGTCGATCGCTATCTGCAGGTCATTTATGGCAAGACCGCGGCCCTGTTCGCCGCCGCGTGCGAAACCGGCGCCGTCGTGGCTGGCGCAGATGAGCACACGCGCGCAGCCTTGCGCGATTACGGCGCCAATCTCGGCATGGCGTTTCAGCTCGTCGATGACGCGCTGGACTACGCGGCCGATCAGGCGGTGCTGGGCAAGACCGTCGGCGACGATTTCCGTGAGGGCAAGGTCACGCTTCCGGTGCTGGCGGCCTATCACGCCGGAAATGAAGAAGAGCGCGCTTTCTGGGTCAAGACGATCGAGGACAACGAGTCGCAGGTCGACGCAGATCTCGACCGGGCGCTCGACCTTATCGCGAAAACGGACGCCATCGGCGTGACGATGGCGCGCGCGCGTGATTACGCGGAGAAGGCGTGTCAGGCGCTTGAAGGCGCCCATATCTCCAGCGGCGACGATAAGCTGGCGGGCCTGTTAGTGGCCGTCGCGCGTTATACGGCTGTGCGCTCCAGATAATCCGGTTCACAGCCAGGCGCCGTCGTCTGGTTATTGGGTATTTCACGGGCGATATGCCGCAGTGCATTTCGCTCGGGCGTTCCTGACGATCGTCCACCGGTCATGCGACGCGCATGGCTTATCGCTGTCTGGCTGCAGCTGCTGGCGGACTGAGCCGTTTCCGTGAGATCGGGGAGAGTGGGCGCAGTTCCTGTGCTGACGGCTCATTGCGTTTTCGCCGCGCGCGGCTGTGCGCATCCGCCGCCTTTCAGCGGCGCGATGGCCCACGAATTCGCGGTTTGTCCGTTCAGGCATACTGTATCGATCAGGCGCTTCGCGTGATCCTTGCAGAGGTCCGCGTTCAACCAGTCGATTCTGTCAGACTGGACGCTGTCAAGGAGCCACATCCACTCGGAGAACGGTCCGGCCATGACAATGAACTGGCTTCACATCCGCGAATCTGCACAAGCGGATACGGCTCCAGAATTCTTCCACTGAACATGGGATCAGTGGAAAAGCTCGAATCCCTATTCCATCGGGCGTCTGAGCGCTCTCAAACGATCCCATTTGACCGGGATTTGCTTCAGGCGCTTTGGGAGCGAACCGACGGGGTCTGGGCAGGCCAGATTTCTGGTGCCGCATAGCCGCAGTCTGCGAGACCGCGCGTAAGCGACGAAGGGCGCTCGGGCGGAGCGGTGAACCATGCCCCGCCTGGTCCGCCCTCGTCTTCGGCCCTTTCGGGCTTCGCGTCATCCGCCCCGCGCTCGGTCGTCAGGACCGTAGCTGTGCGCCTGGCGACAGCGTCGGCAGGGTCCAGCCACGCCACATCTGGCGGCGCCGCCTGCCGCAAGGCGTCAAGCAAAAACGTGTAGTGCGTGCAGCCTATGCCGACGGCGTCGATCCGGTCGCCATTGGGTTGTTCGAACAGGCCGCGCAGTTCACGGGAGATGACAGCCGGGTCGGCGGCTTCTCCCCGAAACGTCCTCTCCGCCATGTCCGCAAGGTGGCGCGCGCCATGCGCGATCAGAACACAGTCCGGGGCGTATTGCTCCCGAAGGGCGGCGACATAGGGTCTACGCACGGTGGCGCGTGTCGCCAGAAGGCCGATAACGCGGGTTTGGCTCAACCGCGCCGCCCAACGTATCGGCGGCACGCAACCGACGAACGGGACGGTGGGACAGGCGGCGCGCAGGCTGGTCAGCGCAAGCGTGCTGGCGGTGTTGCACGCTACGACCACGACGTCGGGGTTCAGGCGCCGCACGGCGTCGGTCAGAAGCGCCACGATATGGCGGATCAGCGTTTCGTCTTCCTGTTCTCCATAGGGAAACAGGGCGTTATCGGCGAGGTAGTCGATCCGCGCGCCCGGCAGGCGGTGGCGGAGGGCCGCGACGATCCCGAGCCCCCCGATGCCGGAATCGAACGCCAGCACGCGAAAGCGCGAAAAATCGTCGGGCAGGGGGATGGAAGGTTCGTCCATGGCGTCGCGCGGCGTCGAGGGTTGAGACCGGCGCGCCGGGGCGCGCCGCCGTGACGTCAGGAGTCGCGCGCAGTCTTCAGCGCGAGGGCTTCCTCAAGGCTGCCGACGCCGCCGTGCTTCGCGGACCACGCGCACGGATCTTCGAGGAAGCGCCGGACTTCGGTAGCGGCTTCTTCCGAGAAATACGGACGCTCGGCGCAAGCCTCCAGCACGTCCCACCAGGTGCACAGCGAATGCAGCGTGATGCCCATGTCGGACAACGTGCGATGGGCGCCGGGGAACACGCCGTAGAAGAAGACCACGAAGGTGTGATTGACGATCGCCCCGGCGTCGCGAAGCGCCTTGGCGAAGCCGATCTTCGATGCGCCGTCGGTCGTCAGATCTTCGACCAGCAGGGTGCGCATGCCTTCGGGCACGTCGCCCTCGATCTGGGCGTTGCGCCCGAAACCTTTCGGTTTTTTGCGGACATACGCCATGGGCGTCATCATCCGGTCGGCGAACCACGCGGCGAACGGAATTCCCGCCGTTTCTCCGCCGACCACCGCGTCGATGCTTTCGTAGCCGACATGGCGACCGATTTTCTCGACGCCCAGCTCGACGATTTTGGCGCGGGCGCGCGGGAAGAAGATGATGCGGCGGCAATCGATGTAGACTGGGGATTTCCAGCCGGAGGTTAGTGTATAAGGATCCTCGGGTCGGAAATTGACTGCCTTGATTTCAAGAAGAAGACGCGCAGTCGTGAGAGCGGCGTCGCGATCCCAAGCCGATGCGTCATTGCCCAGAACCGATTCCTGTCCGATCATGTTTCCCATGCCCCTCTATCCTCGCGCGCCTGCCGACGTCGTCGTGGCATAGACGGAGATGGGCGGAAAATCCATCGCCGCGCCCTTGAAACGCGGCTCAAAGGGGTAAGGCTGGCGATCGGGAGCGCCGATGAGATGGAGAAAGAGGGTTCAGCCAGGGCGAGCCGCCCGACCGCCATGGCCAGACAAGCTGCGCCCGACGCCGCAATCTGGGTGATCGAAACCGTTCGCGCGGGGCAGGTGGGGCAGGCTCACGCTCTGGCGGGAAGGCTCGGCAACTCTTTTCGGCGCGTGCGCGATGTGGCCACGGCCGAAGCGGATGGACAGCCGCCGCATCTCATTCTGACGTCAGGGGTCAATGGCGGTCTGGCCGGCCTCACCCTGGGGAGGCGTTTCGACGCGCCGGTCGTCCATTGCGCAAGCCAGTTCGCGCGGGTCACGCGCGGCAGGCCCTTCGATATGACGATCGTGCCGTCCGTTCGCCCGCGCGACCTGCGGGATGATCGCGTGATGTCGGTCTTTGGCCCGCTGACTCCGGTGTCGCCGATGCTGTTCGACCGGGCTCGCCGTCTCTGGAGCGAGCGTCTCGACCATTTGCCGGAACCGAGAATTGCCGCCGTTCTGGATTCAGGCGCGCATATGACCCCGTCGCTGGCTAATGAAAGCGCGCGGCGCCTCGCTCTCATGGTGCAGGACCATTATGGCTCGGTCCTCCTTTCCATCGCGGACGGGGTCTCGCGGGAGGTCGCCGACTCGTTCGTCGCAGGACTTGGTTCCTGCTTCAATCTCGTTTGGCGGCATGGGGAGCCGGACGACGATCCGACGCTGGGCTTCATGGCCTGCTCCGACGCCGTGGTCGTGTTCTGCGGGAGGCCCGCGACGCTTGTCGATGCGGCGGCAAGCGATCTTCCCGTGTTCGTCGGGGAAGCGCCGGGGCTGTTTGGCGCCCGTAACGCAATCGTCAAAAATTTGATCGCGGCCGATTATGTGCGGGTGCTGGATGAAGGATTTTCGCCGTGGCCCCGCCAACCGCTGGATGAGGCCGGGCGGGTTGCGGCGTTTCTTCGTCAACGCTTCGGGCTCTGATCTCGCCGGGCATGCAGGCGGCACGCGGTTGCCATACTTCAAGAGACTTGCGCCCGACGAAGCATTTCCATTAAACTGACATCAGTTGCAATTAATTCTCAGTTTAAGGACTCGCTCCGTGGTCGTTGAAACCAGCCGGATTGCCCGCAAGTGCGAGCGCGCAGTGATCACCGCCTATCAGGAGCTGAAAGTGGTGGGGATTAATGAGGTCTCGGCGTTCAACGCCTGCACGACCCTCTATCGCATCCATCATCCCGAGGCTTCGGTGAACGAGGCCCGCCGTCTGGTGTCGGAGTGGATAGATCATCACATCGTCAGGCAGGCGCCGGGCCAAACCAACGGGTGCGACTGCCCCTGATCAGCTGAATCCCTTTTGGGGAGCGCCTCGGCGCGGCGGGTCTCGGCCTGCCGCGCTTTTTTTTTTGCCGTTTCGCAAAGGGGGCGCCCGCATGGTGAACGGGAAGGACTTTCTAGGGCCTTCGCTGAATCCCGCGAAGATGCGCATCCTCTGGACGCAAGACTTGTCAGGCAATGGAGCGGATGGAGGTGGCGCCATCAGAAAACGCCAGCACAGCGGCGACGCTCCGTTTACCTGTTTGGTAAAGCGTCCTCATCCACCAGAAACGAGCGCACCAAGGCAAGCTATTGCTGATCGATCGCGCCCGAATGGACCTTCATGGATGCTTGCAGGCCCTTAATTGTTCCCAGGCAAGGATGTCTGTCTCCCGGAACATGCGCCACAAACAAGAAAGGCGCGCTGTTAGCCGACGCGCCCTGTCTGAAAACGCGACCCGCCAGCTTTTCAGGGCGGACGGGCTGGGCGCAGCGATTCAGCCGCGCTTTTCGACTGGGACGTAATCCCGACGTCCAGCGCCAAGATAGAGCTGGCGAGGGCGGCTGATGCGCTGGCCGGGCTCCTCGATCATTTCCTTCCACTGGCTGACCCAGCCGGTGGTGCGCGCGACGGCGAAGAGAACGGTGAACATCGAGGTCGGGATGCCCATCGCCTTCAGGATGATGCCCGAATAGAAATCCACGTTCGGGTAGAGCTTGCGCTTGACGAAGTATTCGTCATGCAGGGCGATCTTTTCCAGTTCCACCGCCAGTTCCAGCAACGGATCGTCGGTGATGCCGAGCTCAGTCAGAACCTCGTGGCACGTCGCCTGCATGATCTTCGCGCGCGGGTCAAAGTTCTTGTAGACGCGGTGCCCGAAGCCCATCAGCTTCACGCCGCTGTTCTTGTCCTTCACCTTTTCGATGAAGTCGGGGATGTTCTCCTTCGAACCGATCTGGGCGAGCATCTTCAGCACCGCCTCGTTCGCGCCGCCATGAGCGGGTCCCCACAGAGCGGCCACGCCCGCTGCAATACAGGCGAACGGATTGGCGCCCGTCGATCCCGCCATGCGTACGGTGGAGGTCGAGGCGTTCTGTTCGTGATCGGCGTGCAGGATCAGGATGCGGTCCATGGCCCGCGCCAGAACCGGGTTGATCGTGTACGGCTCCGAGGGGCGCGCGAACATCATCGACAGGAAATTTTCCGCGTAGCTGAGGTCGTTGCGCGGATAAACGAAAGCTTCGCCGATCGTGTATTTGTAGGCCCAGGCGGCGATCGTCGGGATCTTCGCGATCAGGCGCATAGCGGCCAGTTCGCGGTTCTCCGGCTTCGAAATGTCGTTGGCGTCAGGGTAGAACGCGGCGAGCGCTCCGACCGTGCCACACAGGATCGCCATCGGATGGGCGTCGCGGCGGTAGCCGTTGAAGAAGTTGCGAATCTGCTCGTGCAGCAGGGTGTGATTGGTCAGCGTGCTTACGAACGCGGCGTATTCCGCCTTGTTCGGCAGTTCGCCGTTCAGCAGCAGATACACCAGCTCGGGGAATGTCGCTTCGGTGGCGAGCTGCTCGATCGGATATCCGCGATGCAGGAGAACGCCTTCATCGCCGTCGATGAACGTGATCTTGCTCTCGCAGGATGCGGTCTCGCCGTAACCCGGATCGAACGTGAAGACGCCCAGATCGGCGGTAATGCGGCGGATATCGAGGACATCCGGTCCAAGAACGCCCGTAAGAACCGGCAATTCGGCTGTTTTGTTTCCAAGCGTGATTGTGGCGGGCTGTCCCGTCACCCCGGTCTGCGACGCGCTCATGGTGATACTCCTGCAACGATCCTACCACCAACCGGTTGTACGGTTGGTGACGTTCCCCCCGGTTTTCCCCGATCAGAGATAAAACAGGAAGTCGAAGACGGGCGCTCAGTAGCTCACCTTGTTGCGAGGCAGGCTTCTGAGGGCGTTTTTCGGCTCAACTTTGCGAGAACGATTCCAGCCAGGACGTCTTCGGTCCCAATCCGGCCCACGCCAGTGCGATTGATTCCCGTTCCTCCGCCTCCACCCGGAAGGTGGCCAGCGTGGCGAGCGCGAAGTCGGAATCCAGCGCCGCTTCCACGCCGTTGAGATAACGCGCGAGAGCCGGAAGGCCAGGATTGTGGCCTACCAGCAGGATCGTATGAACGGAGTCGCGGGTGGCTCGTAAACGGGCCAGCAGTTCGTCGGGCGCGGCGAGATAAAGCGTCGGCTCGATTCTGATCTCTGGCCGCGCATTGCGTCCGAAGGGCAGCAATCCTGCATAAGTCTGTCGGGTGCGCAGCGCGGGGCTGCACAGGACCAGATCCGGGATGAGCCCGGCGCGGCGCATGCTTTCGCCGCGTTGCCGGGCGATCTGGTGGCCTGTGGCTGTCAGGGGGCGCGCCAGATCGGCGTCTCGTCCGAGATCGCCGCCTTCGGGGGGCGCGGCCTCGGCATGGCGCAGCAACAGCAGACGATGGGCGACGGGTTTCACGGTGCGCCGCCTGCTCCGGACAAAGCCTGCCCCTGATTTCGGTCGCGGGCGATGGCTTCGTGGTGGCGGATGACCTCACGAATGATGAAGTTCAGGAATTTCTCCGCGAAATCGGGGTCCAGCCGGGAACTGGCGGCAAGCGTGCGTAACCGCTCGATCTGGCGCGCTTCCCGCGCCGGGTCGGCGGCCGGCATGCTGCTTCGGGCTTTCAGCTCGCCGACCGCCTGCGTGCAGCGGAACCGTTCCGCGAGGATTGAGATCAGCGCGGTGTCGATATTGTCGATGCTCTGTCGCAGCTCAGCGAGTCTGGCGGCGGCGTCCGCCCCATCCGCTAATCCGGCGCCAGTTGGCTCGTTTGTCGTCGCGGTCACACCTGCCCCGTGTTCTGAATTCGTGAAAAACGGCGCATTTCCCGTGCCGAAAAGGCGGTCGGAAACGCTTGCCCATTCATCACGTGGACAAGCCTTCTGTCAAAGCCGACGACCCTGCGGCGTGCATCAGAATCCTTGTGGCGCGGCGCCGTGAGAATCGCGCGGAGAGCCATGGTCGAAGTAAGGTTCCGGCGCAGGATAGTCAGGGGTGTCGGGATCTTCCGCAGGCAGATCGATCCACGCCAGATGCCCGCCTTTGCCGGCTCCGGTATCCACGAATACCGCGGTTCCGCCGTTTCGTCCGTGCTTCACCCAGGGCCGACCATCTGTGGAGCGACGGTCGTGGCCGCAATAGACAGTGTATCCGGCGGGAATGTGGTCCACCCAGTTCAGGCGTCGCTCCGGGTAGCCGTCCGCCTGAGTGCGTCCCACCACTTCTCCGAACATCGCGCGTGAGAGGACCGGCGTGACGCCGTCGAGACCGCCAGGCGCATCTTCTACGAGCATGCGTGTGTGGAAGGCGCCATGTACGAAGACGCGGCGGCCGAGACGCAACCATGTGGGCGCAGCGGACAGCATTGGGACGACCATATCCAGAACGTCCGCGTTTTCAGGGCGGGTGATCTGGGCGAGGGTGGCTTCGACGACAGGATCGCGCCGCAGCTTGCGTCCGAGCAGGGCGCGCCCCAGCTTGCGATCATGATTGCCGAGCACAAAGACGCCTCGACGTTCCTCTATTACGGACGCCATGAGCCGCAGCGCGCCAACGCTATCAGGTCCATAATCCACCAGATCGCCAAGCTGTACGATGAAACGGTCCGTCGCCGTCGCATGGCGGAAGGCGGCTATGTCGCCGTGCACGTCTCCCACCACCCGCACGGGGCGGCCAGCAATCAGTCGCGCGAATGAACTGTTTTCACTCATCGTTTGCCCACCGCCTCCTAGCCTATGGATATAAGCCGGTATTATTCCAACGGCAGCCCCTAAAGACGGTTCGCAGGTTATTTATCCGGCTGTGACGGACAGACAGCGTGCTTCCGCCCTGACATCCTTTTAAATTGGGCCCCACAAGCCTCGGCGGAAGATGGGGGATGCTCGAAAAACGATTGCATCGCCGTTAACCGCTCGGGAGAACGTGCGGCGCTCTGTCGAAGCTCACGCTCCCGTCAGAGCGCGCACAACCATGTGACGCGCATCTCGAACTGAATTGCGACTAAGTGTTAGCCCGACGGTCGTAGCGGAATGCGCGCATCGGCAAGCAGTAGGGGCATTGGCGGGGCCAGCAGGGCGTCCCGGGCTGGTGACTTCGCAAACTTGTCGAGCGTGCGCGCCGACGGCTGGATAAACGATGTGGGACGGGACCGCCTTTCATGACTGATCGCATCCGCAGCCAGGCGCTGCGCGCCAAAGAAAAACCTGCCGCAGCCGCAGCCGAACTGATCGGCAACGGCGCTACGCTGGGAACCAGCGGCTTCACCGGCGCGGGATATCCGAAGGCAGTGCCGGGCGCTCTGGCCGAACGTATCGCCGCAGCGCACGAGAAGGGCGAGGAGTTCAAGGTGCGCTTGGTGACCGGCGCTTCGACCGGCCCGCAGATGGACGGCGCGCTTGCCAAGGTGCACGGCGTTTCGTTCCGGTCGCCGTTCAACACCGACGCCGCGATGCGCAACAACATCAACTCGGGCGAGACCGAATATTTCGACACCCATCTGGGTCAGGTCGCGCCGCGCTCGATTCAGGGCAACTACGGCGAGTTCGACTTCGCCATCGTCGAGGCGACGGCGATCACGGAAGACGGCGGCATCGTGCCCAGCTCGTCGGTCGGCAATTCGCAGACCTTCCTCGATCTCGCCAAGAAAGTGATCATCGAGGTCAACGAGTGGCAGCCAGCCGGCCTCGAAGGCATGCACGACATCTGGCGCGGCAATGTCAGCGCGCTCCCGCCGCGCGACATCATCCCGATCACGACTGCAGACCAGCGCATCGGCGAAGGCGCGCTGAAGGTCGATTCGGAGAAGATCGCGGCTATCATTCGCACCAATGACCCGGACCGCAACGCGCCGTTTGCGGCTCCGGACGACAATGCGAAAGCGATCGCGGGTCACCTGCTCGAGTTCCTCAAGCATGAAGTGAAGAAAGGCCGTCTGCCTCCGTCGTTGCTGCCGCTTCAGTCAGGCGTCGGCAATGTCGCGAACGCGGTGCTGGAAGGCCTGAACGAGGGGCCGTTCGAGAACCTGATGGGCTATTCGGAAGTCATTCAGGACGGCATGTTGAAGATGCTCGACAGCGGCAAGATGAAGATCGCGTCCGCGACGTCCTTCTCGCTGAGCCCCGACGCGGTTAACGAAATCAACGACCGCATCGACTTCTTCCGCCAGAAGATCATTTTGCGCCAGCAGGACGTCAGCAACAACGCGGAAGTCATCCGTCGTCTGGCCTGTATCGCTATGAACGGCATGATTGAGGCCGATATCTACGGCAACGTGAACTCCACCCGCGTCATGGGCACGCGGATGATGAACGGCATCGGCGGTTCGGGCGATTTCGCGCGCAACTCCTTCCTGTCCATCTTCCTGTCCACGTCGACGGCAAAGGAAGGCAAGATCTCTGCGATCGTGCCGTTCGCGGCCCATGTCGATCACATCATGCAGGACAGTCAGATCATCGTGACGGAGCAGGGGCTCGCGGACATGCGCGGTCTCGGCCCTGTCCAACGCGCGGAAGTGGTGATCGAGAACTGTGCGCACCCGGATTACAAACCTGCCCTGCGTGACTACTTCGAGCGTTCTAAGAAGGACTCCTACGGCAAGCACACGCCGCATCTGCTGAGCGAAGCCCTGTCCTGGCATCAGCGCTTCGTCGAAACCGGCACGATGATGCCGTCCTGAGAAACAAATCTGGCTGGACTGGCGGGCGACGCCAGCCCAGCCGGGTAAGTCAGTTGCTCAACTTAACTGTCGGTGTGCTCGCCAACTCGTTCCGGGTCCGCCAGCTCGTTTGCCGCAGATTCGTTTGTCCGCCGGCGGTCGGGGTCGCCTTGATCGGCAACGTGTGTACGAAAAGTAGTTCCGTCCCGACCAGTCGAGGCGGCTGGTCGGACGGAGGTTTTTGGTCGTAACGTGAAGCTTCGCCGCGCCGTATCGGACGTGGCCTTCGTATCCTCAGGCGTATTTGCGCGCCTCAAGAACAAAGAGCTGGAAAAGCGACCATGACCACCGGCGCAGACCGGGCGACGGGTTTCGGCGGCGACGCCGAGGCATTGTATCGCCGCGTCACCCTTCGTATCGTTCCCTATATTTTCGTCTGTTACCTGTTCAATTACCTTGACCGGGTGAATGTCGGCTTCGCCAAGTTGCAGATGCTCGACGCTCTCGGCCTGAACGACGAGCAGTTCGGGCTGGCGGCAGGCATCTTCTTCATCGGATATGTCTGTTGCGGAGTTCCGGCGAACGTCGCATTGCAAAAATTCGGCGCCCGGCGCTGGCTGTCTATCATCATGATCGTCTGGGGAGCGTTGTCCGCCAGTCTGGCGTTCGTTCACAGCGCGACCGCCTTTTACGTCCTCCGCTTCCTGACAGGCGCGGCGGAGGCCGGGTTTTTCCCCGGTCTGGTGCTCTACCTGACGCGATGGTTCCCGACTGATCGCCGGGGACGCGTGATGGCGCTGTTCATGGCGGCGATTCCGCTGTCTGGCGTCGTGGGCGGTCCGCTTTCCGGGTGGATCATGACCTCGTTCGTGGGCGGGACCGCCGGAGCGCCGGGCGGCGTCGGCGGCTTGCAGGCGTGGCAGTGGCTCTTTCTGCTGCAGGGCGCGCCGACCGTGGCGCTGGGCGTGGGTGTGGCCTTCATCCTGAGCGATGACGTGAAGCGCGCGCGATGGCTGTCATCAATGGACCGCGCAGCGCTGGAAGGGCGATTATCAGCCGATGCCGCCGCACAGGCGCCCGCTCAGCGCGCAGCGAATTTTGGCGACGTCTTACGCAGCCCCTGGATATGGGCGATGGGGCTGGTCTATTTCTGCGTGCAGGGCGGGGTTTACGCGATCAACTTCTGGCTGCCGTCGCTTATGCGGGCGAGCTTCGGGGAGGATCTGCAACTGATCGGCTGGCTGAGCGCCGCGCCCTATGCGGTCGCCGCAGCGGTGATGCTTCTCATAGGGCGTTCTGCGGATCGCACGCGGGAGCGGCGATGGCATCTCGCCGGACCGATGTTGCTGGCGTCCGCCGGGCTTTTGACGGCGGCATGGACCGGAGGCGCCCATGCGCAGGATCCGGCGATCCGCCTTGTTGCTTTGGTCGGGGTGTCGCTGGGCGCCTCGGGCGCGTTGACGGGGTTGGCGATGTTCTGGCCGCTTGCGTCCTTGTTCCTTGGTGCGGAGGCTGCGGCGGCGGGACTCGCGCTGATCAATTCGATGGGGCAGGTCGCCGGGTTCGTCAGCCCCTATCTGGTCGGATGGATCAGTCACGTTACGGGCGGACCGGGCGACGCGTTGGCGGTTCTGGCCGCGTTGATGATTACTGGCGTCGTCATCGTCCTCCGTAGTCCGGTGGCTGGCCGAACGGACCGGCGGCAGGCGTGATGTTCGATGGACGCGAAGCAGGGAGAGAGACGAGATGAAGATTGCGATCATCTGCGATTCCTTCAAGGAGAGTCTCTCCGCGTTGGAGGTGGCCGACGAGATCGAGGCGGGGTTCCGTCTCGTCTGGCCTGACGTCGTCTGCGTGAAGCTGCCCGCGGCTGACGGCGGCGAAGGGACAGTTGCGGCGCTGGTCGCTGCGACCGGCGGACGCGTTGTGCGGACATGCGTTACGGGTCCGCTGGGCGACCCTGTGGAGGGGTTCTTTGGCGTCACGGGCGACGGCCGGACGGCGATCATCGAGATGGCTGCGGCTGCGGGGCTTGAGCTGTTGTCGCCGGAACGCCGCGATCCGCTTCGGGCGACGACGCGCGGCGTGGGCGAACTGTTTTGCGCGGCGCTCGACGCCGGGTGTCGGCATATCATCCTTGGTCTTGGCGGCAGCGCCACGAACGATGGTGGAGCGGGCTTCGCGCAGGCGCTGGGAGCGTCGCTCCTTGACGATTCCGGGCGCGAGATCGAAGCGGGCGGCGCGGCGCTGACGCGGCTTGCCCGGATAAGCCTTGATGAGCTGGATCCGCGTCTGGCGGAAACGCGCGTCGATGTGGCTTGCGACGTGGACAATCCCCTGACTGGCGAGCACGGCGCCTCGGCGGTCTTCGGGCCGCAGAAGGGCGCGACACAGGCGATGGTGGACGTTCTGGATGCGGCGTTGAGCCATTACGCAGGGCGGATCACAGCCGATCTGGGGCGCGACGTGGCGTCTGTTCCCGGCGCTGGCGCTGCTGGCGGCATGGGCGCTGCGGCGCTGGCATTTCTTGATGCGCGCATGCGCCCCGGCGTCGAAATCGTGATGGAGGCTCTCGGCGTCGCAGAGATCGTCGCGGACGTGGATCTGGTCATTACCGGCGAAGGACGGATCGACGGCCAGACTGTGCGCGGTAAGACGCCTGCGGGCGTTGCACGGGTGGCTAGGCAGGCGGGGAAACCGGTGATCGCAATAGCCGGCTCTCTCGGCGCGGGCGTTGACGACGTCTACGGGGCCGGAATCGACGCCGTCTTCTCGACGATGCAAAGGCCCGGGTCGCTTTCCGAGGCTCTGGCGGAAGCTCGCTCAAGCCTGCGCCGGACAGCGCGCAACGTCGCCATGGCGATCAGGCTGGGATCCGGGCTTGGCGCTTAGGACTGGGCGTTTTGCGAGCGATCAGGGAGTCTTTTTTGTTCGAAAAGACTTGTGTTCAAAGCTGTATTGCAATGTTTTTAAAGTATTTCTCTCTTGAGGGGAGATACCCTCTTCCACAGGAGAATTTCTGGAAGAGGAGTGCGTAATGACTCGACCGCCCGTACCGCCGTTCACTGCAGAAACAGCTGCGATCAAAGCTCGTATGGCCGAGGATGCGTGGAACAGCCGGGACCCGCACAAGGTGTCGCTCGCCTACACTGAGGACAGCATCTGGCGGAACCGCGCCGAGTTCATTGTTGGCCGTGAACAGATCGTGGGGTTTCTTACGCGCAAATGGGCGCGGGAGATGGAGTATCGCCTTATCAAGGAAGTCTGGGCGCATGAAGGGCGCCGCATCGCCGTTCGCTTCGCCTATGAATGGCGGGACGACAGCGGACAGTGGTTTCGGTCCTACGGGAATGAGAACTGGCAGTTCGACGACGCCGGGCTGATGGCGCTGCGGATTGCCTCGATCAACGATGTGCCGATTGCTGAAAAGGAGCGGTTGTTTCACTGGCCGCAGGGCGTTCGTCCCGACGATCATCCGTCGCTGAGCGAGCTGGGTCTCTAGGGAGCGCAACTGAACCGGCGAGGCGTCTGAAAACTGGCGTCCGCCGTTTGTTCCCGTCAGTTTATTGGCGTCCGGCCTTACTGCCGGGCGGCGTCCTCGCCAGTCATCGTCTCAGCGAAGCGCACTGGCTGGTCCGTCACTATGATATCCACGGGCTCGTCGAGCAGCGCCTGCAATTTCGCGGGATCGTCAGGCGTCGTCGGGCCGTCGGCAATAACCGCTTCCGCGTCGTGATGGGCCAGGGCGAACAGCTCCGGCGTCGCGGAGGCGGGCAGATAAGCGGCGAACCGATGCGAGCCCACAAGGCGTCGGGCGTGCTGTTCCTCGCGCGCCGAGCGCACGGGAAGAGCGATCATCATGCCGCCGTCGGCGGCCATGGCGGTACGCGCTTCAGCGTCGTTGGTCGCGGCGAGAATGACGTGATGGCGCATATCCGCGGCCCGAATGGCCTGCGCCACGTGCTTCGGGGTCGCGCCATGCAGGGAGAGCATAACCAGCTTGCGTCCTTTTCGGGACGCCGAAAGCGCGCTGGAGAGCGATTGCGTCCCGCCGCCGACGGTCAACAGCCCGCTGGCCGACTCGAAAACGTCCAGCCTGACCATCGCGGGCGCATACTGATGCCCGGTCAGCAGATCCGTGGGAATGGCCGCATTGGCGACCGCGCCGGGGAGAATTGCCGACATGGCGCCGCCCGAAGTGAGCGGACCAACCAGCGTCGCCGTGGCGGCGTCGCCACTCGCGCAGACGAGCATGCCATGATGGATGCGCGACAGAATGGCGTCGGCGCGGGATTCCCGCCAGACAAGCAGACCGCCGGCCACGCCAAGGGCGCACATCGCCATAGCGGCCTTGCGCATGCAGCGGCGCATGACCACCGGGCGCGCCACGCCGCTGTTCTTGCAGTCGCAGACAGAGCGCGAAGGAGCGACGTCGAGTGTGAGGACGTCAGGATCAGGCATGGGCCTCTTCCCGTGTTTGGCTTCCAGCCATGGCGGACGCGCGTTCAAGATCGACCGAGAGCACACGGCTTACGCCGCGCTCCTGCATCGTTACTCCGAACAGGCGGTCCATATGGGCCATGGTGAGTTGATGATGTGTCACAACAAGAAAACGCGTTCCGGCTTCACTGGCCATGTCGCCCAACAGGGCGCAGAAACGACCAACATTGGCGTCGTCGAGAGGCGCGTCAACCTCGTCGAGCACGCATATCGGCGCTGGATTGCACCTGAATACAGCAAAAATCAATGATAAAGCTGTAAGGGCCTGCTCGCCGCCCGACAGCAGCGACAGGGTGGCAAGTTTCTTCCCGGGTGGCTGGGCGTAGATTTCAAGCCCGGCCTGAAGCGGATCATCGCTGCCCACAAGGCCAAGATGCGCCCGCCCGCCGCCGAACATCCGCGAGAACAGCGACTGGAAATGCTGGTCGACTTGCGTGAATACGGCCATCAGCCGCTCCCGGCCTTCCTTGTTCAACGCGCCGATCGACCCGCGCAGGCGGGCGATGGCGGTTTCCAGCTCACCATGTTCGCGCTGGATAGTGTCGATATGGGTCTGGGCTTCCTGGGCTTCAATATCGGCGCGCAGGTTGACCGGCCCCATGTCCTCCCGCTCACGCGTCAGGCGTGCGATCTTGCGGCGAAGGCTGGTTTCGGCGGACTCGGTCAGATCGCTGACCGGGGCGAGCGGCGGTTCAGGGGTTTCGGCCAGCAACTGGTCGAGGATGGCCCGGGCCTGTTCGCTCTTGCCTTCGCTGCGCAGCACGTCCTCGCGCGCCGAAGCCAGCGCGGCTTCGGCGCGGCGACGCTCATCCTGCGCGTTGCGAATGCGGGTTTCGGCGGCGTCGCGCGCGGAATCTGCCGCCAGAAAAACAGCCTCGGCTTCCGCCAGCGCTGAAGCGCTGCTTTCGCGCAGACGCTGGACTTCGGCGGGCAGTGCGGAGACCGTTGCGTGCTCGCCGGACGCCGCCTGCACACGCGCCTCGACGTCGTTCAGGGCCGTGCGGGTCGTGCCCTCGCGCGCGGTCCATTCCGCAACGGACGCCCTGAGGGCGGTCGCACGTGCGGCCAGAGCGCCCGCCTCCGCCGCGAGGGTCGCGCGCAACTCTCGCGCCGCCTGTTCTTCGGCGCGAAGGACCGTCACGCGCTCGCGTAGTGTATCGATGCTCGCGGGATCAACCGCTGAGGCTTCGGACGCGGCGGTGTTGCGGCGTGCGGCCTCAAGCGCGTCGCGCGCTTCGGCCAGTTCCTGTTCCATCGCCGCGCGGCGAGGTTCCAGAGCGGAAATTCTGGCGCCGAGTTCGAGGGAGCGTTCCTGCGTCGCGCGATGGGTCGCGCGTGCGACTTCACTCGCGGCCTCGGCGGCTTCGGTGGCGGCGCGGGCTTCCGTCAGGGCCGCGTCGGCTGCGCGGGTCTCGGTCTCAGCCGCCTGAAGCGCGATCGCCGCAGCTTGCGGGTCCGCCGCTTCGCCAAGCGCGCTCTCCGCTGCGATGATCGCGGCCTCGGCGGCGGCGATTTCATCGCTCAGCCGCGCGAGTTCCGGCAGGATGGTGGCGAGGCGCGCCTCAGCCGCGCCATGACGCGTTTCGGCCTCCTGCGCACGCTTGCGGGCGGTATCCAGCGCCTGCTCCGCACGCTGCCGTTCTGTTCTGCTTGAGGCTTCGGCCTGCGCTGCGCGCTGGTCACGCTCGCGCGCGCCGTCGTGCGCCGCCCGCAGTGCAGCCGGGTCGGGCAGGGCGTTTTGGGCTTGCTGCGCCTCTGCGTGTGTCTGCCGCGCGGCCTCCTGAGCTTGAGCCGCGCGCTCATGCTGCGGGCGCACGGCGTCGAGCCGCGCCTTCGCGGCGCTGTGACGCCGGGCGACGTCTGCTTCCTGCGAGCGGGCCTTGCCCAGTGCGGCCTCGACGGCTGCGCGCGTGGTGCGAGCGGCTTTGACCGCGTCGGACGCATCCTGCGCCGCGTGGGCGGCTTCGGCGGCAAGGCGCTCGGCCTCTGGCAATGATGTGGCGAGATCCTGAAGTCGCTGTTCGGCTTCCCGCAACACGCGGCGTTGGGCAAGACGCAGCGCGGCGGCGCTGGGCAGGCCCGCCCGCATGTGCAGTCCGTCCCACCGCCACAAGGCCCCGGCGCGTGTGACCAGACACTGGCCGGCGGCAAGGCTCGGAGCGAGGCGTTCTGCGTCGGCCTCTTCGACCAGACCCACCAGCGACAGCGCCCGAGCCAGCACGTCCGGCGCAGTGACGAGCGACGCGAGAGGCGTCGTCTCCGGGGGAAGCGGCGGGGGAGCTGCGAGCGGCGGCAGGTCGCGCCAGTTGCGCGGGGCGTTCGGGGAGGTCAACGCCTCCGGGGCGTCGAGTCCTTCAGCGAGCGCCGCAGCCAGCGCGGCTTCCAGCCCATCCGGCACGCTCAGCAGGTCGGAGACCGGCGTACCGCCAGCATCGTGCTCTTCTCCGCCCTTCAGCGCTTCGGCAAGGCCTTCGGCCTGCGCGCGGACGCGGGTCTGTTCAGCCTTCAGCGCGCCAAGAGCGGCGTCGCGTTCCCGGACAGCGGCAGTGGCTTCGCTCTGGGCGCGATCGGCGGCTTCCAGCGTCCGTTCGATTTCGCTCAGGCGTAACTCTTCCGCCGCACGCGCCGTCTGGGCGGTGGAGAGGACGTCGTCGGGAACCTCGTCGCGGATGGCGGCCTGCAAGTCGCGCGACAGGGTCGCCGCTTCCTGTTCGGCCCGTCGCAACGCGGCCTCGGCGGCGCGCAGGGCGTCCGCCGCCGCCGCGCGGATCGTATTGTCTTCCTGTGCGCGGGCGCGTGCTTCGACCAGCGCGGCGCCGGAAGCTGCGCGTTCAACCTCCGCAGCCTCCAGTGCGGCGCCTGCGGCGGCGCGCAGTGATTCCGCTTCCGCGAGCGCTGTCGCCAGCGCGGCGCGGACCTCTTCCGGCACCAATCCGGTTTCGGTTTCCGTCTTGCGACGGCTCAGCGTGTCCCGGTCTTGTTGCAGGGTCTTCAGCCGCGCGGCGGCGCCGTCGCGCGCGGTCCTGCGCTCCGTATGCCGGGCGCGGGCGGTTTCCGCAGCGTTGCGGGCGATGGACAGTGCGAGTTGCGCGTCGCTGCGGCGTTGCGTCGCTTCCTCCAGCGCCGCGCGTCGGGCGACGAGGGCTGCGACGGCTGCGACGATGGCTTCTTCCCGCGCGGTCAGGCTGGCCGCGTCGGGCAAGTCGGCCTTGAGCTTTTCGAATTCGGCTTCCAGGGCCGCACGGGTTTCGACAAGCCGTTCGTGGCGCGTGGCGGCGCTTTGCAGGGCGGTCTGCGCTTGTTCGAGTCTGGCGCGTGCGGCGGAGGCCTCTCCCGTCGCGCGTTCAAGTGTTTCCAGTGCTTCGGCGATGGCGGTCTGCAGGGTCGCCATCGCGCGTTCGGCGTCGGCCTGTTTCTCCGGCAGAGCCGCCGTGGCCGCTTCGGTGTCCGCGATTTCGGCGGTCAGGCGCTGCAACGTGCCCTGCGCGTCGCTGTGGCGGGCCAGCGCGGCGTCGCGATCAGCCTCGCTCTGCTTCAGTCTTTCGGCGGCGGCGCGGGCGGTTTCGGCGGCGCGTTCCTCTTCCCGGGCGACGCCTTCGGCGGCGACGCGGCGACGCTCCAGCGCGGTTCGCGCGGCGTCGGCGGCTTCGCGCAGGGCTGGGAGGACTTTTCCAGCTTCGAAATCGCCGATGACGGAGGTTTCGGCGGCTTCCTCGGCGGCGATCAGTCCCTTGCGAGCGGCGGCCGTCGCTTCGATGGCGCGCTCCACCTGCTGGCGCGCGCGGGCGTGCAGCAGGGCGAGCAGGGAGGTTTCTGATTCGCGCAGCGACGCCGAAATCTCGCGATAGCGGGCGGCCTGCTCCGATTGCCCGGTCAGTCCTTCGAGGCGGGATTCAAGCTGGGTTCGGAGATCCTCTGCGCGGGTGAGGTTCGTTTCGGTGGCGCGTAGCTTCAGTTCGGCTTCATGGCGGCGGGCGTGCAGGCCGGTGATGCCCGCCGCTTCTTCGAGGATAGTGCGGCGTTCTTCCGGGCGTGCGCCGACCAGCATGGCGACGCGGCCCTGACTGACCATTGCTGAAGATCGTGCGCCGGAAGCAAGGTCCGCGAACAGCGTCTGCACGTCTCGGCCACGGATGGTCTTGCCGTTTAGGCGATAGTCGCTGCCTGAACCGCGCTCGGCGCGGCGAGTGACCTGCAGGTCGTCCACTTCAGCGAACGCGCCGGGACCAAGCCCTTTGGCGTTTTCAAGGGTCAGCGTGACTTCGGCCAGGTTGCGCGCCGGGCGGTTGGCGGTGCCTGCGAAGATCAGGTCGTCCATTTCTCCGCCGCGCAGGGAGCGGGCGGAGGTTTCGCCCATCGCCCAGCGCAGGGCTTCGACGACGTTTGATTTGCCGCACCCGTTCGGGCCGACGATCCCGGTCAGGCCGGGAAGGATATCGACGCTGATCGGTTCAGCGAAACTCTTGAATCCCGCAATGCGGAGCTGGACGAAACGCGCGCTCATGGATGGAGATCACCGCCCGCCGCAAAGCGGGGATACGGCGGTGTGCGGGGCGGTTGAGCGGGACGTGCAGGGAGCGTTCAAGGTGTGCGAGAGCCTTGCTGCGCCGTGTGGACGCCGGCGGCCTTTTCGGCGTCGGCGACTTTCTGGGCGAACGCGTCATAGGTCAGTTCGCCCTGACGGTACACTTCGTCGTTGAAGCGGAAGGTCGGCGTGCTGTCGATCTTGTACGCGGCTTCGGCCCGGTTCTGCTCCGCGAGGATGGCGTTTTGCAGGGCGACGTCGTTGACGACGCGGTCGAAATTATCGGCCGACATGCCGGCGAGAGCCGACATCTTGCGAAGCTGGTCCTCGGGGTTGCCATCCTGCACGAACGCCCAGCGATCCTGATTGGACAGGAGAGAGAGGACGAACGCTTCGTAACGCTCCGGCGGCAGCGCCCGCGCGACCTGCGCAGCCATCAACGCCACGCGATCGAGCGGGAAATCGCAGAAGACATAGCGGATGCGGCCCGTGTCGATCAGCTTTTTACGGATGTCGGGGAACACGTCCATCGCGAAGCGCGCGCAGTGAGTACAGGTTAGGGAGAACCATTCCTCCACCACGACCTTGGCGTTCGCGGAGCCGAACGAGCGTTGGGCCATGCGCGGATCGACGGCGTCGGCCAGTGCGAATCGTGGCGCAAGGGTAGCTGCGGGCGCGGATAGACTGGCGGCGAGAAGGACGCGGCGGGAAAGCTGCATGGATTCAGGCTCCGGCGTAGACGGTTCTCGGGCGCGGCGGTCGCGTCCGTTCGTGGGGGCTGGCGAAACTGGCTTAGCTCATGGCCGCACCGGGAGGGGAGCGTCAAGACTGCGCGATGACGGCGCGCTTTCTGGCGTACTGGCTGTCGCCACAATTCGGCGGCATGATGTGCGTGCGCCGGGTCCCGGCGTCCTGGCAGTTTAGGATTATATCGATGCGTAAAGTTCTGACGGCGACTCTCGCCGTAACCATGATGGCGGGTTCACTTTCCGTCGCCAACGCTGAGCCTGGCGGTTGCATCAAATACGGCGCGGCGGGCGCTGTCGGCGGCCATCTGGCGAATCACGGCGTGCTCGGGGCGGTCGGCGGCTGCGTGACCGGCATGTATGTCCGTCACAAATATCGCAAGGAAGCGAAGGCGAAGGCGGCTCTGTATGATCAGGAGCATCCGGGCGTGAAAGGAACGTACGCCCAGAAAGCGACGGCCTACGACGTCGAGCACTCGGCGGAGCCTGGAAATATGGGCTCGGCATCTCAGCCGAGCGTCCAGTCGTCTCCTGCTCCAGGGGCGGACACGACGTCGACGCATATGTAAATTCGTAAGCGTCAGGATGCGGGTGGATTTTTTACCCGCGTCGCTGCGTCATCGGGGGTGGGACGCATGGCCCCCGAAACGGTGGGGCGTGTTGCTTGCGGGATCGCGTCGACGAGGCTTGCTCAGCCCCGGCCTGATCTCGCGACAGCAGGTCTTCGTGCGCGGAGATCGAATGCTGCGTCGCCCGGGTCGTCGCGCCGCAAAAGGCATGACCCCATAACTGCCGCCCTGTGGCTGTTACAGTGTATGGGGTTGCGCGTTGTCCAGCCAGGGAACATTGGGGACGCCGTGGGCCGCACGCCACGCGTCTATGGCTGTTCTCTCCAGGGCTGAGATCGTCGCGATATAGGCGTCGGCGGTGAACTTCTCGCCCGCGTCCGCATAGTGCGGAATATCCTCGCCACGCGCCTGTCTCTGGACGATGTCCGCCACGATGAGCGCAAGCGCTCCGGGCGGCGTTGCGCGCTCGATAAACTTAAATCCCTCCCACCCCAGAATGGCCTCGCGATCAAGCTCCACATGTGACGATACGGATTGGCCGGACTGCGGGGGCAGGCAGCAGACCGCCTTGCCGGAATGCGGGCTGCGCAATCCGATATCGCCTTGTTCACCATGCGAAAGCCTGAATGAAAGAACCGAAGAAACGCGGCAATCGCGGGTAAGGTGCAGGGAGACGACAGGCTCCGCTGCGACCAGATAGACAACGTCGGGCTGCGCATCGACGATGAGGGCGGAGAGTCTGACGAGATTTTTTTCCGCTTCGGGCGATCGCGCCTGGGCGATGCTGCCAGTGTGGGCGTCGTAGCAAAGTTGCATTCCCTCGCCGGTGTGCAACTCCCACTGACGGAAGCCGGGCGAAAGAGAAGCGGTCACGACGACTGCCTGATCCGTCATGCGGTGGGGAAAGACGAGGGCGAGGGCGCGTCGGGCAAGAGAGTTCTGCACGCTGTGGACGATCTGGAACATCCGCCAGTGTCGCGCGTCGAGGCCCGGCGAGAACACGTTGTTTGTGTCGTGATATACGAAGAGACCGATATTGACCCGCGCTTCCCGCAGATCGCTGCGTCGCGCCACCTTCCTTACGTAGTGCTCCGCACTGCGGACGATGTAATGGCGGATCGTCGCGACGCTCCAGTCCGGGCGTCCGGCGATGCGTTCGGGATGTTCGTCCGACCACGTCACGTCTTCACCGGAAGGAAGCACGTAGCGACCGCGCACATGAAAGCGATGGGGGTTCATGTATTCGGTCGCCGTGGCCTTTGGGCGAACGAAGGATTTGACGATCCTGTTTTCTTCCAGATCCTCGGTCGAATGACTCAGGTAGGTTTCAAATACGTTCGGCGTGGACGGTTTGAGGACGTGGCCGCCGCTGCCGAAGCAGGTCCAGTTGATGGCGACTCCGTCAGCGTTCGGATAACGGGCGAGGAAGTCGTGAACGTTCTCGCCTGATTTGATGTCGAGATATTCGTCAGCGTCGAGAAAGATGACCCAGTCGAATTCTGCACGCGCCTCATCCAGTGCGGCCATGTACGTCAAATTCTGGCGTTGATTGAAACGCAGCGCCGGAAGGGCTTTGCGGCAGCGGACGTCCACCGACCACGCCGCAGCTTGTACGAGTTCGCGCGTTCCGTCGGTTGAGTCGTCGTCGTAGACGAATACGGTATCGAAACCGATGGCGAAGTGCCATGCGAGCCACCAGACGATGTCCTCCACTTCGTTTTTTACGAAAAGAACGGCAGCGACTTTCGTCATTCAAAATCCTGAAGAGAAAAGCGGCGAAGAGGGAAGCGACTGCTCTTGGGCATATTATTGAACATTGGAAAGAGGGAAATCAGGTTGTATTATTAATAATATTTGTATAAAAATTTATATTTACGGATATTTATTGAATATAACAATCTATTTTCAATCTTCCCAGGGTTCCGGTCGAATCTGATCTCCGTTGGCTGCAGGGCGCTGAGATCTTCAAGTCGCCAGGTTCACCTCACGCGGCGCCAAGAGCGTGAGTTTGCCCGGACGGATCGATGATCATGCCGGAGTCGAGGTCGACATAATCCGGCCCCAGCGGCGCCTTGCCATGGCCGCCCGGGATATCGAGGACGTAGGTCGGCCATGCGAGACCTGTCACGCGACCGCGCAGCGACGCGAGCAGTGCGCGGCCTTCTTCTATGGGCACATGGAACCGCGCCGTGCCGGGCGCCCGGTCCAGTTGATGGAGGTAGTAGGGTTTGACGCGTCGTTCGACCATGGCGCGAAACAGATCCTCCAGCGCCGCGCTGCTGTCATTGACCCCACGCAGCAACACAGACTGACCGAGCACGGGAATGCCCCGGCGGATGATCGTACGTAGGGCGGCGTCTCCAGCCTGCGTGAATTCGCGGGCGTGATTGGCGTGCAGCGCCAGCCAGAGCGCGCGGTCGGTCTCCAGCGCGTCCAGCAACTCGCCGCTGACCCGCTCCGGCGCGGCGAGGGGAACGCGGCTGTGAATGCGTATGGTGGTGACGTGCGGAATCGCGTTCAGCCGTGCCATGATGGTCGAGAGACGCCGGGGCGACAGCATCAGCGGATCGCCGCCGGTCAGGATCACTTCTCGGATTTCGGCGTGATCGGACAGCCAGCCAAGCGCGCGATCCAGATCGTCGTCGCCAAGCAGGCCGCCATCCGGACCGACATGTTCGCGGCGAAAGCAGAACCGGCAGTAAAGCGGACAGACCAGAAGCGGCTTGAGCAACGCGCGGTCGGCGTAACGCCGCACGATGCCCGGCACAGGCGACAGCGCGTCGTCGGCGATGGGATCGGCGTCCTCGTCGGGAGAGAGGATCAGTTCGTCGGCGTGCGGTATGACCTGCAGGCCGATCGGATCGTCCGGATGTTCGATCAAGGCGCGAAAGACGTCCGGAATGGCGGTGGCGTAGCGTTGGGACACGCGGGTCACATCCGCGAGGGCGTCGCGGTCGATCAGTCCCGATTCGAGCAGGTCTCCAGGCGTGCGTAACGTCCGTTGCGCGCGGGCGGCCTTTCGGGCGTGCGTCTGGGACGGCGCCTCGTGACGGGCGTCAGGAGATGAGGAAATCTCTGGCATGAGCGGTCTTTACCGTTCCCGGCGTCGCGCGCGCAACTGCGCGGGCGAAAGGCGGCGTTGCGGCCGCGTGAGGCTACGGCGATAAGCGGCGGTTTCGTCGCGCGCCCAGGTTCATGAATGGTGCTTCCTGCGCCATTCATGGCCTGCTTTCGGTCGTTCTGGCGTAAGGCGATATGAACAGTTCGGCCTTCGGTCGGATTGCGCAGGGAGTATCTGGCGCACGGGAGGATCTGGGCGAGATCGTTGGCGACGCGTAATTATGTCGGGCGTCGGAAAACAGGGGGCGGGACATGGGAAGCGGCAGTGCAGGCCAGAAAGGGCGGTCTACACTCGTGACCGGAGCGCGAACAGATCCGGGCAGGATCGCCGAGCGTCTTCCGCTCCTGCGTAGACGCGCCCTGCTGGTGCGCGCGGTCCGGGCGTTCTTCGACGGGCGAGGCTATCTGGAGGTCGAGACGCCTTACGCCGTTCCGGCTCCGGGCGAGGAGACGCATCTATACCCGTTCGCCACGCGGCGTGAGTTTCCGGATGGCGGCGTGGAGGATCTGTTCCTCCACACCAGTCCCGAATTTGCGATGAAACGCATCGTCGCGGCGACAGGGTTGCCGGTCTTTCAACTCGCTCGCGTATGGCGAAATGGCGAAGGAAGCGATCTGCACGCCGCCGAGTTCACCATGCTGGAATGGTATCGGCCAGGGGCCTCTCTCTCTTCTCTGATGGATGAGACGGAGGTCCTGACCCGGCTTGCTCTACCGCTGACGATCCATCGAGGCGGCCGGGACATTCCCATCGACTTGCCGTTCGAGAGACTGACGGTCGCGGAGGCGTTTCATCGGTATGTCGGCGCCGACTTGCTCGAAACGGCCGAGGATGCGGCGGGGCTGGCGTCGCAGGCCGGTTGCGTCCTTCGGGATGGGGAGACGTGGGAGGATCTGTTCTTTCGCCTGCTACTCGAGCGTGTGGAGCCAGTGATCGGGCGCGACCGTCCGACGTTTCTGACGCACTGGCCCGTGAGTCAGGCGGCATTGGCGCGCGCCTGTCCTGACGATCCGCGCGCCGCCCTGCGCTTCGAACTTTATATAGGCGGGGTCGAGCTTGCGAACGCCTTCGAAGAGTTGACCGATGCGGCGGAGCAGAAGCGCCGCTTTGAGATTGATCGGGGGCGGCGCAGGTCGCTTTATCCGTCGCGCCCGGACTGGCCTCTCGACGAGGCGCTTCTCGATGCGCTGCCCGATATGCCGCCGACCTCGGGGATCGCGCTTGGCTTTGACCGTCTGGTTATGCTCGCGACCGGGGCGCCGCGACTGGCTGATATCTTGTGGCTTTAGGGATTTCGCGTAACTTAGGCGCGCGTCAGTCGTTAGGGAATTCAGAGCCGCTATGGGCGCGGCTCCGTCGGACGGGCGCGCCGGCGTTGAGCATAGACAACCAGTGAGGGGCGAGCTGATGAAATCCAAGCGTCTCTGCGCAGTGGCGACGGCGGTCGTCCTCACGGCCTGTTCATCCGGCCCGAGCGCCGAACAGCGCGCCCAACTCAATACGCTGATTGGCAAGACCGAAGTCGACGTGATCCGCGCATTTGGCGTGCCGACGCGAACCTTCCAGGCGTCTGGCCACACCTTCCTCGCCTACATCGACAACCAGACCAGCTATTCGCCGGGAACCGGCAGCGCCTGGGGCTGGGGCTGGGGCGGCAGCCCTGGCTGGGGCGGCGGCGGCTGGGGTTGGGGCGGCGGCATGGGCGGCTGGGGTAATGGCTGGGGCGGCGGTTGGGGTGGCGGCGGAATGCCGCCCAGCTACTACAACAGCTCCTGTCAGACGACTTTCGAACTCGCCAACGGCGTCGTGTCCGGTTGGACGATGCGCGGCGACGGTTGCTAGGCCGACAGTTTGAAACTGGACGCCATGTGCGACTTTCGCTCGGGAGGCGGCTTTACGTCTTCGAAACCGGGCGTGAATACGCTCGGCGCGAGCCGCGTCAGTTGTGATGCGGCTGAATGTCAATGATTGAAAACGTGAGGAACGGGATGCTGCCAGGTCTGGCTGGACGGTTCGGCGTGGCGGGGCTCGTCCTCGGGACGGCTCTGTCGCTCGGAGGATGCGAAAGTTCCGCGAGGCAGGACCCTTATACGAAGCCTACCGGCGCCTGTTCCTTCATGGCGCCCACTGTGTCCGGCGCCAGAACCTACGCACCCAAAGGCGCGGCGCCGGACAGCGCGATCGCGTACCCGGACCCTGAAACGCCGATCTACTGCGACCGTCCGATTTCCGAATCGCTGATGGCCGCCATCGAGCTGGCCGATTATCGCAAGGCCCTGCAGGATGCGGATATGTTCAGGCTTCTGCAGCGTAATGGGCCATTCACGGTGTTCGCCATCCCGAACAGCCCGCTGGAACATTACTCCACACAGTTCCCGGGCGGAATTCTGGCTCCGGCGAACGCTCCGGCCCTGAAGTCGCTTCTGTCCTACACGATCGTAGAGGGGAATTGGCCCGCGCCGAAGATCGCGAAAGCGATCGCGCACTCGCCCAACGGCGCGTTTGCGCTGCCGACCATTGGCGGCGCCTCCATCGTTGCTACGGTCGAGGCGTCGAGCGGTCAGATCGTGCTGTCCAACGGAGCGGGCGTCGTGACGCGGCTGTGGGTCACAGGCGCGCCGCAGTCGAACGGGACGCTGTATTTCGTGCAGTCGCTTCTGCCGCCGCCCGCGGTGCACAGCACGCCCGCATCGGCTCCGGCAGGACGGCGCTGAAACAGCCTTTTCGTCTCGAGCGACGCGGGCCTGCGTTCTGGTAGAAAAAGCAAGCAGCCTGCGGAGGCCCCGTCGTGACGAAAACCGTCCTGCTTTCTAACGCCTATGTGGCGACCATGGACGGCCAGCGCCGGGAGTTGCCCGGCGGCTGGGTTCTGGTCACGGACAATCAGATTACGGCAGTGGGAGCCGCCACGGACCCGGAGCCCGAGGCGTCGGAGCGCATCGATCTCGCCGGGCACGTGCTGCTGCCCGGCCTGATCAACACCCACCACCACATGTATCAGACGCTGACCCGCGCCGTGCCGGAGGCGCAGGACGTGTCGCTGTTCGGCTGGTTGCGTGCGCTGTATCCGATCTGGGCGCGTCTGACGCCGGAGATGATCCGGGCCTCTACACGCACAGCAATGGCGGAACTTCTGCTGTCGGGCTGCACGACCAGTAGCGATCATCTCTACCTGTTTCCCAACGGCGCGCGCCTCGATGACCAGATCGAGGCCGCCGAGGACATGGGCATGCGCTTCCATGCCGCGCGCGGCTCCATGAGTGTCGGCGAAAGCGACGGGGGCCTGCCTCCGGACTCGCTGGTCGAGGACGAGCGTTCTATTCTGGCCGATACGCAACGCGTGATCGAGCGGTGGCATGACGCTTCGCGCTTTTCCATGCGGCGCGTCGTCGTCGCGCCGTGCTCGCCGTTTTCGGTGAGTGAGGGGCTGATGCGCGACGCGGCGTCGCTCGCCCGCGCCACAGGCACGACTCTGCACACGCATCTTGCGGAGAATGACAGCGACGTCTCCTACAGTCTGGAGAAATTCGGAAAAACGCCTGCTCATTACGCCGAAGATCTCGGCTGGCTTGGCGCGGACGTGTGGCACGCGCATTGCGTGAAACTCGATCAGGACGGCATTTCGCGGTTTGCGGCAACGCGAACGGGCGTTGCGCATTGCCCCTGCTCGAATATGCGTCTGGGCTCGGGTATTGCGCCGGTGCGCGTGATGCGTGCGGCAGGCGTGCCGGTGGCGCTTGGCGTTGATGGTTCGGCGTCGAACGACGGAGGCCACATGCTGGGCGAGGCGCGGCAGGCGATGCTGCTGGGCCGCGTGCTGGATCAGACGAACGGGCCGTTGCTGGGTGCGCGCGAGGTGCTGGAGATCGCGACGAGGGGAGGGGCGGAGGTGCTTGGCCGCGATGACGTCGGGACGATTGAGCCCGGTATGGCGGCGGACCTCGCGGCGTTCGATATCTCCGGGATCGAGCACGCGGGGGCGCAGTGCGATCCGCTTGCGGCGTTGCTGTTCTGCTCCCCGGTGCGTGCGGCGCTGACGATGGTGAATGGTCGGGTGCTGGTGCGTGGCGGGGTTTTACTGGTCACGGATGAGCGTAGGCTGGTGGCGGACCATAATCGGCTTGCTCTGGATTTGATTAACGGGTGAGAGCTGAGATTGCGTCTTTTTTGAAGAAAAGGACGTAAGACGTCGTGTGTTGTGACTACTTTGGGAGGGGAAACGGAAGGTCGGCTGTTTGGCATAAAAATTTAAATTATCGGACATTGAATCTGACTAAAGATAGCTTTTGAAGTGCCCCACTATAGGAAACATTATAATAATTATTGAAGATATAAAATGCTCATATGCAAGGGAATTTATGGAAGAATAGCCCCGACAATTTAGATCAACCAACATATCCATCAACGTGTAAGATGGATTTCAAAGAGTAGAATCATAAGAGCTTTGGCATGAAAATAACAGTGATTCCGCCACAGCGTGGCGTGCCCCATGGATATAAGGGCTTGGTTCTTGAACAGGATCTTTGGAACGACTTTTCATATCGCACACAATACCATGTCTATTATTTTGGAAACGAATTCGAAGGGTTTATCGGAAACGTAAAAATTCTGAAACGTGGACAAGTTGAGGGTTCTAGCGACGTACTTCCTGTAGGGACGCTTGAGCCTCTCTCCGAGGCTTACTGCTCTCTTGGTCAGTCTCTCGATTATTATGAGAGGCTTGCTCAGCTTTCAGCCGAGGATCGGAATGCGGTCCTACTTGGACTCCGTGACGCATTGAAATATCCCGATCATGCCGAGAAGTTTGTTAATGAACGAGGTTGGAATACCTCGATCATGCGCGATTCAAGCAGTATAGCCGAATATCGTTCAGTTGCGATGGTTCTGGTAGAACGTGATTACAGTGCCCTTGCGTCGCTTGGCATTGAAATGTCTTTTAGGGTCCGCAATTGGAATAAGTCACTAAAAATTTCCTTTGCTGGCAACAACTCATCTGAAGATACAGCAGGAAAGCGCCGACTTAATACGCGATTACCTGAGAGGATTGCAGTGATAACCGGCGAAAACGGATCTGGAAAGAGCACTTTGCTAGCAAGACTTGCGCGAGTACTGCATGCCTCGCCAATGGAGCGTTCTAGGAAGTCAATCCGAAGACTAGGAAAAATCGAACCTAAGGGAATAGGTTTCACCCGTATTATTGCAGTTTCGTATAGCGCATTTGATACTTTTCATGTCCCTGGTATTTCACGTGCCGACAAACAACAAATTGCTAGTGACTTATCGGTTGGGGCTGGCCGTTATGTTTATTGCGGTCTGCGAGATATTGGTCGCGAGCTAAGTGAACTTCTTGACGAGACCATTGATAAAGTAAACAAGCGTTTCAGCAGCGTAAATGAAGAACTTGGCGCTTTCGGCCGAGATCGACAAGTAAAAACTTATCTTAAATCAGCTGATACTCTTGCCGATGAATTTGACGTCATGATTCGACGGATCAAAAAGCATGCACGCATGCCGCTCTTGCAGGACATATTAGAAATTCTGCTCAGTGACGCCTCTTTTGCAGATTTTGCCGACGAGAGGCCGGCAGCTTTTCTTACCTCCAATCCCCGGGCTATGTTCCTTACCCGAAGCACTGGTCATAAGATTGTTCTTCATTTGATTGCAGCTCTTATTGCTTATGTCGAACCCAAGAGTCTTATCCTTATGGATGAGCCCGAAAGTCATCTGCATCCACCATTGCTGGCAGCACTGATGCATGCAACTCGGACCATTCTCGCCGCGCACGATGCTTTTGCCATCGTTGCAACTCATTCTCCAGTGGTGGCGCAAGAAACTCTAGGACAACATGTGGCCATAGTGCGGCGATCGGGCTCAATCACGACTATATTGCGACCTCGTATTGAAACTTATGGTGAAAGCATTGGTGAGATTACTAACGCTGTATTCGGTTTGAATACTAATGTTACCGATTATCACAACGTCCTTGACGAACTTGTTAACGCCGGCATGTCCCAACAGCAGATCGAAGATCTTTTCGAGCGGGGTCTCAGCTTTCAGGCTCGTGCTTATGTTATGAGCCGAATGGCAGACCGGGATGCGCAGGCAGGAGACGAAGGATAATCAATGTGGACTCTTGATCCTCCAGCTGTGCGTATGGCACGCACGCAAGTGCGAACAGCGCTATCCCGCAAAACCGCGCCGCCCATATACACCTTAAGTAACGCAGAGTGGATCGCCATAAAGGATCTTTATGCCCTCTATGAAACCCAGCAAGGTCAGCCTATCAGCGGCCTGAAGCCTGCGGTTCTCAAAGGCTGTGAGCAAACTCTACATGATTGTTATAGTCAGATTCAAATTGGTGGTCGACTTGAAAAGCTGCGTGGACGCCTTCTGACGGGTGCCTCAGAATGTCCCTTATGTGGTTATGGCGACCCAACCACGCTTGATCATTATCTCCCACGCTCAAAGTACAAGGCATTAGCAATCTATCCGCGCAACCTTATTCCAGCATGCCAGCCTTGCAATAGGAAAAAGGGTACGGCTGCCCCTAAAGGAAACAAAGGTTTCATTCACGCTTATTATGAAAATCTTCCGGATCATTGGAACGATGAGCCTTTTTTACATGCAAAAGTGAGCTATACTCGAGGAACGCTACGCGTGATCTTTAGTATTTCGCACCCGACACTGTCCTCACAAACTGTAGAACGGCTTCGCTATCAATTCGAAAAACTCGAACTGAATACGCGTTACGCGGCACCAATAAATAATTTTTTATTTAGCCAAAAAGTCGCTCTACTCGGCTTTACAGGGAAAGATGCGGCTAAGTTGCGTTGCGCCTATCTCAAAACTGTATCCGAACAGTGGGCTAGGGATTTTGGGTTAAATGACTGGCGCGCTGCGTTCTTGCGGGGGTTAATGCTCTGCTCGCAATTCTGCAAGATGCCCGACGCTTATTTCAAAAATCCAAAACGTAGATGATCGATTTCGAATAACACAACGGCGATGAAGAAACCTTCAGCGCCGTTCCAATGGCTTTTTTAACAACCTGTTAGAGTAGTGTCTGGCCACTTGTCGCGGCGACAAGGGATCGTGGAGTAGGTGTTATAACTCGGCTGCCATTTAGTACGTCTCCATTTTGAGAGGTGACACGACGGGCCTTTTTTTTCAGCGCGGCTTCGATACGCTGGGCAAGGTCTGGGTCAGTTTCGGGGTTTCGGGCGATATTCTGAAGTTGTGTGAAGCCAACGATCTCGATTTTCCGGCCTTCGCTTGCCGCCTGTCTTACCGCTTGTTTGGCGCCTCTTCCCGTATCTCCCGACGTTGTAACAAGTAAACCATCAGACTCTGCCCCGTACATCTCTCCGTTCCGGGCTCCTGCCTCGTCTAAGTTCACGACGGCACCTTTAGAGATATTGTTCTGCTGCCGCACGAATTTAGATTCTACTGTAAGGAGGCGGCCCGTTTTCGTGTCTCGGAATAATCCGTCATCTCCGGCGTCATTGCTCGGACCCCGAATTTGTTCGAGATTGGGGTTCATTGTGCGAGCCACATCCTGAGCTATTACCTCCATGTCAGCGTTTTGAGGGTCAAAGTCCTTGGCAGTCTTTCGTCTGGTCAATGGTCATCTCCGATATTACATTGGGGAGGAGCGCACTAGAGATAGACCCCTCATGGTTAGAGTAATTATATCACCGTTTTATGAACTTATATACGCGTTTTATACGGAATTTAATAAATGTGATAATGACTGACGCAAACGATCGGTTCTTGTGGGTCTCCAGCTTAATTGTTGGTACACTTTTGTATCCGTCGCCATTGCCTTGATATAGGTGGGGCGAAGCGGAATCGGTCGCCAAGGTTACTGTGCGGACAGGCGATGTTGCAGTGGTGCAGCCGAGTCCTGATCGGCCGTCACAACCTCAGGTGATAATAGATGACGCGCAGCAAGCGACCACTCGTCTCCAAACTGGGTCTATGCGACTCACCTAACGAATGTCGGCTTTCGGACTCCTGTCACAACCGTTTGAATGTCTGCGATGAGGGCGAAAGCGGTCATAGTCGCGCAAAAATAACCACATACGAAAAACCCCCCGTTCACACGAGGGGCTTTTCCGTTTTCAGCGCTGCGGCATCACTCAGCAATCAGCCTACCCCTGCGCCGCAACAACAATGCCCGCCCGCACCGCGTCCAGCGCCGCATCGGCGGCCCCAACGTCCGGTCCGCCAGCCTGCGCCATGTCGCGCCGTCCGCCGCCGCCCTTGCCGCCCAGCGCGGCGCTTGCGGCGCGGACGAGGGCCACTGCGTCGATGGCTTCCGGCAGTTCCGGGTTCACGGACACCACTACGGTTCCCTTGCCGTCGGCGGTGGAAACAAGCGCCACCACGCCCACGCCGATCTGCTTGCCGATGGTCTCGGCCAACCCCTTCAGTTCACGTGCGGGCGTGTCGCCGATGTTGCGGCCTGCAAACGGAACGCCAGCGATGGTCTCCACGCCTGCGGCTTCGGTTCCTCCCGCTGCGAGCTTGCGCTGGAGATCGGCGATGCGTTTTTCCATCGCCTTGCGCTCTTCGAGGATCGTCGCCAGCCGCTCCGGCGCTTCTGCGGCGTTAACGCGCAGCATGGCGGCGATCTGGAACAGCCGCTCATCGTTCAGGTTGGCGGCGGCTTCGGCGGCGGGACCGGCGAGGGCTTCGATACGACGGACGCCCGCCGACACGCCGCTTTCCGAGGAAATGCGGAACAGGCCGATATCGCCGGTGCGTGCGACGTGGGTGCCGCCGCACAGTTCCACGGACCAGCCGGACTTGTCGTCGGAGGCGCCCATGGAGACGACGCGGACCTCGTCGCCATATTTCTCGCCGAACAGGGCCATGGCGCCTTCGGCGACGGCCTGCTCCGGCGTCATGATGCGCGTCGTCACCGCCGTGTTTTCACGGATGCGGGCGTTCACCTCGGCCTCGACCTCGGCCAGTTCCTCGCGCGTGATCGGGCGCGGCTGGCTGACGTCGAAGCGCAGACGGTCCGGCGCGTTCAGGCTGCCCTTCTGCGTGACGTGCTCGCCCAGACGCCGACGCAGCGCTTCGTGCAGAAGATGTGTCGCGGAGTGGTGGGCGCGGATGGCGCTGCGTCGCGTGTGGTCGACGACGGCGTGGATGGCGAGGCCGGGTTTCACGGTTCCTTCGGTGACCGTGCCGTAATGCACTAGCAGATCGCCGAGCTTCTTCTGCGTGTCAGTGACGGCGATGCGAACACCCGGCGCGGTGATCTCGCCCGTGTCGCCGACCTGTCCGCCGCTTTCGCCGTAGAACGGGGTCTGGTTGAGCAGGATGGCGACCTGCTCGCCGGGACCTGCGCTCTCGACCAGACGGTCGCCGAGCGCGATCGCCTGAATCTCGCCGTCCGCGACTTCGGTGCTGTAGCCAAGGAACTCGCTCGCGCCGAAACGGTCGCGTGCTTCGAACCAGACGGTCTCCGTCGCGGTGTCGCCGGAGCCGGTCCACGCGGCGCGGGCGCGCTCACGCTGTTGCTTCATCGCGGCGTCGAAGCCGTCGACGTCTACCGTGTGGCCGCTGGAACGGAGCGCGTCCTGTGTCAGGTCGAGCGGGAAGCCGAATGTGTCGTACAGCTTGAACGCCACGTCGCCGGGCAACGCGCCGCCCGATGGCAGCTTGTCGGTTTCTTCGCCGAGCAGGCCGAGGCCGCGTCCAAGCATTGCCTTGAAGCGCTCTTCTTCACCCAGCATCGTTTCGCGGATCAGCGCCTCGGCCTGTCCCAGTTCGGGGTAGGCTGCGCCCATCTGGCGGATCAAAGCCGGCAGCAGCTTGTAGAAGACCGGATCGGTCGTGCCCATCATGTGCAGGTGCCGCATGGCGCGGCGCATGATGCGGCGTAGCACGTAGCCACGCCCGTCTTTTGCGGGCAGGACGCCGTCGGCGATCAGGAACGCGGTTGAGCGCAGGTGATCGGCGATCACGCGATGGCTGGACTTGAACTGTCCGTCCGGGTCCTGTCCGGTCGCGTCGGCGGAGGCGAGGATCAGCGCCCGCAGCGTATCGGTGTCGTAATTGTCGCGCTTGCCCTGCATGATCGCGGCGAAGCGTTCAAGGCCCATGCCGGTGTCGATCGACGGACGTGGCAGCGGCGTTCGCGTGCCTGGCGGATCCTCGAAGAACTGCATGAACACGAGGTTCCAGATCTCGACGAAACGGTCTCCGTCCTCATCGGGCGAGCCCGGCGGGCCGCCTGGAACGTCGGGGCCGTGGTCGTAAAAGATCTCGGAGCAGGGGCCGCAGGGGCCGACGTCGCCCATGCGCCAGAAATTGTCGGAGGTCGGGATGCGGATGATGCGGTCGTCAGAAAGACCGGCGATCTTGCGCCACAGCGCCGCAGCATCTTCGTCTTCCGAGTAGACGGTGACCAGCAGCTTGTCTTTCGGCAGCCCGAAATCACGCGTGATCAGATTCCACGCTAGTTCGATGGCGAGCGGTTTGAAGTAATCACCGAACGAGAAGTTGCCCATCATCTCGAAGAACGTGTGATGGCGCGCGGTATAGCCGACGTTGTCGAGGTCGTTGTGCTTGCCGCCTGCGCGGACGACTTTCTGCGCCGTTGTGGCCCGGTTGTAGGGGCGCGTTTCCTGCCCTGTGAACACGTTCTTGAACTGCACCATTCCGGCGTTGGTGAACAACAGCGTCGGATCGTTGCGGGGAACGAGGGGGGAGGACGGCACGATCTGGTGCCCCTGCGACGCGAAATAATCGAGGAACGCGGCGCGGATGTCGTTTGTCGTAGGCATGGCGGCGGACGGATATCCCGGGGATATGGATGCGTGGCGCCCGAGGACAGCCGCGCGGCCGAAAGATGGTCGGAAACTGGTTCTCAGGCAGATTTAACCTAGTCGAGCCCGCCCCGGAAGTGTCGGGGACGACGCTCTGCTCGCCAGAACGGTTTTATGCGGCGGCGCTGTCTTCTGAATCGGATTTTTCCGCGCTGGTCAGGCCCGTGGCGATCTCGGCGAGATCGAGCGCGGAGTGCGGTGGTCGTTCGCGGAAAACCAGGCGTTGGCTGAGGTTGAAATTCGCCAGCATTCCTGTGAGCGACCCGACGGCGATGGCTGTGACCGGGTGCTGGACGCAGAATGGCTCCAGATAAAACAGCAGATAGACCGCGCCGCGGTTGAGGAGAAAGCCGAGGCTGTTGGCTGTCAGAAACCGAAGCCATTGCAGCACTGGATGTTCGTCCAGCCCAACGCCACGGAACGTCCAGAGACGATTGGCCAGCCAGTTGAGCGAGGCGGCGACGAAATAGGCCGCAAGGGTTGCCAGACCAAGTCCGATAATTGGGCGAAGTGCGTAGACCGTGCCGGTATCCCACAGAAAACCGAGGCTACCGATTAGGCCGAACTTCAGGAATCGCTGCATCTTGGCAAGGCGCTGGGCGGAGAGAGGCGGATGGGCGGAGGCCATGTCAGGTGAGATCCTGATCGCGTGAAGAAGCCATGACAAGGCGCGCTGCAAGCAGGCTATTTCGCAGCGGACGAGAGGCAAGAAAAAAGGGCACCGAATGGCGCCCTTTCCTCCGATATCCAGACTGGATCGACGAGTCGATCAGTGCAGGATGATCTCGACGCGACGGTTCTGCGGCTCGCGGGTGTTCGGACCCGTCGGGACCAGCGGGTGCTGCTCGCCATAGCCGTGAATGTCGATGGCGGTCGCCGGAACGCCGTCACGGATCAGTTCAGCCTTCACGCTGTCAGCGCGACGGATGGACAGGCCCATGTTGTACTTCGCACCCGAAGCGCCGCCACGAGCCGACGAGTTGTCGGTGTAGCCGTTAACTTCGATACGCGTCGTCTGAACGTGCGTCGAAGCCTGAGCAGCCTCGGCGACGATCTGGCGAGCGCGCGCCGTGAGGATCGACTTATCCCAGTCGAAGAACACGAGGTACGTGCGAGCCGGAGCGACGACCGGCGGCGGAGCGACCGGAGCCGGCGGCGGCGGCGGCGGAGCCGTGTCGAACGCGTAACGCAGGCTCAGGATGAACTGGTGGTTGAAGCGGTGGTCGAAGTTCACGTTACCCTTGTGAACGCCCGAGCCGTTCCACGAGGTCGACGAGTAAGCGCCGTCCGTGAACGTCTGGCCGATCATGCGGTATTCGGTCGTGATCGCTAGGCCCGGAACCGACGGAATGTCGTAGGCGGCGCCGACGATGCCCTGATAGGCGAAGCCGCCGTTCGTTCCGCCGACGCGGTTGACGTTGCCGTTCGCGTAGGTGGTGGTGATCGGGTTGTAGTGCTGCCACAGGTAACCGGCGCCAACGCCGACGAACGGCGTGATCGGCGCATCGATGCCGAACTGCTTCAGATCGATGTCATACAGGACGTTGACGAAACCGCCGTACGACTGATCGCTGCCGCTGGTCGAGCCGGCGACAGGCGTCGCGTTGCGGTGGTTGATCTGCGAGTAGTTGTAAACGCCTTCGAGCTCAGCGCGGAGACCGTTGCCGAAGCCCCAACCGAACGCGCCGAAGCCCGTGAAGCCGTCCTTGTGACGGAACTTCGAGGACGTGCCGGAATTGGATTCAGATCCGTCCGCCTGCGTCGTCGGGGAGAAGTGAGCGTGCTGGGTCTGGGTCAGATCATAGCCGCCGCCGAGATTGATATACGGGCCAGTGATCGTCGTGGCCGATGCAGCCACAGGCGCCGCGGCCATCAAGGTTGTTGCGAGTAACGCCGTGCGGAGACGCATTTTTTCGTCCTCTTCCCTCATCTGTCGGGGCCGACGCCTACCATTGGCGTGTCAGCCCCCGCAAGATGTCTGAAAGCCCTATAGGGCCAGCGGTTCCTCCAATGGAACCCGCTGTTTAGCTCTATCAGACATTACAAGCCATAAGCGTGTTTTATATGCAACACTTCATTTCGGTAGGCAAAAATTTAGGCAGAAAACAGGGCAATCAAAACGACCGCCCTTTAAGAAAATCCCTGCTTGCGGCGCTTTTAATACGCCGACGCGGAGATTGGCATTAAAATCATGCCCGTAACGTGTTCGTTTTCGTAATAGTTTTGCTTCTCAGCTATTCGCCACGTGCATCGCTAATGTTCAGGGCGCCGTCCTCGATCAGAATGTCACGCACCAGAGGCATCGGAACGTCGCGGGAGCTGAACGCCTGTCCGATGCCTTTCACCAGAACGAAGCTCAGCTTTCCGTCGCTCATCTTCTTGTCCCGCGCCATGTGGGCGACCAGCGCATCCGCCGTGACGGGGCGAGAGAGCGAGGAGATACGCGACGGCATCTCGTGCGCCTCCAGATGCGCGGTCACGCGGTCGAGGTCTTCCTGCGGGCAGACGCCAAGACGCACGGAGAGCAGGAAGGCCAGACGCAGGCCGATCGAGACCGCTTCGCCATGCAGCAGGCTGCCGTCGTATCCCATCTCCGCCTCGAGCGCGTGTCCGAACGTGTGGCCGAGATTCAAAAGAGCCCGACCGCCATCGGACCGCCGCTCGAATTCATCGTCAGCGACGACCGACGCCTTGAATGCGCAGGCGCGTTCGACCGCTTCGGTCAGCGCGCCTGCGTCCTGTGACAGAACCGCAGAGGCATTGGCTTCGCACCACGCAAACAGCGCAGGATCGCTGATAAGACCGGCCTTGAGGATCTCGGCGTAACCGGCGATCAACTCCCGCTGAGGCAGGGTGCGCAGGGTGGATACGTCCGCCAGAACGGCGATCGGTTGATGGAACGCGCCGAGCAGGTTTTTGCCCCAACTCGTGTTGATTCCGGTCTTTCCGCCAACCGACGAGTCGACCTGCGACAGCAGGGTCGTCGGGATCTGCGCGAACGGAAGCCCGCGCAACGTTGTTGCGGCGACGAAGCCGGCCAGATCGCCGACGATTCCGCCGCCGAAGGCGATGATCGTCGTCCGGCGCTCCACACCCGTTTCCAGCACGGCGTCCGTTACACGCTTGTACTCTTCGAGAGACTTTGATCGCTCTCCAGGAGGAACGATCACGGTCTGCGAACGGATTCCCGAATCCGAAAGGGAGTCGAGCAGGCTTTGCAGATGAAGCGAGGCGACTGTTTCGTCCGTGATCACGACGACTCGCGGCTGAGGCAGCAGCGGCGCGAGCAGCAAGCCGGCGCGGGCCAGCAGGCTGGAGCCGATCACGACTTCGTAAGAGGCTTTCTCCAGCGTGATGGCGAGGCGGCGGGGCCGTCTGCTTTGCGCCAGCGCCTCGATGACCCGCGTTGTCCCGTTATCCACGTTGTCGTCTCCACATTGTACGATGACGTCGGCTTCCGCGTATATCGGGTGGCGTTCCGTCATCAGTCTTTCAAGTACGTCCTTCGGACGCGCGTCGTTCAGCAGGGGGCGGTGTGAGCGCCCGGCGACGCGTCGCACCAGCATGGGCAGGGGACAGCGCAGCCATACCGACATCGCGCGTTCCCGGATCAGGGCGCGGGTTTCGGCGTTCATGAACGCGCCGCCTCCGGTAGCCAGGACGCAGGGCGGTCCGTCCAGAAGCCGTCGGATCACACGCCGCTCGCCCTCGCGAAACGCCTGCTCTCCATAAAGGCGGAACACGTCGCTGATCGAGCAACCGGCGGCCCGTTCTATTTCAGCGTCGGCGTCGACGAAGCCGAGCCTCAGGCGTTCGGCGAGTCTGCGGCCGATGGTGCTCTTTCCAGCGCCCATAAGGCCGATCAACACGATGCTGCGCCCCGAGAGCGGTCCGAATCCGGCGGCGGAGCGCACCACGTCGAGGTTGAGCGGCAGGTCCGGCGGCGTCGCGATGGCGTGCGCGTCTTCGTGTTCCGAATAGACGTCGGCGGCGTCGGCGTTGGTATGGGCTTGGCGAGTGCGTGACATGGACGGCATCGTAACATAGAGCGAGGGAAGACCCGCTATTGCGTGGAGAACGGGCGCGCGCCCGACAGTTGTGGAGCATAGAGACAGGAATGCGTCGACTCGTCATCATTGTGGCCGCTCTGGTCGTCGTAATCCTCGTGGGGGGGATCGCGATGCTGGGAACTTCGCCGCAGTCGCCCGTCCAGCAGGTCGTCCATAAGACCCTGCCTTCCAGCGCGTTCGCCTCCAGCGCCCCGCCAGCAGAAGCTCTCCCGAACGTCATTCCGCCCGGTGCGATGACGGCTCCTGCGGCGCCAGCACCTGTCGCTGCGGCCCCGGCGGCGGCCTCTTCGGTTCCTCCGTCGACGCCAGCGGCTGCCGGGCGCTGACGCCGTGCGGGATCGGGCTGGCGCCCGTGTGCTCCGCCGTCGGCTACGATCATATGTCAGCCAGTAAAAGGCTGAACCGTCAGTGACCGGCGCTCTGGTGGACGCTTTTCTTGAAATGCTTGCGGCGGAGCGCGGCGCCGCCCCGGCCACGCTGGCCGCGTACACGCGCGATCTTTCGGAATGCTCCGACAGTCTCGCCGCGCGGGGCGAAGCCTTGCCGGAAGCTTCTGGCGAGGGGCTGCAGGCATGGGTGGCGGAGATGGGCGCCGCAGGGTTATCGCGCCGGACGATCAGCCGCCGTGTTTCCTGCGTCCGACAATATTTTCTCTTCCTGCTCCGGGACGGTCGGCGGCCTGACAATCCAGCGGCCCGACTCGATGCGCCGTCGCCACAGGATTCGTTGCCGAAATTTCTCTCCGAGGCAGAGGTTCTGTCGCTCATCGGCGCTTGCCGTCCTGACGAGAGGGCGTCGCCGGAATTGACGCGCCGTCTGCTGGTCGGGCGGGCGGCGATAGAGCTGCTCTATTCAACCGGGCTCCGCGTTTCCGAGTTGCTGGCGTTGCGCAGGGCCGCTTTTCGGGATCGCGCACGGATGCTTCTTGTAAGAGGCAAGGGCGGCAGGGAGCGGCTGGTGCCGTTATCCGACCCCGCGCGAGAGGCGGCGGTGGCGCTGATGCGCGCGGACGAAACGAAAGGCAGCCCGTTCGTTTTTCCTGGACGCAACCCGCTGCGCGCGCTCACTCGGCAGGGGTTCGACAAGATTCTTGCGGACATCGCCACCCGGGCGGATCTCGACGTCGCGCGTTTGTCGCCGCACACGCTGAGGCACTCATTCGCGACGCATATGCTGGCGCACGGCGCGGATTTACGGACGCTGCAGACATTGCTTGGGCACGCCGACATAGCGACCACGCAAATATATACGCATGTGCAGGCCGACAGGCTGCGCGAGGTCGTGCTCGCCCATCATCCACTTGGGGAGGCCGCCGACTCGACCGAAGACGACGCGTCGCCGCCAGAATGCGACTGATCAGCCGACGATCTGGGGACGGCGAAGGACGAGGGTTGTGCTCTGATATCCATATACTGAAGGCGTGTGACGGAGGCAGCCTGACGCGCCAATGGCGATAAAACCTGCCTATCGCCATGATTCGCCGCGAGTTTGCCACCGGTGCAGCCCTGTCGGCCACGCTGGCCTGATGTAAAAGATGTGCGGTCGTTGCGCTGTGAAGCTTGGCTTTGCGCGCCACTGTGCTATCGCCATCCGCCATGCGTCAGTTTCTGGACTTTGAGAAGCCGGTCGCCGAGCTTGAGACCAAGATCGACGATCTGCGAAATATGGCCGCCTCGAGCGAGGGCGGGCCTGATGGTGTCAATATTTCCGACGAGATTTCTCGTCTGTCGGACAAGGCGGAGAAGCAGCTTCGCGCGCTTTATGCGAAGCTCACCCCCTCGCAGAAAGTGCAGGTCGCGCGTCATGCGCAGCGTCCGCATGCGCTGGATTACATCCGCGCGACGATCTCCGATTTCACGCCGCTGGCGGGCGACAGGCAGTTTGCTGACGACAAGGCCGTTGTCGGCGGTCTGGGCCGGTTCAATGGCCAGTCCGTGGTGGTGATCGGCACGGAGCGTGGGTCGGATCTCGATACGCGGCTTGTCCATAACTTCGGCATGGCTCGTCCGGAAGGCTATCGCAAGGCCATGCGCCTGATGGAGCTGGCTGGGCGTTTCGGCCTGCCGATTCTGACCTTCGTCGATACGTCCGGCGCATGGCCAGGCATCGACGCGGAAGCGCGTGGGCAGGCCGAGGCTATCGCCCGTTCGATCGAGACCTGCCTGACGGTTCCCGTGCCGCTGGTTGCAACGGTGATCGGTGAGGGCGGATCAGGCGGCGCCGTGGCGCTGGCGTCGGGCGATCGTGTGCTGATGCTGGAGAACGCCATCTATTCCGTCATTTCGCCGGAAGCGTGCGCGTCGATTCTGTGGAGAGACCCGAAGCAGGCCACTACAGCGGCGGAGGCTCTAAAGCTGACGGCGCAGGATCTGCAGAAACTTGGGCTGATCGACAGAATCGTGACCGAGCCTGTCGGCGGCGCGCAGCGTGACCCGGCGTCGACCATAGAGAGCGTAAAGAACGCGATTTCGGAAGAACTGGCGCCGCTGGTCGGATTGGAGCCCGCGCTTCTGGTCGCGCAACGGCGAGACAAGTTCGTCGCCATGGGGCGTGACGCTTTGACCTGATGCTTTCCGGGCGCGGGTTACACGCCCGGCAGACCCTGCGTCTTCCGGGCTACGGCGCGACGCTCCCGAAGCAGCAGAGTTGCGGCGCGGCTGCCGGCGAGGCGGCTTTCTTTTTCGCCTGATGTTTGTCGCTCAGCCCGTCAGACTGGCGATTCTCCCTCGATCGGATCGCCGCCTGCCGTAACGATAAGGCTGCGGATTTCCTCGGACGCCGCCGCCACGTGGTCGGCGTTCGCGCCCTTGGCGACCAGAGCGACGCCCCGCCGTCCATCCGCGCGCATGAAGGGGTATGAGCCGATGTCGAGATCGGGAAAACGATTCTGCACCGCTTCCAGCGGCGCGGCGATCATGCTCTCGAACAGCGTCGTCGTATGCCAGGTGCGCGACGTGATCGGCGATCCGCGCAGGAGGTCGGGCTCCACCGCTTCATACATCGACTGCATGATGGACGGCACGCCAGCCATGACGTGGACGTTGCCGATCGTAAAGCCGGGTGCGACGGAGGCTTTGTTGATGATCGGCGTTGCTCCTTTCGGCAGCATGGCCATACGGTGCCGCGCCTCGGAGAACTGGTCGACGCCGTAGTGCGCCTCCATCCGGGCGGCGGTGTCCTGATGCAGTTCAAGCGTCGTGCCGAACGCTTCGGCGATGCAGGCGGCGGTGATGTCGTCGTGGGTCGGACCGATCCCTCCGGTGGTGAACACCTGCCCGAAACGCGCCTTCATCTCCGTCACGGTCGTGATGATAGTCTCCCGGATATCCGGGATGATCCTGACCTCCCGCAGTGGCGCGCCGAGTTCGCCCAGCCTCTGGGCCAGAAAACGAATATTGGCGTCCTGTGTTCGCCCCGAGAGAATTTCGTTGCCGATAACGATCAGCGCGGATGTTGGGTTCATCGGGTGCTATCCTGTCCTTGGCCCGTTTTCCGGGCGTGTTTCAGCGAGCCTGTTTGGGGGCTGCTTTCCGAAATCGTCGCTCGGCTGTGGTGAGGAGGACGGTTGATTGTTTTTGAGCGAGCGCGCCGCGCGGGGCAATGCGCCAATACGCGGTTGACTGCTCTGTTCGACAGAGTGTGCGCCGGGTGTCGGGATTTAGCCAGCGGGCGGCGCCCGTTTGGGCGTCACAGCAGGTCGCGTAGCAGCGGAATGAATGGCAGGTCTGCGGCGGGCATCGGATAATCTGCGAGTTGTTCCGCGGCGACCCATTTCAGGGTCTGGCCCTCCTTCGGCTGGGGCGCGCCCTTCCAGCGACGACAGACATATAGCGGCATCAGAAGGTCAAACGTCTCGTAAGCGTGAGACGCGAAGGTGAACGGGGCGAGGCAGGCGCTGGTCACGTCGAGCCCCAGTTCCTCGTTCAATTCGCGAATTAACGCAGCTTCGGGCGTTTCTCCGGGTTCAACCTTGCCGCCCGGAAACTCCCACAGGCCCGCCATAGGCTTGCCTTCGGGACGTCTGGCCAGAAGAATACGGCAATCAGCGTCAATCAGAGCGGCCGCGGCCACGAGGACCAGCTTTCGTGCGTCGCCTGTGGCGGCAGGCGCGGCGGAAGCGTCGCCCGACCCGACGTCCAGGTCGCCTCGCGACGCCTCGAACAGGTGGATCGGGATTTCACCGCCGCGCGCCATGAAGGGCTGCGAACCTTCTCCGATCTGGCGGAAGCCAATGCGGCGCAGTACGGCGGCTGAAGCCGGGTTGTCCTGCGCCACGGTTGCGCGCAACGCCTGAACGTCAAGGTTGGCCATAGCCCAGCGGGCGACGCGCCCGGCGGTGAGTGTTGCGACGCCGCGGCCCCAGAACGGCTTGCCGATCCAGTATCCCAGCCGGGCGACCTTGATGGCCGGGTTTTTTTCAAGTGTGAGGCCTACGCACCCGATCAGGGCCTCGTCGCCGTCCAGAATCGCGAAATGGTGGCTTTCGCCTCTCGCCGCCTGCTCGCGGGTGCTGGCGATCCAGTCCATGGCGAGTTCGCGGGGGTAGGGGAACGGTAGTCGGCTTAGCATCCGGATGACGTTCCAGTCGTTCACCAGACGGTGCATCCCGCTGGCGTCGCTGACGTCGAGGGCCCGGAGACGGTAGGGGCCGGCCTCGAGATCAGGTGTCCGGGTGTTATGATGACTTTCCACGAGTGATCAGGTCGGCTTGTCGTCTGGCTTCGCGGCGCCAGCTTTCCTCTTCGCGCTCGGAGCGCGCTTACTGGACCGAGACTCCGGTTTGGCGCGGGTCGCCGTCACGTTTTCAGGCGCTGGAGCGTCACTGCGCGAGACAGGAGCGGCGGCGGCGTCTTCCCGGCCTTGTGACGAGGAGGACGGCGGGGATGCCTCTTGTGGCGAACTGCCCGGCGTTGAAGCGCCCGGCTGCACGCCGCATTCGGCGAGCAGGCTGCGGAGCGCGTTGATCACGGGGAAGACTTCCTGATTGTGATCGCCGCCCAGTTCATTCCACGCTTTTTGTTCGAGCTCGACGATTTCGCGGTCCTCCGCGAAAATACGCTCGGTGAACGCCACAAGGAACGGCCATGCGAGGTCGAGCAGGCCGGGGACGCCAGGCTTCTTGACCGACAGCAGGCCGAAAGTGCGGTTGGTGAGTTGGTCCGCGTCCTGCGGCGTGTAAGCGATCCACAGGTCCATGACGGGGGCTTCGTCGCCGGTCTGGATTCGCAGCGTCTGGAACGGGTATTCGGTGCGGATCGTCATGACATCGCGGTCTGCGTACTTGGCCGACGCGTCGCGACGTTCTCCGAAAATCAGGGCCTCGCCGAGGGGCTGCTTGCCACTGGTACGCGCGAAACTGTAGCGCGCTTCAACCAGACCGGGCTCGCGCTTCTGGCCGAGGAAGCGAGGGCGCATTTGCCCCATCTGTTTCATGTGCATGAACTGATGGTTCATATCCATCAGGTTCTCGTGCATGAAACTGTAGTGGCAGGCGACATGTCGCCCAAAACGGCGGGTTTTGTAGGCTGCGTTGTTACTTTGAGCCAATTCGCGGCGTAGTGGCGTGGCGGCGGCCTTTTCAGGGTCTCCGGGAAAGACGAAGATCAGGCCGTCCTGTTCCCGCACCGGATAGGTGCGTACGCCGTTCGGCAGTTTGCCTTTGCCGAGATACGGCACATCAATGCAGCGACCTGAGCGGCCATAGGCCCAGCCATGGTAGCAACATTGAACGGATTGCCCGCACACTCGCCCCTTGCTGAGCGGGACCTGCCGGTGAGCGCAGCGATCTTCGAGAGCGAAGACGGGGCCTTCGTCAGGTCTGACAAGCGCTATCGGATGCCCGGCGTAACGCGTGGCGATAACCTTGCCGCGCCTCAGTTCGCGGCTCCAGGCGACGGGATACCAGAAATCCGGATCGCAGTGGATGCGGCGAAGGTCCTGCCCGGAGGCGCTGTTTGGAGATACGGACCGATTTTCGGCGTCACTGGCGTCCGTCGACGTTTTGGAATCCGTGGCCGCGTTCGCGGGATCGAGGCATACCTCGACGGATTCTGAGTGACTTTCGGTCGGAAGAAACTGGTCCATCGTACCCCTTTTTCGCGCTCTCCTGCGCCTTCGCTCCGCCGTGATGAAGCGGAGGAGCGAATCCCGGCGAACTCTTCGCTTATATCATCCAGTGCGTGGCGACGAAGTGAACTGGATCAATATCAGGGATAACGTATGAATTATGAATGAGGCGCCCGAACGGCGGTGACTTCGATTTCGATGAGCCAGCCGGGGTTGGCGAGGTGAGCGACTTCGAACGCGGAGCGAACCGGCAGGTTAGGCTGCGCTGCCGTCCCGAAGAACTGCGTGTAAGCCTTCATCATGCCTGCGAAATCGAGCTTGCCGAGCTTCGGGTCCGTGACCATGTACATGTGCATCTGCACGACGTCGCCCATCGTCAGGTTCAGCTTGGCGAGAGCGTCCTGAATTTTCTCCAGCGCGCCGCGGGTCTGCGTCTCCGTGTCGCCATAGGCGGCGAGGGTCTTCGGGTCCGCCGATTTGTTCGTCGGTGGGGAACCCATACCGCTGAGATAGATCGTCGAGGCGCCGGGCGGCACTTCGATGGCCTGAGCGATCGGGAAGTGGCCCGCCGGGTCGGTGTGTCGGACGACGCCGTCGGCGGCGGACGCGCTGGCGGCGCCGATGGCGGCGACGCTGGCGATCGCGAAAGTCAGGTTACGGATCGTGGAGTTCATTGCTTATTGCTCTTCCATCTGAACGGGCTGCCGCATCTTCGCAACATCCTCCGGCTTCACGGTTCCATCGAAATGGTTGCCGAAGCTCGTGCGAATATAATTGACGACATCCGCAATCTGCTTGTCCGAAAGCATGCCTGCGAACCAGGGCATGCCCGCACGGCCGTTCAATACCATGTAAACAGGGTATCCGGCGCTTTGCAGGCGTCCGTCGCCAGCGAATGCGGGAAAGCCCGAACTCGCCCCGGCCGCGCCCTTGCCGCCGGGCATATGACAACCCTGACAGACGTGCTCATAGACGGCGGCGCCGGTGTTGAGCGGCTGTACGCGGCCAACGACAGAGCTGGCGGAGTCCGCGTGGGCCTGTCCTGCTGTCAGCACGGGAACAGCTGTCGCGGCGACGGCGAGTGCGGCGAGAAGATAAGAACGCATCAGGCGGCTCCGATGGCGCGTTTGTGCAGGGAGGTGATCGCCGCGAGCGAGGACAGGATGGCGCCTTCCTGCCAGCAACCCACGTAGGACGCGTGCTCGCCAGCGAGCACGATGCGGTTGTCCATCGTGACCAGCGCTTTGTAGTGCTGCTTGCGCGCCTGCTCGGACCACATGCTGCAGCAGCCGAGCGTCCATGGCATGCGGCTCCATGCGAAGCCGACGCCGTTGGAAAACTCTTCGCGATACTGCGGATGAATCTTGAGGCCTTGTTCGATGCCCGCCTGAACGCGCTGTTCGGGCGTCATGCCTGCGAAGTCGTATGCGGCGGGGCCGAACATGTAGCCGCCAAGCAGCACGCCGGGGCCTTTGGAGAAGATGCCGCCGGACGGGTAGGAGATCTGGCTGATCGGTTGGTCGGTGAAGCTGATGCCGCCGTAAATCTGTTCATCCTGCTCCCAGAAGCGGCGCTTGAACTCGAGGCCGAGTTTCACGGAAGACGCATAGGGAACCGCCGAGATCGCGGCTTTCAACGGACCGCTGACCTGCACGTCGAGCTGCGACAGGACCGGAAGCGGGATGGTGCAGACGCAGTAATCGGCTTCGACTTCGCGCATTGCGCCGCCATGGGCCATATCCGCGTAGGACACCTTCACGCCGTGATCGTCCTGATGGATCGCCGTCACCTTGCAGTTCAGCGTGATCAGGTCGTGAACCTGCTTGATGAAGCCCTTGCCGATATTATCCATGCCGCCGACCGGCTGGAACATGGTCGTCTGCATGTCGAGGCGTTCATGGAACGACATGAACTGCCACAAACCCGACTTCATGATTTCGTCGCGGGGCAGGAGGTCGGACGGAATGGGTTCGCCGTCGATGCCGCCGCCCTGGGGACGCTCGAAGCCACGACGGAGGGAACTGCGGACGCCTTTCACCCATGCGCCGTTATTCTCGAGCCCGGCCCAGCCGCGCATCGCGGCCCCGACATGCTCGCGCTCGTCCTTGGACATGACGTCGTCCAGCTTGTGCTGGTCGATGGCTTTGGCCAGCAGTTCCGCTGTGTAACCGGTGAAATCGGAGGCATAGTCACGATACCGAACCGGCTTGCCGCCGAACATGGCGGACGAATGCAGGTAGCTGTTGTGGTTGAGTTCCACGAACGGCTCGAGCGCTACGCCGAATTCCTGACAGTAATGCAGCAGACCCTGATGGTGGTAGGGAATGCGCCACGGACCGGGGTTGATATAGTTGCCCGGAGCGAAGCCGACCTTCTGGGTGTAACCGCCGAGTTCGTTGACGACGTCGCCGCCGCGGAGCGTGATGTTTCGCCCGCCCGCTCGGTTCTGGTACTCGATGATCTGCACGGCGTAACCGGCTTTTCGCAGTTCATATGCGGCCAGCATTCCGGCCAGACCGGAGCCGAGGATGACGACGCGGGTGCCTTTCTTGGCGCCTTTAAGGTCGGGTGAGCCCTTGAAGTCGGTGCCCATCGCGTGACCCATGCTGGTCATCGCCTGATAGAGACCGGCGCTTCCGGCGAGCAACCCGATACGGGTCAGCATCTGCCGACGCGTTGGCGCGGCGTGCTGATGAACGTCCGTCATGCAAAGTCCTTGGTGGTAGGTTGGTGTATGTTTCTCGGTCGGGAACATTCCCTACACGGATTGATCGCCCTTGCAAATCAGATCGCGAACGCGTGCATGGCTATGGTTTCGGGGCGTGTCCGCTTTGCAACGGGCGTCCCGATTTAATGAAATAATTGTTTAATAAGAGGAGACGGGGGGTGTCGGGGCGGCGCCGCAAAACGTCCGGCGAATAGGACAATGGGCGGGGGCCGTTCAGGACATGGGGCTGGATCGGTCGACCGGAGCGATGACTTGTCTCGGCGGTTGGCGCCGAGGCCGTGGGGCGGAATATAGTCGATTTTCGGGTGTTTTGTCGGGTTGAGGCGGGCAGGTGCGATGGTGTGTTGCGGGCGAACGTTCGCAAAACGCACATTGCACAAGTATTTACAGATATTTTCAGAAATTACGCGTTTCGTCCGTCAATGGCGGCACGTTTTTCCTCGGGCGCATTGGATGGTTGTTTTTTTTGATTTATAATGTTCCGAATATGACATTTTCCGAAGGTATGTGATCTGCGCAAAGTTATGCGTATGGGCTTCCAGTATGGCGCGTTATAGCTTCGTCCTGAAAGCGCCGGGCGCCTCCGTGAGGAGACGTCGTGTGGATCATGGGAAAGCTGGCGCGCTGCAGTTGCGGTCATCCGCTGCTGCGTAGCTGTGTATTCTTCCCTTATCTCTTATCGAATAGTTTTTTGTGTATCGGGAGTATGTTGTACATTTACGCCCGACGCCCGACGCCCGACGCCCGACGCCCGACGCCCGACGCCCGACGCCCGACGCCCGACGCCCGACGCCCGACGCCCGACGCCCGACCTCTTCTATGCTTCCGTGCTCAACGTGGCTGAGAGGTCGTCGATGAATTGTTGCGCGACACGCCCCGAGCGGCCGCCGCGAGAGATCGACCACGCGTTGGCGCGCATACACAGGTCTTCGTCAGCGATCCTGAGCGACTGCTCACGGGCATAACCGCGCACCATTTCCAGGAATGTGTCCTGCGAGCAGGGATGAAAGCCGAGCCACAGTCCGAAGCGGTCCGACAGCGATACCTTTTCTTCTGTGGCTTCCGACGGGTTGATGGCGGTGGCGCGTTCGTTGTCGATCATCTCGCGGGGCATGAGGTGGCGCCGGTTGGACGTCGCGTAGAACAGCACGTTGGCGGGGCGGCCGGAGATGCCGCCGTCGAGCACAGATTTCAGCGCCTTGTAATCGCGGTCTTCGCGCTCGAAGGAGAGGTCGTCGCAAAACACGATGAAAGAACGCGGCGCGCGGCGGAGCAGTCCGAGCAGTTCGGGCAGCGTGGACAGATCCTCGCGTTCGATCTCCACCAGAGCGAGCTTGCCTTCGCCGGGCGGGGTGGCGCCAAATTCGGCGTTCACGGACGCGTGGCAGGCCTTCACGAGCGAGGATTTGCCCATGCCGCGCGATCCCCAGAGCATCGCATTGTTGGCCGAGAGGCCGCGCGCGAAGTGGCGCGTGTTCTCCAGAAGGGTGGTTTGCTGAGATTCAACGCCTCGGAGCAAACCGATGTCGACATGGGCGACGTGCGCGACAGGATCCAGCTTGCCGCTCTCGGGGCGCCAGACGAACGCGTCGGCGGTGGAGAGGCCATCCAGCGAAGGAGGGGGCGGGGACATACGCTCCAGCGCGGCTGCGATGCGTTCGAGAGTGGGCAGAAGGTCGGGCTGAGTCATGGGCGTCTTTCCTGTGTCGGCTCTGTTGTGCGAGCGGCATATCCGCAATACACGCGTTGAAGGCGGTGCGAAAACTGGCGGCTGGCTTGACGCGGGCGGCTCAAATTCTATGGTCCCGCCCTGTCTGTCAGCGCTCGTCTGACGTTTGCCTCTGGAAATGATGCCTCGATGTTCGACTTCCTGATTTCTCCCGCTTATGCGCAGTCGGCTGGCGGCGGCGCGTTCAGCACGTCCGGCCTGTTGCAGTTCGCTCCCTACCTGCTTGTGTTTGCGATCATGTATTTCGTCCTGATCCGCCCGCAGCAGCAGAAGCAAAAACAGCTTCGTGAAGGGCTGGGCAAGTTGCGCCGCGGCGATCGCGTGCTGACCGCCGGCGGAATTGTCGGCGTGGTTCGCAAGGCCGAGGAAGGCGCTGACGAGATCGAGGTTGAGATCGCGCAGAACGTGGTGGTGCGCGTCGCACGCCAGACCATCAGTTCTGTGTTGAGCAGCGCCTCGAAGCCTGCCAACGACACGGGAGCGACAGGCAAGGCGGCTTCCTGACGCAGTTACGCTCCAGGGTTCAGAGACGTCGGTCTGTGGCTTTGTCCTTGCGGCGTTTCAGCCATTGAGCTGAACGAGGGCGGCAGGTGGATGCGCCAATCTGCTCGTCTGCCTGATTCAGCGTCTCCGGCCTGCCTCTATGTGGCGGGCTGGCTCTCCCCAAGAAAATTCATCTGTGTCGCCTGCGCGGCCTTGGCTGCGGCACGGCTCGCGATTTGCGAAAAGCCAGAATCAGCGCGCACAAGACGCCTGCGATCGAGCCTGCGGCGAGCCAGACTGGCGCTCCCACGCCGCCCATCAGAAACAGGCAGCCAAGGAATCCGGCGGCCGGCGCTGCGACGCGGACTGCGGACGAGAGGCCGTCCGCTCGCCCGTCCATTTTGACTTTCTTTTGGACGCGCGCGTGCGCCAGAAAGCCGACGCACCAGAGGTCGAACGCCTGCACGACGGCCATTGACGCAGCGCTCATGACCCATACTCCAACCCGACGGCGTTGGCCGAGGCGGGATGCCGCACATGTCTCGCGGCTTCACGGGCGCGCCCAAGCAGCCACCAAAGAGCGCCGCTGATGGCGGCGAACGTGAGAGCAGTCGCATCGACGCCCCAGTAGGTGCTCTGCACGCTCCATGACTGCGTCTGAATCCATGGCCAGCGGGTTACAAGGTCGAGTGCCGGTAGCAGCCCGAGAGCGAGCGCGAGTATTGCCGTTTCTTCGCGCCAGGCGCTGTGAACCCTGCGCCTCAACGCGCTCAGCAGCGCGTGCGCGGCGCATGCGAGCCACACGACGAACAGCGCGCTGGTCTCCCAGGATGCGCGCGCCGCCATCGTTGCGGGCAGAAGCCTGTTCGCCCAGAACACGGCGGCGCATCCCACAGGCAATCCGATGATGGCGGTCATGGCGAGCGCTTCACCCAGAGCCATGGCGACGGGATGCTCTCCGGCGTTCTTGCGGCGTTTCATCAGGAAAAGGATCAGGCCTGTCGACATCATGGTTGCTCCAGCCGCGCCGGAGGCGAAATAAAGCCAGCGCACCGGCGATGGCGCCCAGCGGGCCATGTGCAGACCAGCCATCGCCTGCCTGGTCATGGCGGCGGCGGTAGCCTCCCGAGTGAGGCCGAGAGAGCGGCCCGTCAGCCGGTCGAAGTCGATATGGTCGCGGGTCATGCGCAGCGTGGCGTCGTCACCCCGGACAAAGGTGATGCGATCGCCTCGGGGTTGTGCGAATCCGATGTGCCCCGCACCAAACGCGCCGACGGCCTGCTCGTACATCGCGCCAAGTGGCGGGGGTTGCGTCGCGCCGGCAGGTGATTCTTCGGGCGCGCTGGCGGACGCATCCATTTTCCGTCCGTGACGGTCTCCGTCACCCTTCATTCCCCGCCCGTGTTCGCTCGGCGCGCGCTTTCCATCCGGACGTCCTTCGCCATGATGGGCGCCGCCGCGGGGTTCCCCGCCTGTCGGAAACAGCCGGTTCGCGTGGATCATGATGCCTGTGTAAGGCTCCATGATCAGAAACGGCAGGAACATCACGGCGGCGAGCAGATGCGCGTCCAGCCATGAGCGTTGACGCGGCGCGTTTGGCCGGAACGTCAGAAGATTCGGCAGCATCGCGCGGTAATGCATCACCAGCCCGGACATGAGCGTGACCAGAAACCCTGCCGCGAGAAGCTGCGCGATGATGACGCCGGTCAGATGCCCGAGGTGCAGCGTGTAATGAAATCGAAAGAACAGATCTCCGCCGGTGGTGTTGCGCAGTGGAATGACGGAGCCGTCACGCGGATCCAGCGTCTGGCCGACGAAGGCGTCATTTTCCAGATGAAGGACGCTCAGTCCCGGCTCGCGCTCGGAGGGTAGGGAGAGAAACGCCCGTCCGCCCGCCCGCTCTCCTTCGGTCAGAAGGACTGCGGCCTTGTCGAGCGCAGTGGCGCTGGGGGCGTAGGCGGCGCCCAGTGTCATCTCCGGCTGCATCCAGCGCGTGATTTCGCGGTCGAAGACCGCGAGTGTCCCGGTCGTGAACATGCAGACCAGCACGGCCCCGGCGATGAAGCCAACCCATGCGTGCAGCCAGCCCATGCGGGCGCGCAGGGAAGGGGGAGCGGGGCTGGCGGATGTGCTCGGGCCGCTGAGATGGGAACGGTGTTTACGGATCATTGCGCGGGGTTCGTTGCGCCGAAGGCGAGATAAGGAATGGCGAGGACAAGCGCGCAGAGCACCATGACCGCAGCGGCGACGAAACCGCGAGGCAGCGAGCGTGCGCCGAAAATGATCAAGACGATGAGGGGTACGACCGCGACGGCTTCCGCCTGCGCCACGAACAGGGCGTCAGGGTCGTGGGTCGCAAGAATTGCGGGGACGAGCGTCACGATCGCTAGTCCGGCGGGGTAAGCGGGCGCTGCGGCGAGCAGCAGGCGCCAGGAGAATGCGCGCCCGAGGCCGGGGCGACGCTGGGCTGCCACTGGCGCCGCCTTTCTGTGCTCGGATATTCGGGGATGAAATTTATTGCGACGCATTCTCAACTGAATACGTTGAACGAAACCCGTTGTAAAGCGTGATCGACCGCAGGGGGCGAACAGCGCGCTCCGCCCCGCTTTTCATCATGCTGTCACGCAACTGAAACGTAACTGTCCCGCAAATGTCACGCACGGGAAGCCGCCAGATACGTAGGTTCCGCGCCGGATAACGTCACGAATTGTAAAATGAGAGAGTTGATGACTTCACGCGCCCGGCGCCTCGCCATGCTTTCGGCTTTTTGCGCGCCTTTGGCCTTGCTTTCCTCGCTGACTTCGGCCGACGCGGCCTCGTCATCCACCTCGATAAAGCGCCATACGATGCGCGCAAAAAACACAGCGTCGCCAGCGGCGTCTCTTCCCGCCGCTACGCAAGCCTCCGCCACGCCGCGCCTGTCTGTGAAACCAGCCAAACAGGTGGCCGGCTCCACGACGGCGTCCGGAGTGGAGTCCATTGTCGCAACGGCCCGGCGCTCGCGCTCCGAGCAGAGCCTCGGCCACACCCAGATCCAGCGCATCCTTCCGGGCGTGAATCCGATCAAGGCGCTCAGCATGCTGCCCGGCGTTATCTATGAAGACGCTGATCCGTGGGGCAACAACGAGCAGAATGCGTCGCTCTACATCCACGGGTTCAATCAGAACCAGCTTGGCTTCACACTCGACGGCATACCGTTGGGCGATCAGTCTTATGGCAACTATAACGGCCTGTCGCCGCAGCGCGCGGTGATCAGCGAGAACATCGCCAATGCGGCGGTGGCCACAGGCGCGGGTTCGCTGGGCACTGCCTCGACGTCCAACCTGGGCGGAACGCTGGAGTTCACGTCGTCCGATCCCAAGCGTCATGCCGGAGGGCAGCTTTCGCAGACGTTCGGCAGTTGGTCGACGTTCCGAACCTTCGCGCGGATCGATACGGGCGAATTCGGAAATGGTAACTACGCCTATGTTTCGTGGGCGCGACAGGACGCGCGGGCCTGGGATTTTGCAGGCCACCAGGGCGGCAATCAGGTCAACGCCAAGTTCGTGCATGAAGGCCTGCATGACAAGATAAGCTGGTTTTTCGACTGGTCAGACAAGGTTGAGCCGAACGAGGACGGCATCGTCCTGCCTAACGGTTACGGAACATATGTTCGGCCGTTCATTTATCCTGACGCCGCCTACGCAAAAAAATATTTCAATTCGAGCGCCTATACTTCGGCTGGTTTGAACTACAGAAATTATTACAGCGCAGCGCAGCGCCGTGATTTTCTGACGTATCTCTCGTGGAATCACGATTTCAACAGCCATCTACACCTGAATACAAAATTCTACTATCACAACAACACAGGAGAAGGCGTCGTCGCTGGCCCCATTTCAGCGGCCGGGCTTCCGACTCTTTTCTCTGCATACTATCCGGGTCAGAATCTGAATCAGGTTTTCGGCGGGTCGGGTCTTGCGACACGCACGACCGAATATTGGGACAACCGCGGCGGCGTCATGTCGTCGTTGCGGTATGAACTGGGCGCACACACGATCGAGGTCGGCGGCTGGTACGAACGCAATAACAATACCCAGGCGCGGCGCTGGTATCCGTTCAGCTGGTCTGATCCGACCACGCCTTATCAGCGCCAGCAGAATGCGCTGATTGATCAATATACAAACAATTTTTACACGAACACCTGGGTCACGCATCTGCAGGACACGTGGAAGGTATCGAAAAACTTCACGTTGAATGCGGGCTTCAAGTCGGAACTGGTGTACACGAACGGCACCTTGCCGGTCGCGGCCAAGGCGGGGTCTCTGTCGCCGAGCACGGCGATCACGGTTCCGGGCGGCACGGTTGCGGCGGCGAAGCCGTTCCTGCCGTCGTTCGGCGCAGTCTGGAATATTACGCCGAACGAGCAGTGGTTCGCGAATATTCAGGAAAACATGCGCTCTTTCCAGGCGACGGGCTATGGAAACGCAACGGCTTGGGGCGCGACGAGTCAGGCCGCGTTCGACAATTTTGCGCGCAACGGAAAGCCGGAAACATCGTGGACGTACGAGACCGGCCTGCGGACGCATCATAACGTCAACCTGGGCCCTCTGACCGGCATTCAGGCTCAGGCCGAGTATTACCACGTTCATTTCTCGAACCGTCTGGTGGCGATCTCAACGACGCAGGTACTGTCGTCCATCGTCGGTTCGGCGACGACGCTCGCCAATGTCGGATCGGTGTCCACCGACGGCATGGACTTCTCGTTCACGGCGCAGTTCGGCGACCATTTCTCGCTGTATAACGCGCTGTCCTATAACAAGTCCGTTTACAACGATAACTACTCCACCGGCACGTCGCTTGTTCATACGGCGAACAGGAACGTGGTCGGCACTCCGGACTGGAGCGAAAAATTCATCGCCACCACGAACTGGGGCGGTTTCAGCGGGCAGTTCATTGGGGAGGTGATCGGCAAGCGCTTCACCACCTACACGAACGACATGTGGGCCTCGCCGTATGCGATGTTCAGCATGAATGCGGGCTACGCGATCCATGGCATTCCGCATATTCCGGTTCTGCGTGTGCAGGGAAACATCACGAACCTTACGAACGTGAAGGCGTGGTCAACGGTGAGCGCCACGCAAACTTCCGGGCAGTTCACAGCCTATCCGATTGCGCCGCGTATGTTCTTCCTGACGCTTAGCGCTGAGTGGTAAGAAGCCTGCTGCGAGGCGCCTTGCGCGCCTGTCGCCCCGTCGGTCACTCTGACGGCGGGGCGGCGCCGAAGCGGATGTGCGCTTCGGTAGATGGATTACGATGAGGGTACACATGCTTACGCGCAGATCGACGTTCGCTTTCGCCGCCACGACGGCTGCTGTTTCCATTGTCGGGCGTAGCGCAAAGGCGGAGCCGATGCTTGCGCCCAAGCCCCTGATTTTCGCACACCGTGGCGCGTCGGCGCTGTTTCCCGAGCATACGCTGGCGGCCTATGCGCGGGCGATGGCGGACGGGGCTGATTTTATCGAACCCGATCTGGTCATGACCAAAGATGGCGTGCTGGTCGTGCGGCATGAAAGCAATATCGCCGAAACGACGGACGTGGCCTCTCACCCGGAGTTCGCCAATCGCAAACGTACGATGAAAATCGACGGGCGGGACCAGACCGGATGGTTCACGACAGATTTCACGCTGGCCGAACTCAAGACGCTGCGCGCAAAGGAGCGTCTGGGGACGGTTCGTGTAAGCAACGCCCGTTACGACGGACGTTTTGACGTTCTGACTTTTGAGGAAATGATCGATTTCGTGTCGGCGGAATCCGCCGCCCGGGGAAAAGTTTTCGGTGTGATACCGGAGATCAAGAATTCCACGCATTTTCATGCGCTAGGGTTCGATCCTGAAGCCGCATTCCTGCGCGTGATTGCCGCCCACGAATATACGCGACAGGCGCCGCTGGAGGTGCAGTCGTTCGAAACGGGCAATCTGCGTGCGATTCGGGAGAAGGTTCTGGCGATCAACCCACAGGCGCGTCTTATGTTTCTGATGGGTGAACGCAATTACCAGATTCCCGATCTCGCGGCCGCAGGAAAGAAGACAACGTTTGGGGATATGATGACGTCGGAAGGGCTGAAGGATATCCGCACATTTGCGGATGTGATCGGGCCGTCCAATACCGATCTCATTCCTCGGGATGCTGACGGCGCGTGGGTGGTGCCCAGCACTCTGGTACATGACGCACATGAAGCCGGGCTTCTGGTGCATTCCTATACGGCGCGGCCGGAAAACATGTTTTTGCCGAAGCAGCTTCGTAATGGTGACGGGCCGACCGCGCGCAATCCTGCGGGGATGATTGCGGAATTACGCCGGTATCTCGATCTCGGACTGGACGGATTCTTCACGGACGATCCTGCTTTGGGGCGTCTGGCCGTGGACGGGCGCGGTTAAAGCCGGATTCGTAAACACGCCGATTACCGGCATGGTCTTTCATCTCTCTGGTCAGGGCCTGCGGCGTTTACGCGTCGAAATCGAGCCCGAAATCCATGGCGCGCACGCTGTGCGTCAGCCAGCCTACCGAGATCAGGTCCACGCCGGTCGCAGCGATGCCGGGCGCCGTCTCGGGCGTGATGCCGCCTGAAGCCTCGGCGATCGCCCGGCCGTTGATCATGTTCACGGCTTCGCGCAGCGTATCGCACGACATATTGTCCAGAAGAGCGGCGTCGACGCCGCCTGTGGCAAGCGCCTCGGCGAGCTGGGCGAGGGTGTCGACCTCGACTTCGACTTTCACCAGATGCCCGACATTCGAACGCACGCGGTCAATTGCGGCGCCGACGCTTCCAGCGATGGCGATGTGATTGTCCTTGATCAGCACTGCGTCGTCGAGGCCAAAACGATGGTTCGAGCCGCCGCCGACCCTTACCGCATATTTCTGTAGCGCGCGCATTCCGGGCGTCGTCTTGCGCGTGCAACACAGCTTCGCTTTGCTTCCGGCGATCGCCTGGGCGATGGACGCGGTCGCCGTGGCAATGCCGCTCAGATGCGAAAGCAGGTTAAGACCGACGCGCTCTCCGGTCAGAACGCCACGCGCTGAGCCTTCAATACGCGCCACCGTGTCGCCCGGCGCCACCCTGTCGCCGTCGCGCGCCAGCATCGCTACGGTCACGGTCGGGTCAATCAGTTTGAAAGACAGCCGCACCATGTCCAGACCGGCGACGACGCCGTCCTGTCTGCTGCGCAGTGCAGCGGCGGCGATCGCATCCGGGGGAACGATCGCGTCAGTGGTAATGTCCCCCGCGCGACCGAGGTCCTCCAGTAGCCCGGCGCGGACGATGGGCTCAAGCAGCAGGTCGGGCAGGGGATAGTGCATTGTCTTCTTCCGAAATGCCGTGCATCAGGCAGCGAGCATACGCTCGATGGACAGGCGGGCGCGGTCCGCCACGGCGGGGTCAATCGTCACTTCCGTCGTCATGGTTTCAAGAGCGCGACGGATGGCGGGCAGCGTGATCAGCTTCATGTGCGGGCAGAGATTGCATGGCCGCACGAACTCGACTTTCGGGTGCTGGATGGCGAGGTTGTCGCTCATCGAGCACTCGGTCACCAGCAGCACGCGACGTCCATCCGCAGTCGCCACGTAATCGGACATTCCTGCTGTAGAACCAGAGAAATCGGCTTCGGCCACGACTTCCGGAGGGCATTCCGGGTGGGCCAGAACCACAAGGCCGGGGTAGGCGTCGCGCCAGTGGCGAATTTCCTCGGGCGTGAAACGTTCGTGGACTTCGCAATGGCCCTTCCATGTAACGACGTCGACGCCAGTTTCTTTCGCAATATTCCGGGCGAGAAATTCGTCGGGGATCATGATGACCCTGTCGACGCCGAGGCTCTTCACGATGCGCGCGGCGTTGCCGGAGGTGCAGCATATGTCGCTCTCGGCTTTAACGTCGGCGGAGGTGTTCACGTAGGTGATCACCGGCAGACCGGGATAGCGTTCGCGCATCAGCCGAACGTCGCGCCCGGTGATGGAGTCGGCGAGAGAGCAGCCCGCGTTGCTGTCGGGGATCAGCACGGTTTTGGACGGGTTCAGCAGCTTCGCTGTTTCCGCCATGAACTCCACACCCGCCATGACGATGACGTCGGCCTCGACATTCTGCGCTTCACGCGCGAGCGCGAGTGAATCTCCCGTGACGTCCGCAACGCAATGGAAAATTTCCGGCGTCTGGTAATTGTGGGCGAGGATGACGGCGTTCTTCTCCGCCTTCAGGCGCTGGATCGCTGCGATGTCGTCGGCGAACGCGCCCCATTCCATTGGCGGAATCAACGCACTCACGCGGTCATACAGGGCGTCCAGAGAGGGCGCTTCCAGGCGAGGCTTGAGTATATGGTTCATGAGCCCTCCGAAGGGCGGCGAAAAAGATTAATACTCAATATGAGTATTAATCGGGTGGAAGCAAGACCTGCCTCGTGTGGCCTGAGCTACGAGATCGGCGTGAGGAGGGCTTCCTGCGTGGCGAAAGTCAAAAGAAAAAAACTTTAATGCAGCGGGGGTGGCGGGCGTGAAGGCATGCTGACGGCTGTCGACCGCCGGAAATGGCGGCGCCACACATCAGTGTGAGATTCCACCCGGGCTTGCCGTTAATCGCTGATATTCGTGTTGGCGCGCTCTTCGTCTGACCTTGGATGTTCCGCAGATATTCTCCGCGTGTCCTCAGGCGCTGCGCGTTACCGTGGTTCGCGATGGCGGAACTCGCCGGAGTCCTCTCGCTCGTTTGGCGTTGCGCTTGCGGCCTGTTCGTCAACGCGCCCGGACGATCGGCAGCTTCGATCCGGCTACGACGCGTTCCATGACCACCGACCGGCGAAATCTGTAGAGCCGTGCAGGTCGTCCTCCAGCCTCGCGGCTTTCGTCGCCAGTCTCTTCAATCAGTCCCTGATGAGCGACCTGACGGCGGAAGTTCTGCTTATGGACGTGACGACCGGCCACGCGTTCGACGGCCTGCTGCAGTGCGAACAGCGTGAACTGATCCGGCATCAGTTCGTAGATGACCGGTCGGTAGCGGATTTTCGCGCGAAGCCGCGCAATCGCGGTCGCAAGGATGCGGCGATGGTCGTGGCGCATGGCGAGCCCGGTCACGCAGGCGTCGCCGCCGATGTCCGCCATCTGCGCTTCAGGGACAAGTCCTGCCTCGTAAAGCAGTTCATAACGCTGGAGGACCAGTTCGTCGTTCCAGGATTCCCCATTCAGGCCAAAGACCTGATCGCGTCGCTGGCGCAGTTCTTCCCACCTTTCGGGCGACTGTCGCGTAATCCAGTCGTCGAGGCGCTGAAGAAGGGCGCCGACCGCGGGGGCGGCGCGCGGGCACGCCTGATCTTCCCATGGGAAGTAATCGTACCAATCCCGCCAGGCGGCAGGAGACCCGGCCTCGTCGAAGGGGTTGGCGTGTTCGGCCGGGCGTTCGGCGCCGACTCGGGTGAGGGCGAGATAGGAAATCGCGACGCGCCGTGGCTCGCCGTCAGCTGGGAGGTGGTCGGCGAAGGTGTAGAGTTGCTCCAGATGCCCGACCGCGACGCCCGTTTGTCGCTCCACGGCGGCGCGCAGACTGGCCTGAAGGGAGCGGTCGTCTGTTCTCAGCGGGCCGTTAGGCAGGCTGCGTCCGTCTTCCAGCGTGAGCACGCGGGGCGTGTCGCCGTTAAAGACGACGAGGACGGCGACGAGTTCGGTCTGAACGAGAGACATGTTGCGCACCGATTATAGTGTCGACGCGACGTTTGTGCACCCGGGGTCGCGTTGAAACGGGGTGCGGAGATGCTTTGGTCGGCTCGCCCGGGGCAAGCCGACCCAGGCTGGCTCAGAAGACCTGTCGGAACAGGATGTAGAGGCAGCCGGAGATCGCCATGGCGGCGGGCAGGGTGGTGACCCACGCCATCGCCATTGCGCGCAGGGTGGACCATTGCAGGCCGGAGCCGTTCGCCGCCATGGAGCCCGCGACGCCGCTCGAGAGGATGTGCGTGGTCGACACCGGTAGGCCGTATCCCTCCGCAAGGCCGATGGTGCCCATGGCGACCAGTTCGGCGGCCGCGCCCTGCGCGTAGGTCAGATGCGTTTTGCCGATTTTCTCGCCCACCGTCACGACGATGCGCTTCCAGCCGACCATCGTGCCGAGGCCCAGCGCTATGGCGACGGAGATCTTGACCCAGAGGGGAATGAAACGGGTGCCGGCGTTCAACTCGCCCATGAAGGATTGCAGGATTTTCTTCTGGTCAGCGGAAAAGTCGGCGGGGTCTTTCATCACGCGGATCGCGTCGGAGACCAGATACATGTCCGTGCGGACGTTCGACACGCTGGCCGCAGGCACGGATTTGATCGAGCCGTAGGTCTTCACGGAGTGAGAGATATCTCCGCTCAGAGTGGTCAGGGCGGCGAAGACGTCGGGGGACGAAACGGATTTCGCCCGCAAGGCGGCGCCGACCCGATCACGCGCGGCGGCGTTGTCCACTGCAGGCGCGTCTCCGGCATGCAGGTGGAACACGTTTTCGGCCTGGTCAGCGGTCTGGATGAAGGCGGGCATGCTGCTGTCCGGCATCGCGCGGTTGAGGGCGTAAGCCGTCGGCGCGGCGCCGATGAGGATCAGCATGATCAGGCCCATGCCTTTCTGGCCGTCATTGCCGCCGTGGAAGAACGAAACGCCCGTGCAGGTGCCGATCAGCAGGGCGCGGATCCATGTCGGGGGCGGCTGGTCGCCCTTGGGCGCATCATAGAGAGCCCTGTTCTTGATGCAGATCTTCATGACGAGCAGCAGAAGCGCCGCCATCACGAAGCCACAGAGCGGACTGAACAGAAGCGCGGAGAATACTTTCTGCACCTGTCCCCAGTCCACGCCCTGCGTCGCGGCGCCGGCCGGAGAGACGAACTGGTTGGCAAGGCCGACGCCCATGATCGAGCCAACGAGAGCGTGCGACGAGCTGTTAGGAATACCGAACGCCCAGGTGACGAGGTTCCACACGATAGCGGCGATCAGCAGCGCGAAGATCATCGCATAACCGGCGCTGCTGCCCGATTGCAGGATCAGTTCGACAGGCAGCAGGGTTACGATGCTGTAGGCGACCGTGCCGGCGGAGGTGACGACGCCAAGGAAATTCCACAAGCCCGACCAGACGACCGCGACCATGGGCGGCAGGCTGTTGGTGTAGATCACCGTGGCGACGGCGTTGGCGGTGTCATGAAAACCGTTCACGAACTCGAACGCCAGCGCAATGATCAGCGCGACGCCGAGCAGAACGAACGTGCCGACGGCGAGATGGCTGGTGTCGCCCGCAGCGCTCATGTCGTGCAGGACGCTCCATGCGGCGAAGCCGAGCGCGCCGATGAGCACGCCGAAGAAGATCGCGGCGCCGAGCGGTTTTCTGCCCCCGTTGAGGTCGGGACGATGCAGTGGACCGGCGGCGTTCTGATAGTCGATCGTTGCGTCTGACATTCTCGCTCCCCGCGCCAAGACGAGGGCTTGAATACGAGAATCGGATTTTAAAAGCGACGACAGTAAGATGATGAATTTATGACAACCATTTTGCTGCGCCGGACCTGTTTTTCAGATAAGCGAACACGACCAACTATCACTTTATCGTGCGTTAGCCTTTCTTCGACTATCCGAGCCTTGGCCGGATTTGTCGGGGGCCTCGCCGGATTTCGACGAGGGGCTAGAGATATGGACTACAGGCGAAGGTCGGACGACGGCGCGTCGCCGGGGCCTGCGGACGGGCGCGGCAACCATGGCGGGCGTCGGCGACGGCTGGCGGAAACGTTGCTGGCTGCGGTCCATCAGGCCTGTGATCTTGGTGAGCTGGATACTGCGCGCGGCCTTCTGGCGCTTGCGGAGGATGTCAGCGCGCGGAGGGGCATGAGTTGGGAGCTCGGTCGTCGGCGCGTCATTGAAAACCTCGTGTTCGCCCATGAGCGCCTGTGGCAGTTGCGGCGTTCCGTCGCTCACGCAGAGTCTTTTCCTGTTGAGAGCTTCGAATTTCTGCGAAGCCAGCTCTACTCGCCTGCCGATGATTGAGCGCGACGCCGAGAAGCGCTGGGGGCCAGTTCCCGTAGGCGGAGTTTCGGAGCGCGGTGATCGCAGGGGTGGACGGACGATCGAAACGGCGTGACGGTAACGCGTTTATGGTCTCGGGCGGGCGACGCAGCCAGCATCAGGGACCGCCTCCCGCGAAAGGACATTCCGGCATGAAGCGCTTCATCAACAGCCGCGAGAAGCTTGTCACCGAGGCTTTGGACGGCCTGCTGCGATCGCCTGCGGGCCGCAACCTGACACGCCTGGACGGTTATCCGGACATAAAAGTCGTTCTGCGACGTGACTGGAAGAAAGAAGATGGCAAGGTCGCCGTGATTTCCGGCGGCGGCTCCGGCCACGAACCGGCGCATGCCGGTTTCGTCGGGCGCGGCATGCTCACCGCCGCTGTTTGCGGATCGCTGTTCGCCTCGCCCGGCGTCGACGCGATTCTTGCAGGCGTCATCGCAGTGACGGGACCGGCCGGGTGCCTGCTGGTCGTTAAGAATTACACTGGCGATCGTCTTAACTTCGGGCTTGCGGCGGAACAGGCGCGCGCCATGGGGCTGAATGTCGAGATGGTGGTGGTCGGCGACGATATCTCCTTACCCGGGCATCGCCACGCGCGTGGCGTTGCGGGCACGATCTTCGTCCATAAGGCGGCGGGCAGCGTTGCGGAGGCCGGAGGGTCTCTGGCCGAGGTGACGGCTATGGCGAAGGACGTTGCGGCGCGCACGCGCTCCATCGGGTTATCCCTGAGCGACGTCGATGCGTACGACGAGGCGCATGAAAGTCGCCTGAAGGCGGATGAGGCGGAGCTCGGTCTGGGTATTCATGGCGAGCCCGGCGCACAGCGCATCGGACTGACGGACGCGGATGGGTTGATGCGATTGGCGGCGGACGAATTGGTCTCGTCTTTGCCTGCAGGCGACGCACGTTATGCCCTGATGCTGAATAACCTGGGCGCGACGCCGGTGGTCGAAATGTCCCTGTTGCTTGACGCCTTCTCCCGCACGGATCTGGCGAAGAAAATTGCTCTCGTCGCCGGTCCTGCGCCGTTCATGACGGCTCTCGACATGAACGGATTTTCGCTGTCCGTTCTTGAGTTGAGCACCGAGATTGAGGCTGCGCTGGAAAGCGAGGTTGGGCCGGAAGCATGGACCGGGGTCGCATCGTGGCGCGAGCCTTTCGTGACGCCGTTGCCGACCTTGCCTGAGGTCTTCGCGGCGGCGCCCTCAGACAATGCAGCGGTCAGGGAGGCGGTGACGCGTGGGGTCAAGGCGTTGCTGGAAAATGAGGACTATCTCAACGGACTGGACGCCAAGGTTGGTGACGGCGACGCTGGATCGACCTTCGCAGAGACTGCGCGCGTCATCGACGGGGCGCTGGACCGCCTGCCGCTGAACGATCCTTTCGCCCTGATGCAGACGCTGGGGCGGCTGCTGTCCCGACACGCGGGAGGGTCGAGTGGGGTGCTGCTGTCTATCATGTTCGCGGCGGCCGGACGCAGCGGGCAGGAACGCTGGCAGGCGGCGCTGGCTGAAGGTCTCGCAGCGATGCAGCATCTCGGGGGCGCCGGGGCGGGCGACCGGACGATGCTGGACGCGCTGATTCCGGCGATCGAAGTTTTGGAGAAAGACGGGCCTTGGGACCGTGTCGTCAGCGCTGCGAGGAGCGGGGCCGATGCGACGGCAAAAATGAAGAAGGCGGGCGCGGGGCGTGCGTCTTACATTCCCGAGGGGCGGCTGGACGATACGCCAGATCCGGGAGCGGAAGCGATTGCGCGGTTGTTCGAGGCGCTGCGGGGCGGCTGACGCGTAAGCGTCGGCTCTTGGAACCGTACCTCTACGCACCGCTTCACAGATATGACTTCAGTTTTTGGTTTCGTGGAATTTCTGCGCCCTGCCCGATGAATTCATCCGGTGGGGTGAGGTTCTGATTCTTTTGCAGTGACGGCTTCCCCGGACGAAGCGGGCTGGGGCTCTCACCGCGCCTGTTTTGCGAAGCGCCATGAGCGCCACGTTAAAGCAACGATGCACGGGCAATTTCCGTTGGCGACGGGCAAATCCGTTCACGCATAACGCGCGCTACGAGGCGTCCTGCGACCCCGGGCGCCACCGTTCGCGTGGCACGAGCAGGACCGGAGCCACCCCGGCAAGCGCCGTTGCGCTTACGACCAGAAAAACCTGAGGGAGCGCGAGGTAGTGGGCCACCACTCCGGACGCCAGTGCTGCGACGCCCGCTCCAGCATCGAAGAAACCGTCGAACAGGCCTAGCGCGGTCCCGCGCTTCTGCGCAGGCACGGCGGAGAAAACCGGAACGGTCAGCAGGGGATAGACCATGGAGAAGCCGAACCCGGTGACGATAGCGCCGATCAGCGCCATCAGCGGCGTTCCGGCCTGCCAGATCGTCGCCAGACCGACCGCCTGTACGAGCAGGCACGCCACAGCGAGCCACGGGCCGCGAATGCGGTCGGTCACGTCTGAGAACAGCACGCGCGCGCAGACATGTCCGGCGCCGAAACCGAAAACCCCGGTTCCCGTCCCCCCGAGCGGGAGCGCCGTCCAGCCTTGCGCCGTATAGTCGAGCGCCAGAAAGGAAGTGACGGCTGCGAAGCCACAGGCGTTGGCGAGCAACGCAAATCCGGGCAGCGCAACAGCCGACATCATGCTCCGCAATGAGACAGGTTCATGATCGTGGTAGAGCGCACCTGCGCCAATCGGCGCGCAGATGGCCATCGCCAGCGCGGGCACGAGCATGGACGCCAGCGCGGCCAGCGCGAATCCATGTGGTTGCCCGTAATCGATCGCCGCTCCGGCGGCGGAACCGATGGCGAGTCCGGCGAACATGCCGAGGCCGACCCATGAAACGGCGCGCCCTGTGCGGCCGGGACCTGCCCGGTCTATGCCCCAGAGGCCGGACCCGGCGATGAGCAGGCCTTCTCCCACGCCCATCAACACACGGCCGACAATGATCGCGAGCAGCGCCAGCGACCGTCCGGCGCCTGTCGCGGGATTCGTGAAGTCGGACAGGGCGTAGGCGAGTCCGCAGAGGATCATGACGCCAAGGCCGAGTAAGGTCGCGCTCTTGCCGCCGCGCCTGTCGGCGACGCGGCCGCTCCACGGGCGGCTGATCAGCGTGGCGATCGATTCCAGACCGATGACCCAGCCGACCGTCGTCAGGTCGTACCCATATCCGAGATGGAGCTGAGGCGGCAGGATGGGCAACGATATGCCCATCGTCCCCATGCCGAGCATGGTGACGAAAGAGATCGTCGCCAGAGCAGACGTGCTCGGTGGAGCGCTGTCGGCGGTGCGCGTCATTTTTGACGATTGGCCCGACGGGCAAGACGGCGCCGGACGCCGTCCAAGGCGCTGGCGAGGTCGAGCACCCTGAGCGCGTGTAACACGCCAAGATAGAACGCTGCGCCGAGCGGCACCTCGATCCCGAGCGTGACGCCCAGCCAAAGCGTCCGATGCGACGCAGGGATGGTGAGCATGGCCTGCGCCGCGCAGAGTATCGCCGCCATGGCGATCGCCGCGCCCGCCATCAGCGCGACCCGTTTCGTCAGCTTACGGTCGAAGCGTAAAGCATCGCGCTTCAGCAGCAGCAATGTCAGCGCGGCGACATTCACGATGGCGGCGAGCGAACTGGCCAGAGGCGGCCCGACATGCGCGAGGGGACGCATCAACAGAAGGTTGAACATCAGGTTTATCATCAGGGTGAAGAACCCGATCTTGACCGGCGTGGACGTATCGCCGCGCGCGAAGAACGCTGGGGCCAGAACCTTCGCCATCACGAAGGCGGGCAGGCCAAGCGCGTAAGCGCGCAGGGACTGTGCGGACAGCGCGGCGTCGGAGAGGCTGAACGACCCGTGGGCGAAGAGAAACTGCATGATCGGCGTGGCCAGGGCGAGAAGCCCGGCGGTGGCGGGCAGCGTCAGCAACAGCACGTAATCGATGGCGCTGTTCTGGACGGCGTGCGCGGTGTCCTCCTCTCCTGCGGCGAGATGCCGGGTCAGCACCGGCAGCAGCGTAGTCCCGGCGGCGGCGCCCAGCACGCCCAGCGGCAACTGGTTGAGACGGTCGGCGAAATACATCAGCGAGACGCTGCCAGCAGGCAGGAGGGTACCGATAATGGTGTCGATCGTCAGATTGATCTGCGTGACGCCGCTGCCGATGAGACCGGGGGCCATGCGTCGCCCCAGAAGGCGCAGTTGCGGCGTGATGCGCGGCGGCAGTGGCGTCAGATCGAAACCGGCTCGCCTCGCGGCGATCATCAGCAGTCCTAGCTGCGCCACGCCGGAGACGGTGACGCCCCACGCCGCAGCGTGCGCGACGCTGGGCAGGAAGGGTGTGGCGAACAGCACGGCGGCGATGCCGACCACGTTGAAAGCGAGGTAGGCCGCAGCGGCGGCGCTGAAGCGGTGCAGGCCGTTCAGCACGCCCGAAACCAGAGCCGCTGCGCAGATCAGGACCAGATAAGGGAAAGTGATGCGGCTGAGCGTTACGGCCATATCGTATCGGGAGCCGGTCTCGGTGAAGCCGGGGGCGATGACCCGCAGCACCTGCGGCATGAAGATCTCGCCGAGGATGCAAAGGAAGATCAGCCAGGTCAGCAGCACGCCGAAAGCCTGCCGTGCGAGCGTGCGCGCTGCGCCGTCGCCTTCGGTTGCGAGCGCCGAGGAGAACAGGGGGACGAACGCCGCATTGAACGCGCCTTCTCCGAACAGGCGGCGGAACATGTTCGGCAGTCTGAACGCCACCTGATACGCGTCCTGCATGGGACCGGCGCCCATGAAGGCGGCGAGAAGCTGGTCGCGCACGAGGCCGAGAATACGGCTGAGCATCGTCCAGCCGCCGACAGTAAGAAAACCCTTGAGCATAAGCGCTTATAGAGATGCGAACGGGGCTACGGAAAGACAGGTTCGGGCAGACGTTTCGATTATCCGTGAAACGGAAGACGCAGATCGTCGAAAGCCGTAAGGACGCCGCCGCTCCTTGCCGTGTCCGGTAATTTTGTTATTGCGAAAACACGAGCTTATGGCGCTGATGGCGCGGAGTGGGGGATTTGGATGCGCGACAACTGGAGAGCCGCTCTGGCGCAACGAATAACGATGCGGGTGATCATCATCGTTATTGGGCTGGTCACTATGGGACTTGCGGCCCGGTTCGCTATCGCCGCGCCCGACGTTATGCCGGGAGAGGCGATGGGGATGGTCGTGCTTGTCGTGGTGGGCGCGTTGCTGCTGCTCGGCGCGATCTGGGTAGGGCTTTAGTTGGGGCGAAGATCAGCGACCGCGTGCCCCAGACAGGACGGCACAGGAATTTGGGGGTGACGGCGGGTAATCAGAGACGCGGGGAGCCGGTACCTGTCGATTCCTGCGAATGTGTGTGCGCCGCCAGCAAAACAGCGACCAGACCATTGGAAAATTGACGAGCGACCCAGGCGATCATGATGTTTTCCCCGGAAGATCATGTGGTGCGAATGTGACTCAATGTTCATCTTAAGTAAATTAAAAAACGCGCCCCTGTCATGCGGTGGGCGCATGTTGCTGATCGCCTGCCGAGTAGGCTGAGCGCGGCTTTGCGGCCGTCGTCGAAGGATTTTCCGTACGGAATTTTCGTCGATAAAATGTAATGTTTGTGTCGCAGTGGTCGAATTTTTATTGTGTCATCATTTCAACGGCGAGGCGGGTCGTGGCGATCAAATCCGGTCGGCTGAGCCAATCAGAGCGTCCTGCCTCGGCGACAACAGTCATTTGTTCGTATTCCCTGTCGCCGGACTGTCGCCATAGCGATTCGATCTCGGCGAAGGGCAGGGCGGTGGTGAGCGAGACGCAGATATCGACGATTTCGGTCTTGGCGTGAGTCACCGCGACGACAGGCGCGCCGACCGTCAGATTCTCCGCCGCCAACCCCAGCTCTTCTTCGGCTTCCGCCAGAATTTGTGCAGCGAGGTTGATATCGGTGGGTGAGTCTGCAGCAGCGCTCGCTCGGGCTTCGACCGTTCCCGCGGGCGGAGATTGCCAGAGCCCGCCGAGATACGCCGCGTCGCGTTGACGTCGCGCCAGCACCAGTCCTTCGGGGCAGAACAGAACGCCGCAGACGGCGAGTTGCCGAAGTGGGCGAGACCCAAACAAGCCGGGGCGTCGGATCTGGGCGAACGCACGACGATATTCAGTCCAGTGTCCGTCTATCCGGTCGGTGGAGATGGCGTCGGCGCAGAAGATGCGCCCGTTGAACAGCGTGGGTCGTACGCGACGGGCGTCGTCCCATATTCCCGTGACGCAGGCTTCCGTCTCCGGCGGCAGGACCGGTTGCTTCCCGTTTGCGTGGATAGTGAGGCGCGGTGAGAGCCGTATGCAGGTCCATGCTGAAAAGTCGTGATTTGTGGCGGACGCCTCAGGTGGGATCATGACGAACGGGAGAGATGAAGGGGGAAAATCACGGGGCGTATCCTTTGGCGGCAGCGTTCTCGAGATCGGGCGTTGCGCGTCGACACGGGAGACTGCGTCAAAATTTTCTCATTGCGTAATAAAAATGGGTCTGTCGGTCCTCGCCGCGCTGGGCTTAAATCCAGAAAGCCAAGCTCTGGAAAGATGACTATGACGCTACACGTCGCCCTGACGCACAAGACCACCTACGATTACGACCGGCCGGTGACGCTCGGCCCGCAGGTCATCCGTCTGCGTCCTGCGGCGCACGCCCGCACGAATATCGTGTCCTACGCGCTCAAGATCGAGCCGGAACCGCATTTTATCAACTGGATGCAGGACCCGTCCGGCAACTGGCAGGCCCGCGTCGTGTTCCCGGAGCGCGTCGACCATTTCCATGTCAGCGTCGACCTTGTCGCCGACATGGCGACGGTCAATCCGTTCGACTTCTTCCTTGAACCGGATGCGGAGCAGTGGCCGTTCACATACGACCACGTGCTGGATCAGGAACTTGCGCCGTATCGCCGGACCGAGCCTCTCGGCCCGCTGTTGAGCGTCTTGCTTGACGGCGTATCGCGCGAGCCGCGCCGGACGGTGGATATGCTGGTCGAACTGAACCAGGCGATTCAGCGACGCATTTCTTATGTCGTGCGCATGGAGCCCGGCGTCTGGACGCCGGAGGAGACGCTTGGCGAGGGGCGCGGTTCGTGCCGCGACAGCGCGTGGCTGCTGGTGCAGTTGCTGCGTCACCTTGGTTACGCGGCCCGGTTTGTGTCGGGGTATCTGATACAGCTCGCCGCCGACGAAAAGCCTGTGGAAGGCCCGAGCGGCCCGGAGGCGGACTTCACCGACCTTCATGCGTGGGCGGAGGTATATCTGCCCGGCGCCGGCTGGGTCGGTTTGGACGCGACATCGGGAATGCTGGCGGGCGAGGGACATATTCCGCTCGCCGCGACGCCGGAGCCAAGTTCCGCTGCGCCGATTTCCGGCGGCGTGGAGAAGTGCGAGACCGAATTCGGGTTCGAGATGTTCGTGACGCGCGTGGCCGAAACGCCGCGCACGACGATGCCTTACGCCGACGGAACGTGGCGCGACATCCTTGCCGCCGGCGAAGCGGTCGATGCGCAGCTTGAGGCTGGCGACGTGCGTCTGACGATGGGCGGGGAGCCGACGTTCATCGCCGCCGCCGACATGGATGCGCCGGAGTGGAATATCGAGGCGCTGGGCCCGACCAAGCGGGCTTACGCGCAGCGACTTCTGCATAAACTGATGCCGCTCTGGTCGCCCGGCGCGGCCTATATGACGTTGTTCGGCAAGCATTATCCGGGTGAACAGCTGCCCCGATGGGCGCTGAGCTGCTACTGGCGCGTGGACGGGGAGCCGGTGTGGCTCGACCGTGCGCTCCTTGCGTCCGACGACGATACGGACGACGCGACGGAACATGACGCACGGCGTTTCGCCCGCTCGCTCGCGCAGCGTCTTGGCGTTGACGAGGAACTTGTGACCCCTGCGTACGAGGACGTTCATTACTATCTGTGGAAAGAGCATCGGCTGCCCGCAAACGTGCTCGCCGAGGGGTCGAAGCTGAACGACCCACTGGAGCGCGAGCGTCTTGCGCGGGTGTTCGGGCGTGGGCTGTCGCGGGAATCCGGTTCGGTGTTGCCGCTGCGGGTTGAAGTGCGCGACGGCGTGCGGCGTTGGCGGTCGGGGCGCTGGTTCCTGCGCGACGACACCATTTTCCTGATCCCGGGCGACTCATCGATCGGTTTCCGCCTGCCGCTGCACAGTCTGCCCTGGGCCGACGCGGAGAACATCGAGCAACAGTTCGAGCCTGATCCGTTCGCGGCGAAATCTCCCCTCCCGCCGCATCCGGCAGCCGTTCGTTATGCGCCGACCGCATACAGGGCGAGCGCGCCTGATCGTATTGGCTCGCAAGGGGCTTTCCACGAGGGACCGCAACGTCCCGAGCCTATGCTGTCAGATCTTCCGGCGTTACCGCCCTATCCCGTTGGCAAGCCCTGGCGCATCAGTACGGCGACGGCGCTGGGCGAGCACCTTCTGGAGATCAATCGGGAAGAGCCGGACGTTGTCCGTACTGCGCTGACTGTCGAGGCGCGAGGTGGAATCCTTCATGTATTCTTTCCGCCGCTGTATGCGATCGAGGACTGGCTGGATCTGTGCGCACAGGTCGAAGCGACGGCGAACGAATTCGGTCGCAAGGTTGTGCTGGAGGGCTATGCGCCGCCGCGCGATCCACGGGTCAAGTCGTTCTCGATCACGCCGGACCCTGGCGTAATCGAGGTCAACGTGCATCCGGCGGCGAGTTGGGCGGAGCATGAGGAACGCAGCCGCCAGCTTTACGACGAGGCGCGCGGCGTCGGCCTGATCGCCGAAAAATTCCTCCTCGACGGCCGTCACGTCGGAACAGGCGGCGGCAACCACGTGGTGATGGGCGCGACGAGACCGGAGGATAGTCCTTTCCTGCGCCGTCCAGACCTGCTGCGGTCGCTGGTCGGATTCTGGCACAATCACCCGTCGCTGTCCTACCTGTTCAGCGGTTTGTTCATTGGGCCAAGCTCCCAGCATCCGCGCATTGACGAGGCGCGGCAGGACGCGCTGTATGAGCTTGAGATCGCGTTCCGGCAGGTGAACCGGCAGACCTTCACGCCGCCGTGGCTAACCGATCGGCTGTTCCGCAACCTGTTCGCCGATATGACCGGCAACACGCACCGAACCGAGTTCTGCATCGACAAGCTGTATGCGCCGGAAAGCTCGTCGGGGCGGCTGGGGCTTGTGGAATATCGCGCATTCGAGATGCCTCCGCATCACCGGATGGCGGCGGCGCAGAGCCTGCTGATGCGTGCTTGCGTCGCGGCGTTCTGGAAGACCCCGTACGAGCGTCGTCTGGTTCGCTGGGGAACGCGCCTGCACGACGATTTCATGTTGCCGCATTATGTGGAGCAGGATTTCCGCGACGCGATTGCGGAACTGGCGCAACTGGGCGCGCCGCTCGACGCGGACTGGTTCGCGCCGCATTTCGAATTCCGCTTCCCGGAGATCGGAAATATCAGCGAACTGGGGATCACGCTTGAGCTTCGCCATGCGCTGGAGCCGTGGAACACGCTTGCAGAAGAACCTGCGGCTGGCGGCACGGCGCGGTATGTCGACAGCTCCGTTGAGCGCGTGCAGGCGCGGGTCAGCGGTTGGGTCAGCGAACGCTATGTTCTGGTCTGCAATGGCGTCGCCGTGCCGGTCACTGCGACGCAGAGGCAGGGCGAATACGTCGGCGCCGTGCGTTTCAAGGCGTGGAATCCCCCCAGTTCGTTACATCCGACGATCGGGGTCGAAACGCCCCTTATGTTCGACATCTACGACACATGGACGGGGAGGAGCGTCGGCGGGCTTACCTATCACGTCGTTCATCCGGGCGGCCGTAGTTACGACACCCGCCCGGTCAACGCGAACGAGGCGGAAGCGCGCCGCCGCACGCGGTTCTTCCCGATAGGTCACACGGTCGGACCTATGGCGCCGCCGCGTCAGGAACGGTCTTTGGAGCAGCCGCGCACGCTGGATCTGCGCCGTTTCTGAACGGCGTCTCAACGGAGCCGTGAAAAATGACGGCTGACAGGAAACGACCGCACTGACTGTCACGTTGTTAGGGCCTTAGCGGGATCCGGAGCCAGACGGTCATGAAGTTGTTTTGCTGCCAGGCGTGCGGGCAGATGTTGTTCTTTGAGAATGTCCGGTGCGAGCGGTGTTCGCGTCGCGTCGGTTATTGCAGCGAAGGAGCGACGCTTATCGCGCTGGACCCCGCTGACGGCGAGGGTGGGGTCGGCGTGGGAGGATGGTTGCCGGCCGGCGGGGACGCGTCGGCGCCCCGCATGTTTTGCGTCAATGCGGAGCAGGACGCGTGCAACTGGTTGGTGCCCGCCGGAACTGAAGACCAGTTTTGCGTCGCCTGCGCGTTCAACAGGGTTATTCCCGATCTGACGGTCGAGGGAAATCTTGAGTTGTGGCGCAAGCTTGAAGCGGCCAAGCACTATCTGATCTACAGCCTGCTTCTGTTGAAACTGCCGATTAAAAAATCTGTCGAAGCTGCGGACGGTGGTTTGACTTTTGACTTTATGGACGATCCGCTAGGCGGCGAGGATGGCCAGAAAGTGATGACGGGCCATGACGAGGGCGTCATTACCGTCGCGCTACGAGAAGCGAATGATGCAGAACGTGAAAAGATGCGTCTTGAAATGGGCGAGTACTACCGCACGGTGCTCGGGCATTTCCGTCATGAAATCGGCCATTACTACTGGAACGTTCTCGTGCGGGACGCCGGACAGCTTGAGGCGTGTCGCGCCGTGTTTGGCGACGACTCCCAGGATTACGGCGCCGCTCTGACCGTTCATTATGAAAATGGACCGCCTGTCGGGTGGCAGGCGACATATGTCAGCTCTTACGCCACGACTCATCCGTGGGAAGATTTTGCGGAAACGTGGGCGCATTACCTGCATATTGTCGATACATTGCAGACCGCGATGGCTTTTGGTCTTGTAGTCGACACCACCACGCCCGAAGGCGATGGCCTGGAGCGTCATTTCAATTTTGATCCGTATTCCGCGGGGTCTTTTGACGAAATCCTTAAAGCGTGGTTGCCGCTGACTGTCGTTGTCAACGCGCTCAATCGGTCGATGGGGCAGGCGGATCTTTATCCGTTCGTAATTACGCCAGTGATTGCGGAGAAGCTCCGTTTTATTCACCAGCTTGTGCATGGCCTGCCCCTCGCTGACGCGAAGCTGGAGGCCGCGTAGGGAGGGTGCATGGTAAATTCGGCATGGCATTACGTTTTCTTGGGTTGGTAGTTTTGCAGGTGACGTTTGAGGGCGTCGCCGCGGATACCTTCCCTGAGATTATAAGGAAATACTTCAGTTCGAAGCGTTTCCGGCTTTGTCCTCGGTGTCCTTGACGCCGATTGCGGTGGGAATAGGTTCGCCACCTGGAGCAGGTTTTGAAATACGCGCCGACAGCGATTCAGCGCGCATTCTCTGCGCTTTGGCGCTCGTGGACGCTCCGATGTCGAAACCACACGTTGGCAGCGGTTTGAACCGGGTCGCTTCGCGCCCACCCTGTACATTTCCCAAAAGACCCTTGGGTTGTTTTTAGGTCAGGCCTCAATTGACTGTGGGGTCCGCCAGGCTGCGTCGGGTTCGACTGGACCTTGCTGGCGTTCTGGTCTGAACGTTCGCGACGGGGCGGCGCGTAGGTAACTCTGGCGGTGATCGAGTGCGGCACTTAACGGGCGCAAGCGCCTGCGCGCTCTCGCACTGACCTGTTCCGATGAGCTTTGCGTCGGCTGTAAGCGTGTGTGCCACCGGAGTGAAGGTCGCCGGGGACGCTTATGATCCGCTTGCCGCCGTTACCTGAATACGGCCTTGATTCGGTAGCAGTTAGGTTCTGAACGGCGAAAACTGATTGACGTCAGGAACTGAAGGGTGCTGACCGGCCGATCCGTTTTTATGGCTGATTCGATATGGGTGGACCTTGCCCGAGAGGCCGACTGGTGGAGAGCATTGCGCACAGATCGGGCCACCCCTTAAAACGACTCCTTATGAACGAGACGATTCCCCTCGACGAGATGGTGGACGGTCGCGGCGGCGTTCGCCAGCACTGGCGGCGGCTGCTCGCCGTGTTTTCCGATCTTGGCCATCGTGAACTTGCGGCGAGGAAGCGTCAGATCGCGGTGGCGCTGTCCGACCAGACAGGCTCGCCGCTGCCGATGGAGGCGTTGAGCGAGACGATCGAGGGGCGCGCCAAGGCGGCCCGCCGCCCGGACGTCGTGGCAGGTCAGAGCAGGCCTTTGATTTGCGACCCCCTGCCGATAATCTTGCGCGCCGAGGAATTCGCGGTGCTGGAGGCTGGGGTCATTCAGCGCGTGCGCTTGGCGGAAAGCCTGCTGCGCGATGTCTACGGGGAGCGCGAGACGTTGGCGCTGGGCCTGCTGCCTCCGGCTCTCCTGTGGGCGAACAGCGGATTCATGCGCGGGGGAGAACTGGATGGCGAGCACGGCCGTTCCCGCCGCTTTCTGTCGTCGTTCGCCGTTGATGTGGTGCGCGAGCAGGACGGCGTCTGGCGGGTTCTGGCGGAACAGAGCGTCAGGCCGGACGGAGCGGGCGTCGCGATGGAGGCGCGCCGCCAGATGGTGCGTGTCGCGCCGGAATTCTTTTCCGGGCAGGATTTGCGTCGGCTGGGGCCGTTTCTCGACATCTGGCAGGAATCTCTGCAGCGGGCCGCGCCCGAAGGATTGACGAATCCCGGTCTGGCGTTGCTGACGCCGGGACCGCATTGCCGGGATTGGGGCGAGCATGTGATTCTTGCCCGCGAACTGGGCTGTGTCCTGGTCGAGGCCGGAGATCTGGCGGTTCGCGAGGGCGAACTGTGGCTGAAGACGGTAAGGGGTCTTCGGCGGGTGGATGTGCTGCTGGTCCGTCAGGACGGGCGAGCGCTCGATCCTCTGGAGCCCGATGGAACTGGCGCGGGGGGCGTCACCGGTTTGCTGGACGCTGCCCGTGCCGGGACAGTTCGGCTGGTGAATGATCCGCGTAGTGGATTCGTAGAGGCGCCGGGGCTCGCGCCCTTCCTCGCGCCGCTTGCCAATCGGCTCCTTGGCGAAAATCTTCTGCTGGAAAATACCACTTCCGTTTGGTTGGGAGATGAGGCCGGAGAGAGGTGTCTGGACGAGATTCTCCACGCAGGCTCGGGGGCCTCTGCAAAGCGGTCTGTTGCATGGAAGATCGGGTCCGCGTTGGACCCGGCCGAACCCTACCTGCGGATTTCGGAACTGGGCGCCGCCGAGCGCGCGGAGGCGGTGGACCGGATCCGGCGCGCCCCGTGGCGTTACGTGGCGCACCCGGTTCTGGCCCCGTCAGTCGCGCCGACCGTCGGCGTGGACGAGTTTGTGCCCAGGCCGGTGACGATGAGGCTGTTCGCGGTTCATGATGGTGAGGACTGGACGGTGATGCCGGGCGGCCTGGCAAGCGTGTATGAGGGCGCGGCCCCCACGAATGGGGACGGTCATGAGCATGTCGTCAAGGACGTATGGGTTCTCGTCAACGATCAGATCGCGCCTCGGGAGCATCCGGTCCATCTCGCCACCCCGCTGCCGATTCGTCGCTCCTTGGGAGATCTCCCCAGCCGCGCTGCGGACGATTTTTTCTGGTTGGGCCGATATCTCGAACAGATCGACAGCACTGCGCGACTTTTACGCGTTGTCCTCGCGCATATGGCGGGCGGCGAGCCATCTCCACGAGAGCGGGTCGATCTGGAGACGCTCGTGCGGGAGCTGCGCGCTGTTGGTCTTATCGATGAAATCCCGGCCTCCGGTTATGGGCTTTCCGCACTGATCCACACGCTCTCACGGGCGATGGGAGAGCAGGGATTATTCGGACGTATTTTGCGAAAAATCCTCCGACTCGTCCCGGAGCTTTCCGATCGCCTGACGCGTGAGATGCGTGATTTCATTATCCACAATTCCAACGATCTTCTGGACAAGCTGGCGGCTGCGCCAAGCCGTAGCGAAGTGTCGCGGTCCATCGCGCGCGTGACGGCAATCACCGACGCGTTGCTGGTGTATGGGGCGACGCTCTCGGGCCTCACGGCGGAAAACATGGTGCGTTCGGGCGGGCGGCAATTTCTTGATCTTGGCCGTAGAATCGAACGCGCGTCGCTGGTTCTGTCGTGCTGCGCGGGCGTTCTGGAGCAGCCCGGCGTTCATCAGCGCGGGCGAATGGAGGCGGCGCTGAGGTTGATGCTGGAAATCTGTGACAGCGTCATAACCTATCGCTCGCGTTATTTCGGCGTCGTGCAGCCTGCGCCGGTGCTCGATTTGCTGCTGCTTGATGCGGACAATCCGCGCGGCGCCGGTTTCCAGTTGGCGGCGTTGCGGGATTCCCTCGGCGAACTGGCTAATGCCGGGGGGACGGCGCCAGCGGCGCAACGCGCGGCGTCGGGCGAATTGTCCGCCTCAGCGGCGCAGGTTCTGGATTCGTTGACGATGGTTGTGGCGTCGGTGCTGGCGAACCAGAATCAGGACCGCGCCGCAGCCGATGCGCCGGAGGCGCTGCGCAGCGCCTGCGCTTCGGTTCTTTCATTGTCCGACCAGATCGGTCGCTGTTATTTCTCCGTTCTGACCTCGCCACGGCTGGTCGGCATCATCGGCGACGATCTTGTGGCGGACAGCCATGACGAGGCGCTGGCATGATCTATCGCGTTCGTCACTCGACCGTGTACAGCTATGGAAATCCGGTCGACCTTGCGGCGCACGTCTTGCATGTAACGCCGCGGGATCTGCCGGGACAGCGGGTGCTGTGGACGCGTCTCGATTGTGAACCTGCGCCGGTGAAACGTCACGGCGGCGTCGATCATTTCGGAAATCCGGTCTTCTGGCTCTTCCATGAAGAGCCGCATACGCGGTTCGAGATTGTGGCTGTATCGGAAGTTGACGTGGCGTTTGCGGCTCCGCCCCCGGTGGAGGAGATATCCTCCTGGGAAGTTGTTCGAGATCGTTCAAGATTCGATGCTAATGTTTCTCAGTTTCTGTTTGACGGATCGATGTGTCGCGCCTCTGAAAAAGTTGGCGCCTATGCAGCGCAATCATTCCCGGCGGGTCGGTCGCTGCTTGAAGGCGTGCTCGATTTCAATATGCGCGTTTTCAAGGAGTTTCGCTTCCGCTCCGGCGTCACGTCGTTGCGGACGACGGCGGACGAGGTGCTGGCGCGGCGGGAAGGAGTTTGCCAGGACTTTACGCACCTGATGCTCAGCGGATTGCGTTGGCTCGGCCTGCCGGCGCGATATATGTCGGGTTATATCCGCACGCGCCCGCCGCAGGGGCAGAAGCGTCGCCTGGGCGCAGATGTTTCGCACGCATGGGTCGGGGTGTGGCTGGGGCCGGAGTTCGGCTGGCTTGGCCTGGATCCAACGAACGGAATCGTCGTGCAGGACGAGCATGTGGTGTTGGGGTGGGGCAGGGATTACGCGGATATCAGCCCGGTTCGTGGTCTGATTCTGGGCGGCGGCGGCGATACGCTGCGCGTTGGGGTCGATCTCGTTCCCGTCGATGAGTGGGATGAGGACCCGACCTTGCGGGCGTTGACGGCGGCGCGTCAATCCGTAGACGCGGGCTGACATTTCACAGACGTCCTCAACTGCTGTGGTTCTCCGGGCGCGGCAGGGCTGAAATTTATTTCACCGTCCCGAAGCTGATCTGCGGCGCTTTTTTGTCAGATGTCAGAGCACGACCGCCAAAGAGGCTGCTCGGTCAGGGCGGAGACAGTTTGATCGACACGGGGCAATGATCTGACAGGTGGTCAGGGGGGATGTCCGTATTTTTGAAGGTTGCCACCCGGAGGCTGCCCGGCGCCATCCAGTGCTCTGCGCCGCCGCCAAGCAGCAGGTGATCGATGAAATATTCCCCGCCCCAGCATGGACTGGCGCGCCCGGAAGTGGTGAGCGTGAGCGGCGCGTCATGGGTCAGAGCCATATAAAATGGATCATGTGGCGCCAGGCGTCGGTTGAAATCGCCTATGATCGCGAAGGGCTGCCCTTCGTCCGTCCGTTCGAGTATCCAGTCATTGAGTATTTCGAACTGATTTTCCAATGTCGGACAGGAATGGCCGCGTTCGTTCCAGGGGTTGTCCCAGCACCCGGTTTTGAGATGCACCACGAGAACCCGTAATGTGGACGAGCCGTCTGCGATCGTCACGTCCAGCCCGCTTCGCAGTGCGTGCGGCGCGGTGGGCGGATAGACGTTGAGAGCTGTGAGATCGCGGTTGCGCGTCACATGCAGCATGCGCTTCACCGCGATGCCCACGCGCTGTTCGATCCTGTCGTCCGACATGACGATCGCGTAACGCGACAGTGGGAAGACCATCGCAGCCGTGCGTGGCTGATCGACTTCCTGAAATCCGATGACATCGGCGTCCAGCTTTTGTGCATAAGCCGAAAGGCGAGCAAAATCGGCGGGTTGTCGTCGGTAGACGTCTGGGGGAATGCTTTTCTGCCCCTCGGGATCGCTGGTCAGCCAGTCGAGATTCCATGTTGCGATCTTGATCGGACCCGCAAGGCATACGTTTGGCGGCATCGTGACGAGCAGCATCGCCGCCACGGCGGAAATGACGGTTCTTCGTATGAAACCGTCTGGAGATTTTCGTTTTTTACGACCAGTCATCGTATCCGTGCAGCGCGTTTCGCGACCATGTCCAAGTCGTGCGTCATGCCGGTTATGGCTGGACGGCTGGCGCCCGTCCAGCGCGTGGCGCGCCCCAAGGGGGCGATCGTTACGGTATGCTCGGTCGGATGTCGTGGGGCCGCCCTCGCGAAGCGGATATTTTCGACGGTCGCGAGAGCGGTGCGCGGTGAGAAGGGCGCGGTGAGAAGGGCGCGGTATCAGGCCGCCGCGTTCTCCGAGGCCTCAAGACTTGCAACGGCCTGCTCGATGCTGATCGTGCGACGGGTGTTTTCGTCCAGCACCATAACTTCGCCGCTGCCGATATCGTAGAACCAGCCCTGCAGGATCAGTTCCTGCTTGGCGAGAGCGGCCGCGACGGAGGGGTGGGTCCGCAGATGGGCGATCTGCAGCAGCACGTTCTGCTCCGCCATGCTGCGAACCGTCGCTGGTCCGCCATCGGTCGCGGCCAGAGCGACCGCGCGTGCGGCTTCCGCATTGCGAAGCCATGATTGCACGGTCGGCATCTTGGCCAGCTTTGCAGGGTCGGGATCCAGAAGAGCCATCATGGCGCCGCAGTTGGAGTGGCCGCAGACGATGATGCTGGTTACCTTCAGCGCAAGCACAGCGTATTCGATCGCCGACGACACGCCGCCGAGCATCTCGCCGTAGGCGGGCACGATGTTGCCGATATTGCGTAGAACGAACAGTTCGCCGGGGTCGCTCTGCGTGATCAGGGTCGGGTTCACACGGCTGTCGGCGCACGCGATGAAAAGTGTCGTCGGCGATTGGCCGTCGGCCAGTTCAGCGAACAGTTCACGCTTCTGGGGGAATATCTGTGTGTTAAAATGCTCCACGCCGTGCAGGAGCGCAATCAAGCTTTCTTTGGCGTCATTCTTCGCCATACCGTCTCTCCTAAATGGACCCACTGTTTCAGCGGACCCTAACATGTGGCGCCAGCACGGAGAATGTCCCGGAGCGCTGTTGGTTGCCTCCTGAAAGGAATTGTCATGCGGGCGACACCCTGATGAAATGCGCAGGCGGCCGATCTCGGGGGCGCCGTCAGGTTTTGATAGTCAGAAGCCTGTTGCTCCGTCTCGAGAGGATGTTCGCAACGCTTGTGAATTAAGCGTGGGGAGCTGTCGGAAAATCAGGAGGGAGGGGCGGTAGACCGGTTACGGGCGAAAGTGCGTCGGATTTGGCGTCCTTGCCGACGGAAGACTGACGCTGTGCAGTTGAGCGTCGTAACCGAGCACGTCGTTGGGGTGATCCGCGGTCATGAGGGAAGGGACACGGATCGTCCTCGTAGCCGTGCCCATCGCTCTCAAGGGCGACGTTCCTTATGTAATGACTGGAAGCGACGGGTTTATGCCCAGTGTCGAGTTGCGTCACGGCTCCGTTCCGGAGGCGCTTCGCGACATGATGGCGCGTCGTCGCAGTTCCGGAGTGGTGCGTGCGGAACAACTGGCGCTGGAGGAAGGCCTGGACGGACGCTCACCAGCCAGAAGCCTGTATGTGGTGACGACCACGATAGAGGGCGACGCAGCCAACTGGTCCCCTTGTTATCATTATCTGCCGTGGGAAGATCGGCGGTCGCAGGGCGATCAGGCGCGGGAGCGCGGAAACGAGTCAGGTCAGAAATGGGTGAATCCTGAAATTCTGGCGGCAATGCTGATGGAGACGATCGATACGACGTCTTATTCGGTGGGGCAGCTTTATCGACGCCGGATCAACGCCCTGTTCGGGACTGGTGGATGGCCATGGCGACCCGAGCTGGCGTACGAGCGTTTCATGGCGCTGAGGGAGGCGGTGGTCGAAGGTCGTATCAACGAAGACGTCTTGCATGCGTTGGGCGTGGGCAAGTTGGGCGATCGGGAGCGGCATCTCGCGCGGGCGCTTGGCGTGGTGCGCAATGCCTTTCGCTCGTTATCGGTTCCAACCGAGTTGATGCCGCGCCACTTCACCTTGCGGCAGTTGCAGGCTGGCGTGGAGGGCGTGATGGGTGAGCATCGCGATAGCCAGATGTTTCGACGCGAGATCACACGGGCAAAGCTTGTGGCGGCTGCGGGCGGGTTGGTTTCTGATGCGCCCGGTCGCCCCTCGCGTTTGTTCCGATTTAGAATTGAAATGGAAACGCTGCGTGAACTGCAGACGATGACGCTGACCCCTCCGGTGGTGATCGAGCAATTGCAGTCCGAGACGTTGGATGCGGTGCTGGCGCCACAGGACGACGCGGCGCTCCGAGAGAAAGGCCCGCGCGAAAACGCGAAGCGTCGGTAACCAGATGATCACACTTGTCGGGTAAGCCGTTGTGGGGTCGAAGACCTCCAGTTATGGCGGGAGCACGACATGGCAGGCGTTTCTTGCTGCGTTCTTTTGTTGGAATGGCTGGCCAGCCAAAGCGCGGTTCTTCGATGATGCGTTCCCTGGACACTCACGCGTTGAGGGGGCAGCCTGTGATCGTGGGTGCGGGAGTGGCGGGGCTCCTCACGGCGTTGCGCCTTGGCGACATGCCGTGCGTCATTGTCTCGGCAGCTGAGAAGCCGGGCGCGGGGGTGCTCGCCTCCGGCGTTGGAAAGGCGCTGGGGCGTGATGAAGCGATTGCGGACCGCGCTGCGAAAACGCTCGCCTGTGGCGCGGGATTGGCGTCTCCGGAAGTCGTTCAGCAAATCACGGACGCAATGCCGCATGTGTCGGAAGATTTGGCGCGCATCGGCGTGGGGCTGGACGCCCATGATTCGGGGGCGGCGCTTCATGCGGCGTTGCTGGCGAAGGTCCATGAGCGCCAAAACGTGACCATCGTGGCGCCCGCGATGCTTAGGCGGCTTACGATTATCGATGGACACGTCCGGGGCGTTAGCCTTGACGTTGGCGAGAGATTGCTTGCGATAGACACGAACATTGTCATTCTTGCGTCCGGGGGCGCCTGCGGTCTCTTTCCCGGCGCCCTGACGCAGGGGCCGGAGATTGGAGCGGGTATGGCGGTCGCTGCGCGCGCAGGCGTGGAGTTTTCAGATCTGGAGCTGATTTATTTTCATCCATTGACGCTCGACGAGGGCGATGCGCGCTCGACTGGGGTCTATGCGCCTGTCGAATTCTGCAAGTATGGCGTGTTGTTTGACGACGCCGGGTGCAAGCTGAATGTCGAGCAACGCGACCCGGGGTCGCTCGCGCGTGATATCGCCGTGCGGCGGGCTCAAGGGCGTGCAGTTTTTTTTGACATAACGCGCGCTTTAACCGCAGACGCTTTCAAGCGTGATCCCGCGCTGAATGCGATGGTTCAGCAGTGCCGAGCACGGGGTCTCGATCCGAAGACGCAGGCGCTGCCGGTTCGTCCGGCCGCTGCATTTCAGATCGGCGGGATTAAAGTGGATGTCGCGGGGCGCTCCTCCATTCCTGGACTTTGGGCGTGCGGAGAGGTTGCGTGCACCGGGTTCCATGGCGCGTCGATCAGCGCGGGTAATCCGCTGCTGGAGGCCGTGGTTTGCAGCGGATTTGTAGCGGAGAGCGTCCTTGGCGCGTCGCTCTCTCCATTATGCGACGTATCTGGCGTTCGTCCGGACCGTGCACCGTTGCATCGGCAATTGTCTATGGTGCGACAGGCGTTCGGGAACGCACTCGGGCCGGTCAGAAATCGCGCTGGAGTTCTGCGGGAACTGGATACGCTCTCTCGTTGTTCCGGCTATGACGATGCGGCGCTGATGGGGTGTCTGACGATGATTTCGGCGTTGATGCGTCAGGAGAGTCGTGGCGTACATTATCGGAGTGATTTTCAGCAAAGAGACGCTGTTGCGCGCCACAGTGTTCTCACGGAATCGGACATGCGCTCAGTCGTAAGGACTATCGGGCGTAATCATTTTGGCCCGACGTCCGCAGATGCGCAGATGCTGGACGGAGTTCTTGCAAGGGACGTCGATTTCGCGTCGCGTTTATGAATTGAGTGACGCTTCGCGCCCATAAACTCTGCCCGCCGGCAGAAGTTTTCCGGGGTTGAGAATTCCATCGGGGTCGAGGGTGTGTTTCAGCGCCCGCATCAGGCTAAGGGCTCCGTCTCCGTGTTCCGTTTCCAGGAATTCCTGTTTGCCCACACCCACGCCGTGTTCGCCGCTGCATGAACCGCCAAGGCTTTGCGCACGCCCAACGATAAGGCGGTCGAGTTCGAGGATGCGACGGCGTCCGTCGTCACTGTTTTCTGCGATCAACAATGCGTGGAAATTCCCGTCTCCGACATGTCCGAGAAGCGCCGCCTGCAGGCCGGACGCGTCGATATCCCTGCGGACGCCCGCGATGAGAACGCCAAGTTTTGAAATCGGCACGATGCAGTCTGTGGAAATCACCAAAGCCCCCGGAGCGAGCGATTTCGCCGCCCAGAACGCGTCATGCCGCGCCTTCCACAGGCGTGACCGCTCTTCGGCCGTGTCAGCCCATGTGAAGCCCGATGCGTTGTTGTCGAGCGCGATGGTTTCCGTCGTTCGCACCTGTTCACTCACGGCGTCCGGGGCTCCGGCGAATTCGAAGAAGAGTGTTGGTAAGGGCTTCAGGTTTTCCAGTCTGGAATAGCGGATCGAGGCGCCCATCTGTACTTCGTCCAGCAACTCCACGCGGCTGATCGGCAAACCGATCTGCACGAGTTGCATCGTCGTGGCGACGGCGTCGTCCAGATTCGTAAACTGGCAGATCGCTGCGGATACGGTTTCGGGGAGTCCGTAGAGCCTGAGCTGTATTTCCGTGATGACGCCGAGCGTCCCCTCCGATCCGACAAACAGGGCCGTCAGATCGTAGCCTGTTGAGGATTTGCGCACCCGACCGCCGGTTCGAATTATCTCGCCTGTTGCGAGAACGACCGTAAGACCAAGAACATTTTCCTTCATTGTGCCGTAACGTACGGCGGCCGTGCCGGATGCGCGCGTGGCGCACATGCCGCCCAACGTCGCTTCTCCGCCAGGATCGACCGGAAAGAACAGTCCCTGATCGCGGATGTTCGCGTTCAGGGACTGTCGGGTCAAACCCGCTTGCACGCGGCAGTCGAGATCGTCCGTGTTCACGGCGATGATCTTCGTCATCCGCGACAGGTCGAGGCTGATGGCGTGCTCTGGCGGCGTCACATGGCCTTCCAGCGAGGTGCCGGCTCCGAATGCGACGACGGGGACGCGATGCTGATGGCATACGCGCAACGTTTCCGACACGTCTTCGGTACTTTCTGCGTAGATGACTGCTTCAGGCAGGCGGGAGATGTCCAGCGCTTCGCCATGGCTGTGTTCTTCGCGAACTGAGTGTGTCGTGCAGACCCGATCGCCGAACCGTGTTCGTAACGTCTCGATAGCGGTGCGGACACGGTGGGCTTGCGTATCTGGAGCGGCGAGAGCGGTCATGGAGAGTTGGGTCCTGTGATCGGCTGGAGGCTCTGGGCGCCGGGCAGGCGCGCTGGCCGTATGTGAGCGGAAAACGCCGCTTTGGAAAAGACCGCGTCGTGCGGCTCTGGCGTGCGCCCGCGCAGACAAAAAGGTTGGCTCAGGCGGCGGCCCTCTGACAATCGCGCTTCGGTCGGTCGAAAATCAGGTCTCGGCGCAGCGCGTTCAGGTTGCGTTCGCCTTGAGAAACGGTCGGCGCGGCCCGCCCGATCAAAGGTTCTGGCGTTACGAACAGGTTCACCTGTTCTGAGATGCGCGTATTTCGGTGGGATTGCCTGTTGTCGTCGTAGACCTCGACGATTCAACGCGCGGGAACGCGGGCATCAAGCCTCATGCCTGCGTTGGGGCTGGAAGGCGAGAGTCGGATCGCCATCCGGGCCTCAACCGAATGGGCGTCAACGGGTTCGGTGGCGCAGTTCTATTGTTTCACATTTTCTGGAGGCCCAGCCGCTCCCCGGCAAGCGCCGGTGGATCACGCTTGGCTCCGCATGACGCGGGCGTAGAGAGACGGCAGCACCAGAAGGGTCAGCAGCGTCGAGGACACGAGGCCGCCGATCACGACCGTCGCCAGCGGCCGTTCGACCTCCGCCCCTGCGCTTGTCGAAAACGCCATCGGGAAGAAGCCGAGGCTTGCGACCAGCGCCGTCGCCATGACCGGGCGAAACCGCTCATCGGCCGCCCGGAACGCCGCCTGTGCGGCGTCCAGCGCCAGGTCTCTCCGTAACGTGCCGATGGCGGATAGCAGCACGACGCCGTTCAGGATCGCCACGCCGAACAGGGCGATAAAGCCGATGCCCGCAGAAATGCTGAAGGGAATTTCCCTGTCCCATAAAAGGACAATGCCGCCGGTGGCCGCTATAGGCAGGTTGAGGAACACCAGCAGGGCGGCGCGCGCCGAGCCAAGGGCGGCGACCAGAAGGACGTAGATCAGTGCAAGCGCGATCGGCACGACGATCTCCAGCCGACGCATCGCGGATTGCAGGTTGCGGAATTGTCCGGCCCACTCCATGCGATACCCGGGGGGCAGAAACACCGCCTTGCTCACACGCGCCTGCGCTTCGGTCACGAAAGAGCCAAGGTCGCGGCCGCGCACATTGGCCTGCACGATGATACGGCGGCGGATGCCGTCACGGCTGATGCGCGGCGGACCATCCTGAACTGCGATATGCGTCACGGAGGAAAGGGGGGTGGAGGCCCGCCCGTCCGAGCGTCTTACGCGGAGCTGTCCTATCTGCGCGACGGAGGCTGTGTCGGAGGCGGCGAAGCGGATCTGGGTCGGAATGATGGCGTCGCCCACGATCACTGGCCGTGCGACGAGGCCACCGACTGCGGACACTGTGTCGAGGATGTCGGATGCGGCCACGTCCAGCCGCGCGGCGCGGTCGCGGTCGATGTCGATATGCACGAACGGCACGGTTCCATCGTCCTGCGGCGCAACGTCCGCCGCGCCGGGGATTGCCGCCATTGTCGCCGCGATCTGCCGGGCGAGGCGTGAGAGAACGTCCAGATCGTCGCCGTAGATTGATACGGCGATCTGGCTCCGCACGCCGGAGAGCAGGTCGTCCATGCGCATTTCGATCGGCTGACTCCAGTTCTGCAGCGTATCTGGCAATTCGTCATGGAGCCTGCGGCTCATCGCGTCGACCAGTCCCTGCTGAGTGCGAGCCGTCGTCCATTGCGACGGGTTTTTGAGGAAGATGAAGCTGTCCGTTTCGTTCACGCCCATAGGGTCGGTGGGAATGGCGGAAGAGCCGGTCGTGCTGATCACTGACGTGACTTCGGGGAAGGAGCGGAGAATCCGTTCCTGCTGCGTCACGCCCGTCAGCACGGTAGGGAGTGATGCGCTGGGCAGGCGCGTCGTCGTGACGGTCAGGGCGCCTTCCTCCAGCGTCGGAATGAACTCGCCGCCCAGCCGGGTGGCGAGAAACACGGAGAGAAGAAAAACGCCGATGGCCGAGCCGAACATGGTTTTCGGGTGCGCTTCCCCCCACGCGACCATGGGGCCGTAGCCCCGACGCAGGATCGCGACCAGCTTCGTGTCGCCTGCGTTCTCGTTCACGCCGTCGTCGACGGCGTGTATCGGGCTGCGGCGCAGGGCGAGCGATGCAATGACGGGGATGAACACGACGCACCACACGAGCGAGGCGAGCAGAGCCATGATCACGGTCTGGGCCATCGGGCGGAACATCTTGCCTTCGACGCCCTGCAGCGTGAGTACTGGCAGGTAGACCATGACAATCACCAGGATTGCGAAGCTGACGGGGCGTATCACCTGCGCAAGCGAACTGACCACCAGCGTTGGCAACGCCACGTCACGTTCGCGCGCCCTGCGTGAAAGAACGTGTTCGACGACGACCAGAGAACTGTCGACAATCATGCCGAAATCGATCGCGCCAAGGCTGAGCAGGTTGGCCGACACGCCGAACAGCCGCATGCCGGCCATGGCGCAGATCAGCGCGAACGGGATGCTGGAGGCGATCACCAGAGAGGCGCGCCAGTCGCCGATCACCACGATCAGCACAACGATCACCAGCGCCGCGCCCAGCGCGAGGTTTTCCTTTACGGTCGCGATGGTTTTTTCCGTCAGTCCGTCGCGCGCGTAGTACGGCGCGATGCGCACGCCCGGAGGCAGGCTGCGCTGGATAGCGGGAAGCCGCCGTCGGATTTCGTCCAGCGTGGCGTTCGAACTCGCGCCCTGCTGCATCATCACGACGCCCACGACAGCTTCACCCATGCCGTCATGCGTCACCGCGCCCAGTCGGGTGCGGGGCGCGCGCGAGATCTGTCCAAGGTCGCGCAGGCGGATGACCGTCCCGTCCGGGGCGACGCGCGCCGGTATGGCGCCAAAATCCGCAAGGTCGCGGATCAGGCCGCGTCCAACGACAATCTGCTGTTCAGCGTGGCGCTCGATCCAGCCTCCGCCGCTGGCGGCGTTATTGGCCTCGACCGCGCGAAAGACGTCGCTGACGGAGACGCCATACGCGACGAGCCGTGCGTCGCTCAGACTGACTTGCCAGGTTTCCTCCCCGCCGCCGTTGATGTTGACGTCCGCGACACCCGGAATCAGCCGGAACTGCGGCGCGATCGTCCAGGCGGCGAAGCGGTTCAGTTCCATCAGGGAGCGATCCTTGCCCTCCACACGGAACTGCATGATCTCGCCCATGCCGGTCGAGCGGGGGCCCATGTTGATGGACAGGTTCGGAACGGTAAGGGAGCCGCGCAGCTGTCCAATCCGCTCGCTCACCCGCGTTCGGTCGAGATCTATGTCGGTGCTGTCGGCGAACTGCACATAGACGACGGATACGCCGGAACGTGAAATGGAGCGCAGGTCCACGAGGTCCGGCAGGCCGGTCATCGCGCTTTCGACCGGGAAGGTGATGAGTTTTTCGACTTCCTCCGTGGCGAGGCCGGGCGCTACGACCGACACCAGAACCTGTCGCGGGGAGATGTCGGGAACTGGCTCGACAGGCAGTCCGGCAAGCGAGGCGACGCCGACGGCGATGATCGCGGCCAGGACGCCGAACAGCAGAAACCTGCTTTTCTGAAGGGCGTAGAGGAGGCGCATCGCGTCAGTCGTCGTCGCCGAGTTGTGCTACGGCGCCAATGGATTTCAGAACGAAGGCGCCTTGCGTCACGATTGTCTCGTCGCCGCGCAGACCGGAGCGGATGATCACGCGGCCGCCGTTTTCCAGGCCGGTGACGACGGGGGCCGGGCGAAAACGCTCAGGCGTTTCCTGCACGAAGACAAAATCCCGCCCGTCGATCCGCTGCACCGCGTCAGAGGGGACGGTCACGCCGGTCTGCTGCGCCGTCGTGTGCAATCGTGCGTCCAGCATGGCGCCCGGCCGCAAGGCGCCGTCTGGATTGGCGACCTCGGCGATGACTCGCAGCAGGCCGTTCGTTGGGTCCGCCGTCTGATCGATGCTGGCGATCTTTCCGCTCCATGGCCACGTCTCGTCGCCTTCGGTCTGAGCGTCGTCTCCGTTGTTCGTTCCCTGTCCGGCGGGGCGTGCGTCGAAGCGTCCTCCCGGCGAAAGTTGGGCGGCGTTTTCGGGGGCGATCCAGGCGACGAACCAGACATGGGACAGGTCTGCGACGGTCGCTACGTCCGTTCCGGCTTCGATGTCGGCCCCGGGGGCTGCGGCAATGGACTGCACCACGCCATCGACGGGCGACAGGAGCGTCGAGCGTTCGTCCTCGTCAATGCGTTCCGTGACCGAGGTGTATTCTTCCTGAAACCGGTGGCTGATCGTGCCGACGTCGGCTTCGCGCGCCGCCAGATTGGCGTCCGCCTGCTGCAGCATTGCCGTCCTGCGCTGGAGTTCGCCTTGCGACACCGTAGCGCCCACCAGCGCGCGCCCCCGGTCGTAAGCCAGCCGCGCGTCGGTCTGCTCGGCGCGGGCGGCAGCGAGCGCGGCCTGCGCCTGCGCGCGTTGCAACTGCGTCACATGCAGCGCGTGATCGGTGTAGTCGATAAGGCCTTCGCCGCGCTTCACCTTCTGTCCGGGGATGACGCTTACGGCCAGAACCTTGCCCGAGCCCGCCGGGCGCACATGGACGACCAGCCGGGTGTCCGGCTGGATCTGGGCCATGGCGGGCAATGTGCGTTCCAGCGTTTCGCGGGAAGGGTGGCCAGTGACGACGTTCTCTGTTTTCTGGGCGGCCAGACTCATCGTCACCATGCTCGCGGCGGAGGATGTGCTGGCGACGTCCTGAGTGGCTGTGGAGGCGCTGGTCGCAACGGGTCTTGCCGCCGTGCTCGCCGTCGTAGCGCTTTTGGCGGTTGAGATTCCGGGCGCGGAGTCCACGGTTATGGCCGCCGCGCCCGAACCTGCGGATGTGGCGGTCGCGGCCATGGCCGCCGCGGGCGGGAACGTCAGGAGCATCGTGGCGACGGCTGCTGCGACGGCCTTCGGGCGCGCGCGGAGCGGGAGTGTGGCGTTGAGCGGTTTCTGAAGCGTGAGGTGTTGCATGGATGTTAAGGGGCCTGCGATGTCCACGCGGATGCATATCATACGAACCTGACGGCGCGCTGAATGGCGGAGGGCGTCCTTGCGGCCATGAGGCGCGCGTTCTCAGGGTTGACAGATCGGGCGGCGAGCGGCTTCCTCCGACGCCTCATTTTACGCGCGGTTATGGCGCGGTTCACCTTGGACAGGACTTCAACATGCATCCGTATCGCACCCATAGCTGCGCCGCCCTTCGGGCAGAAGACGCCGGCGCGACCGCGCGTCTCTCGGGCTGGGTGCACAGCAAACGCGATCATGGCGGCCTGTTGTTCATCGACCTTCGCGACCATGCGGGCATTACCCAGATCGTTATTCCATCCGGATCTTCGGTGATGGAGGCCGCCGAGGCCGTGCGCGTCGAGAGCGTGGTCACGGTGACGGGCGAGGTCGTGCTGCGTGACGGGGCGACGCGCAACCCGAACCTGCCGACGGGCGATATCGAGGTGCGTGCGAAGGAGTTCGCCGTGCAGTCCGCCGCCGCCGTGCTGCCTTTCCAGGTCGCGGGGCAGGAGCACTACCCGGAAGACCTGCGTCTGAAATACCGCTACCTCGATCTTCGTCGCGATAAGGTGCGCCGCAACATGATGCTGCGCGCGCAGGTCATCGCGAGCCTTCGTCGCCGAATGGTTGAGCAGGGTTTCACCGAGTTCCAGACGCCGATCCTGACGGCGTCCTCGCCGGAAGGCGCGCGCGACTTTCTTGTTCCCGCACGCATGCACCCAGGTAAGTTCTACGCGCTGCCGCAGGCGCCGCAGCAGTTCAAGCAACTGGCGATGGTGGCCGGACTGGACCGCTACTTCCAGATCGCGCCGTGCTTCCGCGACGAAGCCGCGCGCGCCGACCGCAGCCCCGGCGAGTTCTACCAGCTCGACTTCGAAATGGCGTTCGCGACGCAGGAAGAGGTGTTCGCGACGCTGGAACCTGTCATGGAAGGCGTGTTCCGGGAATTCGGCGGCGGCCGCGAAGTCAGCGCCGCGCCCTTCGTGCGTATTCCTTACGCGGAGGCGATGGCCGTCTATGGTTCCGACAAGCCGGACCTTCGCAATCCGTTGAAGATCAGCGACGTGACCGAAGCGTTCGCGGGTTCGGGCTTCGGCCTGTTCTCCAAGATTGCGGCGGACGGTGGCGAGATCCGCGCCATTCCTGCGCCGGGCGCAGGCGACAGGCCGCGCGGCTTCTTCGACAAGCTGAACAACTGGGCGCGTGAGAACGGCGCGGGCGGTCTTGGCTATATCGTGTTCGAAGCCGATGGCGGCAAAGGTCCGATCGCCAAGAACCTTGAAGCCGAGCGCGTCGAAGCGATCCGCGAGAAGACTGGTCTTAAGGCTGGCGACGCCGTGTTCTTTGCTGCGGGCAAGGGCGACGATGTCGCGAAGTTCTCCGGTCTGGTGCGCACGCGCATCGCGACGGAGCTGGACCTGATCGAGAAAGACGCCTTCCGCTTCTGCTGGATCGTCGATTTCCCGATGTACGAGCTGAACGAGGAGACGAAGCAGATCGACTTCTCGCACAACCCGTTCTCGATGCCGCAGGGTGGGCTGGAGGCGCTGAACACGCAGGATCCGCTGAAGATCAAGGCGTATCAGTACGACATCGTATGCAACGGCATCGAACTGTCGTCCGGCGCCATTCGTAACCATCTGCCGGAAGTCATGATCCGCGCGTTCGAGATCGCCGGTTATCCGGAAAGCGAGGTCGAGGCGCGTTTCGGCGGCATGCTCAACGCGTTCCGTTACGGCGCGCCGCCGCATGGCGGGTCGGCTCCGGGCGTGGATCGTATGGTCATGCTGCTGGCCGATGAGCCGAATATCCGCGAGGTGATTCTCTTCCCGCTGAACCAGCAGGGTGAGGATTTGATGATGGGCGCGCCCGCGCCGGTCGAGTCTGCCCGTTTGAAGGAGCTGTCGTTGGCGCTTGATCTGCCCAAGCCGAAGCCGACGGCGAAGACTGAGCCGACGAACGCGGGCTGAGCTCCGGTTCACGGGGGCGGGCCGTTACGGGCGGAGATTGCGCTCGGAGACGGTTTGCCCTCTTCTGGACGTATGATTTCGCATAAAGCTCCGGGCGTATGATCATGGAACGATTCAGACCCATGTCAGGAGGTCGGAGTGTCGCGGCCGTAGCGGCGTTGGCGATTATATGCGGCGCTGCGCCAACTTTCGCCGCCGACGGGATCTCCTCGACATTGTCTCAGGCGCGAACGCCCGGCGACGGGGTTGCCACGCCTGCCGCTGCAACTGCGGCTCCCGCCGTCACGGCCTCCGGCGCCAATGATGCGCAAATTAGCGCCGCTCCGCATCGCGCCGTCTATGATCTGACTCTCTCGGCTGTCAGTGGTGGGGACGTGGTCGCGGCGAACGGGTCTATGACCTACGCGGTTTCCGATGCGTGCGGCTTCTGGTCCACCGAGCAGATGCTGAAGGTGCAGACTGTGTCCAGATCCGGCGCGGCGTCGGAGCAAAACTCGGAATACTCTGCGCTGGAAAGCAAGGACGGACGGCAGTTCCAGTTCGCTACGACGCAGAAATCCGGCGACGAGACTGTGATGGTCATACGTGGCGACGCGACGCTCGACGCGGACGGGTCAGGCGTCGTGCATTACTCCGCTCCAAAAAAAAAGACCGTGACCCTGCCGAAGGGGACGCTTCTTCCAATGGCCCATACGCTGGCCATTCTCCACGCGGCGAAAGATGGCGCGCACGATCTCGCGCGTCCGCTGTTTGATGGCACCGGAGCGGACGGCGCGCAGCTAAGCTACGTGTCTATTCTTGGCTGGACACCTCTGGACGGTCCGGCGCCGTTTCCGGCGTTGTCGGGCTTGATGACGGCGCGGGTCCGGGTCGCGTTCTACGCCGTCGATCCGGGGGCAATGCTGCCGGATTTCGAGATGGGCATGCGGTATTACGCCAACGGCGTATCCGACAGGCTGGATATGGATTTTGGCGACTTTCGCATGAAGGGTTCCTTGCGAAGCTTTCAGCCGAAGCCGACGCCGAAACGTTGCGGGGCAGGACTTCATTAAGTCTCGTTCCCGCCCATTGACCGGCGGGGAATGCGTTCCCATTATTTTATGAAGTAAAGTTCATTGTTCGGTCGGCCTTGCAAGGCGGCCGCGACGCCGCCGGTTTCCGGGGCGTGAGAGGAGTGTGTAACGCATGAGCGGACAGACCGCGCAGGATGTGCTGCGGCCGCGCCTGAAGGCGTTGATCGCGCAGGCTGAGGTGGATGGGATCGCGCCGGACGTGACGATCTCCCTGTTGCTTAACCTGCTGGAGACGGAAGATTTCGGCGTCCCCACGCCGCCTGAGGAGGACGCGTGAGCACGGTCGACCCCTACGAAATCCTGGGCGTCGCCCGCACGGCGAGCCAGGACGATATCCGCAAGGCCTATCGCGCGCTTGCGAAGAAATATCACCCCGACCTGAATCCCGGCGACAAGGCGGCGGAGGAGAAATTCAAGTCGATCAGCCGCGCGAATGACTTGCTGTCCGACGAAAATCAGCGCGGTCGTTTCGACCGTGGCGAGATCGACGGGTCTGGACAGGAGCGCGCGCCGCCGGGTTATGGCGCGCACGGCGGATATCGCGATTTTGCGGACGGGGCGGGCGGGTTCCGATACGGCGGAGGCGGCGGGGGATTCTCTCAGGAGGATCTGGGCGACATCCTTGGCGGCATGTTCGGCGGCGGGCGGAGCGGCTTTGGCCGCAGGCCGGGCGGACCTGAACGCGGCGCTGACCGGTCTTATTCGCTGACCGTGCCGTTTGTCGACGCTGTGCTTGGGGCGACCTCGCGCATCAATTTGCCGGGCGGCGCGGAACTTGACGTTCGTATTCCACCGGGGATTGAGGACGGACAGGTGCTGCGTCTGCGTGGTAAGGGCGCCCCCGGCCAGCAGGGCGGACCTGACGGAGACGCTCTGATCACCGTTACAGTGACGCCGGACGCCCGTTACACACGGGAAGGGCGCGATCTGCGTCAACGGCTGCCGGTTGATCTTAAGACCGCCGTGCTCGGCGGACCGATCATGGTTCCGACGCCGTCCGGTACGGTGCGCATGAATGTGCCCGAAGGCTCCGACACCGGGTCGGTCATGCGTCTGCGCGGGCGCGGCGTCAAAGAGCATGGCGGGCACGAAGCGGGCAATCTTTACGTCGTCCTCGAGATTCACGTTGGCAAACCTGACGATGCCTTGCAGGCCTTCCTGAAGGACTGGAAGTCGGAAGGAGGCGCCGTCGGAGGGGAGGCGGCATGATCACGATCGAAGTCCTCGCCAGTCGCATTGGCCGGGCGAGCGTTGACGAGATCGAGGCATGGATCGGCCACGACTGGATTCGGGCGGAAGGCGTTCCCGGCCATTATGTGTTCAGCGAAATCGACGTTGCGCGAGCCGGATTGATCGTCGAACTCCGGGAGGATCTGGGCGTCGGCGACGACGCGCTGTCTCTCGTGCTCTCGTTGCTGGACCAGCTTTATGCAGCGCGTCGGGAAATGCGACTTGTCGCAGCCGCTCTGGACGGCGCGACGAGCGATCTCGACCCGGATGGGAGCCTTGTTCCGCTGCTGCGTGAAGCAATGCTCCGACGTTTGCCGCTCTCACACGAATAAATAGCCGACCGGCCTCCGACCTCGCCGGGCGGAACTTAGTGGGCGCTGGCGCGTCCCATACTGGTGCTGGCGGGAGAGGCGATGGCGTGATGGATGCGAATCTGCGACAGCGCGAAACCAAAGCCGCCGATCCGACCGTGAAGGCATTTCTTGCTGAACTGCGCGACGGCGTGCGCGCCACGGACACGCTGTTCGTGGACGCAGCCGGAATGCTATGCTGGGAAACTGCGCGTTCCCCAAATTTGATCGCTGTGAGGGAACGCGTTGCTGCGGCCACACGTATTGCGGTGAGCACGGGCGATACTTCGTACGACGGCATGATCTCGGCTGTGGAAGCCTGTGGGGGCGTTCGCTGCGCGGCTGCACGGGTAGTCGATCCGACGGGCGTATTTCTCGGCTTGCTGTGTTGTCTGTGGGATGATGAGCCTGAGTGGGAGACCCTTATTATCAACCGGCAAGCGCTGGCGCTTCATGCGAGGCTTTTGGGGCATTTTTTGAAAACTGCGAGCCGTCTTGCCATAGTTGAAGATGAGGCGGCGCGACGCGAGCGATTTGTCGCCGCACTGACGCACGACCTGCGAAATCCTCTCGCCGCTGTGCTGGCAGGTTTGCGATTGCTGGAGCGCAAACCTGACCGATGGACCGATTTCGTTCCCCAGATGAGGCAGTCGGTCGGCAGAATGAACAGATTGATTGACGGGGCATTTGATCTTGTCGACCTGCAATTGACCGGGGTGGCGTCTGCAGGCGGGAACGATGATGGCTTGGACGAAACGGGAGCAAGCAGCGCTGACGTTTACCGAACCGATAGCGTTTCAACTGAGCAGATCGGGAATCTGCGTGTGAGAACACCCGAAAGTCTGACGCTTGTATTGCGCGAGGTCGTGGAGGAGTTCAGGTCGGCACAACCGGAGGTGATCGTCACGACTGACTTTAGCCTTCTGGCGCCGGTGTATTGCGACAGCGATCGGGTGGCTCAGCTTTTGGCTTCTCTCCTTTCCTCAGGGCGGGCGCTGGCATTAGCTGAGCAGACCATCGCAGTGACGGCCGTGTCCGGGCCGCAGGGATTTATATTGGATGTGCTTGCGACTCCGGCTGCGGAAGTTTTTGATATTTCCTCACATATTAGGGATCCGTTCGGTGGTGGAAGCAGAAGCGATCGTTCGCTCGACCTTGGGCTTTACGTCGCCGCTATAATCGCGCGCCTGCATGGAGGAGAGATTGCGGCGGTCCGCGAAGGGGAGGCGACGCGGTTGGTCTTTCGCATCGAGACGAATACGGGAGTCGGGTGCTAGGCGTCTGGCTCAATACTCGGGATAGAGAATAAAGTTTGCGACGACATGGATCGCAAGCATAAACGCAGTATTTTTGGGTGCGGCGATACGTCGGCAAAGGAATACACACGTTTTTAAAATCGCTGATCTGGTTGATCGATCAGGGGAAGTATGACGCGGCGCCTTGTTCATCACATGGAATATGGAATTTCGAGTTCAAACCATCTTTTTTGCAGGGCGTCTCTGTAAGGCGCCCGCAAGGAGCGCCTGGTCGATCATTGGGGTCTCTGGCGGGCTTCCTGGCCTGATGGCGTCACGAGAAAAAGGTCGCAGGCGCCCGGAAAATTCACCGGATAAATGATACATAAGGTTGTTTGCAGACCATACCATGTCGGGGCTCTGCCTCTGCATGCTATTGCCGATAGCGCGCATGATCGTTTGGAGGCATGGCAGTTTCCGTCACGTTGAATCTTTTAGTCAAAAATTGGCTTAATCGACTCCGCCGATGGTCGAACCTTTGCGACATCTGAGGGCTTCAAGACATCCGTGTAGTGATTGCCGAAATGTGTTCGCACGTAATTCACGATAGCTGCGATTTGATTGTCGGACAGCTTGTCCGCAAACCACGGCATTCCGCCGAACCCGTTTGCGACGACGTAAGCAGGATAACTGCCCGACGCTAGTTTAGGGTTTTCACTTAATGAAGGAAAATGAGCAACTCCTTCCGCCCCTCTTGCGTCCGCCATATGGCATCCCTGGCATAGCGTCTGATACAGGACACGACCGTCAGTTGTCGTCAGCTTGTTTTTCGTAATCGCATCAGCGCTATCCGCCCGTGCGGCGTTGGGAAGGCAGGCTAATGCTATCATCATGAGAGCGAATTTTTGCATTAACCGACTCCCGAAGCGCGCTTGTGCAGCTGCTCAATTGCGTTAATGGAGGAAAGCATGGATCCCTCCTGCCACCCACCTATGTAAGAAGCGTGCTCGCCCGCAAGAACAATACGATTGTCCATAGTGCACAGGTTTTTATAGTGATCCTTGCGGCGCTGCTCACTCCAGATTGAAGAGCATCCCATAGCCCACGGGACGCGGCTCCAGGCGACGGCGACGCCGGATGAGTATTCCTTGCGGTATTGCTTATGAATTTTTTCACCCGAAGCTATCGATGCTTCGATTCGCTCGGCGGGCGTCATGCCGGCAAAACGAAACGCCTGCACGTCTTCCCACAGATAGGCTCCGAGAAGAACGGCCTTGCCATTGGAAAAGTATTTCGTGCTTGGGTAAGATATTTGTGTAATTGGCAAGTCAGTGAAAGAAATTCCGCCATATATCTGCTCGTCTTCCTCCCAGAATCTGCGGTTAAATTCCAACCCGATCTTTATGGCTGGCGCGTAAGGCACGGCGGCGATTGCTGCACGCATCGATCCGCTCACCTGAATGTCAAGCTGAGACAAAATGGACAGTGGGATAGTGCAAATACAGTAGTCGGCTTTTGCTATACGAGTGACGCTTCCATGCGCGTCATCAGTGTATGTAACGGATACGCCTGAATCATCCTGGTGAATTGCGGTGACCTTGCACCGTAGGTTGATGACATTTTGCAACTGTTTTTGAAACGCTTTCCCGATTTGATCCATGCCGCCGACAGGTTGAAACATACTCGTCTGATGATTGAGAAGCGAGTTTACGGAAATTGCCTGCCATAGGCCAGAGCTGAAAATGTCGCCTCTGGAGAGTGGCGTCGATGCGATGGACGGGCCGTCCAGACCGCCGCCGGGCGGCTTTTCGTAACCTCGACGCATCGAAGTCAGATCGCTTTTCTTGTAGGCATAAGAGGCGTCGAGCATGCCGCAACTTTTTAGCGACTGTAGAATATGCTCTCGCTCATCAGCGCTGATTTCATTGTCCAGTGCGTGCTGATTTAAAGATTTTGCCAAAAGCTCTGAAACATAACCAGAGTAATCGGCGTCTACTACGCGATACCTTTGCGGTGCGCCATTGAACGCCGTGCTTGAATGCACGTAGGCGTTGTGGTTGACCTGGACAAAAGGTTCCAGTGCGACGCCAAGCGTACGGCAGTAATGCAGGACGGCCTGATGATGATAGGGTATCCGCCATGGGCCAGGATTGAAGTAATTGCCTTGAGCAAAACCCACATGCTGGACGGCGCCGCCCAGCTCTTCAAAGGTGTCTCCGCCGCGAAGGGAAAAATTCCGACCTCCGGCTCGATTTTGATATTCAAGAATTTGAACTTTATATCCAGCTTTTTGCAACTCATAGGCGGCGACCATGCCTGCCAGGCCAGAGCCAAGGATCAGAACGCTTGTTCCCGGCCGAGCGCCAGACAACTTGGGCGGGTTGACGAAATCACTCGCCGCAGCATGACCGAGGCTCGTCATCGCCTGATAAAGGGCTCCGGCGCCAGCAACCGCCCCTATTCGCGACAGGAGTTGTCGCCGCGTGGCGGCCGTCTCGTGCTCTGGCATAAAGAATCATCTCCCCAAAATATGCGGGCAAAAAATATTATTTGTGCGCAACAGTCAATCAACCGACGGTGCGCTCATATAGCCGGTTTGACGTCGAAGCTCCTCTAAAGCATCGAAGATCATTCACTTCGCCTTAAGTCAGATACCGATGCGTGGGGCCGGTTCGGTGGCGACGGCGCGTGGCTTGCGCTGCCTGGAGATTTCGATGCTGCGAAGCAGCTCGCGGGAATCCACTCTGGCGATGAACGTGCTTTTGATCTGGTAAAATGCCGAGATCGGGTCGTGCAATCCACTAAGGATGATCAGTGAGAGTTTGCCCAGCGGGTTCGCGTGGACGAACCCGGGTTTTGTGCTGACGGGCGGCGTCGTAAGTTTGTCTGGCGCGCGGCGCCATTGGCGCCAAGCTTTTGGGGCGTTGTTTACGGCGCGCAGTCACCGGGCCGCACGACGCCCTGCAGGTGGAGTTCGTTTTAGAAGCGGAACACCGGCAATTCGATATGCTGGCTGGACGTTGCGCCTTCCATTTTGAAGACGGCGGAATTTTCGGACTGCAAGGTGAAGGACACGACGCGTCCATCCTCGCTGGTCTTCCATGCGTTGGCGCCATCAGGCGCGAGGGCGTAGTCCGCCTTTCCTCCCTTTCGCAGGAAGTCCGGCAGATGAACGAGCAGACGGCTTGCAGGTCCGGCGGCCCGGTTCGCGCTGACGGTGATCGCGGGCAGGCCCATTGACGCCCATGACCCCGACGTTTGCGGAGCCGTGTAGACGACGCTTGTCTCCTGTTTCGGCGCGGCGGCCATGGAGTGGGTTACGTTCACCGTCAGTCCGAGAGCGAGGGCGGGAAGGAAGAGAGAGCGGCGCATGAAAAGCGTTCCTCGGAAAATGAGCGGCATGAGCGTCCGCGTTTTGTTGCTGCTCTGCCCCACGTCAGAAAATTCGTCCAGAGCGGGTAGTCAGATTTGCACGATGTCGGAGAAATCGAACGTGGCGCCGGGAGGGTTTTCTCCGATCCGAAGGTGGTTGGGCGAAAGCATCCGGTGCGGCGGAACGGGCAAGTTATAGGGCGCTGGAACGCCGGTGAAGACGCGGCCCGCGAGATCGAATTTCGAACCGTGGCATGGGCATGCGTAACCGCGCCGCATCGGGTCCGTGGCCCCCGAAGCATATGCGGGGACGCAGCCCAGATGGGTGCAGACGCCTACGAGCACGCCATATTCGGGTGAGAGAGACCGGTGCCAATTCGTGGCGTAGGGCGGCTGTTGCAATGCTTTTGAGTCAGGATCGCGCAGGCGAGCCCGCAGTTCGGGTGTTTTCAGTTTCTCCAGCGCCTGAGGCGAGCGTCTCGTGATGAATATCGGGTTTGATCGCCAGACCACCGCCACCTGCTGCCCTACGGCGAGCGTGGACAGATCCACGTCGATGGGTACGTTGGCGACGCTGGAGTCAGGAGGGACGAGGCTTTCCAAAAACGGCCAGCAAAGTGCGCCTGCGCCGACCGCGACGGTGGAGGCCGTCACGAGCGTCAGAAGATCTCTGCGCGGCGGGTTTTCCGGATGGGAGGGCGCCGCGGCGCCGGGAGCGGAGCCGGTCATGTGCGCCTTGTTATCCGGTTGGCCCCGGCGGACGCAAGCGAGGAACGCGCCTCAGTTCGCGCCGTTGGGGATGAGGTGGAATGTCCCCGGGGAGCCCTGATCGGAGAAGACTTGCCGGTCGACGCGGTCAACCTTGAGGGTGAACAGCTTCGGTAGAGATTTGTCCGGATTCGGGCATGATCCGGAATGTTTTTCCATTACGTCGATCTTCGTGCCGTCAGGCGGGCTGTTTCCGTCGACGATGAACAACAGGCAGTCCGGGCGGTCCCCGGTCATGCCGTTATGCGTGACAACGTTGCGTAAATGCCTGACCAGAGCAGAATCGTCGAACCAGCTTGTAGGCTGGAATGTATAGCTGTCGACCATGCGGTCGAGGATGCCGCTTCGCGCCAGAAAGATCGCGCCCAGACTGAGGGGCACGACCATGATCAGCCTGCGGATGATATGCTGGCGTAGGGTGCGCGGCTTTTTGCCGAAACCGACGCCGGGGCGACCGTTCGTGGATTTGTCGCCCGGGCGAGGGGAGGTCTTGCGAAACGCCATTAAAAATCTTCCAGCCATTTGGACCCGTCACGTGCGAGCAGGTCTTTCGATGAATCAGGCCCCCAGGTCCCGGCCTTGTATGTTTCCAGAGCGCGTGCGTCTTCCTTCCAGCCCGCCAGGATCGGTTCGACCCAGCGCCAGGAGGCTTGCACTTCGTCGCGACGGATGAACAGGACGGGATCGCCCTGAACCGCGTCCATCAGCAGCTCTTCGTATGAATCGGGGTACCGCGTATGGAATTGCTCGGGGTAGGAAACGTCGAGCGTCGCCTCGCGCAGACGGAACTCGTCTTTGGATGGGTCCTTGCTGGACAGCGTCAGTGAAACGCCTTCGTGGGGCTGCACGCGAAGCACCAAACGGCCCGGTTGCGGCGCGTCCTGAAAGATTGGCCAGGGCTGGGGGCGGAAGGTGATGACGATTTCGGTTGCCTTTTCGGCGAGGCGCTTGCCGGTTCGCAGATAAAAAGGAACGCCGAACCAGCGCGGCGTCCGCACCTCTGTCCGGATGGCGAGGAAAGTCTCGGTGGTGCTTTTATCGTCGCCAAGGTCGGTGAGGTACCCGTCCACGGCTTCCCCGCCGATCTCACCGGCGACGTATTGCGCGCGCACGGTGTCTTTCGCCACGACCTCCGGGCTCATCGGCTTCAGGGCGCGCAAAACCTTAAGTTTCTCATCGCGAAGGTCCGCCGCCGTCAGCGACGCGGGGGGCTCCATCGCGACGAGGCTGAGAACCTGCAACAGATGGTTCTGCACCATGTCGCGCAAGGCTCCGGACGTGTCATAATACGGGCCGCGCGCGCCGACCCCGACCGTCTCCGCAGCCGTAATCTGCACACTCAGAATCGTGCCGGAGTTCCATGACCGTTCGAGCATGGGGTTGGCGAAACGGAGAGCCAGAACGTTCTGGACGGTCGTTTTTCCGAGATAGTGATCGATACGGAAAATCTGCTCTTCCGAGAAGTACTTGCCCACGCCGGTGTTGATCTCTTCGGCCGAAGCGAGATCGACGCCGATTGGCTTTTCCAGAACGATCCGGGTGTGGGGAGAGATCAGTTCCTTGTCCGCAAATGCTGCGGCCGTCGATACATAAAGATTCGGAGCTGTGGCGATGTAGAACACCCTTGGGCGGTCTTCATGGCCGTCAAGAAGGGATTTCAGCGTGCTCCAGTCGGCGTCCTTGTCCGCAGCGTCTAGCGACGCATACTGTACGAGTTCCATGAACGCTTCAGCCTGCGCTGCGTCATATGAGTCGCTCGGGACGAACTCCTTCAGCGCCTTGGCGCCGCGTTCACGGTATTCCTCGGACGATAATTTCGAGCGTGCGACGCCAATGATCTGGGTGCCTTCCGGAGCCTGTCCGAGGCGGAAGCGCTGATAGAATGCGGGAAGCAGCTTCCGCATCGTCAGGTCGCCCGTGGCGCCGACGATGACGAAGTCGAAGGGATCTGTCTGTGTCATGACGGCCTGCGCATTGCGGGGCTCGTCGGTTGGCTGATCGATTTCGGACGGCTGGCCATTGCGCGCAGATGCAACCATCAGGGGACTCCGCTCTGGGTGAAAAGCGGCGGACGACCGGGCGTTGGCGCCGGTGGCGATAGGCCTGCCGCTGTTTGACTGAACGTTGGACGTCGATTTTCAACGCCGTACGCGTCGTCGCGTTCCGGTCGGACGCGATGCGCGAGCGAGCGCCTCCCTATAATCCGATCATTCGTCTGGCGCCAGCCCATCATGGCAGCGGGGAAAGAGTGCCTGCTCCGGTGGAGCAGGGCAATTCGTCGATTGACCATGGGACGGTCGCCGGGATAATGCCGCCCGTTCGTCGCTTTGCGGCGTTCGAACAAGCCGCCGTCATGGCGTGACTGCCTTTCGGCGTAGGGGCGTCATCTTCGGCGTCGAACAACAGAGATGGAGTGATGCGGAGATGGACACCGATATGGGTTCGGGCGGCGAAGACGCCGCAGTTGGCGGAATTGCGGTAGATCGCCTTCGCAGCATCATCGAGCGGGTGGAGCGCCTCGAAGAGGAGCGCAAGGCGCTTGCCGGAGACATCAAGGACATTTTCACCGAAGCCAAGTCGGCCGGTTTCGACGTGAAGGTGATTCGCCAGATCATCCGCCTTCGTCGACAGGAACCCTCGGAGATCGAGGAGCAGGAGACGCTGCTCGACATCTACCGTCGCGCTTTGGGCATGTGAGTTCTGCCGCGTCAGGATTTCTGGCGCGCGACAAGCCCCTGCCTGTGAAACCGGCGCGCATGTGATATTGGTTAGCCGGGTGTCGGCGTTGGACGGTTCAACGGTGGTCGGCATTGGCTGCCGGTCCCGCCGACCCGCGTCGTTACGTGAAGCTTTCCCTCAATCAAGCGTTCTGTCGGAGCTTTTCCCTCTCGATGTCTCCAGTTCTTCCCGAATGGCTGCCTCTCTGGGCGCAACTGCTCATTCTGGTCGTGGGCGCGGTGTTCGTGCTCGCGTTTCTGCTGATGCCGTTCGCCGTTTTCGGCCTGAAGGGGCGACTGGCCGAGATTGAGCTGCAGCTTGAGGACGTACGGAGCGATCTTCGTGTGATCGCGGCTCGCTTGTCGGGCGGAGAGATTCCTCGTGACCGTGTCAGAGCGATTGGTGGCGCCGTCGAATGGACGCCACCTGCACATGTTGGAGGAAAGCCTGAGCCGGAATTTCGACCTGCGTCGTCAGCAGGCGGCTCTCTGCCGGAGGCTCCTTCCGACGCCAGGCAAGCGGCGCCTTCGCCGCGACCCGATCCTGCGACGTCGGTCAACGCACTCGCCGCTGCTCAGCGTGCTGCCGGGCATGATGTGGGGAAGGTGGTTGACGCCTCGGATGTACGCCGCGACGTAAATTTCTTTCCAACCAATCGGGCGGACGATCTGGGGAATGCCCTTCCTCGTGATAGCCAGGGCGACGGCGCCGATGGGTCTCAGGTCATTCGCGCCACCGATGCTTACGAAGCGCGGGTGACGCTTCCGCCTGAGCCGCAGTTGCGGAGCGAAATTCGAGGTGAATTTCGAGGCGCGGCCGCTGCTGACCCGCAACGTGTCTTCAGCGGAGACAGGCGCATGCCCTGGCATGAGGAACAACCGCCGGGCGGGCCGCAGCGTGGTTTGTCCAGCGGGTCGCCGCTCGGCGGCGGAGGGGATGAAATCAAGCGTTCTGCCCCAGGTGGACGTTCAGAACCTGTTCTGCGTTGGCCGTCGCGGCGTAACGACGAGCCTGCGCCCAGATAGGTCGCGCGTTGAGGTGGGCGTGATGGCGTTCCGCTGTGTGACGGGGATGGTTCCGAATTTTTGATTGCGGGCGTTGGATGCGTTCCGTTTGGGGCATTCAGCGCTCCAGTGGAATTGTCGCGGTCCCGCGCTTGTGTCTGCATAGCATTGGAACGCAGTCGACCCTACTCGTGGGGGTAATGGGTTGCGACGATCCTTGATGTGTGTTTTGAAATTCGATTTTTATTTATATAATTAAGGTTCATTATAAGATTATTATTTTTTATATTTCTACTTATATTATATAATTACTTTATTATAAAATCTTGTCTTGTGAAATCTTAAAAAATACCTCTGGGTAAAATTTGAATATAATTTCGGAATAAACGCAACGGATTAAATGCGCATTTAAGTTAAATAGAAACAAAAAGACACGATGAATCATTAATATTAACGGTAATTTTTTTTGATACAAAAGCTCTAGTCGATTACAGTCGAAATTCGATTCGATTGGGTTGTTATGAGCCAAAAAGTAAAAAGAGAGTACTACTACTATCTCGATTTTATGAGATTTGTATGTTCTCTATGCGTGATATTGCATCACAGCTTTCAATATCTCACCACATATCCATATCTCAATCACACGCATGTCGTAGTCGATTTTTTTATCATGCTGGGTGGGTTCGTGGCGACTAACGCCGACGAACCGAAACTCGAAAGTGGACGGATAACGTTTCGAGATTTTGTCCGACATCGATTCCTGCGATTGTTTCCGTTGATGTCGGTGGGTGTTTTCTTGGGATCAGTATTTTTTATCCTGACGCACCATGATTTTCGTCTTCCATTGATCGCTCTTGTCTTCGCGTATGCGGTGCTCAATCTTCTTATTATACCAAGACTTTTTGGGGATTATTATATAAAAGAAGACAATGCGGTTATTTCAAATCCGCCGTTATCTACGATTATATATCAGACGACGATTACCTTCATCTGGGCTCGGTGGTTTGTCGGGTGTCGCACCCGCAACGTCGCTGCCATCGTGACGATTTCCGGCGTGTTGTTCGCGATTTCTGCATATTTTACTAAAGAGTTGAACGTTGGCTGGGGTGGGCCTCACGCGATATGGGGTTATTTGAGGACGTTTTACGATTTCTTCGCTGGAGTGCTTATATACCGGCTACGTAGGTATATTCCGACATCGAAGGTTATACCTTTCTTCTCGTTTTTCGTGATTATCGTTATCATATTCCCACCATTTTCGTCGGTTTTGTGGAAAATATTTACTTTTTATGTGATGCCGCCTTTGGCGCTCATATGCGGAGTTTCCGCTCGTGGCCAGCATATCGTGTATGGCGACAAATGGTTTGGCCGTTTGTCATATTCGAATTACGTAACGCACTGGCTGGTCTTATACGTAATTGCTCTTGCTATCCCCAATACAAACAACTTCGCCGCAGTTGGCCTCGCGGTTGTTCTATCGGTAACGGTCGCATTCCTGACGATGAAATATTACGATATTCCGATATCTGCATGGGTGAACAAAAAGTTCGACCACAAGCGTAGAGAACCGTTGATATCTTCGCGCGGCCGGCAGGACGTTGAGGCGTAACAGCGGAGCACGCGGCTCCGTACGTCCCTTTCAGCTCATCGGGATCGGTCTCAGTCGAGGATCAAGTCATCGCGGTGGATGAGTTCGTCACGGCCTTGCCAGCCCAGAATCGATTCAAACTCATCAGATCGCTTTCCGGCGATCCTGCGTGCGTCCTCTGCTGAATATGAGCATAGGCCGCGACCGATTTCTGATCCGTCCTGGCTTAGAACGCGCACGAGATCGCCTCGGTTAAATTCGCCCTGAACGGCTTTGACGCCGACCGGCAGCAACGATCCGCCTTCGTTCAGCGCCCGGATCGCGCCGTTGTCGATCGTAAGGTTGCCAGATGGCGTCAATCCACCGGCGATCCAGCGTTTGCGGGCGGAGCGGCTGTCCGTGCCGGGGAGAAACCACGTGCAACGCGCGCCGTCCCGCAGCGCGGCCAAGGGATGCTCGCGTTTGCCCAAGGCGATCGCCATGGCGCAACCGGAATTCGTTGCGATTCGCGCGGCAAGCAGCTTGGTCCGCATGCCGCCGGAGGAGTAGCCGGGCGGGGGCGCGCCGCCCATGGCGTCTATCTCGGGGGTGATGGCGTTGATGGTGGGCAAGTGGCGGGCGTCCGGATCGACGCGTGGATCCGCCGTGTAAAGGCCATCAATGTCAGACAGCAGGATGAGTTGATCTGCGTTGATCATCTGCGCGACGCGCGCGGCCAGCCGGTCATTGTCGCCGAATCTGATTTCGGCCGTCGCGATCGTGTCGTTTTCGTTGATCACCGGCACGCAGCCGAGCCCGAGCAGGGTGTCCAGCGTTGCGCGCGCATTGAGATAGCGGCGACGATCTTCGGTATCGTCGGGGGTAAGGAGTAACTGGGCGGCGGTGAGGCCTCGCTCCGACAGTACAGCGCTCCACGCCTGGGCCAGACGGATCTGGCCAACGGCTGCGGCGGCCTGTTTTTCCTGCAACCGTAACGCGGGTCGAGTTAGTCCCAGCGAATGACGGGCGAGGGCGATGGCTCCGGACGAGACGAGAACGACTTCGGTTCCGGCCGCGCGCAGAGCGGCGACGTCATCGGCGACGCTGGCGAGCCAATCCGTGCGCGGCGCCGCGCGGTCCGGATCGACGACGAGGGCGCTGCCGATCTTTACGACGACGCGCTGTGCGGCGCTCAGGGCGGGACGTCGCGCGTCATGCGTCCCAGCGTCGCCGGTGATGCTCATTCCGCCTCTTCGGCGGCGCGTTCCGCGCGCGCATTCTGAACGTTTGTAAACAGATCGCGCAGAAGCTCCGGCACGCCTTGCCGCGAAACGCCAGAAATCACCATTACCTTTGCGCCGCTGGCGCGTTCCAGCGCCCGTTTGCGTCCGGATATCTGCTGCGGCGTCATGGCGTCGCACTTGTTAAGGGCAATGACTTCAGGTTTTTCGGCCAGCCCGCCGCCATAGGCCTCAAGTTCGTTGCGAATGGTGCGCCACGCGTCCACCACGTCGCCAGCGGCGCCGTCGATCAGGTGCAGGAGCGCCGCGCAGCGTTCCACATGTCCCAGGAAGCGATCGCCGAGGCCGGTTCCTTCGTGCGCGCCTTCGATCAGGCCGGGGATGTCGGCGATCACGAACTCCTCGGTCATCGACAGGCGCACGACGCCGAGCTGGGGGTGAAGCGTGGTGAAAGGATAATCGGCGATCTTGGGGCGCGCGGCGGATGTCGCTGCAAGAAAGGTCGACTTACCGGCGTTGGGAAGGCCGACGAGGCCAACGTCGGCGATCAGCTTGAGGCGCAACCATACCCAGCGCTCTTCGCCCGGCCACCCTTTGTCGGAGCGCCTCGGCGCGCGGTTGGTGCTGGTCTTGTAGTTCGCGTTGCCAAAACCGCCGTCGCCGCCGGTGCAGAGCGTTACGCGCTTGCCGGGTTTGTCCAGGTCGGCAAGCAGGGTTTCGCGGTCGTCGTCCATGATCTGCGTGCCAACAGGCACCTGAATGACGACGGCGGGCGCGGCTGCGCCGGTGCGGTCTGATCCGGCTCCATTGCCGCCCTTTTTCGCACGGAAATGCTGCGTGTAGCGAAAGTCAATCAGCGTGTTGAGATTGGCGACGGCTTCGAAAATGATGTCGCCGCCACGTCCGCCGTTACCGCCGTCGGGGCCGCCGAATTCGATGTATTTCTCGCGTCTGAACGCGGTGACGCCGTCGCCGCCGTCACCGGACCGAACGTAAATCTTGGCTTGATCGAGAAACTTCATCACCGTCTTCCGACATCTCGCCGCAAATGGCGGATGCAAAAGGGGCCGACCCATGCGGATCGACCCCTGTCACTAGTCTGGTCGCTGATCCGTATGCGGGTTTCACGCCCGCACAGGACCAATCACTCTGCGGCGAGCGGAAGAGCCTCGACCGACACATGAACGCGATCGTCGCCGCGACGCGAGAAGCGCACTGCGCCGTCGACGAGGGCGAACAGCGTGTGATCGCGGCCGACGCCAACGTTGGTGCCCGGCTTCATCTTCGTGCCACGCTGGCGGACGATGATGTTTCCGGCGATAACGGCCTCTCCGCCGAACTTCTTGACGCCGAGGCGGCGGCCGGCGCTATCGCGTCCGTTACGTGACGAACCGCCTGCTTTCTTTTGTGCCATGAACTTTGCTCCTTACTGATGCTGGCTCTGCTCGATCCTCCGTGGGAGGAGATCAGGCCGCGACGATCTCGCTGATACGCAGGACGGTGACCGGCTGGCGGTGTCCGTTCTTGCGGCGGCTGTTCTGGCGGCGGCGCTTCTTGAAGATGATGATCTTCGCAAGGCGGTCCTGAGCGATGACGGTGGCCGTCACCTTGGCGCCGGGGACAAGGGGAGCGCCGATCGTCGTGCCGGCTTCGCCGCCGACAGCGAGGACGTCTTCGAACGTCACGGTGGCGCCAGCCTCAACCTCAAGCTTCTCGACCTTGAGCACGGCGTTCGGCGTTACGCGATACTGTTTGCCGCCTGTGCGGATGACTGCGAACATAATAAACTCGTCTCTTCTCGATCAATCGACGTCTCGCGGCGTGTTGGCGCAGGCGATCGGTCCAGTCGCTTTTTCTCGTTGGCCGTGCGTCACGGCTGGCTCCGCCTTCTTTGAGCGGAGTGGGCTTTTAAGCGCTGGAGCCTGCTTTCGTCAACCGGAATCACATGGTTGAAAAAAGGGCCTTGTCTCCAATCACGCAGACGCATATGTAAGCGCCACCGCGTCGCCGGAAGCGACGGAGAGGTGCCAGAGTGGTCGATTGGGACGGTCTCGAAAACCGTTGTGCCTTATGGGTACCGTGGGTTCGAATCCCACCTTCTCCGCCAAATTTACCTAAATCGCTAACACAGAGCGTCTATATCGCTTCTTTGGGTCGATGTCGGACGTTCAGTCGCGGCTTTGTCTTCGTGGCGAGAAGTCATTCTCGCGCGCCTACGGCGAGTGGACAAAATTCGGCGCCTCGCTCTCCATTAGACTGACAAACCTCAACACGGCGGGAGGCAGCGCTGTCCCTCCGGTTGTGAGGCCAAGCTTCCTTTGCATGGTAAGCGTTTCGATCGGCAGTTCTTTCAGGTAGGGTGCCTGTAGCTGCCGGCCCAGAATATGACGGGAGACAAAGCAGACCAATCCGCTGTGAGCGATCATTGGCAACAGTAATGGCGTCGCGTTGACTTCCATGCGCGCTTTGGGGGGCGGCAGTCCGTAAGTCTTAAATCGTTCATCCAGCCACACGCGGCTGGCCACCTGCTGCACCGGCAATACCCATTGCTCGTCTGCGAGATCTGCAATGCTGACATTTTTGCGTCGAAAAAGGCGGTGTGTCTGGGTGGCGGCGATTACGACCGTGTCCGTAAGCAGCGGGTGGCTGCTGAATTCTTCGTCTGCGTCTGTTACGAGCCCGAGGATAGCGTCGATGTTCCCGTGCCGCAGTTCGTCGCGCAGGATGTAGTTCATGCCGACTGTAATCGTCACTTTTACGTTCGGCATATTGCGAGTGAGAATTTCGCAAACGGCGGGCAGCATTAATTCCGACATGACAGGGCCACAACCAATTCTGAGAACGCCTGCGCCGCCTGCTGCAAACTCCTGAATTTCGCGCAGTGCGTTGGTGGTCATCAGGTTGAGCCGACGCGCTTGCTGCAGGAGGGCGTCCCCTACGGCGGTCAGTCTTATGCCTCGTCCTTCACGCTCGAAGAGCCGCGCTCCAATGGCGCTTTCGAGCCGCCTGACGCATTTGCTAAGCGCTGGCTGGCTAAGGTGCAATTGTTCGGCTGCGAGGCGCAGATGCCCGAGTTCGGCGATTACCTCAAAGTAGCGCAGGTCTCGAGAGTCGACGTTCATCTGATAGCTCTGGGTAATTGATTGCGGAAAATTATTGAATAGATGTTTTGTAAACGCGGCGCTTATCCTTGGCCAGTTTTTCGGTGAAAAGCAGTGCAGGAGCCCATGGACATCTTACCATCTCTCAACCAGCAAGCTGAGTGGCCGCCTGGCTGGCGCATCCTTCCTAATGGAGCGTCGATTGCATGCGAGGTTATCGATGCGTGGCGCACAATTCCGGTCGCGGTGGCGGGGGATTGCATGGGACGGAGCATAGGCGCGACCGGGCTGCGGCAGTATCATCCTGATCTTGCAACGGTGATGTGTGGGCGTGCTGTCACTGTCCGCACCCGTCCAGGCGATAATCTCGTGATTCATAAAGCCATGCTTATGGCGAACCCGGGCGACGTTATCGTGATTGATGCAGGCGGGTCAGTGGAGCAGGCGATCGTTGGCGGTTTGATGCGTACTACTGCGATCGCACGTAAACTCGGCGGGTTCATCGTGGATGGCGCAGTTCGTGATCTACTCGAATGGCAGGAAGGGGGCATGCCGTGTTTCGCGCGCGGCCATACCCATCGCGGGCCCAGCAAGGATGGCCCGGGCGCGGTCAACATCCCGATCAGTTGTGGGGGACTGGTGGTGCAGCCGGGTGATCTGATTCTGGGCGATGCTGACGGAATTCTCGCGATCCCGGCGAATGAACTGTCGGGCCTGATGCCCAAGGTGCAGGAACACCTTGAGCGGGAGGCCGCCATTCGCGAGACGAATGCTCAAGAAGGCGGAAATGCCGATCGCATCAATGCGCTTCTGCGTAGTAAGGGGTTGAATATATGATGCTCGCCTAGATTGATCGTTGTGAAATAAAAACAAAAGATAAAAAATGCTAAAAAATAAAACGCATCTCAAAGAGACATCACTTGAAATGATGCCGTTCTGGCGGCGCGTGGCGAACTTTCGGGTCGTCATCATGCCGCTTCCAGTTTTTTTAATCGCCGCTATATGCATGGTTGTTTTCATCATCAGGGGCGTAATATCCAGCGATCTGTGCATTATGGCGGTTGTATTGGCTGTCTGCTCCTACCCCCTTGCGGAGATCGGGCATCGTGTTCCCGGCTTGAGATCTATCGGGGGAGCGGTGATCCTGAACACGTTCCTTCCGTCCGCGATGGTGTTTTACGGCCTTCTCCCGCACACACTCGAGAAGGCCATCGGCGTTTTTTACAAGCAGAGTAATTTTCTATATCTTTTTGTTACGGCAGTGGTCGTTGGCAGCATCTTTGCGATGGACCGGAAGACTCTGTTGGCAAACATGTTGAAGATATTGACTCCGTTAGCCATCGCCTCTGTCGCGGCTGGCGTAGTTGGCATGATCGTGGGGCTGGCGTTCGGGATGGACGCACGGCACGTGTTGTTTTTTATCCTTGTGCCAACCATGGCCGGGGGCGTTGGCGAGGGGGCAGTGCCGCTTGCCATCGGATATGCGGCTATAACGCATGGGTCTGAAAGCGACATAATAGGAGGCCTGCTTCCAATCGTCGCCATGGCCAATATCTGCGCAGTCGTAATAGCCGGGCTGTTGAATTCAATCGGTGAAAGAAGACCCACTCTTTCGGGAAATGGACAACTTCTTATCGCAAATTTTGAAAATCAGGCGCTGGATCCGGATCATCGCGCTATGCTGCTCTCTGATCCGGCGCGCGTCGCGACGTCTGGTTTGGCCCTTGTCACTCTGTATGCGGTTTCATCCGCTCTTGATCACGTTCTCAAGTTCCCTGCGCCTTTGATCATGCTCTTTCTTGCTGTCGTTCTTAAAGTTGCGAAGCTGATACCCAGCGGCATGGAACAAGGTGCTCACTGGGTTTATCGTTTTTTTGCAACCGCCTGCACTTATCCGTTGATGTTTTGCATCGGCGTAGTGCTGACGCCCTGGAAACCGCTTGTGGCGGCAGTTTCGCCGGCCATCTGCGCTACGGTCGCATGCACCGTTGTTACTTTGGCGGGAGCGGGTTTTGCGATGGCACGGTATTTTCGGATGTATCCGGTTGAAGCCTCCATGATCATGACGTGTCACGCAAGTTCTGGCGGGGCGGGGGACATCGCCATTCTGAGCGCAGGGCAGAGGCTGTCCCTGATGGCCAGCGCGCAAGTGTCCACAAAAATTGGTGGATTTGTTACCGTTACCTTGGCGTTGCTGGCTTTCTCCAGGTTAAATTGATTTTCCGCGCAATGTTTTGTGCGGACCGTGGCTACAGTAGTGCGATGCGCTTCGGTATGACGATCTCGAAGATAATTGTGTAAGTGGCGGCATGCACGCATGAGCACAGTCCTCAATCTCTCACGACTTTTCACTGCGCCTGATCCAGGCGGAACGGCGCTTGAAAGCCCGAGCCTAGACAGAGTTACATAACCGCGGTCAAGGGCTGAGATATGAGACGTCTGTCAGATCTCGTCGCACCATGAAGCCGAATATTCGATGGCGCCATATTGTTTTGACGTTGGAGATGAACGAATGGTGAGCATACTTGGTGGTTTCGCAGTGGCCTCACGCTGGATCGTTAGTTTCAACATACTCGCGCCGTCGTTTTACAAGCGCAGCTATGACGTGAAGCTGGTGGATCGTGAGAGGTCCTCCCATTCTGTTATTTCGTCTTTCATGCTTTCCAGCTTTCTTTCGACAAGCGACAGGGCGTCTTCTCCGAGGAAGAGGCGCGTCGGAGGGGTGGGCGCTTCCACCAACGTCAACAAAGCCTGCGCCGCCTTTGCCGGATCTCCGGGCTGGCGCCCGCTTTTGGCAATACGTGCCGAGCGCAAGGGGTTCATGACATCGTCATAATCCGCGATGCTTCGGGCGGCCCGATCCATGGAGCGTCCTGCCCAGTCGGTGCGGAACTGACCGGGCGCCAGCGCTGTCACTTTTATGCCCAGACCCGCGACTTCCTTGCTCAACGCTTCGGAAACGCCTTCAAGAGCGAACTTGCTGCCGCAGTAAAGACTCAGCCCCGGCATGGTGATGAAGCCGCCCATTGAGGTCACGTTGACGATGTGCCCCTTGCGTCGGGCGCGCATGCCGGGCAGCACCGCCTTGATCATCGCGATCGGCCCAAACACGTTTGCGGCGAACTGACGCTGTGCGTCGTCCATCGACGATTCTTCCAGAGCGCCTTCCTGCCCATACCCGGCGTTGTTAACAAGCACATCGATTGGACCCGCCTTGCGTTCCGCATCAGCCACAGCCTGCGGAATGGCGTCGAAGCAGGTCACGTCCAGCACAAGGGGATAGGCGCGATCAGGGGCGAGAGCGGAAAACGCCTCGGCGTCCGTGTCTTTGCGCACGGTCCCTATAACCTGGTGTCCGGCCTGAAGAGCCGCTTCAGCGAACGCTCTGCCAAGACCGGAACTGACGCCCGTGATGAGAAAAGTTCTGGCGGTGGCTGCTGTCATGATCTAACTCCATACGGAGGAAAACTATATCATGATATAAATATGAACCATGGCAGTTAGCAAGACCCAAAGCGTGTCCGGCAGCAAACGGGCGGATGCGAAACGGCAACACGTGCTTGATGCAGCCGAAGGCCTGCTTCGGGACGGCAAGGCTGATTTCTCTATGCGTGACCTTGCGTCCCGCGCAGAGGTCAGCTTCGCCACGCCGTTCAACCAATTCGGTAGTAAGGCGGCGATTATGCATGCTCTTTCCGCGAGAAGGATCGCCGCGATGCGGACGCGACTCTCCGAAGCGCCCGCAGATCTGGGCGCTGGAGAGCGTGTTCTGCTGGCCGTCGACACGGCTGTCGCTGTCATGCTGGAGGCGCCTGCCGTCAATCGGACCGTTATGGGATGGCTTGGCGCGGCTGGGCCGGTGGCCGGGGATGTGTGGACGCATTCAGCGGCGCTCTGGAAGCAGGCGCTTGGCGCTGGCGCCGGACTGTCGATAACAGGCCAACCGGAGGCGTTGAGTCGGCTCGCGGGTCATCTCGCTTTCGGGTTTCGCGGCGTGTTGTCCTTCTGGACTGCCGGAGAAATGTCTGACGACACGCTGAGGCTGCATGCGCGGGAGACAGCCGAAGCCTTGTTGAAGGGATTGCATTGATCGTTCTGCGCTGAACGTGAGCTTTGTGAGGCCTGACGTCTGGGTAAGGCGATAACACATAGCTATCGCGTCGAAGGCTTCTCTGTCGCGTATCTCAGCGTCGCGCTCTTCAGAGGACGGAGGCCTCCCCGAACATGATTGCGCCGGAAAGGGTTGAATAAATTTATTCTGTATAATGAACGTTCAAGTTAAAAACAGGAGAAGAGCGAAGCGGCGACCTTTCGTGATAGGCGTCACGACGTGCATGAGCGAGCAGGAAAATGCGATCGCTCCTGTTGCGGGTGGGCGGTACAGCGTGCCCGTGTATTCCGGAAATCCGATATATCCACCTTCATACTCATCGTTTAAATTGATAGAGATCGCAAATTTCCTGTCACGCGTGTGTGTCAGCGTGTTGTCTCGATGCGGATCGAAACGACCACCAGTGGCGGCGTCGTAGCAGGCGACGACCAGCCGTTCGATTCCGTGCATATCGAACTGATAGGCGCGCTTCAGTTCTGGCGCCACGCGCGCGGCCAGACGTTTGATGACCAGGTTGCGAAGGCGTTCGGGAATCTCTGAATCAGTGCGGCTCTTGCGGGTGTTGTCATGGTCGTGCGCCGCTTGTCCGCCTATTTCTGTTTGTGCGGGGGAGGCGTAGCGATCGCCCAGAAGATGAGTTTCGATCAACTCCTGGCACAGGGAGGGTTCAATCACGCTTTCCATAAGCAATGCCGGAGGCGGCGTCTGGCGGTTGTAATGCGCGAGATCCGGCGGCAGGTATCGAGCCAGTTCCACCATCGTGCGCGCGCCGACCATATCGTCCGGAAATGACTGGGCGTAGAGCAACTTCAGGCGCGGGTTAGCGACGAACCACAGGCTGTCTGACCGTTTTTCCGAAACGCCGAAAGCATGGTGCAAGGCGAGATCGTCATCCAGCAGGATGCGCACGGCGTCCCCTAACGCACGAAGTTCAGCGTTGAGTGTGTCATTTCCACCCGGCAACACAACGAAGAGCAGATGGGTGACGCCGTCTGTCTGCGCAGACAGTGTCCTGACCGCGTTTATCAGGGTGCTGTCGTCAGCTGTCGTCGTCTGCCCTTGCAATCTGGGAAAGCAAAAAAAAGAAAAGCGACCGCCTGCGGCTTCTATGCGAAATGGCGCTCCTGTGTGTGCGCATAACGGAGCGAGCCAGGGCAGGGGATCTCCCTTTTGCAAAGTGCTCATCCGACCGAACGCCTCCCTGAGCGTGACGCTATCGTTTGCATAATACGCGCTGTCACGTTGCCTCTTGATATCATGTTAAGAGCAAGATGAATTGAAAAATAGCTATTTGAGCAAGGAATAAGTACGCAATGAATCGCGATTATTCCTTGTTTCAAAATAAAATCAAATGATGGAATGCCGCCTGAAGCCGGTAACTGCCAGCATCGTCTATGAAGACGTTTTGCATGCCGCCATGAGTTTCTGGCGCAACCAGCGATGGCCCGGGTCGCTGTCGAGGCGCGGATGCCACATGGCGCTAATCGCGAGTTCCGGCGTTGATACGGGGAGTTCGAACCGCTGCAGGCTGTGAGCCTGTTTGTCGAGACTTGAGTTCGGCACGAGCGCGATCAGGTCGGAGTTGCGCGCGATGTTCAGCGCATCGAGAAAGCTTGGCACGATCGCTACGACCTCGCGGCGGAGGCCTAAATCCCGCAGGGCGTCGTCCACCGGTCCTTTCGATGCGCCTCGGCGTGAAGCGACGACGTGCCTGCATGCGGCGTATAGCTGCGGCGTAACCGGTTTTCCGAGCAGTGGGTGATTCTTGCGTGCAACGCCAATGAAGCGATCGCGGAAGATAAGTTGACTCTTCATTTCCGGAGCGGACGCGCCCGTCGTTCCGATTTCGAGATCAATCGTTCCGTCGCGCAAGGGCGTTGCGTCCTTGTCGGGCTTGGGAACGAAGCAGAGGCGAACAAGCGGGGCGGCTTTGGCGATTTCCGCGACGAGCGCGGGGGCGAACAATGTGACGAACCCGTCGTTGGCGCGGATTTTGAACGTGCGGTCCAGTAACGCTGGCTCCACCTGGCCCAGAGCGGGCGTAAGCACTGTGCGCGTTTCCTGCGCGAGAATGTGGACGCGTTCCGCCAATTGCTCGGCATAGGGTGTCGTCACGAGCGAACGCCCTGCCTGCACCAGCAGGGCGTCGCCCGTGGCGACGCGCAGGCGCGCGAGCGTCCGACTTGTCGCTGATGGACTCAGGCCGAGGCGCCTAGCCGCAGCCGTGACGCTGCGTTCGGTCAACAGCACGTCGAGAGCGTGAAGCAGGTTCAGATCAATGGTCTTTGGCATGGCTGAAGGATAAGCGCGTCAGCCTGATCGGCATAGCGTTCCATGCAATCATAGTTTGCATGTCGTGCGTCTGGCGCTTGCGGTGGAGAGGTACACATTGGGGGCAGGACAAAAGGAAGCTCGGCATGACAACAGCACTCTGCGATCAACCCGGAACTCTTCTCCTAGTCGGCGCATCACGTGGCCTTGGGCTGGCTATGGCGTCCGAATTCGTTGCTAAAGGCTGGCGTGTCGTCGGAACTGTGCGCGGAGACGGAATTACAGGCTTGCACGATCTCGCCGACCGGTACCCCGCTCAGGTGACGATAGAAGACCTCGATATTACCGACGCCGCCCAGATATCAGCTTTAAGCAGCAGGTTGTCAGGGGAGGTCTTCGACATGCTGTTCGTCAATTCTGGCACATCCAACCGCAATCAGGCTGAGACGATCGCGGAAGTCTCGACGGACGAATTCGTGCGAGTCATGCTCACCAACACGCTTGGCGTCATGCGCGTGATCGAGGGGCTTCAGGATCTGGTGCGTCCCGCCGGATTGATCGGGGTCATGTCGTCGGGGCAGGGAAGTATTGCCAATAATGTAAAAGGTGGTCGTGAGATTTACCGAGGAAGCAAAGCTGCGTTAAATCAGTGCATGCGCAGCTACGCTGCCCGGCATGCCGCTGATCAGCGTGCGCTGGTGCTGATGGCGCCGGGTTGGATACGCACCGAACTGGGAGGTCCGGAGGCGCCTTTTGGTATCGAAGAGACTGTTCCGAAATTGGTCGATACGTTAATTGGACAGCCGGGTAAGCCGGGGTTGCGCTTCATTGATCGTAATGGAGAAAGCGTGCCGTGGTAAACGTGTGTCGCAATTTTTATGAATGCGACATGATGTGAGGTTCGATGATTTTTAAAATATAACATTATTTTCATAATGAATTTCAAATTTATTTAAATATGGAACAATGAATCATTGTTGGTTGCAAATGGCGATCGGGAGATCCACTTCGAACGTATTCTGCGAGAAGATGGTGAGCAATTCTGCAATCTGTTCAGCGTAGTGGTCAATGTTTCTGATGATAATTAAATACAAAAAATATGCTGTTGAATTATTTCATGACGATTGAAGGCTTTTTGTCCACTCATGCCGCAGGATGGCGTATCCGACTTCGTCATGCCATAGCCCTGCGAGAAATCGACTTTCGACGGTTTGGCTTTCAAGCCGCATACCCAGTTTTCGCATCACTCTGCGAGAGGTTGCGTTGGCTGCGAGACATTGTGCAGTGAGTCGATGCATTTTGCGCGCGGTGAAACACCATGCGACGAGCGCTTTCGCAGCCTCCGTGGCATAGCCCTGTCCCTGGCATGAGGCGCTCATCCACCAGCCCATGTCGCCTTTTTCAGGATTGTCCTCGGAAATAAAGACGCCGACTTCGCCGATAAGGCCCGGATTGTGTCGTGGTTCGATGGCGAACATGCGCCAGCCGAAAGCGTCGGGAGCGAGTTGTGACTGGGAGTGGAGAAAGTTTCGGGCGGAGGTTTCGCTCGTAATTTCCATCATTTGCGCGGCAAGCGCCGAAGGTTCGTTACGGTAGGCCAGATAGCCGGAAAGATCCTCGATCGTGGGCGTGCGCAGCGTCAGGCGTTCTGTGAGGATAGGTGGAATCATGGTTTTTATTGAATCCGATTAGCGTTTGAGTCTTCGTCATCTGTATGGGTAGGTTATAAAAAAACGAGAGACTGCTTCGTGAGCGACCAGATTTACACGGAGGCCGCATCTGCAAACATGCTGAGCGCTGTCTCCTTCAGACGAAGCTCCTGCCTCAATCAAAATACCATACCGTCTTATACCGAATTTGCATAACAGGCTTGGCGTCACTACGTTGTCCGGCCGATAGGTGAAAAAGGACGCGCAATGACCAACATTACTGCGCTTATCAGCGACGCTGCGCTCTTCGTACTCCTGCCGTGGGCGCTTTGGCGCTTGCTGCAAAAGACGTTGCCCATAGCAGTGTTGCCAATCCTTGTGGGAATTCTGCTGGCGGTCTGGCATGTGCCGGTACAGAAATATGGCGTGCCGTCGCTTTACGGTAACGACATCGGGTGGGTGGCCGTCCTCGTGCTTGCGTTCACCGCGGGGCTCGAGATGTGGCAGCACCCAGGAGAGGGCGACGGAAGTCATGCTCTTCCGTCGCCGTCGCTCAGACGTCTGCTTGGCGGGGCGGCTGTCGCGCTGGGCGGGCCGTTTCTGATCGGCTCGATTCTGGCGTACGAGTTTTTTCTTCCTCTGCACGGGTGGCGTGCGCCTCACGCAACTCCGGGGATCGCGGCGGCGGCGATCGGTCTGTGTATCGCGGTGAGCGCCCTGCCAGTTCTCATCGGCGTTGTGCGAGAGCTTGAGCCCGCGCAGCGCCCGCTGGGACAACTGGCCTTGAAACTTGCGGTAGTTGACGATGCGGCCTTGTGGATCGGCCTGGCGGCCTTGCAGTTCGCAGCCAAGGGAACGGCGGCGTTGCATGGCTGGACAGGGTTGGAGTTTGTCGCTGTCGGCTTGCTTGTTGGTCTCGCTACTGCGGGAAACTGGGCGTCCCGGCATTACCGTAACCCGCCATCGTGGGTTATCTGGGCGACGGTGCCTGTCTATCTGGCGGCGGGGTCGTGGGCGGGGATGCAGCTTGGTCTGCATGAACTGATCGGCGCGTATTTCGCTGGAGCGATCATGCCGCCGAGTTGGGTGCGTCGTCTGCCGGTCGAGTGGGTCGGCACATTCTCGCTGTTCTGGCTGGCGCCGATGTTCTTCGGACATAGCGGCCTGCGTATCGACGGCGACGCCCTGACTTGGCCGTCGGTCATCGCCTCCCTGATGTTGGTCGCAGTGTCGATCGTCACCAAAATTGCGGCGGTTTATGTGTATCCGCCCGCAGCCGGTCTCAGCAGGCGTCAGGCTTTGAGTATTGGAGCGCTGCTGCAATGCAAGGGCCTGATGGAGATTGTAGCGGCCACCATTCTGCATGGGCAGGGCATGTTGTCGGAGTTCGCTTTCGCCTCTCTGATGGTGCTTGCCGTTATTTCGACGACCCTGACCGGGCCGCTGTTTCGCCTGTTTGCGCCCGGCGGGCGGAAAGTGCGTTCTTCTGACACGACGGGCGGGGGGATGCTGGCGCCGTCCACACAGACGACGCGCTGAACGCGCCGCGCTTCTCGCGCTACGGGGGAGTTGTTACAGGGCCCGGACTTCCTTCCGAAGACGCGGCGTGCCTCGCCATCTCCATAACGGCTTCCGGCGTCATGCCGCTTTCACGCATGGCCCGGATCGAAAGAGCCCCGTCACGCTTCGCGAGCCGCTTTCCGTTCTGGTCGCATAGCAGCGGGTGGAACGCGTAGACCGGCTCAGGCCATCCCATCAGTGTTTGCAGGAGGCGGTGGACGTCCGTGGCGGAGCGCAGGTCCTCCCCGCGCGTCACCAGCGTCACGCCCTGAGCCGCGTCGTCGTGCGTGACGCAGAGATGATAAGATGCGGGCGTGTCCCTGCGGGCCAGAATGACGTCGCCAAATGCTTCCGGCTCGCACGCGCAGACGCTGCGCTTCAGATCGCGAAAGGTGAGGCGGCGTCGTTCTGCCCCGTAAGCGAGGGTGCAGGCGCGACGCATGTCCAGACGCAGGGCGTAGGGTTGGCCCGCGCCAATCCGCGCGGCGCGTTCGGTTGCTGTCAGGTTCCGGCATGTTCCGGCGTAGAGCAGTCCCCCGTCTGGCGCAGTATGGGGCGCGGAAGCGGAGCTCTGGGCCTCCCGCGCGATGTCGGCGCGGGTGCAAAAACAGGGGTAGAGCAGATCTCGCTCCTGCAGGGTTTCCAATATCGCGCGATACCGGTCCATGCGCTGTGACTGGCGCATCGGCGCGTCCCACCAACGCAACCCGAGCCATCCAAGGTCTTCCTCGGTCGCGGCGATAAACCGTTCCTGGCAACGCTGCGTGTCGATGTCCTCAATCCGTAACAGGAAGCGACCGTCCGGCTGGGCGTGTTCCCGAGCGAACAGTGCGGCCGCGACATGCCCGAGATGCAGTAATCCGGTGGGGCTTGGCGCGAAACGGGTGATCCAGCCGCCTGCCGGTGCCGTGAAGAAGGGAAAAACGCTTGCCATGAAATCGTCATAACCCGGAAATGCCCGGCTTTCTTGCCGTTTGCGAAAACATGCGCCTATAGTTCTTGCGAAGACCTCGACGACGCATCACCCAAGGCGTTCAGTTCCGAGTCCCGCCCTGGTGTTGCATGAGCCGTCTCCGAGAAAAGGACGCGCGCCTTGCCCGATGGCAGTATGCACTTTCCGTCTCTCGTCCTGAACGCAGATTTCAGGCCGTTGTCCTACTTTCCTCTGTCCTTGTGGTCCTGGCAGGATACGATCAAGGCGGTCTGTCTGGATCGTGTCGCTGTTCTCAGCGAGTACGACATGGAAGTTCGTTCGCCCAGCCGCAGTTTTCGGCTCCCGAGCGTAATCGCCCTGAAGGAATACGTACCGACCGCGCGGCGACCGGCCTTTACGCGTTTCAACGTGTTCCTGCGCGACAATTTTTCGTGCCAGTACTGTCACGAACGGTTCCCGACGCACGAACTGACGTTCGACCACGTCATTCCTCGATGCCGTGGCGGCCGCACGACGTGGGAGAACGTGGTTACGGCTTGCGGCACCTGCAATCTTCTCAAGGGTTCACATATGCCCGCTGAAATCCGGATGTTCCCGCGCAGGCGTCCGTCCCAGCCGAGCACATGGGAATTGCAGGACAATGGCCGGGCGTTCCCGCCGAATTACCTGCATCAGAGCTGGCGGGATTACCTTTATTGGGATGTCGAACTGGAAAGTTGACGGTTCTCGGAAAAGAGCGGCGGGCCGTCGGTGGGTAAGTAAACGACGGTGGATAATCTTTTTCCAGGCATGAACTGGCGTGCGTCACGCCAGCCTTTCGCACGCTGTGGGAGATCAGGGTCGTGGAAGGTTTTTTCGCCTTGATCCCGCCATAGCCAGACGCAGCACCGCGTCTTTCCCTTGGGAGCAACGGGTTTGTTCGGTGGTGAATCGCCGCGCAATCTGCGTTTCGGTTCAATCCCTTACGAATATCGGCCTTTGTCGCAGGCGTGTCGTCTAACGCGTATAGGTATATCCGTATTCGGCGGCCTGCGCTTGCAGGTCTGGCGCGTCCTTCAGGTTAAGCGGAATCGGCTTGGCGTTCTTCGCGCCGAAAATCATGTTCCCGTTGCTCATACGCTGACAGGTGTTTGCGGCGATGGGGAACGACACACGGGATTCCCCGCTCATCTGCGCCCGCAGGCACGACACGTCGGTATCGTTGATGCGGCGACCCATCTCCTTTGAGCAACCTGTGGAGAGCAGCGACAGCGCCGCGAGGGGCAGCAAGCGCAGGCGCGTGGTCCCGCGGCGCGCGGGCTGTTTCAAATGGGGCATGGTCCGCGGGCTCCTCAAAGACGCTTGCTGGATGTTGATGTGTGCCACGCGCGACGTCGTCCCTGAACAGGGTGGGCGGCAGGGCGGCTGCGTGCGCCCCGCATGGCGAGGCGGCGTCCTAGTTGACTTCGAACCCTGCGCCTTCGATGGCGGCGCGAAACGCATCGGGAGAGGTGAGTGAGGGATCGTAAACGACCGTGACCTGTCCTTGCTCAAGGGAGGGAGTGGCTTCGGTGACGCCTTCGATCGCGGAAAGCGCGCGCTTTACCGAGGACACGCATCCGTCGCATGTCATGCCCTGAACAAGAAGCGTATCTGTTTTCATGAATGGTTCTCCTCAAGCGCCATTGGCCGGGGACTGGACCGGGCGCGTGGCCATGGACCGGACGGCGCGGGCGCGCCTCCAGAGCGGTGTGGTTCGAACTTCGCGCCCGATGGGCAGGATGTCCAGTCCGGGCGGGCGTCAGCGCGCGTCTGTGATCCGCGCTGGACGCCACCGGTTCAGCAACAATGCGTTGCCCACGACCGATACGGAACTGAGGGCCATCGTAGCGCCCGAAACGATCGGGTGCAGCACGCCGAACGCCGCCAGAGGCACCCCCAGTCCGTTGTAGATGCAGGCGAAAAACAGATTCTGCCGGATTTTGCGCGAGGTTGCGCGTGAGAGAGTGATTGCATCGGCGATGGCCGTAAGACGCGACCGCATCAGCACGATCGCAGCCGTTTCCAGCGCGACGTCGGTCCCGGCGCCCATCGCGACGCCGATGTCGGCGGAGGCGAGGGCGGGGGCGTCGTTGATGCCGTCTCCGACCATGCCGACAAGGCCTTTACCGCCTGCGCGTTCGATCTCGGAGCGCGCTTTCTCCACCTCAGCAACCTTACCCTCTGGAAGAACGCCTGCGGCAATGTCGGCAAGCCCGACGCTCTCTGCGACGCGTCGTGCGGCGGTTGGCGAGTCGCCTGTCACCATCACCGGCCTGACGCCGAGATCGCGCAGCAACGCGATGGCGCTTGCGGCCTCGGGGCGTATTGCGTCGGCGACGGCGATCCAACCCAGTAAACGCCCGCCTCGCTCGACGCCGATGAGCGTCTCGCCAGAGGACTCGGCCTGCGCCGCTGCGCCCTCCAGCTTCACGTCAAGAAAGCGCGCTGATCCAAGGCGCGCCGTCACGCCGTCGATTTGGCCACTGACGCCATGTCCGGCGACAGCCTTGCCAGATGAAATGGCGTCGGGCGTTACACTGCGCCCCTCGGCGGCTTCCCGGACGGCCTTGGCCAAAGGGTGGGCTGAATCGGCCTCCAGCCCGGCGGCGAGAGCAAGCAGGGCGGCTTCATCGACGCCCGGGGCAGGGTACAGGCCGGTCACGCCGGGATGGCCTTCGGTCAGCGTGCCGGTCTTGTCCAGCAGCAGAACGGAGATACGCCCGGCCCGCTCAAGCGCCTCGGCCGAGCGGAACAGCAGGCCGGCGGCGGCGCCACGCCCTGCGCCGACCATGATGGCGGTCGGTGTGGCGAGGCCCAGCGCGCATGGACAGGCGATCACAAGCACGGCGACAGCGTTGACCAGAGCGGTCTGGAACGACCCCGTGACGGCCCAGCCGCCGCCGAGCGTAAGAGCCGCAATGACCAGTATGGTCGGCACGAAGATGGCCGCCACGCGGTCGACCAGTCTCTCGATCGGCGCTTTCGAACCTTCGGCCTGATCGACCATGCGGGTGATGCGGGCCAGCGCCGTGTTCGCTCCAACGGCTGTGGCCCGGACCCGAAGCACGCCGTCGCCGTTCACGGATCCGCCGCGAACCGGCTCTCCGGGGGCGCGCATTACGGGTATGCTTTCGCCGGTCAGCATCGATTCATCGACGCCGGATTCACCGGAGATAATATCTCCGTCGGTCGGAAACGCCTCGCCAGGACGCACGACGAACACGTCGCCGACGGTTAGCGATGTGGCAGGACGGTCCTGCACGCCGCGCCCGGTTTCGACATGTGCGGTCGCGGGCTGCAGACGTGCGAGGCGAGCGACGCCGGACGCCGCCTGATCCCGCGCGCTGGCCTCCATCAATCGGCCGGCTGTCACCAGCGTGAGCACTGTGGCTCCGGATTCGAACCACACCGGCGCGTCCAGCCCGAACACGGTGACAACGGCGCTCGCGAACCATGCGATGGTCGTGCCGAGAGCCACCAGCACGTCCATGTTCGCGCCGCCGCCACGCAAGGCGGCCCATGCGCCACAGTAAAATTTAAGGCCGAGCACGCCCTGCGCGATCGTGGCGAGAAGCAGGGAAAGCCACCTCGAAGGCATCACGCCGAGCGCAGGGATCATGCCGACCAGCAGCGGCAGCGTCGTCGCGACGCCGATCGCCAGTTCTATCCAGAGTTTGCGGCGCGCCTTCGCCCGTCGCTCTTCTCGTGCGGAATCATCGGCGCTCGCGAGGGTCGCGCTGAAGCCCGCCTGCCTGATGGCGGCAATCAGGGCTTCGGGCGTGGCGAGACCGGGGGTGAAGTCGACTTCGGCCTTGTTGGCCGCGAAATTGACGGAGGCGGCGACGCCGGGGAGTCGGTCCAGCACCTTTGTCACGCGGGTTGCGCAGGCGGCGCATGTCATGCCTTCTATGGCGAGCGACGCATGTTCCTTCGGCGCCGTGAACCCGGCCTTTTCAATCGCGCCAACGATATCCGTGACGGGAGCATGTTGCGCCGCCAGATTCACGGACGCGCGAGCTGAGGCGAAGTTGACGCGCGCTGTCACGCCGGGAAGCCGGTTGAGCACTTTTTCGACTCTTGTTGCGCAAGCGGCGCATGTCATGCCCTCGATCGGAACGGACAGGGTTTCGGACATGACGATCTCCGGAGGGCGCAGGCGACGCGCCACAGCTCAGGCGGGCGCAGGTCGTAAAGACCGGCGATATGGGACGCCCGGATGCAGCGTTCGCCCAACATAAGGTTATCGCGGAGGCGCGGCGCAAGACGAGGAGGGCAATAACCCGTCGTTAATACGAGAATGTCAGGGTCCTGCATCGAGCCGTCGTTCATCGGCCCGCCTGCGTCGAATCCGCGATGCCTGACCGATGGTTACGCGGCGATGTGAGCATGAACGTGTCTGCCTGATGCGCCGCCATGGATGGAGCCAGTGATCGAGGCCGTCAGACATTTACAGTCGTTAAGCGGGACGTTGATTCGGCGCTTCCGGGCGCAAATCAGGTTCGACGCTCTCAGACGCCCGGCGTTTCTGGCGGATCGCAGCGGGGCCGCAGCGGTAGAGTTCGCGATGGTCGCTCTGCCTTTCCTGACCTTGATTGTCGCCACAGTCGTCATCAGCTTCATCTACTTTTCGCAGGCTACCCTCGACGCCGTGGCGGAAGAAGCGTCGCGGCTTATCCTGACCGGGCAGGCCCCGGCCTCTGGTCAGGGATCGGCGTTCAAAAGCCTAGCTTGCGGGATGCTTCCGTCCTACATGACCTGCGACAATCTGATGGTGAATGTGCAGGCCGTCGCCAGTTACTCCGATATCGACGCCGCGGCGCCAAACATTACGTTCAACGCGTCGGGGCAGGTGTCAAACTCCTGGTCCTATGATCCCGGCGCGCCAGGCGGAATCGTTGTGCTCCAGCTTATGTATATGTTGCCGGTCATCAGCGGCATGGATGGTTTTTCGCCTTCGAACATGCCCAACGGGACGAAGCTTCTGGTCTCCACCGTGGTGATCAAGGTGGAGCCGTCGTCGTGACGTGGCGCGAGTTTCTTGTCGCGTTTCGTTCAGCCCGGAGCGGCGTCGCGGCGATCGAGTTCGCGCTGGCTGCGCCTGTGCTCATCCTCCTTATGGTGGGGGCTTACGAGCTTGAAGACGCGCTGACCGTCTCTCGCAAGGTCACGACTGTTGCGCATACGATCGCGAATCTTGCGACTCAGTACACGTCGATGAGCGACAGTGACGCCGATCTGGTTCTGCAGGCGTCGGAACTTGTGTTGCAGCCCTATTCGGTGGCGACGGCGCAATTGATTGTGTCAGAGGTCAGCGTCAGCACATCCGGCGATGCAACGATCGTATGGAGCAAGGGGCTGAATGCGACGCCGCGTGCGACCGGGTCTTCGGTGACTCTGCCAAGTGGCACGTCGACGACGACGAGCGCCGTCATTCTGGGTGAAGTGACCTATACCTACACACCGCCGCTTGCGAATTCGGTCATACCGAAGCTGACCATGTACCAGAGTCTGTATATGGCGCCGCGACAGTCATCGACGATTCCGCTGTCCAACTGACGTCGGTTGGGCGGTGAGGGTTCGAAAAGGCCAGCTTTTTATGAACCGATGGCCGCAATCGGAGACCGGATGCTGGTGCTCCTCTCTAAAGATAACCGTTTTATTTTTGAAATGGAGAGCGGCGCCTTACTATTGCGGCGTGATGAATGATCCGCTTTATACCCAGCTGAAATTAGGTCTGCTGGAACAGCTGCCGGTCCCGGTTTGGCCTGCTGGAAGTCGATTAGAACCCTTCGAGGCCGAGAAGCACAGCAAGTCCGCACATGCTCTTTTGACGGAAGCTTACAAAAACGGTGGCGGCCGTGTGGGAGACTTTGACCGCTGGTGGACTGCTTTACGCGACGATCCTGAGTATGAGCCGGCCCTTTTCTTCTTGGCGGCGGATGCGCGAGGAGAGATTATCGGGGTCGCCCATTGCTGGACATCTTCGTTTTTAAAAGATCTGGTGGTGGGCGAGTGGCGCCGAAGAGGTCTTGGCCGAGCGCTCTTTCTTCACGCCTGCAATGTTTTTCGTGATCGAGGAGCCACAAAGTTCGCTCTGAAAGTTGAGGACAGCAACCCCTCGGGAGCTGTCCAGCTGTATCAGCGATTGGGGATGTCAAAGGCCGATCAAGATTGATTGGTATTCAGATCAGAATTTTGCGCGTGCCGTTCACTCGGCGGACGCCATCCCCAACGCGGACGTTCAGGCGGTTTTTTGTGCAATGGAATCTTCGCGCTGCACCCGGCGAACAAACCAGATGCAGACGCCTATGAATGCGACGACGCCGATGATTGTGCCCCACTGGGCGAAACCCGGCCCGACGATCGCAAGCACGTCGTCTCGACCCGTAGCGCCGGAGACAGCAGCCATAGCCACGCCTGTCAAACTTTCGCCGACGATCAGGCCAGAGGCGAGCATCGTCCCGGCGCCCGCTTCCTTGTCCGCGCTTGCGCCGCGTCGTTTCAGCAACCATCCCAGAAAGGCGCCGACGGCGAGCGTCGTGGAGACCGACGGCGGCAGATAGAGGCCGATACCGACGGCGAGCGGTGGCAGGGAGAGTTTTCTGCGGCGCAGAAAACGGTCGACGATCACCAGAACAGCGCCGACGGCGAGCCCCGTCAGGATCATGCTCCAGTCCAGATTACGCTCGAAAATGCCGGATGCGATCATTGCGATGATCGCTGGCTGCGGCGCCGCCAGAGCGCGGGACGGATCCATGCCGGGACGCGGCATCGCGCCTGCGAAACCGTAGGCCTGATAGAGAAGGTTGAGGATGGGCGGGATGACCAGCGCCCCGATCACGCACCCGATGAGGAGCGCCGCTTCCTGCTTCCACGGAGACGCGCCGACCAGTTGCCCGGTCTTGAGATCCTGAAGGTTGTCGTTGGAGATCGCCGCCGACGCCACGATCGCCGAAAGCACGGCGATGGCGAATGCGATGGCGACGTGGTGGTGGTTCTCCGAAAAAATCGCGGGCGTCAGGCCCATGGCCTCAAGAAGGAGAAATATGGAGGAGATCAGCACGGTGGCGATGATTACGATGCCGGAGATAGGTGAGGACGACGACCCCACCAGTCCGGCCATGTAACCGCAGGTCGCGGCGGTCAGAAAGCCGAAGATGATCATGAATCCAGTGCCGACGATGACCGGCAGCACGACGGAATGCGTCGATGGCGCAAGAAACGAAGTGAGCGATGCGGCGAGAACAACGGTGACCCCGGCGCCGATAATGGCGATGGCGCGGGGGGAGAGGTCGCGTTCGTCCGGGTGCGCGCCGACCTTTGACGCCAGGGCGTCTCGCACGCCGCGAAGGACCGGCCCGGCGAGCTCCGCAAGTGTGCAGACTGACGCCAGCGCGATTGCTCCGGCGCCGATGAACCGGACCTTGTGGACCCACACGGAGGTTGCGAACGCCGCTGGAGCAAGATGATCGAGATTGGGCGTGTATGCGGTCAGGAGAGGCGTTGCGACCAGCCATGACAGTGCATATCCGACCAGCATGGCGACGCCGCCGGCGATGCCGACGAGATACCCGGCGCCAAGCAGCGCCAGAGAAAACCCGGTGGAAAGTTTGAAGACGGAAGAGCCCAGACTAAAAACCGCCGTTGCTCCGTCGGAGATAAGCCTCAGGCCGCCGCTGGCGAAGGAGAAGACGCCGGACGCCACGGCGCCGCTGATCAACATGGACAGGCTTCGTGCGTTGGCGCGCGCTCCATCGGCGGCGGAGCCGACGCGCAGGATTTCGGCGGCGGCGACGCCTTCCGGGTAGGGAAGCGGGCTTTCGTTCACCAGGGCTCGACGAAGGGGAATGGTGAAGAGCACCCCGGTCATGCCCCCGGCCGCAGTCAATCCGAACGTTTCGAGATACGGAAAATGCGCCCAGAAACCGAGCAGGACAAGAGCCGGGAAGGAGGCGAAAACGGTGGCTATGGCCACAGCCGCCGACGCCTGACTCTGCACCATATTGTTTTCGAGGATCGTTCCGCCGCCGAGCACGCGGAGCACCGCCATCGATATGACGGCTGCCGGGATCGACGAGGAGAAGGTGAGTCCGATCCGGAGCCCCAGGTAGGTGTTCGACGCCGTGAAAACAACGGTGATCAGGGCGCCGATGACAAGGCCGCGAAACGTCATCTCACGGGCGGAGGAAGATCGATCCATAAAGTCGTCCTGCAGGCGGCCCGGCTTCCTGTGCGGATGGGCCACGGGGTTGCGTCGGGCTGTCAGGCCAGACCGTATTAATGTGCGCCGAAGTCGATCCGGTCGCGTTATGCGCGTGAGTTGCGCAGGGATGCGACCATGATGGCCGATGTCCGTGGCCATGAAAATGACCCGCTTCTGTTTACAAGTGGCTTGCGCTCCGGATCGACCCGGAAATAGCCATGTTGGGCTGATCGTGTCGGATGGAGGCGCTGCGCTGCCTCGACAGAATTCTGCCGGATGGAGATCGCTTCCCCAAAGGCCGGGCGCTCGTTCGCCCGGTCGCCTGTGGCCGGCAAAGGGGATTTTTCAGGAAAGCCTATGTCATTGAAAGAAAAAAGCTTTTGGTGTTGGCGCTCTGGCTCGGCCACGCTTCTGATCGTGGCTCTCGTCGTTTGCCCTCTGGTGGCTCGGGCGCAGCAGAATTCGAGTCCGTCAGCCTTGGCGGGATCGGTCGCTTCTGGTTCGTCCGGTTCGGCGACCGGGTACCTGACGCCGGGCGCGGATTCGCTGATTGCGGCGCCTTCGGCGGTCGTCTCCGACGCCGATCTGAATGCTCTTGAGGCCTCGATCGAGCAGATTTTCAGGACGCGGGTGGATTCCCACGCGATGCGCGGGGCGGCGGAGGTCGCGGATCTGGAGCGCCGCGCTGACAAGGCTGAAACCAGCGCGAACGCCATGGTCGCGCGGCTGGAGCCTTACGAGAAGATCTACCAGAGTTTTCTGGCGCTTCTCGGCCCCGCGCCGGGCAAGGGGGAGACCGACGCTTCTCCAGCGATCACCGCCCAAAGGGACAGGCTCCTGAAAGGGAAGGGCGATCTTTCAGGTCGCTTGATGCGCGCACGACTGTATGCGCTCGAGGCGCATCAACTTGTAGTCGCTTTAGGGCAGCGTACCGATGCCGTGCAGCAGGCGTTGCTGACGCAACGTTTTCAGTCTCCTCTTGGCGCGGGTTTCTGGGGGCGGCTGCGGGGCGAATTTTCCGCTGACACCGGACGGGCGCTGCAATTGTCCAACGAAATTGGCGAAAGCGTTGTGGACGCCACGAAAAGAGGTCGCCTGACCTTTTTTCTCGTGGGGATCGTAGCCGCTGCATGTTTGCTGTGCGCTCCGTTCGCGCTCGCGCGGCAGATACGGCGAGCTGCGGCCCGTATCTTGCGCGACGGAAAGGACAGACGTTTGGCCTCGGCGTTGATGCTGATGGTCGTGTCGCTTGCCTGCGCCATGGCGGCGTCCGGCGTCTTCTGGCTCGGGCTGACGGGGGGAGACGACCTCGAGGGCACGGACCTCGATTCTTTCGCGGATATGGTCGGCGCCCAATTGCCTATGGCGGCGGCGTTGCTTGGGGTCGCAGCCGCCATCCTCTCTCCGCGACAGACAGAATGGCGGATTGCGCCGCTGAATGACGAGGCTGCGCGGGCTCTCGTGCCGCTGGCGATCTGGTTCGCAACGTTGCCCGTGCTCAAAGGCGTCTTGCGGTATGTCGACTTGGCCAGCGGACTTGGTTCTCTGGGTGTGCAGGTGCTGGACGCCATCTTCGTTTTCGTCGCAGCGCCGCTGCTCATCATGATTCCCCGTGCGATTGTCCGCAGTCTGCCGGGCGAGGATGGGCAGGAGCCGGATGAAGCGCCGGGAACGTTGATCGAGTTGAGGACAGCCAGCATCGGACGACTTGCTCGCACTTTGGCTACTATCGTGGCGGCTTTCTGTTTTCTGGCTGTTGCTTGCGGTTACATCCCGCTTGCGTACACGACGGTGTCCTGGTTGTGCTCAATGGCGGCCGCCCTGACAGTTCTAGGGCTGGTTTTCATGCTGGCGCAGAACCTTGGGGAGACGGTGTTCGTTTCGTCTTCCTCCCTCGGCTGGAGGCTGACACGGCTGGGCGTCCCGCATCGGGTCATCGATCTGGGCAGCGTGCTGGCGACCGGCCTGATCAGCGTCTTTCTGGCGTTCGTCGCGATCGCGGTGGCGCAGTCCGCCGGAAACTTCGACCTTCAGCAGACTGCTGTAAACGTGGGGCAGCTCGTCGTCGGGCCGAACATCGGCGGCGTTACATTCTCTTTCGACACAGTGCTGATCTGTCTCGTAGCGCCGGTAGCCGGCCACTACGTCATCAAGGCGTTTCAGGGGTGGCTGCGGACAAGGCTCTTTCCGAGAACGCGTCTCGACCTTGGCGCGCAGACGTCCATCGTCAGCATCTTCACCTACACCGCCTGGATTCTCGTCGGGCTGACGGTTCTGTCGTCGATCGGGATCACGGTGAAGAGCATGACATGGGTAGTCAGCGCGCTCTCGGTGGGCATCGGCTTCGGTCTGCAATCGATCGTGCAGAACTTTGTGTCCGGCATCATTCTTCTGGCCGAACGTCCGGTGACGATCGGCGATCTGGTGGAGATCGGAGGAACGGTGGGCGACATCAAACGGATCAGCGTACGTTCGACGGATATTGGGCTTGCGGACGGGTCGACGATGATCGTGCCGAATTCGCAGTTCATCACCTCCGCAGTGCGAAACGCAACGCTTGGCCACCCGACAGGTTCTCTTTCGGTGGCGGTGGACCTGCCTCTGGGCACGGATCTGGTCAAGGCGATAGGCGTCATGTCTTCCGCTCTGGCTGGGGTGCCTGATCTGTTGAAAACGCCGGCTCCCACGGTTTCCGTTTCCAGCATCTCGGGCAAAACCGTGACATTGAGCGCGTCCGGCCGGACGCAGTCTCCAAGAAACGTCGGCGCAGTTTCGAATGAGGCGCGTCTGGCGATGTGGAAAGAACTGCACGCAAACGGGGTCGTCGCCTCCATTCCTTCCTCTGCTTCGGAAGGTTGACGAAATTTCATGGGGCTGTATCGCGTTGCACGATACCGCGATGACCTTCTTGGTCGTAAACACTCCGGGGTAAGGCGGGTTTGCGGCGTCGAATGACCGCGGGGCGCGAGCAGGGATATGGATATGGCCACGGCCCGGGAGGACGGAAGAAGCGAACGGCCATTGGCTGTTGTGACGGGTGGGTCTGGCGGAATCGGCGCCGTGATCGCTTCGCGTCTGGCGGATGCGGGCTATGACGTCGTCGTCGTGTCCCGTCGTTCACCTCCTGCGCTTGTCCGTGAGGGCGTTTCGCATATGCCGTGCGATCTTACGGACACGGCGCAGATTGTTTCTGCCGCGGAGCAGCTGGTCGCTGCGGGCAAGAACGTTAATGTCCTGATTCATTGCGCGGGGGTCATCACGCCTGCTGCAGTCGATGCGCTGAGGCAGGACGACGTTGAACGACAGGTCTCGGTCAATCTCGTGGCCCCTATATTGCTCACCTCGCGGCTGATGGCGTCGATTCCGTGCGGGGGCCATGTCGTGTTCATCAATTCGATGGCGGCGGTCATGCCGCTTGCCGGAAGCGCCGTGTACGCCGCGACCAAGGCGGGTTTGCGTAGTTTCGCGCTCTCTCTGTCGCTGGAGGCGCGACGTAGAAAAATCGCCGTGTCGTCGATCTTCCCCGGCGCCGTCGATACGACCATGCTGCGAGACGAAATGGCGGGTGGAGGATCGGTGCTGAACTATGTCAGCGCGCCAGCTCGCCCCGAAGAAATCGCCGCCACCGTCATGGAAACGCTGAGGCGACCCGGGGGAGAGCGGTTCAGGCCCGCGCTCGACGGGCTGTTCGGGAAGCTCTGCATGCTTGCGCCGGGCCTGTTACGCCTTTCACTGCCGTTGTTGACCTATCTGGGGGGGCGCGGCGTACGCCGCAGCTGCCCGACCGCCCGCGCGCCAAGGTGACAGCGTGGCCGTGAGGCTGCATGATCCCTGCCGCTACAGGTAGAGGGATTAGCTCACGTCATGACCTTTCGCTTTCCGCACGCGGTTCATCCCTTGTTGCGCGCTGCGCTGCTGTCTGGCGCCGCCCTTGTCGGCCAGGGCGCTGTTTGCGCCGTGGCGACCAGCCCTTTTATGGCGGGCGCATCACAGGCGGCGCCTCTCGCCACCAGCGCCGACCGCGCGTTGCAGGCGACGTTGCCCAACGGATTACGCGTCGTCATCGTGCCGGATCGTCTGGCTCCCGTCGTCACCACGGAACTGAACTATCTGGTCGGCTCTGCCGAAGCGCCGGACGGTTTCCCCGGAACGGCGCACGCCCTTGAGCACATGATGTTCCGCGGCTCCGACGGGCTCGACAAGGATCAGCTCGCGGCGCTGGGCGCACGTCTGGGCGGCAGTTACAACGCTGACACGACCGAGGACGTGACCCAGTATTTCTACACGGCCCCCGCCGAGGATCTGGACGTCACGTTGCGCATCGAGGCGTTGCGTATGAACGGTCTGACTCTCTCGCAGGCGGACTGGGACAAGGAGCGCGGCGCGATTGAGCAGGAGGTTTCGCGGGATCTTTCAAGTCCGGCTTACCGCTATATCTCGCAGCTTCAGTCGATCCTTTTCCAGGACACGCCCTATGCGCACGATGCGTTGGGAACGCGGCCGTCTTTCGACAAGACTGACGCAAAGCTTCTGCGTGATTTCTACGAGAAATGGTATGCGCCGAACAATGCGATCCTTGTGATCGCGGGCGATGTCGATCCGCAGGCGACTCTGGAGAAGGTCAAATCGATCTTCGGCGCCATTCCGCGCAAAACGCTGCCGGAACGCAAACCGGTTTCTCCCGCGCCAGCGCCAGCCCGCACCCTGTCGTTTCCTACGGATTACCCGATCGGCTTCGCCACCATAGCGTTTCCGATGCCCGGCCTGACGGCGAAGGAGTTCGCCGCCGCCGATATCCTGTCCGACGTGCTGGCGAGCCAGCGTGGGGCGCTTTATCAGCTCGGCCCGACCGGCAAGGCGCTGTTCGCCAGTTTTGAATTCGCTCCGAAAAAACAGACAGGATTCGGACTGGCGCTCGCAGGATTCCCCAAAGGCGGAGATTCCAACAAGGCGCTCGGTTATATGCGCGACGTTCTGGCGGACATCCGTCAGCACGGGGTTCCCGCCGATCTGGTCGAGGCCGCCAAGCGCAAGGAGATTGCGCAGCTTGGCTTTACCGCCAATTCTGTCAGCGGTCTGGCCGAAAGCTGGTCTCAGGCGCTGGCCTTCAAGGGGTTGTCCGCACCAGACGACATGATCGCCGCCTATAACGCAGTGACGCCGGAGGCGGTCAATGCACTGGCGCAGAAGCTTCTTGACCCCGCGCGGGCCGTGACGGCGATCCTGACGCCCGAAAACTCCGGCAAGCCGGTCGCAGGCGGCGGGTTCGGCGGGGCGGAGTCCTTCGCCTCCGCTCCTGACAAGCCGGTGAAGCTGCCCGACTGGGCGGAAGCCGCGCTGAAAAAACTCGATGTGCCGCCGCCCGCGCTCGCCCCGGTCGTGTCCACGTTGCCGAATGGTCTGACCCTGATCGTACATCCGGCGCATGTCAGCCAGACGGTTGAAGTCAACGGGATGGTGCGCGGCAACTCTGATCTTCAGGAGCCAAAGGGTAAGGAAGGCGTCGCGGATATTACTGAAACGTTGTTCAGCTATGGCACCACAAGCCATGACCGTCTGGCCTTCCGCAAGGCGCTCGACGAAGTGCCTGCGTGGGAAAGCGCGGGCGCAGGATTCTCCCTTCGCGTGCCGTCTTCGAAGTTCGCGGAAGGTATGGCGCTGCTCGCCGAAAATGAACTGCATCCGGCGTTCCCGGAACAATACTTCCAGATCGTGCGCCAGCAGACCGCGCAGGAGCAGGAAGGGCAGCTTCAGTCGCCGGGATATCTGTTTGACCGCGCCGTGGAAGCCGCGATCTCGCCTCCGCATGATCCGACCCTGCGACAGGCTACGCCGCAGACGATTATGGCGCTAAAACTTGATGACGTGCATGCGTATTATAAAGCCGCGTGGCGTCCGGACCTGACGACCATCGTCGTCACCGGCGACGTGACGCCCGAGCAGGCGCGTGAAGTCGTGGAGAAGACGTTCGGTGGCTGGGCGGCGGAAGGGCCGAAGCCGCAGGTCGATCTGCCGACGCGCCCCGACAGCAAGACGTCGCGCGCCAATGTGCCGGACAAGAGCAATGTGCAGGATACGGTGATCCTGCCGGAGAGCCTGGGGCTTACCGCCGCGAACCCCGATCATTTCTTCCTGACGCTTGGGAACGAGGTTCTGGGTGGCGGGTTCTCATCGCGCCTGTATCGCGATCTGCGCGTGAAAACCGGATATGTCTATTCGGTGAGCAGCAGTTTCGAATGGGGACGCACACGCGGCGCGTACTCCGTGTCTTATGGCGCCGACCCGGACAAGGTCGGTCCGGCTCGTGAGGCCGCGATGCGCGACATCAAGGCGATGCAGACGGCGCCTGTGACGGACGATGAACTGGTGCTGGCGAAATCGGCGTTGCTGCGCAGCCTGCCTCTGGCGCGTGCCAGCCTAGGCGCTATCGCCGGGGAATATTTGCATCTGACGCAACTCGGTCTACCGCTGAACACGCCTGATATTGCCGCGCGTAAGTATTACGATGCGACCGCGGCGGACGTGCAGGCGGCGTTCAGGAAGTGGGTGCGTCCGGCTGATCTGGCGGAGATTGTTAAGGGCCCCTCGCCGCATTGGTGAGGGGACTTAATTTAGTGACGATTTTCTTTATTATCCAATAATTACACCTTTAAAAGACCCTAAGGTGGGTAAAAAATGCAAAAACCAACGGTAAAAATTCCGTACACAAACATGCCAAAAGATGAGGGGGAAATAATCTCTGTTTATTTGTGGAGAGAGCACAGAGATTTGGTGATCAAGTTCAAAAAATTAGGAGAAAGCTACAATCCCGAAGATGAATCGGATGAACAGGTACAGGTAGGTGTAGATATTATGAATGAGAGGGTACAAGTGGGGTTGCGTATAATCGATTTTTTAAAAAAAACGGGCCGAGAAATTCACGGTGATAGTAATGACCTTGGGGGAGATATATATAAATATCTGTAGTGGCAGTTTTTTGGTAATTTTTTTGACATTTTAAGAGGATCAGATTGTTAAGATATTTGCTTTAGGCTCAGGATCCATTGATGTGGGCAGCAGGATGTGATTCAGGCTCCTTGAGGAAACTGAAGATGAGAGACCTGTATTGGCTGACGGGCGAGCAGATGGATCGTCTGCGACCCTTTTTCCCGAAGAGCCATGGCAAACCTCGCGTTGATGACCGTCGTGTGTTGAGCGGGATCATTTTCGTGAACCGAAAAGGTCTGCGCTGGCTGATGCACCCCGGGAATACGGTCCACACAAGACGCTCGACAACCGCTGGAAGCGCTAGAGTGCCATGGGAATATTCATCCGCATGATGGAAGGACTGGCTACCGGCAAGGTGGAGCTTCAGACAATCATAATTGATGCGACCTATCTCAAGGCACATCGCACAGCTTCGAGCCTGCGGTTGAAAAAGGGGCTCCAGGCCGTCTGATTGGGCCACCAAAGGCGGGATGCGAATAGCCGTCAGCGACCGGAACGGACGTCCGCTCGACTTCTTCATGACAGCAGGTCAGATCAGTGATTACGTCGGCGCCGCTGCCCATCCGGACAGTCTCCCACCAGCCGACTGGATGCTGACAGACCGGGGCTATGACGATAACTGGATCGGGAGTGCCCTAGAGGAGAAAGGGATCAAGCCCTGCATTCCGGGACGGAAATCCCACGGGAAACCGGTAAAATACGACAAACGGAAATACAAACGACCCAACCGTATCGAGATCATGTTCAGCAGGCTCAAAGACTGGGGGTGGGTCGCAACACGCTATGACAGATGCCCGACCGTCTTCTTCTCGGCAATCTGCCTCGCTGCAACCTTCTTGTTCTTGTTCTTGTTCTTGTTCTTGTTCTTGTTCTGAGTTCTGAACCTGATGTATTGACGCATAATTCTTCTAAATTCTCTATGGATAACTTATGTTTGAAGTAGTCAATAAGAGAGCAGGGGATGTCAATATTATAACTTAACTGTGAGTTTTGGGGTGGTGGCCAGAAACTTAAAATAGATCGTTGCTCGGCATAACTCGAAAAAAAGAAAGTAACCAGATGAAGTGGCGCCTTGCGCAAGGAATGATTTGGGGAAAATTGGACAACCCGTATCCGATGAAAAAGCCAGAAGTTAGGCCTGCGATGGAATCGGACCAGGGGGTTGTAATAATGTGGACAAAAACCAGCCCCGTCGTTGGTATGCGTACTCTTGTTTTAAGAAAAGGGAATTTTGAAGCTGTCGCTTATGCGATAGATGAGGTAATTAACGATGAGACAATAAGAGTCTCACTTATTCTTGACCCAAAATTCGCTAAATTTTGGAAAATATTAACCTATCTTGGTGAGAAGGCTGAATACTCCCCATCGAATGATGAGCTAAAGTGTGTGTCGGCTTCTTTGGAGGAAGCTCTTCCGTTGTGGCGAGGCGCTCCTGGTTCTGGTGCATATTATTCCGATAGATATAAAAATCTAGAAATTTAAAAATAACTGTAACAATAAACGGTAGAATCAGATAAAATCCCCGTTTTTTCTCGATTATATTGATAAAATATCTGCGAGGATTTGTGTTGTGCATACTTCTGGAAAGCGACTAAAAATCTGTCGATTGGCCGCATCAATACGAGCTAATCCGAAGCGCGTTTTGTAGCAGGCTGCGACCATGATAGATTTTGAGTCTAGCTAACGACTGGATAAGGTCGGCGTATCGTCTAGGCTGTCTAACCGTTCGCTAAACAGGAGCGTTTGCTGTGCCAGTTCTTTCCCGGAAAACCACCAGCGCGTTGAAGACGTTTGACTGGCGGCGCTTGGTATTGTCTCTGCCTGTCGGGATAACGTTGTGTCTGGCTAACGCCGCACACGCGGCAGACAGTTTCCTGCCGTTGGCGGTCCCTGCGACGAACAAGGCGATGCCCGGAAAGTTCGTATATGCACAGTTGACCACGCCTGACATTGTGCAGGCCGAACGCTTTTACGGGCAACTTCTGGGGTGGACGTTCAAGGAGTCGTTGGTTTCAGTCGGGCGTTACGTGCAGGCGACGGTGAACGGCAAAAGCGTTGCTGGACTGGTCGAGCGTCCCCTTGATGGGCGGCACACCCCGCTGTGGCTTCCCTTCATTTCGACTGCAAGCGTCGATCAATTGGTTGTAACCGCGAAAACATGGGGTGGATCGATCATGTTCGCGCCCCATGACATTCCCGGTATTGGTCGCGAAGCGATTATTTCCGACGCGCAGGGAGGGTTGTTCGCAGCCGTGCAATCCAGCAGCGGCGACCCGGAAGATTCTGACGCCCCCGCCGTTCAGGGGCAGTGGATATGGAATGCGTTGCTGACGCGCGCGCCCAGAGACGCCACGGGCTTCTATCAGAAGCTTTTTTCATACGAGGTTCGGACGCAGGATGAGTCGCAAGGCCCTCTGCGCTACATACTTTCCTCACAAGCCTCGGCGCGCGCTACGGTGAACCCGCTGCCGCCACGTCTGAGCGCCGATGCGCCAGCGCGCTGGATCAGCTTCATCAATGTCGACAATGTGGCTGAGAGCGCGAAAAAAGCGGTGGAGCTTGGCGGCAGCGTGATCAGTGAGCCGCATCTTGATCATAACAACAGCATGATCGCCATTTTGGCCGATCCCTCAGGCGCTGTGTTCGGCGTTATGGAAGCCCAGGCCTCTGTGGACGGAGAAGCGAAATGAGCGTGTTGACTGGCAAAAAGATCAAACTGGTCGCCGCCCTTGGGCTCGTTGGTATGCTCTCTGGATGCGTCGGTGTCGGTTACGATGATTTCGGTGGTGGATATTATGGCGGCGGCGGCTGGGGCGGTGGCTGGGGCGGTGGTTGGGGGCCGGGCTACGGCGTCGGACCGTATCGTGGTGGCGGCCCTCGCGGATTTGGCGGCCACCCGGGTGGTGGCCCGGGTGGCCGAGGCGGGCCGGGCGGCGGGTTCGGCGGTGGCGGCGGACATGGTGGCGGCCCCGGCGGAGGTGGGCGCGGTGGTGGTCCGGGTGGTGGCGGCCACGGAGGCGGCCCAGGTGGTGGTGGGCATGGCGGCGGCAGGCACTGACGCGCCACAGCGGGACGTTTGGTTTTAACCGACGTCTCGCTGCTTGTTACGAGCTATACGAGATGTTTTCGACCTCCTGCTGGCGGTCGTTGCTCAAATTGGCTGATCGCAACATGAGCATTTATTGTCAGTCGCCGGTGACGGGAAAGTTGGTGTGTAGAGCGTCCGGGTGGTCTGGCCGAGAGTGTTAACGGACGCTCTGTCGCACTGGTAATGGCTCTAAGTTTTTTAAGTCTTTAAATTATCTTTTTACAAATCGATATCAAGTGACGGTATCGTTCAGCAGAACGCGTGGCAACAGCATTCCCATGATGGCTACGACAGCCAATAGGCCACTCACAATCCCGAGGGCGAGTGAGAGGCTGGTCGAATGGGCGATAAACCCAAGACCTGCGGGGCCTGTCAGAATGCCGGAGTAACCAAGGGCCGTTATTGCGGAAACGGCCAAATGTTTCGGCATATAATTTTGGCGACCAATGGCAGAATAAAGCACGGGCACAACGTTGGCGCATCCCGCGCCTACAAAGGCGTAACCCAGTAATGTAATTTGCCATGCAGGAACTGCTGCAACGAGCAACATTCCCGTTGCGGCAAACAGGCTACCGCCAATGATCAGTAAGCGGCCGGAAACGTGGCGTACAAGTTGATCGCCCAGTAACCGCCCTACAGTCATTGTGCAGGCAAAAGCAACGTAACCCAATCCTGTATAGCGCACATCAACTCGGCGTTCCGTCGCAAGAAAAACAGCACTCCAATCGATAGCTGCTCCCTCGGTGAGGAAGACGACGAAACACATGACGCCAATGGCGAGTACAACGCCATGCGGTAGCGCAAAGGACATGTCCTCTCCAGCATTGGCGTGTCCTGTCAGCAGCCCCGGCAGAGTCAGGACGCCGCTCAGAAGCAATAAGAAAATGACGCAAAAGGAAGCATTTGCAGGAGAGAATCCCAAACTTAACAGGCCGCTGACCCCTGTGGCTCCCAGAAGACCACCCACGCTGAACAGGCCATGGAAGCCGGACATCATCGTTCGTTTGGACGCGCGTTCAACAATGACGGCCTGCACATTGACTACGCAATCGATGCAGCCGGCGCCGGCTCCGAATACGACCAGGGCAATTGCAAGAACGGGTATCGAGCCAGAAGACGCTAACACGGGGAGGGCGCAGCATATCGCCAAAGTCGCGCCCGCGATGATCCGCCGACAGCCGTAGCGACCTGCCACGCTACCAGCTACTGGCATGAATATGATCGAGCCGATTCCGAGGCACAGAAGTAATAGTCCGAGATGAGCGTCATTCAAGCCGCATCGAAATTTTACATAGGGAATAATCGGCGCCCACGCTGCTCCAGCAAAGCCGGCGATAAGAAAGGCCAGACGTGTGGAGCGTCGCGCCAAATTTGAATTGGGTGAAGGGTTTGCCATCGAGGTCACAATAGAATCCCTTCACTGTGTGTTCAATGGCATAATTTAATATATATTAAGGTTGTATTTTTATTTTTAATTCCATTGAGTCTAGTATATGGATACAAATCGTTCTCTTCGTGATTTGCGTCAGATTTTGCTTTTCTCAGCCTTTTGTTGATTTTTTCTGTATATTTTTGTTATTTTTATTGTAAAATTAATAATTCGTATGGCTGCGAACGTTGTTCAGGATTTTTCAAGCGGACAAAATGCTTATGTGCGGATGAATGTCGTCCTTCGCGTAGTTGACGCTCGATTGGATTTTCTGGGAAATATTTTCAAGAATCTATGAATATTTCAGGGTAATTCTCTTGAGTAGGCAAAGCGGACATCACCCAAGCGTATTTTCCGTCAGTAAAAACTCATTCCCCTCTTCATCAAAATCAAAGAGCTCCGCATACCGCGCCCATTGGACAATGGTTTGCAACGTCTGGGCGGCGTATGCGGGCGACATGCTTTCCTGCAATTCGTCGCGAAACCGTGTGACGCTGACGGTATGGTTGGGGCGTTCGTCCAGAGCTGCGCAAATTGATTTCATCAAGGGCGCTTCGTTCAGGAAGGCATGGCGCAAGATCGCCTTGCGCTCGTCGGCGTCGCTTCCGGCGAAATGCTGGCCTTCGTGGGTCAACAGAATGTCGCCGTCCTCAAGTTCCGCAAGGCCGAGCAGTTGCAGCGTCTCCACCAGAGGAAAGAGGTCGTCCAGTTCCAGCTGAGCGCGTGACGCCAGAAGCGGCAGGTCGGCGTGGCCGCCCAACGGCGGCGCGGCCAGAGCCTCTATCAGCCCAAGCATGCTGCCGACCGTGACGGCGGGCAGGGGCATATGCGTCGGTCCAGGTGACGCGGGACGCGCCTTATTCAGGTCCGCCTCGGACACGACAGGTGTGCGACGGGTCATCAAAGAATAGATATGATCGACGAGTTCGCGGAACGCCGGATCGTCGCGGTTGCGCGGGTGTGGAAGGTCGATCAGCAATTCATGCTCGATCCGCCCCGGATTGGCGGCGAAGACAAGGACGCGATCGCACATCAGCACTGCTTCTTCAATGCTGTGGGTGACAATCATCATCGCTTTGAGCGGCAGCTTGCGTTCGTCCCACAATTCCATCAGGTCGGTGCGCAGATTTTCTGCTGTCAGCACGTCGAGCGCTGCAAACGGTTCGTCCATCACCAAAAGATCAGGGCGCCCCGCCAGGGCGCGGGCGAGGCCGGTGCGTTGCAGCATGTCGCCCGACAGTTCACGTGGCCAAGCGTTCTCATTACCGGACAGGCCCATCAGGTCAATGACCTCGCTTGTGCGGGCAGCCTTCTCGGCGCGAGGGAGCGCATGGGCTGCGAGCCCGAGTTCGACATTCTCCTGTACGGTCAGCCATGGAAAAAGTGCGTAGGACTGAAAGACAATGCCGATGCCGGGCACCGGGCCGAGCAAAGGCTGGTCGTGCCAAAAAACACTTCCTGCTGTGGGGGCGACAAGCCCCGCCATGATCCGTAGCAGCGTGGATTTTCCGGAGCCTGATCTTCCCAGCAAGCCGACAACCTCTCCCGAGCGGACGGTCATGCTGACGTCGTCAAGGACAAGAAAATCGGCGTTGGCGTCCTGATGGAAAGACTGCTTGACGCCCGCCACCCGGATCAACGTTTCCTCCCCGCGCTCGGAAGCGGCGAGGGATGTTTCGTGTGCGACGGAAAAGAGGGGGCGCTTCGGCGCGTTGGGCATCGCGGGGTTCGTCCGGTCTCCACAGAAGCGCTCTCCGATCCGCGACGCCAGCGAGCGCGAGGAACACAAGAGCGTAAGCGAAGTCTACTGCGCGACGCCAGATCAGGGAAGCCGTGTAACGGTCCCGTTTGAAATGGCGTCCGAATGGCGCTTCCTCGTGCACGGCATATGGTCCGCTGACATGATAGGGCCCGTTGCTGTGTTCCGACTTTTGGCTCAGGTGCGGTTATTAGCCATGTCTGGGAAGACTGTTCGCGTCGTAACGAGGGGCGCGGCGAGAACGAGGTGGGTTTCCCTCGGGCGGGTGAATGCATACGATCCGCTTTCGATTTGAACCGAGGAGAAACGATCATGCGGGTGATTCCATTCGCGCTTGTACTGGCTGTTCTGGCGCCTCAGGCTGCCCGAGCCGAAATTGCGCATCACCCACGGGCGGAGCAACAGTCGCTGGACCTCGCAAAGGCGTCGATAGCGCTGCGTTCAGTGTCCGGGCCTGGAAACCAGACGCCGCAGGTGGCTGAGCTCTACAAGAGGACTCTGATCGAAGGCGGATTTTCGCCTGACGACGTCGTCATCACGCCGGTGGATAACACGGCTTATCTGATTGCGCGCTGGCCGGGCTCCGATCCGGCTCTGAAGCCGCTGGTCATTTCCGGCCATATGGACGTGGTCGAAGCGAAGCCTTCGGACTGGAAACGCGACCCGTTCAAGCCGATCGTGGAGAGCGGTTATCTGTTCGGGCGCGGCGCGACGGATATGAAGCTTGACGGCGCGCTGGCGATCTCATCGGTCATCGAACTGCGTCGCGAGGGGTACAAGCCGCGTCGCACGATCATTCTCGCGTTTTCCGGGGACGAGGAAACGGCGATGAAGACGAGCGAAATGGTCGCAGACGCCCTTCGCAACGCAGATCTTGTGTTGAATATCGACGTCGGTTCAGGGGTTCTCGACGAGAAGACGGGCGAGCCGCAGTATTTCAGCTGGCAGGGCGCAGAGAAGACCTATGCGGATTTCCGTATGTCGGTCTCGAACCCCGGCGGCCATTCGTCGGAGCCTCGTGCGGATAATGCGATCGACCGGCTTGCTGCAGCCTTGCTGCGCATCCAGAAATACCAGTTTAAGCCGGAACTCAACGACCTGACGCGCAGCTATTTCGAAAATGCGGCGAAGCTGCGTCCCGGCGCCACTGGTGCGGCCATGCTCGCGTTCGCGAAGGACCCGGCTAATGCAAAAGCCATTGCGACGCTGAGCGCTGATCCGGCTCTGATCGGCAAGATCGGGACAACCTGCGTGGTGACGATGATCGACGGTGGCCACGCGCTAAACGCGCTGCCGCAACACGCCTCGGCAAACATTAACTGTCGAATTTTCCCCGGCCACGCGCGCGCTGCCATCATGCGCGAACTGGAGCAGGTCGCGGCGGATCCGCAAGTTCACTTCGAGGATGTGAGCGCGGGATCTGTCGAAACGGCGGCGTCGCCCATGCGTCCTGATTTTGTCGATGCGGTGACTGCGGGTATTCAGAAAATTTACCCTGGAACACCGGTTTTCCCAAGCATGACGGCGGGAGCGAGCGACAGCATGTGGTTTCGCAAGAACGGCGTGCCGAGCTATGGCGCCAGTCCTGTGTTCCTGAAACAGTCTGAGGATTTCAGTCACGGCCTGAACGAGCGGACGCCAGTTGCGAGTATCGCTCCGGCGGTGGATTACTATCTGTCCGTAATCCCGGCGCTTTCGCATTAGAGCGCGCTTTAAAGCCTTATCAGTTCACACTGGTTCACGGATAAGGCTCTGGTTTGTCGTTTTGGCGAGCCTCTTTATCCGATCAGCCGATTCAGGTTGATCGGATGATGCTCTAAAACCATGTTGTAAGGGCTGCTGAGCAGATGAGACAGCACGCAATCAGTGTGAAGGCGAGGTGGATATCTGCCTTTCGTTCGTAGCGAGCTGTGAGCCGCCGGAAACGGGATATCCATGCGAAGGTCTGCCCGACGACTCAGCGATGCTTTCTTCGGTAGGGGGCTGCCTTTGATGCCTTTTCTGGCGATCCTGTGCCTGATGCCATGGCGGGAGCATCCCACTCGGTAGGGTCGATAATGAGCTTGCACAGGCGCTAGCCTTTGAAAAACAGGCCTGAGCGGTTCAATATCCGCCCGATAATTCATCGAAAACAATAGGTAAGCCCATTGAGTTTCACCCCTTGCCCACGACCGGATTGCAAGGGGTTTTCAAAGGCGCCCTCTTGGCAGGCGCATTAGTCACATGTTTCTGCTTAGGACACATATCCCTGAGACAGTCATGGTCTGTCTCAGGAATGTCCGCTTGGCAGAAAAAATGGCTTCATAGGTCGTTTATTTTACCTTTTACCGTACCCTTGAGCGTGTCGACATGCCCCTCGATCTTCTGGGCGGTCCCTTCTGCTTCAAGGTCCGGATTGTTGGTCGCCTTGCCAACTTCTTCTTTAATGGAGCCCACAGCTTTGTTGAGGGTTCCTTTAACTTTGTCAGTAAGTTCGCCCATCGTATCTCTCCTTATGTGAAGCAGCACGGACTGGAATGTCGTCCCAGCCACACTGGCTGATACGTGTACCAACGTGTGGCGACCTATCCGGTTTCGTAAACGGGAAGACAGCAGATCAAGCTGAGGTGCATCATTCTATGAGAGTGTCGCGCCTTAACGCGGAGCGGTAGCCTGCGGAGGATAGGGCGCGTTATCGGTTAACTGCGTAGGCGGGAGTGGTGTAATTCTTCTTCTTTGTCGCACATCTTCGTTATTTTTCGGGAAAATATGTAGATGTGACTGTATGGTTTGAGCGATGATCGGTGTAACCGGATAACGCTCCAGGTCTCAGCTCAACAAGAGCTATCGTAAAACGACGTGTTCGCGTCCGGTGCGCCGCCTCAGCGCGTTCGTTAGCGGAGCCCAGATCAGGAGACGCGAACTGCTGGCGAAGAATGTCATTGCGGCGACGCCCAGCGCCACGTTTGTCATTTCGCCGTTCACGCTGGCATGTGTGATGTAGCCGCCTATTCCGAGGAGTTCGAAGTCGCGGTCGCCCCATCTGACAAGTTCGGCCGCGATAGAGGCGTTCCAGGCTGCGTTAGCAGCGGCAATAACGCCCCCGAGGCATGCCGGGGCAAGACCTGGCAACATCACCTTACGCCACCATAGGCCACCCCGAACGTTGAACGCGGTTGCCGCTCGCAAGAGGTCGGCGGGAAATGTTTCTACGCCGCGTAAAATATGCGTCAGAAAGAACCACTGCGCCCCAAGCGCGGGCAACACCGCCAGCCAGAATCCAGCATTCACATGCGCGGAGATCGCTACGCCGACGACAAGCGGGTAAAGGAGGTTGGCCGGAAACATGGCGCACACGCCGACAATCTGTTTCGCTACGGAGCGACGCGCCAGCCATACGCCGACAGGCGTCCAGAAGAGCGAGATAAGCGCAATCAAGGCGAGGACACGTATCGTCGTTAATAGTCCAAAAAAGCATATGTGCAGAAAGTCGCCGAATAGGTGGTGATTCGAGATCAGAGCGTCGCCGTACAGCGCCGCGAGAACGCCTCCGGCAATCAATATAACGGGGATTGCGCGGTTTTCCGTGGCTGGCGGTTCGCTCAAATGTTGCGCTCGGGGGCGTCCACCAATCCGAAGTCGGGCGACGAACTCCACGGCGCTCGTCGCTACGCGTGTCGCAGGTCGGAGGACTGGCGATAATCGGAGCGCCCGGAAAAGAGCCGAATCACGCATCGGGTCACCGCGCTCAACGTCGCCAAGACGATACCGCGCCGCCCAGGCCGTCATGAGCTTCAGACCGAGCCGATTGCAGGCGAGCGCCACGACAAGCATGACCCCACCGCCGAGAATGATCGGCTGGATCGCAGCGTGTGTCGCTGCGGCGACGACGTAGGATCCTATGCCGGGGAAGGATCCGCCTCCTTGAACCCAGGTCAGATTCTCCGCGTAGAGCAGTGTGAACCATGCGCCGGGCAGGGACGCGGCAAGGCTGTCGCAGACAGACGGAATTGCGCATGGCGCGTCGAGACGCCAGAAGCGCTGCCACGCGGTCAAGCCAATCCCACGCGCCGCCAGATCCAGCTCGGCAGGTACGCCACGGAGCGCCAGGATCATTGCGAACGCCGCGTCAGGCGCAATGGAGCCCGCGGTGGCGATAATGGAGGCGAACTCCGCGCCGGTGCCATTCCGGGAATACAGCGCAAGGAATAGCGGCGTTAGAAACGCGGCCCGGCCAAGTGCAGGAACTGATCGGGCGGCGCGCGTCAGTCGCGTAAGCAGTGTGCCGCTCCAGCCGCCCGAAGCAGCCAGCGGAGCGCACACTCCGGTTACGATCAACGCGAGAAGCAGCGCCATCGCCATGCGTGACACAGTAAGTGCGGCAGACAATGGAGCGGCCCACGCCGCGAGGTTAAGCGCTCGCGGAGGTTGTGGGAGAACGGGAAGCCAGCGTGTGGCGAAAACCGCCGTCAGGATGGCCATTCCCGCCAGAAAGACCGGTGCGGAGAGGTCGGCCAGAAGCGATTTGACAAGCGCCCGTGCGGAACGCGGGAAAGCTGCGATCCGGCCGGGATGAAAAGCTGGCTCGCCTGACGTCATGGTCTCCCCGGAGATGATCAGTGACCGGTGCTGCCGAAGCCTCCGACGCCGCGCGCGGTCGCGTCAAGCTCTGCGACCTCGTTCCACGTCACGCGAAGCACGGGCGCGACGACGGCCTGAGCAATGCGCATTCCGCGCTCCACAGTGAACGGTTCGGAGCCGGTGTTGAGGATGATGACGCCGATTTCGCCGCGATAGTCTTCGTCGATCGTGCCGGGCGAGTTCGGCAGGGTGACCCCGTGCTTCAGCGCGAGGCCCGAGCGGGGGCGAAGCTGTAACTCGTAACCGGGAGGGAGGGCGATGCGTAATCCGGTCGGCGCCAGCGCCCGCCCGCCGGGAGGCACGATGAGGGGTTCGCTGACCGCGGCCAGAAGGTCCATCCCGGCAGCGCCGTCGGTGGCGTAGGAAGGGAGCGGAAGGTCTTCGGCGTGGGGAAGGCGCTTCACATCCACCCGGATCGACGGCGCGGTCATCGAACGCCCCGGAAGGCGGCCCAGTGAGCGGGTGCGGGATGTGAGAGAAACATGGCACTCCTGATCATGGCGTCTTCTTGGCGGCAATAGGCGCATCGTCGGTGAACTGCTCCGCGATCCGTTCCGCGAGGCGAGATGCGAGTTCGTCCTTGGGCATCCGCGGCCAACGTTCGACGCCCGCTTCAGTGATCAGGATAGCACGGTTCTGTGGGCCGCCCATGACATTCGTTCCGGTCGACACGTCATTCGCAACGATCCAGTCGCATCCTTTGCGCGCACGCTTTGCGATGGCGTTCTCCTCGACGTCGTCCGTCTCCGCCGCGAAACCGATCACGAGACGAGGTCTTTCCGGCCCAACTGCTGAAATTTCTGCGAGAATGTCGGGATTCGGGACGAGAGTCAGAACGGGTGGCGACTGTCCCGGCTGTTTCTTGATCTTGGAGTTCGTTGCGTGATCGACCCGCCAGTCCGCGACGGCCGCCGCGCAGACGACGATGTCCGCAGGCAGGGCGGCGAGTGTCGCCGAGCGCATCTCTTCTGCGGTCTCAACGCGGGCGCCGTTTACGCCGCGTGGGAATTCCAGAGACGTCGGGCCGCTGATAAGCGTCACATTGGCGCCAAGTCGGGAGAGCGCCCCGGCGATGGCGTATCCTTGCAGGCCCGACGAGCGGTTTCCAAGGAAGCGCACCGGGTCAATCGGCTCATGGGTCGGTCCGGCGGTGATGATCGCTCTGCGCCCGACCAGCGGGAGATGGTCAGGCGGGGGGAGCTGCATCTTTTTCGGCGCGGCGCGCAGACCCGCCAGAATCGCGTCGCGAATCGTTGCAGGTTCTACCAGGCGTCCGGGTCCGTATTCGCCGCAGGCCATCTCGCCGTCGTCGGGTCCAACGATCTGCACACCTCTGGCCCGCAATGTCTCGATATTGGCGCGAGTCGCCGGGTGGTCCCACATGCGCACGTTCATCGCTGGCGCCGCCATGACGGGTGTGTCCGTCGCCAGCAGTAGCGTCGTCGCCAGATCGTCAGCCAGACCGTGGGCCATGCGGGCGAGAATGTGCGCGGTCGCAGGGGCGACGACGACAAGGTCGGCGGAGCGGGAAAGGACGATGTGGCCCATTTCCTGTTCGTCGGTAAGAGAGAACAGGTCGCGATAAACGGGTTCGCCGCTCAGGGCCTGAACGGCCAGAGGCGTCACGAACTGCTCGGCGGCGCGGGTCACGACGCAACGCGTTCTAACGCCAGCGGTCGTTAGCAACCTGATCAGTTCGAGCGCCTTGTAAGCGGCGACACCGCCGCTCACGATCAGAAGAACCGAGGGCTTGTTCGTTTCTTGCGTCATGGGCGGATCACCCCCTGGCTCAGAATTCGACCGCCGACAGGTCGCGGCCTGTCAGACTCTCCAGCCCGAATGGATCGCCGCGATGCCGCCCGACAGGGACTGATAACGGACATGGCTGAATCCGGCGTCACGGAACATGTCCGCCAGCGTCTCCTGGTCGGGGAAGGTGCGGATGCTCTCGGCTAGATACTGGTAGCTGTCACGATCCTTGGCGATCTTCTCGCCAAGCAGCGGCAGGACCTTGAACGACCACGCGTCGTAGATCGGAGCCAGAGCCGCGACCTGCACATGAGAGAACTCCAGGCAGAGGAAACGACCGCCCGGGCGCAGCACGCGGCGCGCTTCGCGCAGCACCGCCATTTTGTCGGTGCAGTTGCGCAGGCCGAAAGCGATGGTCACCCGGTCGACGGAACGATCAGGCAACGGAATCTGTTCTGCGTCGACGACGCAGAAGGTCAGGTCGGACACATATCCGCGCGCGATGGCGCGATCTCGTCCGACGGACAGCATCGAGGCATTGATGTCGGTCATGATGGCGGGGCCGCCGCCGCCCGCGAGCCAGCCGAAGGTGATGTCCCCCGTGCCGCCCGCCAGATCAAGAAGCTTCAGGCCGGGCTGTGGGCCGAGCTCAGCATTGAAAATCCGCTTCCAGACGCGATGCACGCCAAGGGACATCAGGTCGTTCATGACGTCGTACCGGCTGGCGACGCTGTCGAAAACACCCCTGACCAACGTCTTTTTCTCCGACTTCGGCACTGTCCGGTAGCCGAAATCGGCGGTATCGCCGGAACTGGTCCCGAAGGAGTCGGCTCCTCCGGTTCCGTGGGAGTGCGGCGACGCGTCGTATGTGTGCGGGGCATTGTCGGTCATGGACTCGACGTATAGCGTGTTTGGACCCATGCCAGAACTCCCCGAAGTAGAAACCGTCATGCGCGGGATGCGTGCGCAGATGGAAGGCCACACGATCGTGGAGGCCGTAGTCCGGCGGCCGGATTTGCGTTGGCCCTTGCCACCGCGATTGCGGCAGGAACTCACGGGTCGGCGGATCGAAAGTTTTCGTCGAAGGGGCAAATACATCTTCATGCGTTTGAGCAGCGGGAGATCGCTTCTGCTCCATCTGGGCATGTCCGGCCGCGTCGTTTTGAACAGCGTCTCCGGCTCCGCTCTGGCGGAGGCGTTGGATAGCGAGTCGCAAAAGCACGAGCACGTGGCCTTCGTGACGCGAGAAGGATCGCGTTTCGGACTGGTCGACCCGAGACGGTTCGGCGCGCTCGATCTGATCGACACAGCGCTGGAGGACCGGCATCCGCTGGTGGCCTCGATGGGACCGGAGCCGCTGGAGGCGAACTTCAGGGCAGGAGCGCTGGCGGAAGCCTTTGCGGGGCGCAGGACGCCGGTCAAAACGTTGCTGCTGGATCAGCGCGTGGTGGCCGGACTGGGCAATATATATGTGTGCGAGGCGTTGTTTCGTGCCCGTATCCACCCCGAGACGCTGGCCGGGGCGATAGGGGCGCCTGCGTTGCGGCGTCTCGCCGCAGCTATCCGGGCGGTTCTGGAAGAGGCGGTGGCGGCCGGCGGATCCAGTCTTCGGGATTATGTGCAGCCAGATGGAGAATTAGGATACTTCCAGCATGCGTGGCGCGTGTATGGGCGGGAAGGGGAAGCGTGCCCGGATTGCGGCCCAGGCTCCGACTGTCCCGGCGTCCGACGGATCACGCAGGGAGGGCGCTCGACATTTTTCTGCCCGCGCCAGCAACCTGCGCCGTCTCGCTAGGGGCTGTGGACGACTCTCCGCGTATGCCTGTCCCGCGCGGCTGGCGGAGGTGAATAACTTCGCTTGACGGCCCCGCGCGGCTTGGATTAGAGAACCCAACTTCATTCGGGCCTCTTCGTCGACAGGCGGATCGGAAGCCTCATTCATTTTCGTTTGGACCAGACAGAGAACCATGGCGAACATCGCATCTGCCCGTAAGCGCATCCGTCAGACGGAGCGCCGCACCGCTCGCAACACCGCTCGCGTGTCCCGCATGCGCACCTTCATCAAGAAGGTTGAGACGGCGATCGCGTCGGGCAACAAAGAGCAGGCGAACGCAGCTCTGAAGCTGGCTCAGCCGGAAATCCAGCGCGCTGCGACCAAGGGCGTCGTTCATCACAACACGATCGCGCGGAAAATCTCCCGTCTGTCCGCACGTATCAAGGCTCTTGCTCCGGCCTGAACCGCTGCAGGTTTTGATTCGGCAATAGAACGCCGGTCTCGTTAAATAAAAAGCCGCATCTCGAGAGAGGTGTCGGCTTTTTATTTTTCTGGAATTGCGTCGAGCGTGTTTGGCGTGAAGTAAGCGCCGACCGTTTAGATTATTTATTCACAAAACTTGTTTCGTTCGAGTCGAAAATCTCATTGCGTCGTGCGAATCGGTGCTCTAAACCGATTCGCACAGCTTGATAATAAAGAGACGGCTGTTTCCTTCCGTGATCTGGGAGTTCTTCGCTCTTTGTACGCCAGCAAGCATGGCGTGATTGCTCCTGTACGGTCGGGAAGGCCGCAGGGGATGGGGCGGCGCATTAAAAGCCGTTGTTGAGGAACAAGCGGCGAACGTAAAATCGCCGTCCCGTCCAAAGAGCGTTGAGCGAAAGAATCTTCGGGCAATCGCGCTCCGCACATGTCATTGTGGGGGCTTGTCGAGGATATTGGAGTGGGAATGGCCGCCGGGTTTGATGAGGTTGAACCGGATATGGAACACCGCCTCACAACGTTTGAGGGTGGCGCTGCCCCCAGAGGAATCGCGTCGGGAGCATTTCCGGCAAGCGACCTGGGAGAAGATATGACTGCGGGTTTTTCAGGGCAGGTCAGTGATGATCATGACGTCGCTCACGCGGCGGGAGGGCTTCTGACGGAGGCGTGGGCAAGGATCGCCGCGCGTATGAAGTCCGAGGTTGGCGAGGTCGAGTATCGGACCTGGCTGCAGCAGATTGTGCTCGGGCCGGTGGACGGAGATGAAGTCACGCTGCTTCTGCCGACGCGATTTTTGCGCGACTGGGTCCGTAGCCAGTATGGCGATCGTCTGAGCACGCTCTGGAATCAGGAGATTCCGGCGCTTCGTCGTGTCGAGTTGCAGGTGATGCGTCCGGGCGATCGGCCTGCTGTCGCAACGACTGAACAGGCTGCTCCGATTGTGCCTGGTCGGCGTGTCGTGGACGTCCCTGAAGCTCCCGCTCCTGTCGTGGAGCGCGTGCAGGACGCGCGTTCGGACCTTGTCGCGCCGTTGGACCCGCGTTTCACGTTCGACAGCTTCGTCGTCGGCAAACCCAACGAGTTCGCCTATGCCTGCGCCCGCCGTGTAGCCGAAAAGCCGTCGAGCCCGGGGTTCAATCCGCTGTTCCTGTACGGCGGCGTCGGCTTGGGCAAGACGCATCTCATGCATGCGATCGGCTCCGAACTGACGCGCGAAGGGCGGGTGTCCGTCGCATATATGTCGGCCGAGAAGTTCATGTATCGCTTCATCGGCGCGATCCGGTCGCAATCGACGATTGAGTTCAAAGAGCAGCTGCGTTCGGTTGACGTACTGATGATCGACGACCTCCAGTTCCTGATCGGCAAGGACAACACGCAGGAAGAGTTCTTTCATACCTTCAATGCGTTGGTGGACGCTGGCCGGCAGATCGTGGTTTCGGCTGACAAGTCGCCTTCCGATCTGTCCGGGCTGGAAGACAGGCTGCGCACCCGTCTCGGCTGCGGCATGGTGGCCGACATCCACGCCACGACGTTCGAACTTCGCATCTCCATTCTGGAGGCGAAAGCCACGGCCTCTGGCGTGCCGGTTCCGGCCAAGGTGCTGGAGTTCCTCGCACACAAGATCACCACCAACGTGCGTGAACTGGAAGGCGCTCTCAACCGGTTGATTGCGCACGCCAATCTGTTTGGTCGTCCCGTGACGCTCGAAGCGACGCAGGAAGTCCTGCACGATATTCTCAAGGCTCACGACCGGCGCGTCACCATCGAGGAAATCCAGCGGAAGGTGTCCGAGCACTGGAACATCCGCCTCACCGACATGTCGTCGGCGCGGCGCGCTCGTGCGGTCGCGCGGCCTCGGCAGGTTGCGATGTATCTCGCCAAGCAGTTGACCAGCCGTTCGCTGCCGGAGATCGGCCGGAAATTTGGCAACCGCGACCATACGACCGTCATGCATGCGGTCCAGCGTGTGACTGAGTTGATGGAGCGTGACACGGCGTTCGCAGAGGACGTGGAGCTTCTGCGCCGTATGCTGGAGAGCTGACGGCTGCCGATGCGTCGGCGGTCGGCGACGGTCTGTGGGTTTGCTTGGACTCGCGACGCTGCTAGGTTGGCCGTGAATTTAAAGGATTTCAGCCGGATCTGGGTCGTGGGCGACCTTTCCGGCCCACGGAGGAACAGGCGTCGATGAAGTTTACGGCCGAACGCGCCACGCTGCTCAAGGCTCTGGCTCATATCCAGAGCGTCGCGGAGAAGCGTAACACTATACCGATTCTGGCCAACGTGCTGATCGAGGCTAGGGACATCCGCCTCTCCCTGACCGCCACCGATATGGAAATCGCCATCGTCGAGGACATCCCGGCGACCATCGTCACGCCCGGATCCGTGACTGCGCCGGCCTCGGTGCTTTATGAAATCGTTCGCAAGCTTCCGGACGGCAGTGAGGTCGAACTCGATCATGCTGGCGGCGACGCGCAGCTCGACCTGCGCGCCGGGCGGTTTTCGACGCGACTGAACGCTTTGAGCGTGGATGATTTTCCCTCGATGGTCGCAGGCGACCTGCCGCACCAGTTCAAGTTGAACAGCGCAGTTCTGAAAACGCTGATCGACAGAACGAGATTTGCGATCTCCACAGAGGAAACACGGTATTATCTGAACGGCATCTATCTGCATGTAACCGACGGCGAAACCGGTGGGCTATTGCGTGCGGTGGCGACCGACGGCCACCGTCTTGCGCGTGTGGAGACCGAATTGCCGGCGGGTGCGGCTGGAATGCCCGGCGTCATCGTGCCCCGCAAGACCGTAGCGGAACTGCGCAAATTGCTGGACGAGGCGCCGGACGAGATTCAGGTGGCGGTGTCCGACACGCGGATACAGTTCACGATTGGCCCGGTCATGCTGACCTCGAAGCTGATCGACGGCACGTTCCCGGAATACGAACGCGTCATTCCGTCGGGGAACAACCGCATTCTCCGCGTTGGAAAAAAAGACTTTTCGGATGCGGTGTCGCGCGTCGCCGCGATCAGCCAGGAGCGCTCGCGGCCGGTCAAGCTCGCCCTGTCACGCGATCTGCTCGTTCTTTCCGCGATCAGCGCCGATCAGGGCATGGCGACGGAAGAGCTTGACGACAACCGGGTCTCCTATGACGGCGCGGACATGGAGATCGGGTTTCAGGCCCGTTATCTCAATGACATTACAGATCAGGTGAACAAGGACGTCGAGTTCGTCTTCGCCGACAGTGCGGCTCCTACCATCGTGCGCGACGTTGATAGCCCATCAGCACTGTACGTGCTGATGCCGATGCGGGTCTGATCGAAGGTCGGGTCGGCCAGCGAGGCGAACGGCGCTGGCTGACGACAGGGGCGGATACGGGCAAACTCCGGCGTCAATTAAGGTATGGCCCGCGCGGTATGTATCGGGCGATCGAACCGTGATGCGTCTCAAGCGCCTGACGCTTACGGAATTTCGTAATTACGACCGCTTTGTCTGGCGTCCCACGGGAATGCCCGTGGTGATCACTGGCGATAATGGCAGCGGTAAAACCAACCTTCTCGAAGCGTTATCGTTGCTGACGCCGGGGCGTGGTCTTCGTGGCGCAAAGGCCGGCGATCTGCGGCGCAGAGTTGCGGATGACGTCGACCTTGTGTCGGCGGGATGGGGTGTCGCCGCATCTTTTGAAGATGAGCGTGGTGGATTTGAAATCGGCGTCGGGCAGAAACCCTCCGGGAATGGCGCTCGCGAGTTTCTGCTGAATGGCGCGCCAGCGCGTAATCGCAACGCGGTTGCGGAATATTTGTCCGCCGTCTGGCTCACGCCGCAGATGGATCGGCTGTTTGGAGAAAGCGCTAGCGGAAGACGTCGATTTCTCGATCGTCTTGTCGTAGCGGTTGCGACGCATCACGCGCGGGAGCTGGCCGCATGTGAGCGGGCGACGGCACAGCGAAACCGGCTATTGGCGACCAGGCCCGGAGAGGACGCCTGGCTGTCCGGGCTTGAAGATGCGATGGCGCGACATGGCGTCTCGGTCGTCGCTGCGCGTCGCGATCTTGTGACGCGATTGAATGCGGATGGCGGCGCTGGCGCTGACGACGCTTTTCCGGCGGCGGCGCTGACGCTTTTATGCCCGATAGCTGAACGGCTGGAGGTGGAGCCGGCGCTCGCTGTGGAGGAGTGGTTGCGTCTTCGTCTGCGCGCGGCGCGCGCGGACGATGGGCGGCGTGGGCAGGCGGGGTTCGGGGCTCACCGATCCGATTTCGGTTTGAGTGATCGCGTCAGCGGCAGGGCGGCTTCGGACGCGAGCACGGGACAGCAGAAAGCGATGTTGATCGGGTTGATCCTTGCTCACGCGCGGCTGATGACGCAAACGGGTGTGGTCCCTCCGATGCTGCTGCTGGATGAACCGCTCGTTCATCTCGATCCCGTGCGCCGTGAAGCGCTGATGCGCGCTGTGTTGAGATTTCCAGCCCCGATATTGCTGACTGGAACCGACCGGGAGCCGTTCGCGCCGCTAGAAGGGCGCGCTGAATTCATACGGCTTGCCGCCGGGCGAATTGATTCGCCTTTTCAGGGCGTTGGCGACCCGGAAGGCGTGTAGGCCGCCTGGGGCTGAAGTCTACGAAATTCGACGGGAAGGCGGATGAAACGCAGCTTTGGGGGGTAGCGAAGCTGGCGATTTTTCAAGGAAGAAGCTATGATGACGGCTCTGCCACGTCTTCAAGATCAAGTTCGGAGCGTTCCCCAAGTATGACTGATTTCGCCAAGTCGGCTTCGCCTGTCGAGAATGACGATTACGGCGCCTCCTCGATCTCCGTGCTTAAAGGGCTGGATGCGGTTCGCAAACGTCCCGGTATGTATATCGGCGACACCGACGATGGTTCCGGCCTTCATCACATGGCTTTTGAGATCATCGACAACGCGGTTGACGAGGCGCAGGCGGGCTTCGCTACCCACTGCGAACTCACGCTCAATGCCGACGGCAGCGTGACGATCCGTGATAATGGTCGTGGTATCCCGACCGATATGCACGAGGAGGAAGGCGTTAGCGCGGCGGAAGTGGTGCTTACGAAACTGCATGCCGGCGGCAAATTCAATCAGAATTCATACAAGGTCTCGGGTGGACTGCACGGCGTCGGCGCCGCTGTTGTAAACGCTTTGTCCGAGTGGATGCTGGTGCGCATCTGGCGCAACGGTCAGGAACACATGATCCGCTTCCAGCATGGCGAACGTGACGCGCCGCTGGTGGTTGTCGGCGCGTCCGACGCGGAGCGTGGGACCGAGGTGACGTTCAAGCCGAGCGCTGCGACGTTCACTAAAGTTGAATTTGAATTCGCGATTCTGGAAAAACGTCTTCGTGAGCTGGCTTTTCTTAATTCGGGTCTGAGAATTGCGTTGCGGGACGCCCGCACCGAAACGGTTCGAGAAGAAACGTTTTTTTACGAAGGCGGGTTGAATGCCTTCGTGGAGTGGCTTGATCGTTCGCGCACGCCCATCATGGCGCAACCGATTACGGGCAGTCTCGAAAACGCGGATAGCGGCATCAAGGTAGAGTTCGCTCTGAGTTGGAACGACAGTTACCACGAAACGATGTTGTGCTTTACGAACAACATCCCGCAACGCGACGGCGGCTCGCATCTCGCTGGATTCCGTCAGGCGCTGACGAGAATTGTCGGTAAATATGCAGAAAGCATCGCCAAGAAGGACGCTGCGTCCCTCGTTGGCGAAGATATGCGCGAAGGGTTGACTGCGGTGTTGTCGGTCAAGGTGCCGGATCCGAAATTCTCATCGCAGACCAAAGATAAGCTGGTTTCGTCGGAAGTGCAGCCGGTCGTGCAAGTGGCCGCCGCCGATATGATCGGGCATTGGTTCGAGACGCATCCGAAGGAAGCGAAGCTCGTTGTCGGAAAAGTGTTGGATGCGGCTTCGGCGCGCGAGGCTGCGCGCCGCGCTCGCGAGTTGACGCGCCGCAAAGGCGTTCTGGATATTTCTTCACTACCCGGCAAACTCGCTGATTGTCAGGAACGGGATGCGTCGAAGGCTGAAATCTTCATCGTCGAGGGAGATTCCGCAGGTGGGACGGCGAAGCAGGGCAGAGATCGGCGTTTTCAGGCAATTCTGCCGCTCAAGGGCAAGATTCTCAATGTTGAGCGCGCGCGTTTTGACAGAATGCTCGGCTCGGCGGAAATCGGCACGCTGATCACGGCGCTTGGCACCGGAATCGGTCGTGGCGAGGCTGATCAGGGCGGGTTCTCGATCGACAAGCTGCGTTATCACCGCATCGTCATCATGACGGACGCCGACGTCGACGGTTCTCATATCCGTACGCTGTTGCTGACATTCTTTTTCCGCCAAATGCCGGAACTGATCGAGCGGGGCTATCTCTACATCGCTCAGCCGCCGCTTTATCGCGCCAAGCGCGGGAACGAGGAGCGGTACCTGAAGGACGACGCCGCGCTTGAGCGGTACCTGCTCGACAAAGCTCTGAACAATGCGACCCTGACGCTTGGGAGCGGCCGCATTGTCGTTGGTGAGGATCGTGAAGCTGAACTCTCGTTCATGCGTGATGCGGCGCGCTCAGTCGCCCGCATTTCCGCCCGTGTTCCGGACTGGATTATCGAGCAGGCCGCTATCGCCGGAGTGTTCAATGCAGATCGGGCTGCTGCGCAGCTCAATGTTTCTGATCTTCAAAAGCGTCTGGATGACGTGTCGGAGCCTTCCGAGCGCGGCTGGAAAGTTGTGCTGAGCGATGACGGGCTGGAAATGGCGCGAAACGTTCGTGGCGTGGGCGAGGTCTATCGCCTAGACCCTACGGCGATGGTCGGCGTCGATGCGCGTTGGTTCGCCGCTAATACAGAACGGCTGGCCCGCGACTACGGTGCCGGAGTCAAGCTGCACCTTGAGGGCGGAAGCGAAATAGCCGCAGCTGGCCCATCTTCTGCGTTTGGTCGATTCCTTGCGCAGGGACGCAAGGGTCTTGCGATCAATCGCTTCAAAGGTTTGGGCGAAATGAATGACGCTCAGCTTTGGGATACGACGCTTGATCCGGCCACGCGCACGCTTCTGCAAGTAAGGGTCGCGGATATTGAGGACGCTGGGGCGGTGTTCTCTACGCTGATGGGCGATGTCGTTGAACCTCGCCGAGACTTTATCGTGGGCAATGCCTTGAAGGTCGCCAATCTGGACGTCTGAGGGCGTTGAGTCGGGACGGTGGTATGGATGGGCCAGGGTCGCTGCTGCATCCCTAATCGTTCATTTGTGAATAATGGCTACGATGACGTCATGAATGTCGAGCCATAGTTCAGACCTGTCGTAATCGCCAAGCTGCGCGAACATGGACGCGTTTCTGAGCGCCGCGCTTTCGGCCTTGTAGCCAAACTCGCTCAGTAATCGCGCGGCTTCTGTTTTGATGTCACTCCTCATGTCCTCATCTTGACCAACAACGAGACTGCATTGTGTCCCGCTTTGAAACAAACGGTGTGTTTTGTAAGTGCGAGGGGATGAGTTGTGGCTGTGAGATCTCGTGACCACCGCAAATCAAGATCGGCGCGATCTCGACGTATACGGTCACGGACGGTCACGCTCAGGGTGGGCATGAATGACTTCGCACGGGCGCAATAAGGCATTTCTGAGAGACATAGGTCGCTCGATACGGCGACAGTGTCAGGCATATCGAGATTTCGCTATCGCAGCGTGACGATCTCTGGCGTTGCCAGAAAAGAGAGAATATCGGCGTTGCCGTGCCGAGGTCACAAAGATTTTCCGCCAGTCAAGCGGCGGGGCGACGCCTGTCGGCCGAGACCGATGAGGCGAAGTCGAGCGCCGTCCTCCCGCATACGTGCCCGGACAACATCGCCGAAACTGGCATCGTCTTTTTCAAAAGCCTTTATATGATAAACTTGGATTTCGTTCTTCAGCGTATTGGTCACCGAACGGGCAGGCGGGTAATACGAGAATGCTACGGGCCCGTGTTGGTTTGTTTGTCGCTGCCGAAGTGAGCGAGTGTCGTCGGCTGCGGCGGTTGGTTGTTCAATCTGCGGCAGAACAACGTCATCACGGGTGGTCATTGCGTGTGGCAGTATGGGTATGATGCGGACTGGCTCTATCTGAGTGCCTGGGGCGAGCAGAAGCGCATGTCGTGGGGCTTTCTGCGCCAGTTCAGGGACGAGGCTTACGGACTGGTGTAGCGGCACACTTGGACGGGGATAGCATCGGTCGCGCTCTGGCCGCCTGGGTAAAGCTGCGGCCATCTGGTACGCCGAGCATGCCTGATGTGGTGTTGGCGAAAGGGTCGCTTCAATGCCGCGTGTCGCCGCCCCACTTCATGATCTGCCGGACGTGCGCGCGGACCTCCAGCCAGTCGCGGGCGTTGTCGATGTCGTTGGCTTGCAGGAACGCGGCGGCGCGCTTGAGCGCTGTCTCCTCGGCCTGGACACCGAGCAGGCGCAGTAGTTCTTCGGCGGTTAGACGAGGGTCGAGCGGCATGTCTCAAAAAACGCACGCGGCTGGCACGGGGTTGCCGGGCTTTCACCGGTCAGGAGTCTCAGTCGCGTCGTCCGACCTTCTCGGGTCTCTGCAGTCTGCGCAGAATCGTGCGAATGGAAGCCGGGTATAGGGGGATTTTGGGAACTGGACAGGAGCATCGTGCACGGATTTTGCATCGATTAGCCCGATTCGACGCTCACTATTCCGAGCCGATACAGACTGGTTTATGATCTGACCCGGAGCAATTGCTCTGCCGCCTTGGCTTCGTATCATATTGTTTTGTAAGGGGTCTTCTGACCGGCGGATGGTGGGCGCAACAGGGATTGAACCTGTGACCCCTACCATGTCAAGGTAGTGCTCTACCGCTGAGCTATGCGCCCATCCGCTCGGTAGCCGGCTTCTAACCCCACTCGCTCTGAAGCGCAACCCTGCTACTGGAAAAGACATTCGCGTTGATCGACTCTGACGCCTGGATCGGCGCTTTTTTCGCAGAATTCCAAGAAAAATCGAGGGTAATCCGGACCGGAAGCGAATCTGTCGACGAATCATCGACCGCCGAATCGGAGCGCGATACGGTCCCCCCTTTCGTGGTGGAAACGCCGAAAGGGACTTCGATTCCGCTTATCGTCTGCTCTCCCCATTCTGGACGGCACTACAGCGCCGCGTTTCGAAAGCTCTCGCGGCTGTCACTTGCGCAACTGAGGGCTGGCGAAGACTTTTACGTCGACCGGCTTATCGCCTCGGCCCCAGCGCATGGCGCGACGACCCTTCACGCGACGTTTCCACGTGTGGTTTGCGACGTGAACCGGGCGCCGCTCGATCTCGATCCCGCGATGATAAGCAACGGCGACAAGATCGGTCTGCGTCCGAGCGAGCGGGCGTTGGCTGGGCTGGGCAGCGTGCCACGTGTCGCCTCAGGCGGCCTTCCGGTCTATTCGGGCAAGCTTACGTTCGACCAGACAGCAGAGCGTTTACTCACATTCTGGCGGCCGTATCATGCTGCTCTGGGGGAACTGATAGCGCAGGCTCGGGCCGCGCATGGTTTTTGTCTGGTGCTTGATATGCACTCGATGCCTTCCGGATTGGCCGGGACGGCTCAGTTCGTAATAGGCGACGCATTCGGCGCAGCATCCGAGCCGATATTTGTTGAGGCAGCGCAACGCAGTCTGCAGGCGATGCGATATCGGGTCGCCCGCAACCGTCCTTTTTCCGGTGGGTTCATAACGCGCCACTATGGCAGGCCGGATGATGGAGTCAGCGTCATCCAGATCGAGATCAGCCGCGCGCTTTATATGACGCGCGGGGTGAACGGCGAGTGGGGCGTCGTGGAGGAATTTGCGGGGAAGACAGGTGCCCTGATCGCCGACGTGGCGCAGGCGGTGGAGTATAGGCTTTCGTCGCATCAGCGTTCCGCCGCAGAGTAAGACGTGTCTGCGGGCAGTCGGTCCGTCAGCCCTGCCAGCCGATCCGATTGAGCGTGGCGAGCATATGCGGCGGCGGCGGGGCTATGGCGTCGATCGGTGGCGTAAAGGGAAGATGCAGTTCCCGGCTGAGCAGATGCAGTTTCTGGCCGTCAGGCGCGCCGTAGACGCTGTCCCCGACGATGGGGGTCCCTAGAGTCGCGCAGTGCACGCGCGCCTGATGCGTGCGTCCCGTGCGTAGCGTCAACTCGAGAAGCGAAAGTCCTCCACTGGAAAAAAGGCGGCGCCATGTCGTTCTGGCGGGCTTGCCTTTCTTGTCTGCAATGACTTTCCATCCGCCGGGCGTGGTTACGCGCAGCAGGGGCAGGTCAATTTCACCCGCAGCGGCATCGGGCGTGCCCTTCACCACAGCCCAATAGGTCTTGCGTACGCGACCCGCCGCGAAGAACGCCTGTGTGTCGATAAGTCCCTGTTTGCGCAGCGCGATCACGAGGCATCCAGCGGTGTCCGTGTCCAGACGATGCGCCAGCCAGGGACCGTCTCGTCGGCGGCTCATCAGCGGAAACCAGTCTTCGACGCAGGCCGTGGCGCTCGGGCCGGCATGCGACGCCAAACCCGCCGGTTTGTTGATCACCAGCAGGCGCGGGCTTTCATAGAGCGTCTCGTATGGCCGGGGCAGGTCCGCAAAGGCGGGCGTGGGGGCGGTTTCCTGTCGCTCACCATGGCGCTGCACAGGAACTTTACGCTGCCCGGCCGGCCTGCTCCCGGGCTTTGCTTTACTACGCCGCATGTCAGTCATCGGCGCCGCGTCCAATCAAAACCTTACGGCGTCCCACATGGTCGGCCGCGCTGACGATATTGTTCTTTTCCATCTGCTCAATCAGCTTCGCGGCGCGGTTATAACCGATGGAAAGATGCCGTTGCACGAAGGATGTAGAGGCCTTGCCCTCACGAATGACCACGGCCACGGCCTTGTCATAGAGGCCTCCGTCGCCATCGCCGCCGCCCCCTCCGCCTTCGAACGCCGCGGCGCCGGTTTCTTCCTCCCGTTCCGAAATGACGTCTTCGTTGTAGATCGGCTCGCCCTGTTCGCGGAGAAACGAGACCACGGCTTCGACTTCAGAATCCGCGACGAACGGACCATGAACGCGGGTGATCCTTCCGCCGCCTTGCATGAACAGCATGTCGCCCTGTCCGAGCAACTGCTCCGCGCCCTGTTCGCCCAGGATGGTGCGGCTGTCGAATTTGCTGATCACCTGGAAGGAAATTCGCGTCGGGAAGTTCGCCTTGATGGTGCCAGTGATGACGTCGACCGACGGGCGCTGCGTCGCCATGATGACGTGGATGCCTGCGGCGCGCGCTTTCTGCGCAAGCCGTTGCACGGCAGAGTCGATTTCCTTGCCAGCCGTCATCATCAGATCCGCCATTTCGTCGATGATCACGACGATGAAGGGCAGGGGGTCGAGCGTGAGCGACTGTTCCTCGAAGATCGGATTGCCGGTCTCGGGGTCGTAGCCTGTCTGGACGCGGCGGGTGACTTCCTCGCCGCGATCACGGACCTGCGCCGCGCGTTCGTTATATCCGGCGATGTTACGAACCTGCAGATGCGCCATTGCCCGATAGCGCCGGTCCATTTCCCTTACGACCCACTTCAGAGCAGTGACCGCCTTGTTGGGTTCCGTGACCACGGGCGTCAGGAGATGCGGAATGCCGTCATAAATCGACAATTCGAGCACCTTTGGATCGATCATGATCAGGCGGCATTCGTCCGGGGAAAGACGGAACAGCAACGACAAGATCATCGAGTTGATCCCGACGGATTTGCCCGAGCCAGTGGTGCCCGCGACCAGCAGATGCGGCATCTTGGCGAGATCGCTGAATACGGCTGCGCCAGCGATATCTTTGCCCAGAGCCAGTTCCAGTCGCCCTGTTGGGTTTTTCCATTCCGGCCGATCGAACAATTCGGTCAGGTAGACCGTTTCACGGAGCGCGTTGGGCACTTCGATGCCGATGACGTTGCGGCCCGGCACCGTCGCGATGCGAACGCTCAGCACTGAAAGCGACCGCGCCACGTCGTCGGCAAGTCCGATCACGCGAGCCGCGCGAATGCCCGGTGCAGGCTCCAGTTCATACAGCGTCACGACCGGACCCGGGTGAATGTCGACGATCCGGCCCTGCACGCCAAAATCTGACAGCACGTTTTCCAGAAGGCGCGCATTTGCGTCCAGTGCCTCGCGGGATGGCGCTGAGTCGGCGCGCGACAGCGGCGGGGAACGAAGCAGCGACACGGGAGGGAGGGTCCATCCTGCGCCGGGCTGGTTCGTCGCATCACGCGCGCGTCCCTTGTCGCCATGCCCGGCCTCGGCGTCGCGCCCGCCGAACAGGCGCGTCAACAGAGGCTTGCGGGGCGCCTCTTGAGGCGCGACGGGCGTAGGCTGCTCAGCCTGTGTGGGCTCTCGTCGGGCGTAATCCTGTGGAGGCGGCTGAGGCGCAGGCGGTGAGTACGGTTGCTCGTCGTCGAAGGCTTCGGGCTCCGGTGCGGTGTGTGGGGCCGGTTCAGTGGCGCGATGGATCGGCTGTGGCCGAGGCTCTGCCGTGGTCGGGCCGGGAAGTGCGATCGCCGGAGCATCTTCCTCTCCCTTGACGCCGACCAGCCTGCCGCTCCCTCGCGCCGCCGGGTAAGCCGCAGGCGACGGCGCCGTAATGCTGCCAAGTTGCGGGGCGGCCAGCCGCAAGGGCTCGTCGTTGATCTGGGCGGTCTTGGCGCCAGCAGCCGCTACTGCGGGTTCGGGACGAGAGGATGACGCTGGAGCCTCATTGCGACGCACGGCGGCGCGGCGGGCGTCGCTGGGGGGAGTCCAATTGGTCTCCGGCATTGGGCGACCAGTATAGGACGGTGTCGCGCCGCCAGCATGGGCGTACGCTGTCCCTTGGTTGGCGGGCTGATCCTGCCGACGCTGCATGGCGACATAACGCCGCGCCAGAATGACTGGCCGAGAAGTGAGCCATAGGGTGCTTCGGCCGGTAAACCGGCCCAGAGCCGACCATTCGCGTCGATCCAGCCCGAACGCCAGAGCGGCGAGCAGGAGAGCGAGCAGTCCGCCCAAAATCCACATGAGTACGCCGCCCGCCGGGCCTATGGCGGAGGTTCCGGCGGCTATCGCGTTGCTGGCGATTGTTGCGCCTACGCCGCCGCCAACCCCCGCGTCAGAAGGCCATTCGGGTGCATGGATGACGGTTATCAGCATCGGTCCGGCGGCAAGGAGCGCTCCAACGACGCATGGCAAGCACAACAGCGCCGCTGCGCGCACCGGAAACACGCTCAGTCCGCGATGTCGAAGCAGGCGCCATCCCCAGGCGACGAGCCCGATAACGAGCATCGACGAGCCCAGGCCGACACCCTGGATCAGGCTGTCGGAGAGGTAGGAACCCGGCCAGCCAAGAAGATTGCTCGCGACGCGCGTCGTCGAAACATCTGGCGAGGGGTCGAGCGGGTCGTAGCTCCACAGGGCGCAGGACAGGGCCAGGGCGACGAGCCAAAGCAGAACGCCAGCAGCTTCCTCGCTCCGGCGTTGCAGCGCGGAACGAAGGGCTGGAGAAGAAAGATTGGGCGTATTGAGACGGCTTAAACGCGCCAAGTGGTCGATCCTGAACCTGTTGCGAACCGGCGCCGCATAAATAACGCGCCGAGCGCCAGCATACCCCGATCCCGGCGCCTTCAGAAAGGCAGGACGCTGGCTCCTGGTCGATTATCGACACAAACGCGAATATTTTGTGACCGGATCGGCGGTTCGTGGGGCTGCCTGTCCCCCGAACGTCCAAATCGTTCGGGGGGCGGCATTCAGGCGGCGGACGCTTCGGACTGATGCGCGATCACCGGACTCTGTCCGCGCCGCGGCGTAAACGTTCCGCGTCGCAACGATGCTTCGATATCCTCGAGCGACGCTCCCGCCGTTTCGGGGACAAGGAAATAGACGAAGGCTGTGCAGGCGAGATTAACGCCAGCGTACACCCACATCGTGCCGCCGAGCGAAACCAGCTGCACGAGCAGCAGCGCTGTCGACGTCACCAGCAGATCGCTGCCCCAGAGAACGGCCGCGTGCAGGCTGGTGGCGGCGCCGCGCATTGGCAACGGAAACATCTCTGCGCCGAGCAGCCAGCCGACGACCTGAATGCCGCCAGAGTTGAACAGCATGAACAGCAGGAGAAAGGCGACCGTGGCGTAGCTGCCGACTGAGCCTTTGTCCGGGTGGACGGCGAACATGATCCCGAGCCCGATCAGGCTGAGCACCGAGCCCGGTCCCATAATCAGCACCAGGCGTCGCCTTCCGATCCTGTCGACGAACAGGCACCCAAGCAGGGTCATGACGCAGTAAACGACCGAGACGCCAAGGCTGGCCAGAAGCGCAGAGGAGGAACCAAAGCCTGCGTCAGACAAAAACGTCGGCGTGTAATAGATCATCATCTCCAGGCCGCCAGCCTGCGTGAAGAAAGCGACGCCGAGCGCCGCGATCAGCGCGGGACGTACCCATGCGTGAGACAGGCCGCGCCACCCACGCTCGTCCTCTTCAATCGCCGACGCGTTTTGGTGGATTTCGTGCAGTTCCTTCCGGATCTGCTTGCGGGATGTGCGGACACGGCTCAGCTGAGTCACCGCGGACTTCACGCCCTCGTTTTCCGCTGTCCAGCGAGGGCTTTTTGGCATGAAAAACATGCAAATGAAGACGAACGCAGCCGGGATGGCCGCGATCGAAATCATGGGCCGCCATCCCCAGGCGTCGCGCATCGCGAAACCGACGATATTGGCCAGCAGAATGCCAATGCCGATCGCGACGTTGAACATGGTGACCAGATTGCCGCGTCGTTCGGGCGGAGCGAGTTCAGAAATGTAGGTCGGGACGACCTGCGTGGCGCCGCCGACGGCGAAGCCAAGAAACACGCGGGCCACGATAAGCGAGATCGCGTCGGGCGCCATTGAGCAGGCTATGGCGCCGACAACGAAAACGGCGGTCACCAGAATGACGGAGGTCCGGCGGCCAAAGCGTTCGGAAAACCATCCCATGCCGACCGCGCCGATAGTGGCGCCTGCGAGAATTGCCGAAGCGACCGCCGATTGCATGCCTGTGCCGAGGTTGAAATCGTGTGTCATCAATAGCAGAGCGCCAGAGATGATGCCGGTATCGTAGCCATAGAGACCGCCGCAAATGGCGGCCACGGTGGCTGCGATCCAAAGCACCCAACGGGCGTTAGGCGAAAGTTCTGCGGCGTCTACCGCCTTCGTAACGGCGGGCGAAATCGCCGTTGCGGGATTGGACGTGGTCTCCAACAATGCGTCTCCTTACGGTTTTCCGCGCGCGCCGACCTCATGAGGAAGATCCGGCTTTGAGGGCGTCGGCCATGGCCTCGAGACGGTGCCACATGTTGCGCAGTGGTTCCCAGTCATCGCCTTCAGCCACATGGGACCAAAGGGATTCGACCGTCTCGATCAGCAGGTCGCAGGGCGCATCGGCCCCAAAATACGCATGACCCAGATCGACGCCGGCCGCGGGCGCGCGGGATTGCAGCAGTGAACGCACAGGGATGAACGACGGTTCATTATAATAATGTGTGCGCGCACTGGCGTCGGCCCGATGGCGTGACGCTTCACCTCCATACCAGTCATAGGGCAGAAAATGGAAGGGAATTGACGAGTTCGCGAGGAATTCGGTGACGGCGAGCCTCAGATCTCGATCACTTTCTGGGCCGAGCGACGCCACGCCGAGCCGTCTTCGCCATGCCTGATCCAGTTCGGCTTCGTAATTTTCCGGGAACCTGGAAAGAATTTCGTTCAGCGCTTCATGCGGCGCTAGCGCCAGCAAGCATTCCGCCAGCCGCGCGAGATTCCACATCAGCGCCTGCGGTTGTCGGCCATAGCTGTAGAGTCCGCCGTGATCAAAGTACGCTGCGGTGAAGTTCGGATCGTAACGGGGCAGGAAACGCCATGGGCCGTAATCGAAACTTTCGCCGGTGATGGCGATGTTATCCGTGTTCAGCACGCCGTGCACGAAACCGGCGGCCATCCACTGCGCTCCGACGCGCGCGACACGTTCGCCGATGGCGCGGAACATGACGAGCGCAGGATTGTCCCCGTCGTTTACGGGGATGGTTGGATAGTACGTGGTGAGCACATAATCGACCAGTGCCGAAATGGACTCCACGTCCTCATGCGCCGCCAGACGCTGAAAGGTGCCTATGCGGATGTGGGAGTGGCTCAACCGCACCAGCACGGCGGAGCGCGTGGGAGACGGTTCGTCGCCCCGCGTCAACTCCTCGCCGGTTTCGATCAGGCTGAACGCGCGTGACGTATCCACGCCCAGAGCTCCGAGCATGGAAGCGGCGAGAATTTCGCGCACGCCGCCTTTCAGGGTCAGCCGCCCATCGCCGCCGCGCGACCACGGCGTCCGGCCGCTGCCTTTCGTCCCAAGGTCGAGAAGGCGTCCCTGATCGTCTCGTAGCTGCGCGAACAGAAAGCCGCGCCCGTCGCCGAGGTCGGGGTTGTACTGCCGGAACTGGTGACCGTGATAACGCAGCGCAAGTGGTTGCGGCAGCGAACCGGGCAACGGCTCGAAACGACCGAAATGCCTGACCCATTCCGGGTCGGTAAGGGCGTCAAGGCCTATGGACGCTGCGGCGCGTTCGTTGCGATAGCGCAGGATGTGCAGCGGGAAGTGCGCGGCCTGGACGGGGTCGTAGAATTCGGCGCCGAGGGAGAGGTGATCGGTTGCCGGTCGGTAAGTCGGCGAAACGGGCATTGTAGGAAACCTTCTACGAAACTCGATCTCCGCGACGGGATGGCGCGGTCCGGCATGTTTACCCGACGCGATATGGCGACTGGGTGGCTGAGCGTCATGATCGCGCTGCAATTTGACACGTGGTGTAACAATATGTGCCAAAATGATCACAGTGAGAGATTTAGCGACACAACTGCCGATCGAACGTCAATTACCCGATTGCAACATATTCGCTATGTTTGCCATGCATGGAGCATTCCGGACGATAAGTCCGCACATCTCGCCTGAGCTCGGTGCTGTATGGAAAATTTCAAAACAATAACAAAAAAAACTTCACTTTTCTTTGGGGCGGCGCTTCTCGTTTCTATGCCCGTAGTCGGGAGTGGCTGGGCGGATGCTGCGACGAAAAGCAAGTCATCGCAAAAAAAAGCAAAGCATGTTCAGGCCCACTCTGTAACGACTCCGGTTACACAGACCCCTCGCGTTGTAACAGGGTCTTCGCCGACGGCCTTAACTCCCGTGGCGGGCGCGCACCGTGCAACCGCCGCTCGCCCCACAGCTTCGTTGGACGGCGGCAGCGAAGCGATTGTTGTGACCGGCTCGCTTCTGCGCTCAGCGCACAATACCGATTCCAACCCAGTTCAGATCATCACGTCGAAGCAAATTCAACAGACGTCCGCTGTGACTCTGGGCGATTACCTTCAACGTTTGCCATCGATAGGCAACTCCGGCGCGGCGAACACGCAAACCAATGGTTTCGGCGGAGTGTCGTGTACGGATCTGCGTAACCTTGGCAGCACTCGTGTGCTCGTTCTGGTGGACGGCAAGCGTACGACCCAGGATCCCAACGCCGCCTGCGTCGACATGAACATGATCCCGGTCGAGCAGATCGCCAGCGTTGAAATTCTTAAAGACGGTGGCTCGGAACTATATGGTGCGGACGCTGTTGCGGGCGTCATCAACATCAAGCTGCGTCACGACCTGAATACAGGCAATATTACGATCCGTGGTGGCCTGACCGACCGGGGGGATTCGCGCACTGGTCTCATTGCGGCTTACAAAGGCTGGAATTTTGATCATGACCGCGGAAATATTACGATCAGCGGCCAATACATGACTGTGGGCCCTGTCATGCAGCGGGATCGCTCCTGGGCGAATCCCGTGCAGGCGTCCAACGACCCGGGCGTACCCCCGATCTACGGGTCCGGTTATTCTGCTGGCATGCGTGTTCTGAGCGGCCCGGGAGCTGGCTTGATAGCCAATAGCGACGGTTCAGGCTTCCACAATTTCACGTCGGCAGATCGATATAATTACGGTAACGACCAAAGTCTTTCGAACTACCTTCAAAGCTCGACACTATCCGGCGACATGCATTATCGGGTGAATGACCATTTCATTCCGTATGCTCAGGTCCGGTACACACACAAATCCGCCGCTACGTCGATGGCGGCATCGCCGGTTGCAGGAAGTATCTATCCGTCCACGTTGTCCAATCCGCTGACCCTTCCTGGCAACGCCCCCTATAATCCGTGGGGCGAAGATGTCGTCACGCAGAAGCGTTATACGGATTTTGGCGGACGTCGCTCCGAAACTGCAGTGGATAACCTGCAGGTTATGGGCGGCGCACATGGCAAGATCGTCGCTAACTGGGAATACGATGCGTCGATGACGTACGGCGTCAGTCGTGCGAGTTATGATACAGAGAATATGGGAAATTATCGCCATATTCTGGAAGAGTACGGTATTCGTCAGCTGGATCCTGGTGACCCGGGCAGCGCAGTGACCTATGATCCGACGGTGTGCACCTCCCAGCGCGGATGCGTGCTGCAGAATCCGTTCGCGCCTATGTCGGCGCAGGCCGCCAATTACGGCAAGTTCACCCAACATGACACTGCGCAGTATATGTTGCGCGACTTCAACCTTCGCGTGAACAATGATCGCGTCGTGAAGATGCCGTATGAAAACGGCGGACAGCTCGGTCTGGCGTTTGGTCTTGAGCATCGTAGCGAACAGCTGAGCTATACGCCTGATATCCTCGCGCAGTCCGGCGACACGACCGGCAATACGCAGGCCTATTCCGGTGGTGGCTTCAATGCTACCGAGGTCTATGGCGAAGCAAAATTGAACCTGCTGCACAATGCATTCCTCGCTCGTGACCTTACGGTCGACGCTCAGGGCCGTTGGTCACACTACAACACGTTCGGCAACACGCAGAACTGGAAAGTCGGGATTGACTGGGCCCCGACCCGCGATATCCGCTTCCGCGGCACTTTGGGAACCTCCTACAGACAGCCGAATGTTTATGAGCTGTATGGTGGCCAGTCGCTCGGCTACGCAGCTGCGACCGATCCCTGCGCGCAGGTGTCTTCCTACGCCGGTCTTGCTGCGAACGTGATCGCCCGCTGCCAGAGAGACGGCATTACGAACCCGGCGACCTTTGAAGTGGCTAACCCGGGACAGGTGCCGGCGATCAGCGGCGGCAACGCGAAACTGTCTCCGGAAATGGGCCGCACCTACACGTTCGGCACGGTCATCACGCCGCGCTGGATTCCGGGCCTCACGGCGTCCGTCGAATACTGGCACTACACCGTCAAGAACGAGATCAGCTCTGTGCTCGCGCAGTACGCGCTTGACGGATGCTACACGGGAACAGCGACGCAATATTGCAGTGCGATTTCGAGAAACTCCAACCAGCAGCTTAATTATGTCACAACGTTGGACGAGAATCTCGGCGGCCTGAAGACTTCGGGCATCGACTTTGATCTCGATTACCACGTTCGCGTTTCGCCGGTCGACGTGCTGACGCTGTCAAACAACTTCCAGCAGATCGTGAGTTATCTTCAGCAGAACGAGCCCGGCGGCCCGTGGTACAATTACGCAGGGCGGCTGTTCTTTGCCGGATCGTCGGGCGTCGGCGGCACGAACGGCATTCCGCGTGTGACGAACTACACTACGGCGTCCTGGGCGCATGATAACCTGACATTCACTTACATGCTGCACTACACCGGGGGCATGGTGTGGAACGATGGAACCAACGATCTGAACCGCCAGACGGCGGGACAGTGGAAGACGCCGGGCATCTTCACACATGACGTGACGGTCAACTACCGCCTGCACAAATGGAACTTTGAAGTTGGTGTCAACAACCTTCTCGACAAGAAACCGCCCTTCGTATTCGATGCGGCGACCAATACCGCCAATGCGATCTATAGCTCGGCCATCATCGGTCGGTATGTTTTCGCTCAGGTCGGTCTCGACTTCTGATCGTTCGTTCCTGGTGTGAGCGACTGCAAGGCCGCCATCTTCCGATGGCGGCCTTTTTGTTGGAGCGCCCCCCCTGATGGGGCGTCGTCTCGCGTTCGTCGCTCGCGCGTTCTTAGATCGCTCGGGAGAAGTCTTACGGTGCGTCATCCGGATTGAAGCAACTCAGCACGGCCTGCCTCGTCACGTCTCCGATTGAACGTGGACTCCAGACGGGCGCATTGTCCTTGTCGATGAGCCGCGCACGTACGCCCTCCATAAAATCTGGGCGGTTGAGCAGATGTCCCACCAGACGCGTTTCCTGCGCAAAGGCCTCTTCTCGCGTCACGCCGCCTTGCAGCGCGTTCCAGGCCAGCCATGTGACGTGTAGCGAAAACGGGCAGGCGCCACGCAGGATTCCAAGATCGGCAGCAGCCCAGTCATGCGCGTCTTCGTTCTTCGCGAGAGTTTCGAGACGCGCCATAAGCAGGGGTAGGCCCTCAAAGGGCGAAACATTGCGGAAGTCGTAGGTCTCGTTGATCACGTTCGATAGAGAAGGAGCGGCCGGGGCTGAAGCAAATGACGAGAGCAGGTTGTCGACGCTCTGCGGAGCCTCCGTCGACAACGTGTCGAAAAGGTCCGCAAGCGCGTCGGAGGCGATGGCGTGATCCGCGAACCCAAGCGCCACGGCCTGCGCGCCCGATATACGGCCCCCGGTCAAGGCGAGACGTAATCCGTGCATGCCCGGCGCACGAGCAAGCAACCAGGAGCCCCCCGCGTCAGGCGTCAGGCCGATAGCCGTCTCAGGCATCGCGAGCACGGAACGCTCGGTGACGATCCTGTGCCGGGCGTGCGCTCCAAGCCCTACGCCGCCGCCCATCGTGATCCCATCCATGACCGTCGCCACCGGCTTGGGGTAGGATGCGATCGCAAGCATGGTCACGTAAGGCACGGACATCTCGGCCAGTGCCTTACGTGGCCCTTCACTCTCGATTATCGCCCTGATGTTTTTGATATCGCCGCCAGCGCAGAACGCGCGGGGCGAAGAGCTGTCTATCAGGACGATCTGGACGCCGGGGTCGTCCCTCCACGTGTCGAGCGTGGCAAGGATTGCTCGCGCCATGGTCGGATCAACTGCGTTCAGGTTTTTGGGGCGATCAAGGGTGATGCGGCCCACATGACCGCGCCGGTCGACGAGTATCGGGTAGGGGGAATGGTTCATCGTGGAGCCGCTGCTTTTTCTCTCAACCGACCGGGCCGGTTTTGCCCTTACTTTTATATATGGTTGTCGGAGGTCGCCTAATCTCTTACGGGTGAGTGCTTGTGCCTCCAGACCGCAGTGAAAATCGCGCGCAGGCGGAGGCAGTGCAGGAGGGAGCGCGCAGGTGTCCGTAGATGCGGCAGTATTCCGTGAAGCCATGTCGCGTCTGGGCGCGGCGGTCACGATCGTCACCACGGGGAGTCTGGACGCCCCGGTTGGCTTCACCGCCTCTGCAGTCTGTTCGGTTACGGACACGCCCCCCACGTTGCTGGTTTGTCTGAATCGCTCCACACGCGCCCGACCGGCTTTTGCGGAGTTGGGAGCCATCTGCGTGAATGTGCTTTCCGCGGGGCAGGACGCCCTGTCGAACCATTTCGCCTCGCCGATGGAGATGTCGGAGCGATTCGCTCTTGGCCACTGGACGACGTTGGAAACCGGCGCGCCGACGTTGGAAGAGGCGGTCGCCAGTTTCGATTGCCGCATTACGCAGATGGTCGAGGTCGGCACGCATACGGTGATTTTCGGCGCAGTACAGGCGATCCGCCTGGGCGGAGACGTGGGTGGACTGGTTTATTTTAACCGCGCCTACCATCATCTGCCCTATATCAGCGCAAACTAGAGCGCGTTACGACTTCATGCGAAAGCGTAACTTCGGTTAATCGTTTGTCGAGCTTGCTCCGTTCACATGGCTTCATGGACGCATGTTCGATTTCAGGCATCAGCGGAGATGGGTTCATGGCGAAGCGCAAGGCGAAAGACGACGCGCCGGTCATCAGCGTGCGCGCTCTGGTCTACATGCATCTGGTGATGTTGATCGTCGTTGCCTTGCTGGCCTGGCTGGACTGGTCTCTACCCAACTGATCGAGGGCCTGACGCTGGGCGCAGGCATTTCGCCCGCAATCGCGCGGATGCGCCACGATAAAGCTTGAACGTGTATGGCCCTTCATCCCGGCCAGACGATTCTCGGTGCGTTGGACCGTTTATCCGGCTCTCCCAATATGACACCGATCCGCGCCTATGCTCCGAGTTGTCGGGAGTATGCAGCCGTGGCCAGTCAGCCGATGTTTGATCGGGAAAACTTCAGCCAAGCCAGAAGTCAGGAATTGGCGCCGCAAACTGACGCAACGAGAGGGGGCGTTAGCTGGACGGAAAATGCTCGGCCGCAGGCTGGGGCGTCGCCTCGGGCGCTTCGAGACGCGGCACTCGTCCGTGGTGGCCGAAATTCACGACCCGCGCCTCGACCGCGTGAAGACGGCCAAAGATGCGGGATTTTATCGCCCCAACCCCGAGCGCGCTGCCGAGAAGCGGGCCAGCCAGATAAATCCAGAGCGACGTCCAGTTCCGATCAAAGAGCGCAGGCCCCAAAGATCTGGCGAAATTCGTGCTGTCTCCAGATATCCAGGCGAAGATCGGGTTCATGGCGAAGAAATAGATCGCGCCGATCCATGGAGCGATGAAATGCAGACGGGGTTTCGCCGCAGCATAGTAAATCGCCAGAATAAGGCCAAACGTGACGACGGTTTCGGTCGCCACCACCCAGCCCGGGTCAAGCGTTGGGTTAGGTAATGTGGCCGCGTAATGCCCGGCATGAACAAAGTTGCCCCAACCCGGTATCAAAACTGCGGAAGCTGCCACGCACGCGCACCCCGCGACAGCGCCGACAATTTGCGCGCAGCAATATCCGGTCAGATCGAGTGGCTTTAACTGACCGCCAAGAGAGAACGCCAGCGATACGGAGGGACTGAGATGCGCGCCGCTGACTTTTCCGAAGCGGGTCATGGCGGCCAGAGTTCCCGCCCCGCCGAAGCACAGGCCGCAAAGTGCAGTTTGCAGTAAGGGGCGCTGCCCGAGCCACGCGCCGACGGACCATGAGGGCGCGCTCAGCAGCGTGTTGGTCGTCACGCCGATAATCATCAGCACAGCCGTGGCGATCGCCTCGCACGCGTAAAGCTTCCAGTGCAGCGGGTGATCCGGGTGCGGCTCTCCAGCCAAAGGGCGGTCCTCAAGCTCCTTCCTGGTGAAGTGAATGTGCGGGAAATGAATATGCGGAAGTCGAGCATGGCGCGCTTCGTGGCGACGGTCGGTGTCCATAGGGGCTGGGCCTCCCTGTCGATACGTTGATGAGTAATGACATGGCGTGGAAATGGCGGGGTTCCGCGTGCTTCCGCCGCGAAACCTTTCCCCGCCTTGCGATTTCTCCACACGTGATGTTGAGAGATCAGGCGGCGGGCAGAATCTCCGTTAAAACGTCTGCTGGACGGCACAGGCGTACGCCGAGAGACGTCTCGACTATCGGGCGGTTGATCAGCACAGGATGCGCCAGCATCGCATCCAGAAGCTCATCTTCCTCAATGTCCGCCCGACCGAGGTTCAGTTCTTCTGCCAGAGCCTCCTTCGCCCGAAGCAGGCCTTTCAATCCGACGCCACTGGATCGGCCGAGACGGAGCAGTGTTTCATGATCCGGCGGGGTTTTCAGATACTCAACGACGCGGGGAGAGAGCCCTTCCGCACGAAGCTTTTCCAGCACCGTGCGGGACGTGCCGCAACGGGGGTTGTGATAGATCGTGACGTCAGTATCAGGCATGTTCAGATCCGGGATAGCCGCCGTCCGGTCAAAGTCGGGTGAGGCGGGGCGGGAACGATGACGAAAGGGAGACGGCTTCAGAGCACGTCGCCCGCTGTCGGCGGCTTTTCGGCCTATCATGAAAATCATCACGCGCCATGACGTGAGAATAGCAGACAGGTCGTATCAGACCTGACTATGCTCGCCCCTATGAGCACACAGCACAACCCGATCCGCCCCTCGCTCCTGACGCGCTTTTCGGTCGATCCGCTTCATACGATGACGTGTCGCCTGGCGGCTGTCGCGTCCGGGCGCGCCGCGCCGGATCTGGTGCTGACCGGCGCGCGGGTATTGTCCACCTATTCTGAGAGAATCCTGACGGACCGTGAGGTCTGGATCAGCGGTGGCCGCGTCGCGGCGATAAAGCCGGCGGGAAGCTGGCGGGCGACCGGACATGCTCCCGGCGCCGTCAGGGACGTGCAGGGCGGGATCCTGGCCCCCGGCCTCGTCGACCCGCATCTGCATATTGAAAGCAGCATGATGACGGCTTGCGCCTACGCGGAAGCAGCGCTGCTCAATGGCACGACGACAATTTTTTGTGACAGCCATGAAATCGGCAATGTCGCCGACGTCGCGGGCGTCGAGTGGATGCTTGAGGATGCGCGTCAGGCGCCGTTGAACGTATTTCTGACCGTGCCGAGCACCGTGCCCGCGACGTCGCCCCAGTGTGAGACGGCAGGTGGAGACCTGACGCCGGAGAAGATTGGCGGAATTTTTGATCGCTGGCCGGAGGCGGTCGCGCTTGGTGAGAAAATGGACTTCGTGCCGCTTTGCCTGGGCGATGAACGCAGCCATGCCATCGTCGCGGAGTCGCTGAAGCGCGGTCGACCAGTTAGCGGCCATGTTTATGGGCGGGAGTTCGTGGCGGCGTACGCCGCCTCCGGCGTGACGGACACGCATGAGGCGATCACCGGCGAGATCGCTGACGATCTGATAGAAGCCGGCGTGTGGGTCTTTTTGCGCGGTGGACCAGCGACGACGCCCTGGCATTCGCTACCGCAAGCGATTCGGGCGGTTACGCAGATGGGAGCATCGCCGAAAAGGGTCTGCGTATGCACCGATGATCGCGACGCAGACGACCTGTTTCTGTTCGGTCAGGATTGGGTGGTGAGACAGGCCGTGGCTGCAGGCCTGTCGTCGGAAGTGGCGTGGAGCATGGGATCGCTGCATGGCGCGACTCGCTTTGGCATGGAAAACGATATCGGCGGACTGGGCGGGGGACGCCGCGCCGATCTGGTGCTGCTCAACGATGCGCTGGAGGTGCAAGACACTTGGTATGGCGGCGTTCCGGTCGTCGAACATAAAAAGATCACGCCAGTTCTCGACCGGCAGCTTTCGGAGGCGCGTTATCGTTACCCCGATGCGGCCTATCGCACGGTGATTCTGCCGGAAATCGGCGCGTTGACGCCGGAATTGCCCGACGGGCCATGCCGCGCCAACGTGATCGGCGTTGGCGCGCAGGGAGAAATTCCGCTGCGGCACGAGGTTCTTGAACTGGCGGAGGCGCGTGCGTGGGAGCCCGTTCTGGACGCGCATGATCTTTGCTTCGTGACTATTCTTGAACGCCATGGGCGCAATGGCGGCGTCGCGCACGGCTTGCTGCGCGGGTTCGGTTTGACGGAGGGGGCCGTAGCCAGCAGCGTGGGGCATGACGCCCACAACATTATCGTCGCCGGGCGGCATGAAGCGGACATGCGCCTGGCGGTTGAGACGATCCGCGATGCGCGCGGTGGCGTGGCGGTCGTATCTGGAGGACAGGTGAAGGCGCTGGTGGCCCTGCCGATAGCGGGGTTGCTGTCGGACGAGCGCGGCGGGGTGGTGGCGGCGCAAACCGAAATCCTGAAGCGCGAATGGAGCGCGTTAGGTTGCACGCTGCCATATATGGGCTTCAATCTGATCCCATTGTCGGTCATCCCCGAGATACGCATTACCGATCGGGGACTGATCACTGTGCCCGCGATGGAGCAGATTCCGCTTTTCGAAAAATGACGCCCGTCGGTCGAATGTTGGAACGGTAACCAAACGCGGCTTGACAGCGTTGTTTCTTCCGTGAGCGGATGCTGCGAGCTCTGCCGGTGGTTTTCCGCAGTGATCAGGGTGAGCCGCCATCGCGGGACGATGACGCCCGCAGTGGAAGAAAAGGAAAGAACAGTAAGATGCCAACCGGTACCGTGAAATGGTTCAACGCCACCAAGGGCTTCGGCTTTATAGTCCCGGACGAAGGCGACAAGGATGTGTTCGTTCATATTACGGCGGTGCAGGCGGCCGGACTTCGTGGTCTTGTTGAGGATCAAAAACTCAGTTTCGATCTGGTGACCGAGCGCGGAAAAGTCGCGGCTACGAATCTCCAGTTGCTCTGAAGGGACGGGGTCAGGGGAGGCAACCCGATGGAGGGTTGCCAAGCCTTTGGGTGGACCGTGAGCCTTCATGTGCCGTCGATATGGTCGGCGGAGTATCGTAGTGGCGTCTGAATAGTCTGCGGCGACGGGCGCCGAAGGCGGAATTGAGAGGCGCTTCCTCGAACTCATTTCATCGCGAAGTGCGGCGGATGAGCGTTGTGCTCCTGCGCCCTTCGTGAGCGTCGACCCCGCCTGCTTTTTGACGCGGGGTGGGACGAGCGCGCTATGTGGCGCCCGCCTGTTGAGCTGTGGAGCTGTTTTATTGCGCGCGTGGCGCCATCAAAATTTCATGCTTGGCCCAGCCGAGCGGAAAACGCGAGCGGGTCGGTAAATTTTTAAATAACACAATGAAAACAGAGGCTTGTCTTCGGTTATAAAAATCAACCACGATCCTTGACAGGGCCGGGGGGCGATCCTATCTCAATCGTGGCACTCCCGGGGTGGGAGTGCTAACGCACCGCGGCGTTAAGCGCGTGGCAAACGGTGGCGTTGCTTGATTCAAGAGGGCGCCGCCCCAGAAAGATGTGGAGCGATCCATAATGACGAAATTTCGTCCCCTGCACGATCGTGTGGTGGTCCGTCGCCTGACGGGTGAAGAAAAGACGGCTGGCGGGATCATCATCCCCGACACCGCCAAGGAAAAGCCGATGGAAGGCGAGATCATCGCTGTTGGCTCCGGCGCTCGTAACGAGCAGGGCCAGATCGTGGCTCTGGACGTCAAGGCTGGCGACCGCGTCCTGTTCGGCAAGTGGTCCGGCACCGAGGTCAAGATTGACGGTGAAGACCTGCTCATCATGAAGGAAAGCGACATTCTGGGCGTGATCGCCGCCTGAACAGGGCTGGCTTCAGATCCCCCTTACTGATCGCTTTTAATCCTCACAGGAGAAGAAACTATGGCTGCCAAGGACGTAAAGTTCGGCGGTGAAGCCCGCCAGCGCATGCTGCGCGGCGTGGATATCCTTGCTGACGCAGTGAAGGTGACGCTTGGCCCGAAGGGCCGCAACGTCGTGCTCGACAAGAGCTTCGGCGCGCCGCGCATCACGAAAGACGGCGTTTCGGTCGCGAAAGAGATCGAACTGGCCGACAAGTTCGAGAACATGGGCGCACAGATGCTGCGCGAAGTGGCCTCGAAGACCAACGACGTGGCTGGCGACGGCACCACGACGGCGACCGTTCTGGCTCAGGCCATCGTTCGTGAAGGCGCGAAGGCTGTCGCGGCTGGCATGAACCCGATGGATCTGAAGCGCGGCATCGACAAGGCTGTTGCGGCCGTCGTTGAAGAGCTGAAGAACAACACCAAGAAGATCACGACCCCGGCCGAGACGGCCCAGGTCGGCACGATCTCCGCAAACGGCGAGCATGAAATCGGAGAGATGATCTCCAAGGCCATGCAGAAAGTCGGCTCGGAAGGCGTGATCACGGTCGAGGAGGCCAAGGGCCTTCATACCGAACTCGACGTCGTCGAGGGCATGCAGTTCGATCGTGGTTACATCTCCCCGTATTTCATCACGAATGCGGAGAAGATGATCGCGGATATGGAAAACCCCTATATCCTGATCCACGAGAAGAAGCTGTCTTCGCTTCAGCCGATCCTGCCGCTGCTCGAGGCTGTTGTGCAGTCCGGCCGTCCGCTGGTCATCATCGCTGAAGACGTCGATGGCGAAGCTCTGGCGACGCTGGTCGTCAACAAGCTGCGTGGCGGTCTGAAGATCGCTGCCGTGAAGGCTCCGGGCTTCGGCGATCGTCGCAAGGCGATGCTGGAAGACATCGCGATCCTGACCGGCGGTCAGGTCATCAGCGAAGACCTCGGCATCAAGCTTGAGAGCGTGACGCTCCCGATGCTCGGTCGCGCCAAGAAGGTGCACATCGAGAAAGAGAACACCACGATCGTTGAGGGCGCTGGCGAAGGCGACGACATTAAGGGTCGTTGCAACCAGATCCGCGCTCAGATCGAGGAGACCTCCTCCGACTACGATCGTGAGAAGCTCCAGGAGCGTCTGGCGAAGCTCGCAGGCGGCGTCGCGGTCATCCGCGTCGGCGGCTCGACGGAAGTCGAAGTGAAGGAGCGCAAGGACCGCGTCGACGACGCGCTGCACGCAACCCGCGCGGCTGTCGAAGAAGGCATCGTACCGGGCGGCGGCACGGCTCTGGCTCGCGCTTCTGCGGCTCTTGGCCACCTGCACTTCCACAACGAAGACCAGAAGGTCGGCGCGGAAATCATCCGCAAAGCCCTTCAGGCTCCGCTGCGCCAGATCGCTCACAACGCTGGTGAAGACGGCGCCGTGATCGCTGGCAAGGTGCTCGAGTCCAGCGAATACGCTTACGGCTTCGATGCGCAGCTCGGCGAGTACAAGGATCTGGTGTCGGCTGGCATCATCGACCCGACCAAGGTTGTCCGTACGGCTCTGCAGGACGCGGCTTCTGTCGCTGGCCTGCTGATCACGACCGAAGCCATGGTCGCCGAGAAGCCGGAAAAGAAGGCTCCGCCGATGCCGGGTGGCGGCATGGGCGGCATGGGCGACATGGATTTCTGATCCAGTCGAACATATGGTTCCGAAGAGGGGAGGGCGATTTCGCCCTCCCTTTTTTTATGGCGATTATTGCGCATGCGAACGCGATTACTCTCTTTGTTTCGTTGTGGTGATATCGAAAAATTACTTCCGCAATGAAGCGATGAAATTTCTATTGGATCGTTAATGTTTTCATCGGTTTTCCGGTTGATGAAGGGGGCTCGAAGGTTCGCGAGATCGCGCTGATGTTGGCGAGCGGAGGCCGGGGCGCCGAACTTCATATTCAGAAGACGGCTGGCTGCGTTAATTGTATGGTGCTTTACGCAGAAAATACGCGTCAAATGTATGGAATTTCATCTCATGCCCGCTGAAACTTATCTGGCTCATTGGAAAGATGAAATCAGCCGCAGTCCCAACTCAATTTATCTGACGATCGTTGACGCGCTGGCGCTGTCCATCCGCAAGGGCGATTTGCGCGAGGGCGACAGACTGCCACCGCAGCGAACGATTGCGGATTACCTTGGCACGAACCTTACCACCGTGACGCGCGCCTTCACGGAGGCTCGTCGTAGAGGGCTCATAGACGCCACGGTCGGTCGCGGAACCTTCGTTCGGGTGGGGGCGGGCGAGAGCCACTGGCGGCATACCGGCCCGGCTGTGGTCGATCTGACCATGAACCTTCCCCCCATTCCGCAAGATCCGTCGCTTCAGCGTATGATCCAGAACGATATTACGGCTCTTCTGAAGCAGCAGGACCTAAACAGCCTGATGTCCTACCGGGTTACGGGCGGCACGATCGAGGAGCGTCAACTCGGCGCCAAATGGATCGCTCCTGCCATAGGGCAGCGGCGGACGGACGAAATTCTGGTCACGCCAGGCGCCCAGAGCGCGCTGGCGGCAATTGTGAGCACACACACGCAGCCGGGAGACGTCATTGTCACCGATCGCATCGCTTATCCGGGAATTCGGACGATCGCGGCTCAGTTTGGTCTCATTCTCGTCGGCGTAGACAGCGACGACGAAGGCATGGCGCCTGAGCAACTCGATCAGGTCTGCTCTCAGCATCACCCTCGGCTGCTGTACTGCATCCCGACAATCCATAACCCCACCACGGCCACGATGTCTTTGCAAAGACGCAAGGATATTCTGAAGGTCGCTCAACGTCACCATCTGCACATTGCCGAAGACGACCCTTACAGCCTGTTGATGAACGACCCGCCGCCCGCGCTGGCGGCGCTCGACCATTGCCGTGTCAGCTACATCGCGACGCTCGCCAAGACGCTCAGCCCGGGCCTGCGCACTGCTTATGTCGCTCTTCCGAATGCGGATATGACCCGGCGCGTCACCGCCGCCATTCGTGCGATCGTGCTTACCAATGCCGGGTTACTGAGCGCGCTTGCAGTTCGCTGGATGCAGACCGGGCAGGCCCACACGATTCTGCACGCTATTCAGAGAGAGCTGCGTCTTCGGCAGTCGATCGCCCGTAAGGTTTTGGGTGATCAGCACTGTATGAATCCCGATGGGCCTCATGTCTGGCTGAAGCTTCCCGATTGGTGGGGGAGTGCGGACTTTGTGGCTTATGCCCGCAGACGGGGGCTAGCGCTTGTCCCGAGCACCGTGTTCGCCATCAGCGGCGAGCCTCCACAGCGTGCCCGGATCGCTCTGGGCAGTGCGCCGGACGCGGCCAGCCTTGAAGAATCTCTCCACGGCGTCCTGTCCATCTTACAACACAAGCGTTCTCCCGGCTTCGCGGATATTGTGTGACCGGGCCATTGCAGGCGGAGCCGATCAAATCGCTCAACTCTGCGAATGATTCGAGCGCGCGGGAAAATCAAGAAAGTGCAACGTTCACGAATTCGTGATAAAAAAAATGCATTGAAACAATGACTTCTAAGAATTTTGATAGATTGTATGATGTGCAGTTTCTTTTTGTATGTCTATGTTCATGCGAAATGATGAGATTCATTTTGCATTGATTTTATTGTACCGATTTCCGTGCCCATACAAAATTTTGCCGCAGAATTTTCCCGTGTCACGTTTGCTTCGGCAACGCGGTCGGCCCCGGTTTCTCGCCGGAGACCGCATTACACGGGAGAAATGTCATGCCAAAAGTCGAACACGCTCCGCATAAAGATGGCGATTGTTTCGTCAATTATGAAAACAAGGTTTTTGAAGACGTTAAAGCGCAACCCGGCGAGAAGGCCCTCGTCACTTTCCACACCGTCGCCAACGAGGGTTCGGTCGGATTTGTAAATCTTCTTCAGGCCACGCGTCTGATTCGAAAAGGGTTTGAAACGTCCGTATTGTTGTACGGACCGGGCGTCACCCTTGGCGTGCAGCGCGGCTTTCCCCGTCTTGGTGACGAGGCTTTTCCCGGGCATATGAACTGCAACAACCAGATTTCAAAAATACTTGAAGAAGGCGGAAAAGTTTACGCCTGCCGCTTCGCGCTTCAGGCTCTTTACGGTTACGGCGAACAAAATCTGATCCCGGGCATTACGCCGATCAACCCGCAGGACGTGCTCGACATTATCCTGCTGGCCCGGCGAGACAACGCTTTCATCCTCAATACCTGGACTCTCTGAGGGCAGAAGGGAGGACCGCAAGCCATGTCACGCATCATTCGAGCCGCTGCTATCCAGATCAGCCCCGTCCTGGGTGACGACGGTCTGGGTACTGCCCGGAAAGTCTGTCAGGCCATTCGTGACGCCGCTGGAAAAGGTGTGAAGCTGGCGGTCTTTCCCGAAACCTTTGTGCCTTATTACCCCTATTTCTCGTTCATCCAACCAGCTTTCCGCTTCGGCGGAGAGCACCTGGAGCTTTACGAGCGCGCGGTTGTCATTCCCGGACCGGTGACGGACATGGTGGCTGAAGCCGCCCGTGATACGGGCATGGTCGTCGTGCTGGGCGTGAATGAGCGCGATTTCGGCACTCTCTACAACACACAGATTATTTTCGACGCGACGGGAGACATCCTGCTCAAGCGGCGAAAAATCACGCCTACCTACCATGAGCGTATGGTCTGGGGGCAAGGCGACGGCGCTGGCCTTAAAGTCGTCGAAAGCGCCGCCGGGCGTATCGGGGCTCTGGCGTGCTGGGAGCATTACAACCCGCTTGCCCGTTATGCGCTGATGACCCAGCACGAGGAAATTCACTGCGCCCAGTTTCCGGGTTCGCTGGTGGGCCAGATTTTCGCCGATCAGATGGAGGTGACCATCCGACATCATGCGCTGGAATCCGGCTGCTTTGTGGTGAACGCCACCGGATGGCTCACGGAAGAACAGATCAGGGAGGTGGCGCGCGACCCGGCGCTTGAGGGGCCGCTGCGTGGTGGGTGTTTCACCGCCATCGTTTCACCGGAGGGCAAACTCCTTGGCGCGCCGCTGACTGAAGGCGAGGGGATGGTGATCGCCGATCTCGACTTCGCCCTGATCACCAAACGCAAGCGGATGATGGACTCAGTGGGACATTACGCGCGTCCGGAATTGCTCAGCCTGCTTCATGACCGGCGTCCGGCCCGAACTGTTCGCTATCCCGATGCTGACGCAAGACTTTTCTCTTCTGATGACGAGGTCACACAATGACCGTCCCGACGCTTGGCACGATCTCCGGCCGTAAGCTTCTCACCGATCTGCAATCGTTCGGCTTGCAAATTGGCGACGATATCGGCGGCATTGCCCGTAAGGGCGGCGCCGGCCCTTCTGATCATAAGACGATCACTATCGCCGGCCAGACCATCATGGTCCCGGTCTATACGTCCGGCGCCCGTCGCTCTCCGTTTCAGGCGAGCCCGCCGGATCAGCGCGGCGCCAGCACACTGGTGCGTGAGGGTCAGGCTCTCGGCACAATTCATTTCCCGACCGCCCCGCGCTTCTACGGCCTGTCCACGGCGGACGGCGTTCCTTATTGGAAAATCGCGCTGCTGCACGGGCGTGATACGCTTGCGACCACAGTGCATCAGACTTGCATTCGCTACGCCGACAGAAGAACGTCGTGTCAGTTCTGCGCCATCGGGCAGTCTTTGGAAGCCGACAGGACGATCGCCTACAAAACACCTGCGCAACTCGCCGAGGTCGCCAAAGCGGCGGTCGAACTGGACGGCGTGCGGGACATGGTGCTTACGACCGGCACGCCCAACGTGGTCGACCGTGGCGCCGCGGTGCTGGCGGAGTCCGCCCGCGCCATCAAGGCGGCGGTCGACCTGCCGCTTCAGGTGCAATGCGAGCCGCCACGCGATCACAGCTGGTTCCAGCGTCTGCGCGATGCGGGTGCGGACAGTCTGGGCATGCACCTTGAAGCAGCCACGCAGACTGTGCGTGAAAAGATCATGCCGGGCAAAGCCACAGTCAGCGTCGATCGTTACATGGACGCATTCGCCAGCGCCGTTCCCATCTTCGGACGCGGGCAGGTCAATACCTATATCCTGGCTGGTCTGGGCGACGGGGTCGAAGACATCCTGGCTCTGGCTGAGCGTCTGATCGCGTTGGGAGTCTATCCCTTCGTCGTTCCGTTCGTGCCTATTTCTGGAACGCCTCTGGAAAATCACGCTCCTCCTTCGAGTGATTTTATGAAGTCGGTTCTGGCTCCGCTGGGACGCATGTTGCGGGAGGCTAACATGAAATCCACCGACATCCGCGCGGGATGTGGTCGCTGCGGCGCCTGTTCCTCGCTTTCGGCCTACGAACAATGAGCATGGACCTCGCAGATGTAGGAGAACGCCCGTTCGTTCCGACGGAATACGTCGTGCGGCTTGCCCGGACGTCGTGGGAGCGCGCCGGCTATTACGCTTTACGTCGAGAAGTGTTTTGTGAAGAGCAACGTGTTTTCTCTGGCGATGATCGCGATGTTGTCGATGAAGTCGCCATTCCCATCGTCGCCGCCTGCTGCATGGCGGGAATGGCGGATCGGGTTGTAGGCGCGGTACGCATCCATGAATCTGAACCCGGTGTCTGGCGCGGTTCCCGTCTGGCGGTACAGGAAGATCACCGGCGACTGGGGCGGATCGGCGCCGAACTTATCCGCATGGCGGTCAGCACGGCGCACGGGCTTGGGGCCAGCCAATTTCTTGCGCAGGTTCAGGAGCAGAACGTGCTGTTCTTTCGTCGCCTGCATTGGAAAAGTCTCGGGGAGATCACGCTGCATGGCCTGCCTCACCACGACATGGAGGCAGATCTCTCACGCTATCCGGCTCATGAGCAGGATCAGACATGGTTGTTGCGCCCGCAACCCAGAACCCGGCGGGTGGCGTAATGACGCGCGAACTCGCCACTCTGCTGCGCACGCTGCGCCAAAGTCGTGCGCTCGCCGCCAAAGAGGACATTGCAGAGGTGGCGGCGATCCTGAGCCCTGCGAGCCGCGAGGCTGTCCGCCTGGGTGACGATTGCGCCGCGATACCGGATGGCGATGGCTATCTTCTTTTGGCCAGTGAAGGTTTTCAGGACAGCTTTGTTCGCGCCATGCCGTGGTTTGCCGGGTATTGCGGCGTGATGGTCAATGTCAGCGACATCGCGGCCATGGGTGGTCGTCCGACGGCAGTGGTGGATGCGCTGTGGAGCGATACGTCGGAGGCGGCCGCCTCCATCCTGGCCGGCCTGCATAACGGGGCCGACGCCTATGGAGTGCCTGTTGTCGGTGGCCATACCAACATGCGCAGTTCTCATAACTCGCTTTCTGTAGCGATCCTCGGGCGCGCACGTCATCTGCTGACCAGCTTCGACGCCCGACCAGACGAGGTTCTGATCGCTGCAATCGATCTGCGTGGCCGCTGGCATGATCCACATCCGTTCTGGGACGCAAGCTCATCTCTGCGCGGCGTCGAAGGAGCGGCTCGACTGCGGGGCGACATTGAACTTCTTCCCTCTATCGCGGAGGACGGTCTGAGTCGTGCAGCCAAGGACATCAGCATGGCCGGGTTGCTCGGCACTGCGCTCATGTTGGCTGAATGTTCGGGCGTCGGCATGACCATCGCACTCGACGACATTCCGCGTCCCAAGAGCGCCCCGATGGAGCGCTGGCTATCCGCCTTCCCAAGCTATGGCTATCTGTTGACGGCCCGTCCTGATGATGCGGAAGAGATCATGGCCCGGTTTCACGGGCGCGACATAGCGGCGGCGGTCATCGGTCGTTGCGACAGCACGCTGCGGCTCGACGTCATATGGGACGGAGAAAAAGAAACTTACTGGGATCTCGCTCAAACGCCGCTCATGGGGTTTGCGCCATGATGCTCTCGATCGGAATCCTGACCCACTCGACCAACCCACGCGGCGGCGTGGTGCATGGCATGGCGTTGGCGGAAGCTCTCCGCGACGCCGGGCACGAAGCCGTCCTGATTGCGCCGGATGAGGCGGGAACAGGTTTTTTCCGCACGCCTCGTTGCGCCACGCGCTGCATCCCGGCGAAACCTGAAGCGGATCTCCCGACGCTGGTGGAACGGCGTATTGGAGAGATCGCGGATGCATTGCGGAGCGCCGTGCATTTCGATGTGCTGCACGCGCAGGATCCCATAAGCGCCAACGCGCTGGCGGATCTGGCGACTGAAGGGCGGATCACGGGATTTGCCCGAACAGTCCACCATCTGGACCGTTTCTCTCATCCCGGTGTCGCAGCCCGACAGAGACGGGGAGTTACGGCTGCGACCGAGCTTTTCACCGTCAGTCAAGTCTGGAGGGATGCTCTTCTTGCCGAATATGGGCGGGATGCGCCTGTGGTTGGAAACGGCGTCGATCTGGCGAAGTTTTCTTCGGATCCGGCGCTCCGAGACCGCGATGTTCGTGAACGTTACGGACTTCCGCAGGGCGCTCGCCTCATTCTCTCGATTGGCGGGGTGGAGCGTCGCAAGAACACGCTTGTTCTTCTCGAGGCGTTTGAGATTTTGCGTCGGGAGAATCCGAGCCTGCATCTCGTGATTGTCGGCGGCGCCACGTTGCTGGACCATTCCGATTACCGCCGTCTTTTCGATGAACGCGTTCAGACCAGTGGACTTGCCGATGCAGTCACCGTGACCGGCGTCGTCGCGGATGACGATATACCCGCGTTTTACCGGCAATCTTCCGTTCTGGCCTATCCCTCGCAGACGGAAGGCTTTGGCCTGTGTCCGCTTGAAGCCCTCGCATGCGGGATACCGGCGGTGACGCCCGCCGTGCCGCCATTCACGGAACATCTTCATAGTCTTGAGGCGTTCTGGTGTTTGCCGGATCGTCCTGAGACACTCGTTCGCGCGTTGCGTGACGCTCTAAGCGCCCGGAGCCCTACCCGCTTTAAGGTCAGCGGCCCCGCAACAGCTCGTCGTTTCGATTGGCGCAACGTGGCCAATCGGCACCTCCCCGCATACCGACGTCTGGCGGCGCTGTCACGCGCGGGCGTCCCTGCTCAGGAGTCACACAACCATGCCTGAAATGATTTTTCGCGTGCGCTGGCCAGACGGAAAGGAGACCGACTGTTACTCCCCGTCTCTGGTCATACGCGATCATTTCCAACCCGGGGAGGATTACCCGATCCACGAGTTTCTTGAAAAGGCGGACATCGCCCTGACGGAGGCCAGCGAGCGGGTTCGCGTGCGCTACGGTTTTCCGTGCAGCCGTGCCCTTGGCCAGCTTCACGCCATTCGGCAGGCTGGCGCCCCTTTTCTAAATCTGTCCGACGCGCAGGTGCGCATCCTCTCCTTTGGATTCTGAAACGGAATATTCTTATGACACAGAGTGAAAAATCTGTCCCCGTGATCGTCGTCGGGGGAGGGCAGGCCGGTCTTTCAATGAGCTGGTATCTCTGTCAGGAGAAAGTCGAGCACATTGTCTTTGAAGCGAAGACGGCCTGCCATTCATGGGACGATGAACGCTGGGACAATTTCTGCCTCGTCACCCCCAACTGGCAGTGCGCGCTTCCCGGTCATCCCTACAAGGGGAAGGATCCACACGGTTTTATGGTGAAGCAGGAAATTATAGATTATGTAAAAGGCTTCGTTGAGTCATTTAATCCTCCCTTGCGCGAGCATACTGCGGTCACCTCCATCACCCGTCATGAAGATGGTGCTTACCGCGTAGCGGCTGGTGGCGACGTCTGGCGCGCACAGCACGTAGTGATCGCGTCGGGCGCATATCAGGACGCTGTGATTCCGGGTTACGCCAGCGCAATAGATTCTTCGATATATCAGGTTCACTCACAGGACTATCGTAATGCTGCGCAATTGCCGAAAGGAGCTGTGCTGGTGGTGGGAAGCGGCCAGTCAGGCGCGCAGATTGTCGAAGACCTGTTTCTGGAAAAACGTAAGGTCCATTTGTGCGTCGGGTCGGCGCCCCGCGTCTCCCGGTTCTATCGTGGACGCGACGTCGTGGACTGGCTCGCCGATATGCGGTTCTATGACCTGACAGTAGACAACCACCCTCTGCGTGACGGCGCACGTGACAAGACCAATCACTATGTCACCGGCCGCAACGGTGGCCACGATCTTGATTTGCGCCTTTTTGCGAAAGAGGGGGTGGGGCTGCACGGCACGCTGGATACCATCGGCGAAGACGTGGCGCATTTTCTTCCGGATTTGAAAGAGAATCTCGATGAAGCGGACAAGACGAATTCGGACATAAAGAAATCCATAGACGCCTACATCGCCCGCGAAGGCGTCGACGCGCCAATGGAAGCGCCTTATGTCCCATTGTGGGAGCCGGATGCGAATAATGCGCCGCTGGATCTGAAAGCTGCCGGAGTCACCTCGATCGTCTGGTGCATCGGCTTTCGCCCTAACTATCGCTGGATTGACGTGCCGGTCTTTAACGGAGCCAACAAACCTGTATGGCGCCGGGGCGTGACGGATGCGCCGGGATTCTACTTTCTCGGGTTGCCGTGGCTGCATACATGGGGGTCCGGACGCTTCTCCGGCGTTTCTCGCGACGCTGCGTGGTTGGCCAGTCAGATCACCGGCAAGGACATTCCTGTAGCCTGAGCGGAGGGTGCGCGCCATGCCGCCATGGGCGACTTATGAAGCGATGTATGACGCGGCTTCAGGCCAGCCAGATTTGTTCTGGCTGGATGCGGCTCGACGCGTCACATGGGAGCAGGAGCCTGCGATCGCGCACCGCGCGCGGGCGGACGGCTGGCATGACTGGTTTCCGGGCGCGACGCTCAACACCTGCCACAACGCCGTGGATCGGCATGTGGAAAGTGGACGCGGCGACCAAGCGGCGCTGATCTGGCATTCCTGCGCGACGAGGGAACGGCAGATCGTGACCTACCGGGAACTGCAGCGCCGGGTGGCAGGATTTGCCGGTGGTTTGCGCGCGCTAGGGGTAGGCAAGGGGGATCGGGTTCTGATCGCCATGCCGACGATGATCGAGACGGTTGTCGCAATGCTGGCGTGCGCGCGGATCGGCGCCGTGCATGTGGTGGTTTTTTCCGGTTACGGAGGGCCTGAACTTGCTCGCAGGATTGATGACGTGGCCCCGAAAGTCATCATCGTCGCCAGTTGCAGTTTTCAAGGACAGACGGCAGTTCCATCGGCGCCCGGCTTGAACGAGGCGCTCGCCGGGGCCGCTCACAGGCCGCAGGCCTGCGTGATCGTGCAGCGCAAGGGCTGCGCGGCCTCGCCCCTGCCGGTGCGCGATCATGACTTTCATGTGCTGGAGCAGTCGGCGCCTGTGGATCCAGTCGTGCTTAGGTCCGAAGACCCGCTCTATATCCTTCATACATCCGGAACGACAGGTAATGCTAAAGGTATTGTGCGGGATAATGGGGGACACGCTGTGGCGCTCGCCCTGTCGATGGAACTGATTTACGGGTGCAGGCAGGGCGATGCATTCTTCACGACATCGGATCTTGGCTGGGTCGTTGGTCACTCCTACGGCATTTACGCGCCCCTGATCAGCGGTTGCACCAGCGTAATCGTTGAAGGCGGGGCGTCAGCGTCCGCCATTAACGCCCTCTGTCATGAGCATAAGGTGAAATGCCTGTTCACCACGCCCACCCAGATGCGGCTCATGCGACAGGAAAGCCGTCGTCAGCCTCAGGCGGTGTTACCGGCGCTGGCGCGAATTTTCGTAGCCGGAGAGTATGCCGATCCGACGTTGCTAGAATGGGCGCGGGCGTATTTTCAGAAGCCGGTCGTCAACCACTGGTGGCAGACGGAAACTGGCTGGAGCATCACCGCGCATTTTTTCGGTCTGCCCGAGCGTGAACCTGCTTCGCTAAAAAATGACATCGGGCGGCCTGCGCCGGGATTCAACCCGGTGATCGCACCGTCCGAAATGGACGAACAATGCGGCGAGATTCTTCTGTCCCTGCCGCTGCCACCCGGTTGCCTGGCGGGGGTCTGGAAGGAAAGGGCGATCCATGTTCCTACGGCGTATCTGGATGAGAGCGGCATGTATTACCGTACTTTCGATGAAGGCATGATCGAGGCTTCGCGCGCCGTCCATATGCTCGGGCGTTCTGACGATGTCATCAAAGTCGCCGGTCGCCGAATCTCGGGCGTGCAGATCGAGAAAATCATCTCCGCTCATCCTGGCGTTCACGCTTGTGCCGTAGTGGCGGTTGCTGACGAGTTGAGAGGACAGCGCCCAGTCGCCTATGTTGTGGCGAATTCTGATCTGGACTGCCCACTCTCTGTCGAAATTATTATTGGACAGGTTCATCAGGGGCTTGGCCGATGGGTCGGTCTTAAAGAAGTTCGATTTGTAAAACGATTGCCTACAACAATATCAGGAAAAATTACCAGAAATTCTCTCAGTGTTTCCGATGGAGTGACAAGAGAGGGTGCGGATTCTTCGGTGCGGAATATGTCTGCCGCGTAGACTCCAGAGCGCGAGATAATTCCTACGGAACTTTACCGCTTTAGGCTCGTCCATTTCGTCAACTTACTTAGATATGATGGTGGCGAGATTATATTTTTCATGACATTGGCCTTTGTTCCCATTTGCAGAAACACTTTTTTCTGGAGCAGAGTTTCTTCTGCCCCCGCATAATTTTTGCACTTACAAGTAATGTAATGTTATCGTGAATCGTCACGCCATATTCGACTAAGTTCGTAACACCCCACATCTGATGTCTGGAACTTCTCCTGAAGTGCTTTGCGGAAACTCAGGTCACTCACGACTTGACTCTGCGCAAGTGCTTGTGACCCGTAGAGCGTCTTTCACCTCGCCGCCGGTCGAAAGGCGCGTAGGCGATGACCGTCTGGGTCTTCGACCACGACATTGCGGCCAAACGCCATATCGGTCGGCGGCTGAATCACCGTGTATCCTGCTTCGACCCACAGTTTGTGAACCGCGTCGGGGTCTTCCGTTGTAAGCGTAATCTCACTGTCGGCGCCCGCTGGTAAGGCGTTATTTCGATTCCATAGGCCGAGGCGGCCGCCGTCTGGCAGATTGAAGAGCACGAAGCCCGGCGCAAGCCAGACTGGCTCAACCCCCAATAGGGTATGATAGAAATCGGCGCTGGCGGCAGGATTGTCCACATAGAGAATTGTTGAGGTTGAAAGAAACACGGGTCGGTCTCCTGATGATTGGAACGACGTTCATCTGGAGGAGGGGAGAGACAGTTTCTGTCAGTAGGGTATGGAGATTCCTGTCTGCGCGCGCCATTCGGCCAACAGAATGCGTCGCCGTCGTGGGTAACGCCCGCACCCCGGCACGGCGCTCTCGATGCGGTCCAGTCGGAAATGTCGGAAGTCTGCGCGTTTCTCACACCATGCGGCTAACATCTCGGAGGTCTCGAAGAAGCCGATGGCGACGGGCCAGATCGTGCGTTCGGTCGCGTTTCCCTCCTTGTCCGTGTAACGCAGCGACAATTTCATCTCGTCGCGGATCGCCTGTCGGATGACCTTGAGGCAGGGCGTTTCGTTCCGCCCGGACGGCCCGGCGAGCATGCCGCTGGTTTCGACTTCGTGCGCGTGCGTATCTGGCAGGACCGCCGAAATCTTGGCGAGCGCGTCGGCCGCCGCCCGTTCCAGATCTTCGTCGTCGCGGTGACGGACGAGGCGCAGGCCGAGAATCAACGCATCCAGTTCATCGTTGGTGAAACGCAAGGGTGGAAGAAGATATCCTCGTCGGAGCACGTAACCGACGCCAGCCTCCCCCTCTATCGCAGCGCCTTGCGCGATCAGCGTGCCGACGTCGCGATAGATCGTGCGCGTCGAGACGCCCAGCTCACTTGCGAGCGTGGCGGCGGTAACGGGGTAACGACGACGGCGCAGGGCTTGAAGCAGGTCTAGCAAGCGGCTGGCGCGGGACACTGCGGCGATTCTCCGGTGAGGTGGCAGTAGCTGGGAACGCTTGTATTCGCTCGCCTGGCGTCGTGGATAGGCCGTGTTGGTGCGGTGGGACTGGCCCAGCGGTCCAGACTGGCCGTCCGTGTCGACGGTGATGCTTACTGACTGCACGCGGGCGATGCACTCACAGTCAAACCAGGCAGTGTCGGATCTGGTCGGCGCTACAGGGATAGCAAGGAACTCGGATGCAGCGGGGCGCGGCATATGTTTCGAAATGGGTTCAATGCATGATCGTTGTGTCAGATCGACAGTCAGATTTCGCGTCGCTACGATCGAGAATCTGCTGCGGTTTTTTCCGGGCGGAGTAGTCGTATCGACGATCATTGCCCCAAGGCACAGAGGATTTTTCTGTCTATGAGCGATCTTGCCGCGCCAGTCATACGAATCGCCGCTGCAGTCATAGACGACGGCGCAGGGCGGCTTCTCGTGGTCAGGAAGGCCGGATCGAAGTGGTTCATGCTGGCCGGTGGGAAAATCGAGAAGGGAGAGCAGCCTGTTGATGCGCTGAAGAGGGAGCTGGCGGAGGAGGTCGGGTTTGTCGTGGACGAACATTTTCTCACGCCGTTAGGCTCTTTCTCCGCTCCCGCCGCCAACGAGGCCGGGGCGATCGTGACGGCGGAACTCTTTCATTTTCGTACGACGCAAATGGCGAAGGCTTCGGCCGAGATTGCGGAAGCGCTTTGGGTGGCCGCGTCGGACGCGGCCTCGCTCCCACTGGCGCCGCTCATGGTTGGTCATGTTTTGCCTCTGGTGGCGGCGAGAGGGATCGTGTCCGCCGATTAAGTCGGTGGACGAAGGGAGGCCTGACTTTCGGGCAAGATCGGACGTGGAGGTGACGTCAGCCTTCGAAGCTGTCGCGCCGTAACGAGAGGCTACACACATATTTTGACGAAGCCCGACACATAAAAACCCTGTTTGTCCCCGACAGGCGTCTTGGTCATGGTTCGGCGTCGAAACAACAGCCAGGCACAGGAGTACCGACGCGATGACCGATGAGCAGCGTATCAGAATAGATCTCGCGGCGGCGTTTCGGATCACGGCGAAGCTGGGTCTGCATGAGGCGGTGGCGAATCATTTCAGCGCCGCCGTCTCTGAGGACGGACGCTGGTTTCTGCTTAACCCCAAATGGCGACATTTTTCGCGTATCCGCGCGAGCGACCTTGTGCTGCTGGATGCAAAAGACGTTGCGTCCAGCCGCCATCCCGATATCGATCCGACCGCCTGGTCCATTCATGGCCAGATTCACCGTTTGCTTCCCAAGGCGCGGGTTGTGATGCACCTGCATCCCATCCACGCAACGACGATCGCTTGCCTCGAAGACCCCACAATTTTGCCGATAGAGCAAAATTCCGCGCGCTACTTCAATCGCGTTGCTCAGGACACGAACTACGGCGGCATGGCTGATACGGTGGCGGAGGGTGAGCGGCTGGCGCACCTGCTGGGTGATCGGTCACGCCTGATGATGGGCAACCATGGGGTGTTGGTGACGGCGGAGAATGTTGGAGAGGCCTTCGATGACATCTACACCCTCGAACGCGCCTGCCAGATTCTGGTGAACGCTTATGCGACCGGACAGCCGTTGAAAATCCTGGATGCAGATGTCGCGGAAAAGACCGCACGCGCGTGGGAAGGGATAACTGACTTCTCCCGCGAACATTTCGCAGAAATGAAACGTATTCTTGACGCCGAGGATCCGTCGTACGCGACGTGACTTTAACGATCCAATTTTGAGATGTCCTATAAATACTGTATATTTTTCAGCGTGTTATATTTAACAATTTATTAACGTGAAATTGATATTAACGATATTTTGTTATAAAGCTTGCGCTCAATGTGCTGAGAAGTTTATGGGTGGTTCAGACATCGTTCGGAAACGAACAGGAATTCAGAGATCGCCTCCTTGAGCGTTGGCTCTGAAGTTCCTGTCCTTTCCGAATGTAATCTGGTGCCTGAAGCGTATATTTCAGTAAATCGAGAGCGCAGTCGACTTTGTTTCTTCTCGCATATGAAAATATAAAGCGTGTGCGTACGTAATACTTGATGTTGCTGCTTTTGTGGCGGCTGCAAATCCGCTGGCGGCGGGTTGTCTCTCTGCGCATTGCTTTATTCTCGTCGCGGAAGAAATGATTTGTAATGGTTGCGACGATCGGAAAGGAGGAAGGCGATTTGCCCGTGACCACCGATTGGCGTTCACCGACTGCCGACACGCTGGAGCAATGGCGGCGTTCGTATAGAGACGCTGTGCCGTTCCCGCATCTGGTTATCGACGATTTCTTTGAAAGAAGCCTTCTTTCGTCCGTCAATTCAGACGCTTCTTCGGCTCCGCGCGCGGATTGGACGTCTCATCATACGGCGCTTCAAAACAAGCGCATGCTGGACGACCCGGTGTCGCTTCCTGAGGAAATTGCACGATATTTTCGCGTTGTGTACTCACAGGAATTCATCACGCTTATGGAGCGGGTGACCGGGATCGGCTCTCTTCTTCCCGATTTCAGTCTCTATGGCGGCGGATTGCATGAAGCTGGCGTGCACGGACACTTTGAGGTCCATGTCGATTTCCAGCGCCATCCGACAACGGGGATGAGAAATCGTTTGGCGCTCATCACCTATCTCAATGAAGGGTGGACGGAAGAAGACGGTGGCAAGCTTGAGCTGTGGAACCTGAAAGAACGCAAGTGCTACGTCAGGGTGGCGCCGATCATGGGGCGGACGCTGCTCATGGGACAATCTCCGGATGCGGCCCACGGATATCCGGCCCCGCTTCCGGAAGGCCGGACGAGGCGAGCGCTGATCGCGTATTTTTATACAGAGAGCGATGATCCGGTGGAGATCGGCAGCCAGAACACCCACTATCTGGAGCGCCCCGGACTTCCGCCATCCAGGAGGGCGCTCATCGCCCTGCGGCGCATGTTGCCCACGCCCGTGGTCAAGGTCCTTCGTGTCGGCCTGACGGGAGTTCTTCGGCTACGGGAGCGGCGTTAGCGTCGTCCCGGTGGCGTAACCTGCCTGATCGGACAGGCTGCGCGTTGGTTTAGGGCGGTGAGGGTAAGATCGCCTGACACCCCTCAGGCGAAAGGTTTTTAAGTCAGTCCTCCATGCCGGGTGTATCGAAAAACTGCGCTGCTTCCCTGACGACATCCGCCAGGGCGCCGGGCGTGAAGGGTGAGATCAGACCTGCCTCCGCGATCAGCGCAGTGAACGCGGCAGATCCGCCGCGCGCGCACAGGTCTTCATATGCGGTCGTCGCAGCAGCCTCGTCCCGTCGCGACAGCAACCAAATCTGCATCGCGCAGCAGAGCGCGAGCGTATAATCAATGTAGTAGAATGGTGATTTGTAAATGTGGCCCTGCGCCTGCCACCGCCCCCCTGCTGCGGGGTAGCTCAGATCGCCGTAATCGCGCCACGGCATGTATTGCTTTTCCAGATCTCGCCAGAGCGCATGGCGCTGCGCGGGCGTCATGTCCGGGTTGGTGAAAATTTCATGCTGAAAATGATCGACGCAGACGCCATAAGGCAGAAAGCTGAGCGATCCGATCAGATGCATGCGGCGGAAGCGATCTGCGGCGCCGTCTTCGACCATCAGTTCCATATGCGGCCAGGTCAGGAATTCCAGCCCCATGGAATTGATTTCCGCCGCCTCCATCGTCGGCCATAATTCGTCAACGCCATGCAGGTCGCGGCTGCGCCAGTTCTGGTAGGCATGGCCCATTTCGTGCGTGAAGACGTTGATGTCGCCATGCGTGCCGTTGAAATTGGCGAAGATGAACGGCATCCCGACATTCGGGAACGACGTGCAGAACCCGCCGCCCGCCTTGCCGTCGCGGTTTTTGAGGTCGAGATAGCCGCCATCAACCATGTCGCGGAAGAAGGGACCAAGCCCGCCGGACATCCTGTCAAACATGGTCTGCGCACGCGCGATCAGCAGATCGTAATCCCCGGCAGGCTTCGGATTGCCGAGTGCGTCGATGAAGTTCTCGTCCCAGTAACGCACGGCGTCCCAGCCCATCTCCGCACGGCGGTCTTCCAGAATCCGTGCGACGAGCGGCGTGACATGGGTGCGGACGTCGTCCCTGAAACGTGCGACTTCCGTCGGCCCGTAATCGACCCGGCGCATCCTGCGATAGCCAAGTGGCGTGTAGGTATCGAAGCCCAAAGTCGTGGCCATACCGTGACGCAATTTCACCAAGCGATCGTAAAGATCGTCCAGCTTTGCGCCATTTTCCGCAAAAAAGGTCCAGCGCGCCGCCTCGGCCTCGTAACGCACCGCGCGGTCCGGGTTCTCCAGCCATGGCGCAAGCCCGGACAGATTGACCGTGGCGTCCCCGATCGTGATCCGCGCCGCAGCGAGCAAGGCGGTGTATTCACCGGAAAGGCGGGCTTCTTCCTCCAGCGCGGCTTCAATGCGGGTGTCGAAGGTGGTGACGTCGCTCTCCCACAGCTTGGTCACATGCGGGCCGACAAGATTCACCAGCGCCGATCGGTCTACGTCGTTCAGAAGCCGCTTCTTGATCGCGACCTCATGCGCCGTGGCTTTGGGGCCGATCTTGTCCGCGTAATCGCGCTCCGCCTTGGCGGTCTCGTCCGTCGTGTCCTGAGAAAAGCGCAGATAAGCGAGCGACGCCCAGCTTTCCAGCGTCCGCCGTTCCGTATCGAAACGGGCGAGCGCGCCAGCGAGGTCGCCCGCGTCCAGCAGGGAGAGGACGGCGCCGAAGCCTTCGTCGAGGCTGGCTTCCGTGGGGCGGGGAAAGGTGAGGGAGGCGAAGGTCGGGATCATCCGGCCATGCTGGCATTGCGCCGGGTTGTCGTCCACTGGCGAATGATCCGACGGCAAGCTGGCCGCATGTCGTCACGCGTTCCGGCTCAAGGGATCTGGGGCAATGTAGTGGGTGTCTTTGCGTCCGTTGCGTTCTGGTGGTGGCCGGTGCTGCCGCATGGAATCCAGTCTTTTAGGGCACATAAACTCAGCATCGGTGGGTATTAAGGGCAACTGTGTTGATCACAGGGCCTGCAGAGACTGCCTTTTCTGCCTCATGGCGTTGAGTATGACGATCAACTGACGCGCGACGGTGATGAGGATGTCGTCGCAGCCGCTGGAAGCTTCGAAGACGACGAGGGTTTGGGCGTGAACGTTTCGGCGCATTCGGCGATAACGTCACGGGTATTGAGAATGCGCGGTGTTCGGGCGGAAGGTAGGTCGCAGAGATCGAGGAAGGCGCACGAAAGATCGTATCTAATGACTGTCTGTGCTATGGCGAGGGTTCATGTCCGTGTCATGCGGATCGAATGTCTCAGGTAACTGTTCAGGGACGAGCGAAGACGGAAGGAATCCATGCTCCCCAACCGGCTCCAGCCTCTCGGGAGTCGGGGTACTCCCTTCCGTCGCGCATCCTCGCACAAAGCCAAACAGGCAGGGATCGGCGTCCGAAGAGCTTCATCACTTCGTAAAATCCATGTATCAGTGAACAATGACGACACGAAAAAAGTTCCGGAGTTTCTCAATCTTGAATTTCAAGAATACCGTGCAGATTTCATCCCTCAAGCATCTTATGCAATTCTTGCCGATGGCAGTCTGCGTGCTGGTTCTGGTTCCTGCGGCACTGGCTGACGAGATTCCCAAGGACTGGCAGGTTTATGGGAATGCCCGTTTTCATTACCAAATTTGCTATCCGGCTTCTTTGCTGAAGCCACAAGGGGAGCCCGATAACGGGGATGGACAGTCGTTTTTTGGCGATAACGGCGTGGAGCTCAGCGTGTTTGGCCGAAACCACGTTGACGGTCTGACGCTCGCCGATAACGCAAAGATGGAGTCTACGCAGCTGGCGGGGAGTTCCGGTAAAACAACGTATCAGGCCGTGCGCAAGGACTGGGCCGTCGTATCCGGAAATGATGGAAAAGACGGCGTTTTTTACAGTAAAATTCTGGACAGCGGCGACCACTATGTCGTTTTCGAATTGAAATACACGCAAAAAGAGAGCGCTGTTTACGACAAGGTGATCGTTCAGTTATCCAGATGCCTGAAATCCGACCAGAAAACCTGAATTACCGGTTATATTTGTAAAGATCTTTTTTCTTCATGATCGACTTCAGCAGCGTTCCGTAAAGGGAATCCGTCGCATAGTGATGCGTGAGCGCATCGGCGTAGCCGTCAGGGTCGTTGGTGCGGCTCTGGGCCAGGCTGTAAGCCGGATGGGTCGCAAGAAGCTTGCCATGCTCATCAAAAGCTTCCGCCATGGAGGCAAACTTGCGGAAACCGGCCTTGATGTAAATCGACCGGTGATCCTTGGTCTCTTCGCGCGTGGTGACATATACCGCCGCCTGCCCGGCGGCGGCCTTGATGCCAAAGGGATTATTCGACCCTGGAGGCATATGCTTCCCAGACCCGCTCTCCAGAACCCATTGCGCAATGCTGATCGACGCAGGCACTCCCCAGCAGGCCTGCGCCTTTTGCGCCGCCTGAACGATGTCCGCCCGAATGCCGTCGGCTGACGACGGCCCTGCTGACGTCAAAACTCTGGGGCTCGGACGATAGGCCGGAAGATGCGCCGAATGCGTATTTTGCCGCACGACCGATTGATGCGGAGCAGAATGCTCCTGATGGCGATGATGCAGAATTTTTCGACCGAAATTAATCGCCCGCAATGTGCGGCCACCCGGATCAAGCCGGCCGTCGGGGGCGGCTATTCCGCCAATTTTACGTTCAACTTCACTGATAGCGTTGATTGTCAGCGGACCGCACGCTCCATCGACAGTCAATTTCGAAAGGCCAATAGGCAAGTGCGCATTAATCAATTGCTGTATTGCGACAACATCACGGCGATGATTCATCCCACCCTTTCCAACTGATGCTGTAATCGCCGTATAATGGAAGCCAGTCATAAGAATTCCTGATGCATTTCAAATCTTGATGTCGAAATACCACGGTCCCACTACGGCGTCCAATATGATACGAAAATGAAAACTTTACGTAATTCAGACGGTTATAGGCGAATCACCCATGTTCGTACTGTCTGGCCGGAGATGAGTTGAGTGATTTCAGCAGGTTATAATTCATGGGTTTGCGAGAACCCGATGAGATCAAAATGGCTTGGACTGAAACCACCCAAGCGCAGTATCGCCGGGAGGGCTTGGAGTATGCAAGCGACCTGCGTGATGCCGAATGGGCGCTGATTGCGTCATTGACATCAGAGAGGAAATGACCGGGAAGGCGAGTGTATGCTGGGTCATGGAGGCGATCTTCTATTTCGTCACTACGGGCTGCCAGCGGCGGCAATTGCCATGCCGCTTTCCTGTCTTCACGATCGTGCAAGGCGCCAAGTATAAGCAAGATGTAATTTCACTTTATACTCCGGAAATAGCTTTATAATAAGCTATAATAGGGGATTTTTACTGTAATCTGATCGTTTTTCAACCGAACGGAGACGAACGAGCGAATAACATCACTCCTGCGTCAGCCCTCGTCCGAAACCGATGTAAATGCGCAAACCGTTACCTCAACGAAGCAACAAACCCGGCAATACGCCTGCATGCCTCTTCAAGCTCAGCATCGCCGGTCGCACAGGAAAGCCTCAGATACGGTGACAGACCGAACGCGGAGCCCGGTACCGTCGCGACATGCGCGCGATCAAGCAACGCCAGCGCGAAATCGGCGTCGGTTGCGATCACCTGTCCATCGGGCGTGGTCTTGCCGAGGCACCCCTCCACGCCGGGATAGGCGTAGAAAGCGCCGGACGGCATCGCGCAGGTAATGCCGGGAATGGCGCGCAACGCCTCTACGACGGCCTGACGCCTTTTGGCGTAGGTCGCACGCATGACGCCGATCAGGTCTTCAGGACCGTCGAGCGCCGCCGCTGCTGCGGCCTGCGCCACGGTGCAGACGCCCGAGGTCGCGTTACCCTGCACCGTGCGCATGGCGGCGATCAGATCGCGCGGGCCGCCCGCGTAGCCGACCCGCCATCCGGTCATGGCGTAGGCCTTGGCGACGCCGTTCATCGTCAGGATGCGATCGCGCAGGTCGGGGGCTACTGACGCGAAGGACGTGAAGCGTCTGTTGTCGAAGACGAGATGCTCATAGATCTCGTCAGATAGAATCCAGACATTCGGGAAGTCGCGCAGGGCCGAGGCGATGGCGCGCAGTTCTTCTTCAGTGCAGACGCCGCCGCTGGGGTTGTTCGGGAAGTTCAGCACCAGCCATTTGGTGCGCGGCGTAAGCGCCTGCGCCAGTCGATCGGCGCGCAGGCTGAAACCGTCGCTCTCGTCGCAGACCGGATGCACCGGCACGCCGCCGAACATGCGCGCAATCAGCGGATAGCTGACCCAGTAGGGCGCGGGGACGACGACCTCATCTCCCGGATCGATGGTCGCCATGAAGGCGTTGAAGATGATCTGCTTGCCGCCGTTGCTGACGATCAACTCGTCTGGGGCGTAGTCCAGACCGTTCTCGCGCGCGAACTTGCGCGCCACGGCGGCTTTAAGGGCCGGGGTTCCGTCGACGGGCGGGTATTTGGTGTCGCCCGCGAGTGCGGCTGCATGTGCCGCTTCGATTGCGGCGGGAGGCGTCGGAAAATCCGGTTCGCCGAGGGCGAGGGAGATCACCTTATGTCCGGCGGCGAGCAGTTCTCGCGCGCGTCGGGCCATCTCGATTGTCGCCGATGCTGGCAGCCCGTCCAGACGCGCCGCCAGGCCGGGGCGTGGCTGCGCCCCGTTTGTCCCGCCGCTCACCGTCACCGAAGTCCGGCGCAGAAACGCTGGATGCGCTCGCACGCGTCGCGCAGGCTCTCTGTGTCGGTTGCATAGGAGACGCGGAAATAGCCGGGATACATGAACGCGGAGCCGTGGACGGCGGCCACGCCTTCCTCATCCAGAAGCGCCGTTACGAATGCCTCGTCCGTGTCGATCAGCTTTCCCGATTCCGTGCGCTTGCCGATGCATCCGGACATCGACGGAAATACATAGAACGCGCCTTCGGGGCGGCTGCATGTCAGGCCAGCCGCCTGATTGAGCATCGAGACGACCAAATCGCGCCGTTCCCGATAGGTCTCACGCATTCCCTCGATGAAATCCTGCGGTCCCGTCAGCGCTTCGAGCGCCGCCGCCTGCGCGATGGAGCAGGGGTTGGAGGTCGACTGCCCCTGAAGCTTGTTCATGGCGCGGGTCATTTCGAGCGGCGCGCCGGAGAAGCCGATGCGCCATCCGGTCATGGCGTAGGCCTTCGAGACGCCGTTCATCGTCACCGTCCGATTGCGAAGCTTAGGTTCCACCTGAACGACGGTGGCGGGCTTGAAGCCATCGTATACAAGCTTGTCATAGATATCGTCGGTAAGAACCCAGACATTTGGGTGACGAAGCAGCACGTCGCAGAGCGGGCGCAGATCTTCGGCCGCATAGGCGGCGCCTGACGGGTTGCAGGGGGAGTTAAGGATGAACCACTTGGTCTTCGGCGTGATCGCCGCTTCAAGCTCCTCCGCGGTCAGCTTGAAGCCGTTCTTTTCCTGACAGGGAACGATGACCGGCTTGCCGTCCGCCAGCGCCACGATATCCGGGTAGGACACCCATCCCGGCGCAGGGATGATCACTTCGTCGCCGGGATTCAGGGTCGCGACCATCGCGTTGTAAATGACCTGCTTGCCGCCGGTCGAGACGATGATCTCCTCCGGCGTGTAGTCTAGGCCGGAGTCCAGTCGGAAACGTTCGGCGACGGCGGCGCGAAGGGCATGGGTTCCGGGGACGGCCGTATATCTGGTCTGGCCGGTTTCGATGGCCCGGATCGCTGCGGCGCGAATGTTCTCCGGCGTGTCGAAATCCGGCTCGCCTGCCGACAGGCTGATGACGTCGCGGCCTTCGGCCTTGAGCGCCTGCGCCTTGGCCGTGATGGCGATGGTCTGACTGGGGCTTACCTTGTTCAGACGGTCGGCGATGAACGACATTGCGATGAGATCCTGACCTTATGAAAACGCGCCGCTGGGAGCGATTGGCCTACGAAGCCGGGGCTACAACGATAGAATGTTTCCAATTCGGACGGAACTCTTCCTGAGCGGGTTTTCCTGTCATGTCAGGGGGCGCAATAACGCATGCTTTGGACGGCGGGTTGGGTGATGAAAAATAAAATCTGAGACCTTTGGTGACTTATTTTGTCTTTATTTAAAAAATTTGAAAACAGAAGAATTTTACTTTAATATTTTCAGCAAGAAAAAATATCAAAATTCGAAATTGAAAACGAAAATTTGCATACCGCTCGCATGCTCGATGTGTTTCGCGATTTCAATTGTCATTTTATTTTTATTGAAAATATTTTAATGTTAAAACATACTTTGTAATTCACGATCCTACCGGGTATGCAAAAAGAAGGCATGAGATCGAAAGAGCGCTTGCCCGCCCTTGCGGCGGCACATGGTCGCGCCCTTGCGCTTGTCCCCCGCATTCTTGGCGCTGCGACATCCATCGTCGCGCTTGCTTTCGCGACGCCAGTTGGCAGGGCGGAAAGCCTGCACGAGGCGATCATCGCGGCCTGGAGCGCCGATCCGGAGGCGCGGTCCAGCCAGACGGACGCAAACGCCGCACATAAATCCGCCAGCGCGCTTGACGCGTGGTTTCCTTCCGGCCCGGTTCTCAGCGGCGAATACCTCGATGACCATTTCATAGGCAGCAAGGTCGGATACACGACGTATCAGGGCAGCGTAAGCATGCCGCTCTGGTTGCCGGGGCAAGGTTCGGCAAGCGTGCGCAATGCGCAGGCGGACGAGTCCGTCGCGCGTTCGCGCCTGAAGGTCCAGCGTCTTCTGATGGCTGTCCGGGTGCTTGACCTTACCAGCGCCGCTGTTGCGCTCCGGCGGGAAATCGCCAATCTCCGGTCGACTCAGGGTTTGCTCGACCAGACCCTGTCCGCGTCGCAGAAGGCGCTGAGAACAGGAGAGATCGCCGCCTCCGATCACGAGGCGATCGTGGCTGAGCGGGAAGACGTAGCGGGCCAAATTCCTGACAGGGAGCAACGGATAGAGACCGCGCGTGCGGAATTGCTGACTCTGACGGGAACGGACGAAATTCCGGACCTGATGGCGCTGGACGGCCGCCTTCTGGCTGCACGCGTGCAGAAACTCGACCCCCGCAATGATCCCCGGATCGAACTGGCGGATGCGCTGGTGGGCAGCGCGAAGGCGTCTTACGATCTTGCGAAGCGGTCATACATGCCCAATCCGGAAATCGGCGTGTCTCTGTCCCGGCAGGAGCAGTACGGAAGTCCGTGGGACACGCAGTTCGGCGTGCAGTTTCAGACCGCACTGCCAAGCTCCGCGCGAAACGTGCCAATGCTGATGAAGGGCGTGAGCGCCATGGGCGCTGCGAACCGGGACGCGGAGCTGGCGCGCCGGAAGGTCGCCGTCGAATATCGGCAGGCTGAAGCGCGAATGTCCTCTGCTCTCGTGGTTCTGGGCCATGCGCGGGCCACGCAACAGGCGTTGAGCGCGCGGGCCTCCCAACTGGGCAAGGCATGGAGCGTCGGAGAGACGCCGGTTATCGAATATCTTCGCGCCAGACGTGCGGAACTGGACGCGAACCAGCGTGCGACGCAGGCCGATGTATTGTGGAGATCCGCTCTTGTAAGAATACTCCTCATGACCGGACAGACGCCATGAGAACTGCATCGTTCCTGTGCGTAGCGTTTCTCTGCGCTCTGGGCGCGATATTCGGCGTCGCATCTCCGGAGCCTGCTCTGGCGCAGGCGGATTGGCCGACAACGCCCATGATGATCGCCCCGGAGGCGCTGAAGACCCTTGGGATCAACACGGCGGCGGCGCGTCCGGGCGCAATCGCGCCGCACATCGACGCGCAGGCCTATATCGCAGCGGACGAAAGGCGCATCAGCAGGATTCACCCCGTCGGCGCCGGGCGCGTCCGGGAAGTGCTGGTGAGTCCGGGGCAGATCGTTCGTCGTGGCGATGCGTTGCTGACCTACGATGATTTCAGCCTGAGCGACGAGAAGCAGAAGCTGCTCGGCGCGCAGGCGGCGCTGCAGCAGGCGGAGGCGCTCGAACAGGATGCGGCGCTCGCCTGGAAACGCGCCAGCGCACTGCGCGGCGGAGTCGTGTCTGCGGGGGAGGCTGAACGGCGTAAGGCCCGGCTGGCCGACGCTCGGGCGATGGTCGCTCAGCGGCGGTCGATGGTGCAGAACGAGACTGAACGGATGGCCCGTTTTTCCTCGCCGACGCAAAGGGCGCAGGGGATCGTGTCCAGTGTCATATCGCCTGTCGACGGCGTGGTGCTGCGTATCAATGTCACCGTTGGCGGCGACGTGTCGAACGCTACGGTGGCGCCTGTGGAGGTCGATGACCTCAGCGCCGTCTGGATTGTCTCCCAGGTGTCGGAAGCCGACGCAGCCCGGCTGTCGGTCGGCGACCGGCAGGAGACGCGCGTCGCGACGGAGCGGAAGGCGATTGAGTCCAAAGTCGATCTGATCGAGGGGGGCGTCGATCCGGGGACGCGTCGCGTGCTGGTGCGCAGTCTCGTGAAGAACGCGGACCGCTCCCTGCGGGCGGGCATGCTGGTGCGCACGCGTCTGTTCTTCGCCGGAACGGTAAGCGGCCAGATAGTGCCGGCGAGCGCCCTTCAGACGATCGGGGCGTTGCCGTGCGTCTTCGTGCAGATCGCGCCAGACCGCTACGAAGCGCGTCATGTCGAGGTTGGTCCGTCTCTGAACGGGGAGGTGGTGATCGCCAGCGGTCTGAAGGTCGGAGACATCGTGGTTACGGATGGCAGCTTCGTGCTGAAATCGCAGGCGTTGCTCAACCCGCCTGCCGACGCTGCGGCGTCGTCGCAATGAAATTCGTTCTGGGGCTGTTAAGTCGCCGCCGCGCGGTTCTCGGCGCGGCGGTTCTGCTGATGATCGTCGGCGTGTTCGACCTGCGCTCGCTGGCCGTGGAGCCGGTACCGGACATATCGCCGCGTCAGGTGCTGGTCTCCGTCAGCGCGCCCGGATTGCCGACGCAGGAGGTCGAGCGGCTGGTCACCCTGCCGGTGGAGACCGTGCTTTCGGGCGTGGTCGGGCTTGATACGATGAGGTCGGTGTCGCGCACTGGCGTATCGGTGCTCTATCTGCAATTCGGCGACAACACCAATATCTATCGTGACCGTGAACTCGTCTCCCAGCGACTGGCGGAAGCGCGGGACGCCGTTCCGATCCACCACGTCTCGATCTCGATGGGGCCCATGACGACGGGCATGGGCGAGATCATGCATTTGCAGATCCTCGGTCCAGGCCGTTCTCTTGCCGAACTCAACAGGATCATGACGTGGAGCGTCGTGCCGAAGCTCCGGCTGGTTCCCGGCGTCGTGGACGTTAACGTCAACGGCGGCGCGGCCGAGACTTATGAGGTGGAACTCGATCCTCAGACGCTGCGGCGGTATGGCGTGTCGGCGGAAGATGTGTTCGACGCGGTCGATACAGGCAATGAGGCGGCCGGCGGCGCATGGATCGAGCATAATGACGAGCAGCGCGTCATCGTCGGCCGGTCGCTGATCGACAGCCTCGACGAACTGGGAGCGATCGAGGTCCGTAGTGGTCCGAACGGCGAGGCGATCCATGTGCGCGATCTCGGGGCCGTTCATGAGGGAAGGCTGCCCAGGCTTGGCGCGGTGACGCGGGACGGAGAAGGCGAAATCGTCAACGCCGTGGTTTTGCTGCGCGAAGGCGCGAACGCGCGTCAGGCGTTGGCGCGAATCAAGAAGGCCCTGCCGGAACTTAACCGTTCGCTGCCGCAGGGCGTAAGGCTGGTCCCTTATTACAGCCGCTCCACGCTGACCAACGTCACCATCATGACCGTGCGCGACAACCTGTTGATGGGCGCGGCGCTGGTTTTCGTCGTGCTGATGGCGGTGATCGGTGACTGGCGCGCGGCGCTGGTCATCATTTCGGTCATTCCATTTTCGCTGCTGGTCGCAATGGTCGGGATGAATCATCTCGGCATCTCGGCGAACCTGCTCAGCCTTGGCGCCATCGATTTCGGGATGATCGTCGACAGCGCTCTGGTCATCGTGGAGACGGTGCTCAGCCGCAGGCCCACGCCCGGGATGTCGTTCGCTGAAGGCATCGCGGCGACTGTGAGCCTCATCGCCCGCCCTGTGACGTTCGCCATTCTGATCATCATCCTCGTCTACCTGCCGATCCTTACTCTGGAGGGGATCGAAGGACGGATGTTCAGGCCCATGGCGGAGACGGTCATTCTCGGACTTCTGGCGTCGCTGGCTTTCGCGCTGGTCTGCGTGCCGCCGCTGTGCCTGATGCTGATGAAACCTCCTGCGATGCACGAAAACCACGCAGAGGCGGATCACGAGGACGCGGAGCATGACGACGAAACCGGACATGACACGCGCCTGATTGCGTTTCTTCGTCGCGGTTTTCTGCCGGCTTCGCGGTATTGCGTCGCGAACACCGGTCGCGTGACGCTCGTGGCGCTGGCGATCTTCGCTGTTTCCGCGCTGCTGGCCACGCGGTTGGGTGGAGAGTTTATCCCGCAGCTTCAGGAGGGTGATCTGATCGTCACCTCCACCCGCCTGCCAGGCATATCGCTGGAGGCGTCGGTTCGCGCGGTCAATGCGATTGAAAACACGCTGAAACGCTTCCCGGAAATAAGGACTCTCGTCAGTAACACCGGAACTTCGGCAATTCCGACCGACCCGCAGGGCGGAGAGCAGACCGATACCTACATCCTGCTCAAGTCGCGATCAGAATGGCGGACGGCGGACACGCAGGAGGGACTTGTCCGTGCGTTCGACGAGGCGCTGCGGAAGTATAACCCTGGATCGCTCTACAACTGGAGCCAGCCGATCCAGATGCGGATGGACGACCTGCAATCCGGCGTGCGCTCGCAGATCGCGGTCGGGGTCTATGGCCCAGATCTCAAAGTTTTGACGGCCTTGACAGCGAAGATCGCACAGGTGATCGCAGCGGTTCCCGGCGCCGCCGATGTCGCCCCGCAGGACGTGGGGACGATCCCGTACCTGCATATCGACGTCGATCGTCAGGCCGTGGCTCGATTGAATGTGCCGACGTCCGAGGTTCTGGATGTCGTGGAGTCCATCGGTGGCCACGTCGGGCCACCCGTGTCTCTGGACGCCGCTCTTATTCCGACGGAGGTCCGTATCGAACCGTCTTCGCGCGACACACTGGAGAAGATCCGGTTATTGCCGGTCGTGACAAGGGACGATCATGTCGTTGATCTGTCGCAGGTTGCGCATATCACGCTCGACGATGGGCCTGCCGCAATACGTCGCATTCAGGGCGAACGGCGGATGATGGTGCAGGCGAACGTGCGTGGCCGCGATCTGGCGTCGTTCGTCAGCGCGGCGCAGGCCGCCGTTGCGAAGGACGCGGCTCTTCCGCCCGGCTACAGGGTCGAATGGAGCGGACAGTTCAAAAATCTCCAGACAGCATCAGCGCGTCTCGCGGTCGTTGTGCCCATAACGCTGGGGCTGATTTTCCTGCTGCTGATCCTCGCCCTGGGCGATCCCTGGTTGGCTGGCCTCGTTTTCGTCAATCTGCCTTTCGCTGCGACTGGCGGCGTCATCGCGATCTGGCTGCGTGGAATGCCGTTCAGCATCTCGGCGGGCATAGGGTTTATTGCCCTGTTTGGCGTGGCGACGCTTAACGGTGTGGTGTTGATTTCGTGGGTCAAGGAAAAGCGCCGTAACGGCATGGACGCTTTTTCCGCCGCGACCACTGCGGCGCGCGAACGGTTTCGGCCGGTCATGGCGACGGCCTCGGTCGCGTGCCTGGGCTTCTTTCCCATGGCGTTTTCCATGAGCGAGGGGGCGGAGGTTGAAAAACCGTTGGCGACCGTCGTGATCGGCGGCCTCGTGTCGTGTACGGCGCTGACGTTGCTGGTGCTGCCTTCGCTATATATCAAGCTGAGTCACTGGAGAGAACGACGCGCGCCGGGACGGTGATTGGAGCGCGAGCGCTTCTATCCGGGCGAGAGACATACGGCGTTGATCTTGCGGCGCCTCACGCGGCGTTATCGAGAAAGTACTTCCATATTTCCTGCCGTAAGGAGCAGTCTGAGTTCCTCTATGACGTGATCGGCATGACGCCTGATTGAGAGATGGTCGCCAGCGGAGGTAATGCGTAGTGCTGAAAAGACTGTTTTTATGCGACTCCGATTCCACTATGGGCCATGTAAAGCTCGCGCAATACGCGGAGCGTTCGATCAATCTTCTGCACGACACTGACGGTTCTGAAAAATCCGCATTCTCGCTCTTCGGCCCTTTGCCAACACAAGCGGACACGGCGTCCTATTTTGAGGTCTGGAGTCCTCTTAGGCGTCCTAACTTCATTCTTCTGACCGGCCTTGAACAGCCCGATTCACAGTTTTTTAAACATGAGGGCAATCTCTCTAGATATATGGAACAGTTTGATGCGGTAGAGTGCTGGTTCGACCCAACGGTGCGTGGACAGATCACGCTGGTTCATTTTCTTGTTTATCTCGGTAGCTTCGACGTCGTGCCGGGTAATGTCAGTTTGATTCATTCCGGTGACGCAGTCGGGAGCATCAGTGCGGATGCCCTTCTGCGGCTCAGGCCCAAAAAAATAGGGCTCGCTCAAGATCATATTCAGGCCGCCCGGCGGTTCTGGTCGGCGTTTGGTCAGCCAGATCCGCGAAAGTTTTCTCAATTGACGCCAAACGCTGTGGGGGCTCTTCCATTCCTGTATCAAGCGGGCCGTAAAATGCTCACCGAGCTTCCAGCGCACGACACAGGCCTGAGCGCGACACAGGCGGCGCTTGTCACGCAGGCGCTTAACCCGGACGCCAACTGGGCGTCTGTGGTAAATGGCGCCTATGCGGAGCTCGGCGGCCCCCGGTTCGATAGCTGCTATATTGAGGAGAGCCTGCAACAATTGGCGGCGGGGCCAACGCCTGTGATCCGTGGGACTTTGCCAAATCCGCTAAGGCGGGCTCCGGTTGCGGGTCAGGCCTTTCCACAGGCGGCTTATGACGCCCACCGGAACAGCCGGTTGAGTTTGACGGACATTGGTCTGCGTCTGGCGGCGGGGCAGGCCGATATGGCTGACTATGTCCCGATTCATCGGTGGTGGGGCAACACTGAACTTACAAACGACACGCTCTGGCGCTGGAACGCGCAAAAGCAGTGCGTGTTGGAGCCTCAATGAGCAATGTCATTTACGCTCTGAAGGCCCAAAAAGCGATTTGCCCTTCGCCCGACCGTAGCTGATACGACCATGGGTCAGGCGCAAATTGCCCATGTTGATGGAACTTCGATTTTCGGCGCGCTCGTGCGGGTGCGGCTCACTAACCGCCTGAACGGATGCCTCGTTCGGTAGTTGGCGCTGCCCGGCCATATCGGCCGGGACGTACTTTCATGGACAGCAGCAGAAATGGGAGAGCTACGCGCGACCGGCCCTGCTGAAACTGCGGCAGCCTGTTGAGTTGCGCGACCGGAAGCCACAGTTGTCCATCATGAGTAAGAAATGGCGCATCCGCCCAGTTCAGACGATCATCAGAGACAAGCGGCGTTATCCGCCCGTCCGGATCACGCCGATAGACAGTCTTGTCCTTCAGGACCGTAAAGTAGAGAGCGCCCTGTTCGTCCATCGCGCTGCCGCCAATCGGAGGCAAATCCGCCCAGGGTTCGACGGATGCGGCAAGCGTTGCGGCGGGGGTCGCCGGGTTGTCCAGCAACGCGGTAGGAACTTTCGACCACGGCCCCTCGAGGGGACCGAAATAGAGGAAGCGCCCGTCAGGGCTGACTTCCAGAGGGTCGGCGTTGACCAGAAGGGGCGCACCATTGCTGGTTCTTACGACATCGCCCTCCATGACGATTGGCCGTCCGGGACGCGCCTGTGTCGCTGGAACGCCGTCGAGAACACGTCGACAGACGCCCGTTGCGATATCAAGCACCAAAATCGCGCCTTTTCCCGCATCGGTCAGATAAGCGTGCGGACCGTTGAAGCGGATATCGTCGATATAGCTTCCCCGCGGCGCCACGTCTGGACCCAGAGCGTAAATTCGGAGAACGTTTCCCGTCTGCGGATCGAGCCTGACCAGTTTCGGGCCGTTTACGAGCGTTGGTCCGCCAAATTGCGGCGTTCCGGTGTCGACAACCCAGAGCGCTCCTTCCGGATCGATATGCAGGGCGTTCACATTGACGAAATGCTTTGTGGCGTCGAGACCCGGTTTCCAGCTATTCCATTCAACAGTCGGAAATGCTTGCAGAGCGCCTTGCTTTGTCAGAATTGCAACGGAGGGACCGTGAGAACCGGTCCAGCGTGGCCCGGCGACGATTACGCGATCCGCAGAGATGGCCACGGCATTCCAGTCCAGCTCCGAACTCGACGCCTGCACGTCCAGAATGGATGTCCGGGCATTGCCGGAATGCAGAGCCCAAAAACCGTAAAGGAAGAACCCGGCCGCCATGGCGGCGTATCGAATGCGTCGCCGTGAGGAACTCGCGGAGTTGGTTTTTCTCACGACGTCATATCCCCGCGATAAACTGTTTTGACGCTCCGTCTTCCTGATTGACGAATGTGACGTCGTCCTGTTCCCGACGGGGCGTGTCGATCGCCAGGAACACGACGGGGGAGCGCAGTATGCGCGGCAAGGCGTGCACCGCCCGCCGGGGGAAGACGAGAAGATGTCCGGGCGCGAAAGCAGCCTCTGTCGCCGGGTCGTCGATCCAGAATGTTCCCTCGCCAGAAAGGACATGCAGGATTTCGTCGCATTGAGTGTGATAATGCGCAGGGACGCCGCGGTAGACGCGAAAAACCCGGATGCTGCGTGACGGCGTGTCAGTCAGGTAGGTGTCCAGCAGCATCGTGTCGGCCGCATCCGGAAACGATGACGCGATGGCGTTGAGGTCGAAGCGATCACCTTTCACGCCTTTGAGGGACGAGTGTTGGTCGGTGGTCACGAGCCCGCCTCCTCACTGCGTAGAAGATCCTGCAGGCGTGCAGTGTCCGCGACTTGATGAAGCGCGACGATCTGGCCATTTCGAACGGTCCAGAAATGCGCAAAAGCGACAGTTCCTGCTTGTCCGCGCTTCGTGCGCACCTGATAAAATCCCGACGTCGCGACGTTTTCCCCGCAAACCACGAATGTCTCGGGTTGCGCGGCGTATTCTGTGAAATGGCTTTTGACGGCGGGGAAAAAACGTTCGGTCACTGCCCGCCGTCCGACATGGCGTCCCCCTTCGGGGAACGTGTCAAGAACGGTCCAGACGATATCATCCGCCAGCAGCGATGCATCGCCGGTCGCATACCAAAGACGCACGATATCCGTTGGTTCTGTACTCATGATTGACGCCTTTCACACGCCGAAGCCTGAGAGAACGATTTTTCCCTTCGCCTGACCGCTTTCGATAAGAGCGTGAGCCCGACGCAAATTGCTTGCGTTGATCGGGCCAAAATTCTCGCCCAGCGTCGTGCGGATGCGGCCGCTGTCCACCAGAGCAGAGACCTCGTTCAGAAGCTTGCCCTGCTCGGCCATATCGGCTGTGCCGTACATGGGGCGGGTGAACATCAGTTCCCAGTGGAGCGACAAACTCTTGCGCTTGAACGGCATTGCGTCGAGCGTCTGCGGATCGTCGATCAATCCGAAATGCCCCTGCGGCGCCAGCAGTTCCACGATATCGGCATAGTGTTGGTCCGTTTGGGTCGTAGAGAACACGAACCCTGGAGCGCCAGTCGGAAGGCTTGCGATCTGCGCGGCGAGGGGCGAACGATGGTCGACCACATGATGCGCGCCAAGGCTACGGACCCATTCCTGTGTTTCCGGACGTGAGGCGGTGGCTATGACGGTCACGTCCGTCAGGGCGCGCGCCAGCTGGATCGCGATCGAGCCGACGCCGCCCGCGCCGCCGATGATCAGCAGGGTTGGCGTCGTTCCGGGCACGTTCCGCCTAATATCGAGGCGATCAAACAGCATTTCCCAGGCCGTGATCGCAGTCAGCGGGAGGGCCGCGGCCTGCGCCCAGTCCAGTGATTTTGGTTTGCGCCCGACAATGCGTTCATCGACCAGATGAAACTCGGCGTTCGTGCCCGGTCGCGGCAGCGACCCAGCGTAGAAGACCTCATCTCCTACCGCGAAATCACGCACCTCTGGGCCTATCGCCGTGACGACACCGGCGGCGTCCCAGCCGAGAACACGCCACTGGCCCGGTGCGGGCGCGGCGCTTTTTCGTACCTTGGCGTCGACGGGATTGACAGAAATTGCACGGATTTCGACCAGAAGGTCGCGCCCGGTCGGGGTGGGCGTGGGAAGTTCGATGTCCTCCAGTGCGCTGGGGGCGTCGATTGGGAGGGAAGACTGATAACCAACGGCACGCATGATTTCTGCTCCATCATTGTATGAAATGAAGATGGGGCGCTATCATCACTCTCTGCAAGAACGCACATATAACGCCCATAGTATCGGAAATGATACCGTCATGCCCCGTATCCGCCATAAACAACTGGACTGCAGCCCGGGTTGCGCTGTGGAGGCGACGCTCGAACTGATCGACGGAAAGTGGAAGGGCGTCATTCTCTTTCACCTTCTGCAAGGAACGTTGCGCTTCAACGCAATTCGCAAGCTTTTGCCGAACGTCACGCAGCGTATGCTGACAGCACAGCTACGTGAACTGGAGCAGGACGGCTTCGTGCTGCGGACGGTTTATGCGGAAGTGCCTCCCAAAGTGGAGTACAGCCTGACTGAGCGCGGACGATCTCTGGAGCCCGTCATCATGGCGTTGAAACATTGGGGGGACGCGCATGCGTATTTCGAAAAGAAAACGGCATCCCACGAGGCTTTTGCGGCCGCCGCTGAATAAAGCCGTTCGCTCTCGGGTTTTAGGCCTTGGCTCGGAGAGTGAGGCGTCTATTTTTCTGCCGGAAAGGCGAACGCCTCAGGGTGATTGAAAAGACTGCCGGTGATCGCCGCGTAAAGGATCGTTTTCCCGTCGATGCTCTCTGGTCCGCCGCCGATATTGAACCACGTCAGCGTTTCTTTGGGGACGCCGTTCGTAGCCTCAAAGCGCAAGCCATAAATCGTCGCATTGTCGAAGAGAATGGCGAGTTGATGATTGCCGCAATCATGTCGTTTGCATGCAAGCAGCACCGTATATGGCTTGCCGTCCATCGTGACAGACACGGCTTCGGATGACGTGGCGTTTTTCAGCCAGTCTGGTTTGGACGTCTTTCCAAACATTGCGTTCAGTCGCGCGGACCAGTGTGGGTCCGTTGAATAGGTATTGAACGTCGCGGGGTCTGCCTGAGCGGAGGAAACTGTGACGCCGACAGCGAGCATGACTCCCAGCAATGCGCCCAATTTCATGAAATTCTCCCGTAACTGTTTTTTGTTTTTTCTTTAGACGGTCTGTTTTCAATCTACCGGCAAGGAGGCGATTGTGAAAGCTCTGGCACGTCCTCACCACTCTGCGCCGATGACATGCCGTGGCTGAGACGGTCCCGGATCGGCGTTGCCTGACCATACGCTCCAGTCCCATCCCGGATGCTGGTTGAGTTCCGCGGTCATGGCGGCGTAGGCGGGCGCCTGATGCCCGCGTGAATACTCGGCGAACGCGGAGCGTCCGCCCATATAGACGCAACCGCACCCGAGCCGGTCAGCATAGAGATAAACCGGCCCTGTCGCAGTCGGTCGGTATGTCAGCATGCCCGCAGGCAACAGGTTCATCATGGCGTAGCGTTCGGTCGTGTCGGCGTAATGGGCGGTGAAACCGCTATGCGCGAGTTCATCTCCAGTCTTCAGAAATGGCGCGGCCGGGGAGCACGCGCTCAGCGTGACGAGCGTCGCCAGCGGCAACGCCGTTTGCAGCGACAGGGCGTGGATGCGTTCTGATCGCGTTGTGCGGCGACAGGGCGTGTTGGCCAAAACGTGGCTCTCCGTTATGTGTGGCGCCCATGGAGGACCGGTATGAGTGACACGTTCGAAGGCCATATTGAGGATACGAAGCTCGCCGACGCGCTGAGCGAGCGGTACCTGGCCTACGCCATGTCCACCATCATGTCCCGGTCGCTTCCCGACGTGCGCGACGGGCTGAAGCCGGTGCATCGGCGTCTCGTGTACGCGATGCATCAGCTTCGCCTCGATCCCACATCCGGGTTTAAAAAGTGTGCACGCGTCGTCGGCGACGTAATCGGTAAATACCACCCGCATGGCGACGCTTCGGTCTACGAGGCGCTGGTGCGTCTTGCGCAGGATTTCGCCGTGCGTTTCCCGCTCGTCGAAGGGCAGGGAAATTTCGGTTCGGTCGACGGCGATAACGCGGCGGCCATGCGATACACCGAAGCGCGCCTGACGAAGGTGGCGCAGGCGCTGCTGGAAGGCATCGCCGACGACGCCGTCGATTTTCGCCCGACCTATGACGGGGAAGAAAGCGAACCCGTCGTGCTTCCGGCAGCCTTTCCGAACCTGCTAGCCAACGGCGCAGCGGGCATCGCCGTCGGCATGGCCACCAGCATCCCGCCGCACAACGCAGGAGAAATCTGCGCCGCCGCCGCGCTGCTGATCCGCAAGCCGGACGCGACGACCGCCGAGTTGCTGCAGCACATGCCCGGCCCGGATTTCCCGACGGGCGGTCTGATCGTCGAAGAACCTGCGGCGATCCTGCAGGCGTATGAAACCGGCCGTGGCGGCTTTCGCATCCGCGCGCGCTGGGCGGTCGAGCAGGGACGCTTCGGAACCTGGCAGATCGTGGTCACCGAAATTCCGTATCAGGTGCAGAAGTCGCGCCTGATCGAGCAGATCGCGGATCTGATCGAGCAAAAGAAACTGCCGCTGCTCGGCGACGTGCGCGACGAAAGCGCCGAGGACATCCGCCTGATCCTCGAGCCCAAGACCCGCGCCGTGGATGCCGAGGTCCTGATGGAGACGATGTTCCGCGCCACCGCGCTGGAAAGCCGTTTCCCGCTGAACATGAACGTGCTCGGTCCCGACCGCGCGCCCGGCGTGCTTGGCCTGCGGCAGGTCCTGCGCGCATGGCTCGATCACCGGCATGAGGTTCTGGAGCGCCGCAGCCGCCATCGCCTGGCCGCAGTTGAGCGCCGGATCGAGATTCTGGAGGGTTTCCTCGCCGTCTACGCGAACCTCGACGAGGTGATCCGCATCATCCGCGAGGAAGACGACGCCCGCGCCGGTCTGATGGCGGCGTTCAGCCTGACAGAGGTTCAGGCGGAAGCGATCCTGAACATGCGCCTGCGCAGCCTGCGCAAGCTCGAAGAGATCGAGATCCGCAAGGAGCATGGGTCTCTAAGCGCTGAACGAGATTCTCTGAAGGCGCTGCTCGGCGACGTCACGCTGCGCTGGGCGAACATCGCCAACGAGGTGAAGGCGATCGGCAAGGCGTTTGGCTCCGGCGCGCTCGGCGCCCGGCGCAGCACGCTGGCTGCGGCGCCGGAGAAAATCGACATCTCCGCAGCCACCATGATCGAGCGCGAGCCGCTGACCCTGATCCTGTCCGAAAAAGGGTGGGTCCGGGCGGTCAAGGGGCATGGAATCGACGCTGCGGCGCAGAAGTTCAAGGAGGGCGATTCGCTGCGTCTGGCCCTGCCGTGCCAGAGCACGGACCGGATCTGCTTCTTTGCGACGGATGGGCGCGCCTACACGGTCAACGCCGCCGACCTGCCGCGTGGCCGCGGCGACGGGCAGCCAGTTCGTTTGATGATGGATCTTTCGAACGACGAGGACATCCTCGCCGTCTTCCCGCTGGGCGTTCATGAAAAATGGCTGGTGGCCTCCAGCGCCGGACGCGGCATGCTGGTTGCGGACGCTGATCTCGCAGCAGAAAAGCGTAGCGGGCGACAGGTGCTGAACCTCAAGGGCGACGAAAGCGCCGCTGTCTGCTCCGCAGTCGAGGGCGATCACGTCGCGGTGCTGGGAACCAACCGTCGCTTCCTGATTTTCCCGCTCGACCAGATGCCGGTCATGGCCCGTGGCCTCGGCGTCGCGCTGCAGAAATATGCGGATGGCGGATTGAAGCAGGCGGCGACCTTCTCCGCTGAAACGGGACTGCTCTGGGCGGGCGCCGCACGGCCGCGCGGCTTCGAGGACCTGAAGCAATGGCTCGGCAAGCGTGGCGCTCCTGGCAAACCCGCCGCCCCGTGGGCGCTGCGCAAGGGCTGAGACGCCCCACTAGTCTGTGCGCAACTGCGTTTCGGAGCGTTTCCAGAAAGGTTTTTCCAGACGGCAGCCACGGACGCGCGGCCTCGGCATGCTCTGGAGATTTTTTGGCGAGCCTCCGCAGGGTGAGGCCACGTCGGAGCCCGAGGGTAGGGGGGCGCTGCTTCTTTTGAGAAGGCGGGCCGCGCCTCAACACGTCGGATCCGTAATCTGAGGTCAACCCAACGGACATCGAAAGGCGTTGTTAGGAAACCAGGCGTATCGTCGCGGGCTTGAGGCGCGGGTCCGGGCGCCAACTTCTTTGGCTGCGCGATCAGTTTCTCGTCCCGACAGATTCCGTCCGGCTCGACGATGCTCTAGGATCACGCCGAACACGTCACGCGCTTTTCGACCGGACCACCACCAATACTCACTTTCCTTCCCTTCGCGTTTGCGGTCGCAGCCTGCATCCTCGCCGATAATCGTGCGGTGCACGCCCGGCTCGTAACGATCTCCGTCGCCCTGTGGGTCGCGGCGCCATTATGTGGCGTCTGTTGTGCGGCGTTTCCCGCCGTTGCGGTCTGGCCGTTTCCTTCGGGCGCCGCTTTTGCGCGGCCTGACGCAATTGGCGCGTTGTTTCTCTTTCCTCTGGCGCTCGTTCCCTTGGCTCTGGCCGGAGCGTCTCATGCCGCCGCAACTTCGGCCGGAGCGCGAGACCGTACTGATTGGGGTTACGCTCTGGCGTGCCTGGCCACGTTTTGCGTTGATCCCGTTTTGCTCGCTTTCGTCGTGTCGGGTGCGGTTCTGGTCGCCGCCAGGCCGTCCCGCGGCGGTGGCGACGTCGCCGCGCCCGCGTTGCTGCTGGGCGCCGCCTGCCTGTGGCGGTCGGACTGGCTGATTTGCGGCGCCCTCTTGCTGTGCGTGTCAGGGGGCGGGACGAAGCGGGTCGACCGGTCGCATCTGCTCGTCATGAGCCTTGCCCTCCTTGTGGCGTCACGTAGCGTATTGCAGCACGCTGAGCCGCTCGCAGCAGGCCCGACTGCGCTTCTGATGGCCGGCGCGCTTGTGGTCGGCGCATGGAGGGCCGTGCGTGCGTTGGCCTGCCGAACGCTAAGCGAGGCTCTTTTGTCTCTGGCGTCGATTGTTTTCGCTTTCATGCTCGTTGCCGCCGCATTGGCCGCTCAGGCGAGAGCGGCGGACATGGCGCTGTCCGCCAGCACGGCGGAGAAGGCTTTCGTGCTCGGGCTTGTGACCGTGTGGCCTGCCGCCGCCGTGTTGTTGGCGCTGGGGGATGCGGTCACCGCACGCGCCGGGTCTGATCACCTGGATCGGCTCGGGGGTCTGCCGCTTTTCGCGCCTCGCCTCGCCAGTCTGTTCGCGGGCGCGCTGTTTCTTGTCTCCTTCCTGCCGCCTTCGGGGGCGTTTTCCCTCCTTTGGCTGGAGACTGAAATCGTTCTCGAATCGCCGGCTGGCGATTCCCTTGCTGCAAAGACGCCATTCCTGCTGACGCTGGCCTGTTTCGGGGCGCTCGTCGGGTTGGCTGGACTCGCCTCCGCCCGTGTTGCGACACAGACCCTGTTGGGCGGCGCGCGGACGCCACGCATGGCGGCGACGCAGGACGTTGCGTGGCCCGAGGCTACGCCTGTTCTTTGTGGCCTGGGCCTCACCATGGCGGCGGCGCTCGCGCCGGGCGTTCTTTTCTTCGCGGCCCGGCCGGTTCTGCGCGCATTTTCAGGCGGCGCCGGGTTCACCGATCAGACGCAGTTGCTGAGCCTGATCGCGCCGGACGGCCTTTCGCGGTTTACGCCGCTGGCGCTGTTCGTCTGCGTGGTCTTCGCGGCCAGCCTGGCGCGCATCGCCAAGGTCCGGCCTGCCAGACAAAGCCCGATGGAAGATGCGTCCGGATCACGCTTCGGCGCCGCCTTTCTGGCTGAACGGGGATCGTCGCAATCGGCGCCGTGGGCCGGCGGCATGAAGACCCGCGCTTCCTGGTTGCCTTTTGGCGAGCCGCGTATATGGCCTTCCCTCTCCATGCAGGGCGATCTGGCCCGCGTGCTGCTCTGGCCGGGCTGCGGCGCGACATGGCGCAGAGGCCTCCGTCGGCAGGCGCGGCTGCTGATCACAGGCGTCCGCATATTGTCCGTTCGTGTATCGCGCGTCGAGGATCAGGGGCTCGCCATCGCTCTCGCGCTGGCGGGATTGGGCCTGATCATAGGGGCGCTCTGGGGATGACGGCGATGCATCTGTTTCTCTCCCTGATCGTGCTGGCGGCGCAACTGGCTGCGGTGGTTCTCACCGCGCCGCTGATCGCCGGAGTGCGCGATCATTTCGCCGCGCGTCTGACCGGCGGGGGGGCTCCGTCGTCGCTTCTGCGCTGGCGGCGGATTGTGTCTGCGTGGCGCACGCCCTCGGTTGATTTTTCAGACATCATTCCCTCGAACCCACTTCTTGTCGCTGCTGCTCCGTTGGCTTGCGGGGCGGCGATAACGGCGGCTTGTCTGGCTCCGGCCTTCTCGGTTCATCTGACGCCCGCCGGTTCTGCCGATATCCTGATGATCGGCGGCCTTCTGGCGGCCGCACGGTTTCTTGTCCAACTGCCCGCCTTGAACGACCCGGCGGAGATTTCAGGAGGCGCCATGCTGCGTCTCGCGGCTGGAGCGACAGCGGCGCCTGCGTTGCTGCTGATCGTGGCGCTTCTTTTCGCCACTGGCGTTACGACGGATCTGGATGCGGTTCTGGCAGGGCTGCGTGAGGATGAAACTGCTCCACGGGGAGCGTTCCTGCTCGCCGGGGTCGCGTTGCTCGCCATAGGGCCGACGTGGGGAGTGTCAGAGCCTCTTGAAGCTCAGGGGAGCGAACGTGCGATGCTGATGCTTGCGAGCGATGTGCTCGACCTCACGTGGATCACACTTGCGGGCGATCTCGCGTGGCCGCGCGCGCTTGCCGCGCCGCCAGTCTCGGGGGCGAGCGTTTCAGCGCAGTTCGTCTGGTTTGGCGATTGTGGTCTGACGGCGGCGTTCTGGCTGGCGCGGGCGGCGGTCGTCGCCTGTGTGCTGGCGTCGGCCCGCGCGATCGCTTTCGGTCCGGTGGCGACTGCGCGACTGCGTGGCGGTCTGGCGCTCGTGCTCGCGGTGTTGGCCCTGCAACTGGCGGCTACGCCGTCAGAACCGTCTTCGGAAACGTGGGCCGCCCCCGACGCTGCAGGAAGCGCCTCTCGATGAGCATCGTGCTCGCCCTCCTTGAACTGGCCTCTCTGGCTCTCGTACTGGTCGGTTTCGCCGCCGCGCCCGTTCTGGCCGTGGCGACGGCGTTGCTGGTTATCGACGCTTCGTTCGATTTCCGCTCTCCGGACGTCTTTGCGCTGTGGTTCGCCGCCGCTGCGGCGCTGCTTGCGGGCGGCGTTCCGGCGTGGCGTCTGCGTGGCTACGCCTCCGTTTCGTCTGTCGTGACAGGCCGTTCGGTTGCGACGTTCGGATTGGCGCTGCTGCTGGTCGTCGGAGCGGGGTTAAGCTTTTCTGACCCGGTCGCCACCGCAATCGGAGCGACGAGCGCCAGCGTCATCAGAGGCGGCGCCGGGGTGGCGCTCCCGGTTACGCTGGTCGGCGTGACGGTGGCGGCGCTTGGCGCGGGACCATTGCGGCAGTTCGCCGGCGTGCTTGCGGCGTGCGATGGCGCGCTCTTGCTGGCCGTCTGTCGTGGAGAGATCCCGCCGATCTGGGCGGTGAGCGCGGTCATGCTGGCGTTGTCGGGCGCCGGGTTGCGTTTTGTCGAGCGCCTGTCACTGCGTCGTGTCGGGGACGAGCCCGAGGCCCCGTCATGACTGAAGTGGTCGATCTGTTGGTTCTGGCTGCTCTCGCCTGGCCTTTTCTGGCCGGGATTGCGCTCGGCGCGATCGGGCAGGGGCGTAGCGTTTCGGTTGCAGTTCCCGTCGCCGCAGTCGGTCTGCTTTTGTCTGTAATGGCCGGGATAATCGCTGCGACCGGGCATGGTCGTCCGTCGATGTCGTGGGTGGACACCGGATCGGTTGCGATATGGGGACGCGTGCTGGTCTCGGTCGGGCTGGTCATGGAGCTGCTGGCTGCGGCGCCCCGGGCTCTGTCTTCTCAAGCTGCCGCTTTTCAGGCAGGCGCGCTTCACGAAGAGGCGGTCGCGTCGGGAGACGAGCGTGGCGAGCACTTCTCCCGGTCAGACCGGGAGAAGCTGGGACCTGCGCTTTCGTTTTGGGGCGCGGGATTCACGGCCCTCGCGCTTTCTCTGGCTCTGACGCCGGTAGCATTGGCCATGCTGCTTACGGGCTCGGCGTTGCTGACCGTCTTTCACGACGGAAGAAGAGGAGCGGCGCTCTCCGGATGGGACGCTCTTCGCCGGAATGCCGTAGGCGCGCTGACCGCGATTGCAGGGGCGGCGCATCCGGTAGCGGCTTCTGGCGCCGTCCTGTTGGGCGCCGGTTTCGTTATACTGGGCGGCCTGTTCCCCGTCGCGCCGTTCGTGGTGGAGCAATATCTTCGTAACGGGGGTCGAGAAACGCTGTCGTCGGCGCGTGTCCTGAGCGTGTTCAGGTTCTGCATGGCGGCGATCCTGCTGGCCACGGTCCAGGTGGGCTCGGAACCCGTGTCGTTGTTCGCGCCACTGTCGTTCGCTCTGATCGTGACTGGATTCCTTTCCGTCGTTGTATCGGCGGCGCGACTGGTGAGCGGATCGGCAGCCGGGCGACCGATGCTCGTCGTGTCGGGATGTCTCGGGCTTGCGGCGATCGCGGCGTCCGCAGGTTGCCCGAGCGCCGCGCTGCTGGCTCTCATGGGACCGACGTTGGCGGCGCCCTGGCTGTTGGAGAATGGCGTTCCAGGTCGTGGCGACCCGGTCTCGGCGTTCTTGCAACGGCAGGCGGGAGTCCTGCTTGTGCTTCCTGCGTTCGGCGCGGTGCTTCTCCTTACGCAGGCGCTTCAGGCTCATTCAATCTTGCTGGCGGCCCTGGTCGTCGTGGCGCCGTTTCCGGCTATGGCGCGACGACGTGGAGCGGGCGCCGATCAAGCCGTGGCTCGGTCGGGTGTCAGCGGCTTTGCAGACGGGGTGGAGAGATGAATGGCGGTCTCATCCCCTTCGGCGCGCCACCGAAAGAAGACGCGGAGGGGCTCCGTGACAGCGCTGCGCTGATACGATCCGGGCGCGCGGTCGGCGCGTCGTGGCGCTTCGAACTTGACGAGATGGAATGGCGAGGCTTGCAGGAGAGCTTGTCCGCCGACCCCTTGTCCTTCATCGGATTGTGGTGCGACGGAGACACAGTGCAGGCGCTGTTCGCCGATCCGCGTCAGGGCGGAGACCGGCCACTGATGGCCGTCCTGAAGCTGGATGGGGCACGTTATCCCGGTCTGTCGGGGCCGCGCCCGGCCGCCGCGTCGTTCGAGCGGCGAATCAATGATCTATGGGGCGTCGAGGCGATGGACGCGCGCGATACGCGCCCGCTTGTCGATCATGCCGCATGGACCGCGAGCGCGCCTCTGTCCGCCCGGCCGGGGGCTGCGACATACGCGCCCGAGATTCCGGAATTCGGACAACTTCCGGATGCGGTGGTTCGATCCGGGACTATCGCCACACGCGGCCCCGCGAATGGCGGGTTCGCTGCCCCTGCGCATTTGCTGCTTGGCGTCGCGCCCGGCCCGACCGGACCAGCTGTGGCTTCTGTCGAAAGTCGCGTCGGCTACACCCACCGCGGGGTCGCTTCGCGCATGTGCGGCGGCACTGCTTTGGCGGCGGCGGATCTGGCGGGGCGTATTTCGGTAAGCATGGCGGCGGCCCATCAATGGGCGTTTTGCATGGCGGCGGAGCGGGCGGCAGGCGTTGCCACGCCTCTAATCGCCGAGGTCGCGCGGGCGGCGTTATGCGAGATCGAACGTGTTTCCGCGCATCTGACCGCGCTCGCGCGCCTGGCGCAGGTGGCGGACGCTGCGCTTGTAAGCGCACGCCTGTTCGCGGCACGGGAAACGCTCATGAGGTTCTGTGGCAAGGCGCTGGGCAAGCGCACGCTGATGGATTGCATATGTCCGGGTGGGGTCGCCATTGGCGGCGCCGCGTCCGGCGGGGACGCGCGCTCGGAAACGCAGGTTCTGGCGTGGGTGTGTCAGGAACTGGCGGCGTTCGGCCGCAGTGAGGTCGCCGCGTTGCGTGGCGTGTGGCGCACGACGCCGGGACTGCTCGCGCGCCTTGCCGGTCTGGGGATGACACGACGTGCGGAAATGGACGCATTGGGACTGGGCGGCGTCGTCGGACGGGCTTGTGGGCGCGGTGGCGATCTCAGGCTGGGGCAGGCGGCCTATGGCGCCGTGCAGTTGCGGCCTTGCGCCCGTACCGGCGGCGACGCCCGTGCGCGCGCCGACCTTCGGATTGACGAGATTCTGGAGAGTCTGGAGCTTCTCGATTCACTGGGCGCGACATTGCTGGCTGAGGAGGCAGACGCTCTGTGCGCCGCCTTCCCCACGCCGGTTGACCCGTGTTGGGGGTTCGGCGCTGTGGAGGCGGCTCATGGCGCTGTCTGGTATGTCGTAGGGTTGGGTAAGGGGCGTGTGGAACAGGTCTTTATCGCCGACCCTTCTCCCTCCATCTTGATGGCGCAGGAAGCGGCGCTTGTTGGCGCAAGGGCTTTGGATGTGGATGTCGTGACGGCGTCTTTCGGCGTCTCGGCGGCGGCGGTGGATCAATGAAGTCTTTGACGGATGTTGATAAGCTGGGGCGGAGGCGACCTATGTCTTCATCAATGGTACGGGCGCTCTTCACAGCGCTGGTCGCGCCCGCCGGCCCGGCCCTGCCCCCGGTCGTTTCCCGATCCCCGCTGGTCCTGTTTCATGTCGACAGTGGCGGGTGTGAGGCTTGTGGTCTTGAAGTCGAGGCTTTGAAGACGGGTGGATATGGTCTCGCCGAGGCGGGGGTCGAGTTCTCCGCTTCGCCGCGTCTGGCGGATATGCTGCTGGTGACAGGCGGCTGCTCGCGCATGATGGCGCCCGTGATACGGGCGGCATGGGAGGCGATGCCACGCCCGAAAGGCTTGATCGCAGTCGGGGCCTGCGCGCGCGACGGAGGGCTTTTCCCGCAAAACTACGCCACGTTGGGCGGTCTGGAGAATCACGCGTCGGTCGATCTGTTCGTGCCCGGTTGTCCGCCCACGCCTTCGGAAATTCTTGGGGCGGTGATCGCAGTGACGGCGCGAGCGCGCAGTGGCTCGACCAGAGACACGGCGGCCTGATCGCACACAGACGCCCCCGTGAGGACCGTCGGTCGCGTCGAGAAATGGAAGCGAAGCCAGGGCTTCCGGGCGCTCAGGCGCCGGAAGCGTGGAGATGTCCCGTGGTCGGAAGTCAGCGTGCGGCGAGGCGCGCTTCTTCCTCAGCCTCGGGGTCTTCCTGCAGTTCTTCCGCTGCCTTGCGCAAGCGTTGGAAGCTCAGGCGACTGAGCGGCAACAGCGCGACGTAAATGACTCCGGCCGCGGCGAGCGCTCCCCATGGATCGGCCACAAGAACGACGGCGTAGGCGCAGGCGCTTAGCATGACCGGCAGTACGAATTTTGCAGGAATCTTGAAGTTCTTGAACGACCATACCGGCAGGGTGGAGACCAGCAAGAACGCAGTGCTGATCAACGTCACGATGGGCAGGAACGGCAATCGCGTAAGATCGTAGACGTCGTTATAACCCAGCTTGTTCGCCTCGAGCCCGAGGAACAGCGGAAACAGCGCAAGTCCTGCGCCCGCTGGCGCGGGAACGCCGGTGAAGAAGTTGCTGGCGTATTTCGGCTTGTCGTCCTCTCCATCGAGGCTGGCATTGAAGCGGGCGAGGCGTAGCGCCATGCAGACAGTGAACATGATGCACGGCAGGAAGGCGTATCGCCCTGCATCCTTCAGCGCCCAGAGATAAAGCACGAAAGACGGCGCGACGCCGAAGCAGAGGAAGTCGGAAAGGCTGTCGAATTCAGCGCCGAAGCGCGTCGCGCCGCGCAGCAGGCGCGCGATTCGTCCGTCCAGCCCATCAATGACGGCGGAGATCAGAAGCGCGATCGCTGCGTCATGAAACCGTCCATCCAGTGCGAAACGCATGCCCATCAGACCGCCGCAGAGGCCGAGCATGGTCAGCAGGTTGGGTATCAGGCGATTGAATGAAAGCCCCCGAACCCGCGCGCGCCGGGCCCGGACCCGCCGAAGACGGCGCCGGCGTCGAAGCCGGGCTTGCTGCGTCAGTTCCGACATGACGATGCTCTCGCCGTGCGAGCCCGGTGCGCCTGTCGGGCCAGCGTCATGCAAGGCCGTCTTCCGAGGTGACGAGGATCATGGCCCGATGCGCCGGCTGCGGTCGGCAGGCCATGGGACGAGATCATCCGTCAAGCTGCGCCATGACGGTCTCGCCCCCGATCATCGTCTGACCGGCCGAGACCAGCGGGGTGACGCCGGGGGGAAGATAGAGGTCCGTCCGCGAGCCAAAGCGGATCAGGCCGAAACGCTCGCCCGCTTCCAGCGCGTCGCCCGGCTTCACCGAGCAGACGATGCGGCGCGCGATGAGGCCCGCGATCTGCACCACGGCGACCATGCGGCCGTCGGGAAGCACGATGCTGATGGCGTTGCGCTCATTTTCGGTGGACGCCTTGTCCAGGCTGGCGTTCAGAAACTTGCCGGGGTGGTAGGCGACGCGCGCGACCGAACCGGCGACGGGCGAGCGGTTCACGTGCACGTCGAGGACCGACAGGAACGTGGCGATGCGCCAGACCGGCGTGTCGCCCATAGCCAGTTCCACGGGCGGCGCCACCTTTTCGACCGACACGACGCGGCCGTCAGCCGGCGCCACGGCCAGTCCTTCGCGCGGCGGCGGCGTGCGCTGGGGGTCACGGAAGAAATAGAGGCAGAACGCGAAGAACAGGCCGCTCGCTGTCCCTGCGCCACGGAGGACGGGGCAGTTCAGCCGTCGCCCGAGGTACCGACCGAGCGCGGTCGCCGCGCCGGAGGCCAGCAAAAACCGATAGCTCTCCGGGTGAGGGCGAGCCATTACGAGCTTGATTGAGGAAATGAGCGACATGATCGCGTTCTTGGCGGTTCGCGCTGCGAGAATCAAGTCTCGCCGTGCGTCGGGGGTGTTCGTTCGTGGCTGACGTCGAGCCGCCCCGCTTGCGACGCTCGCGATTTTCTGGTCTGCATCCGCTATTTCTCCGAGGCCGCGCATGGTTTTCATGTGTTTCTGCGGCTTTGATCCTGAGCAGATTCTCCCTTGGGCCGAAGGCTGCGAAGGGCAGGGCGCGCTCTGTAACAAAAAGCCGGGACACCCGTCCGAACCCGTGTCGGGATCCGGTTTCAGTCAGGTGCCGTATGATCCTGCTTCGCTCCACGGCTTATAGCCTCTATCTGGTCGCGCTTACGATTGTCATGGGCGTCCTGGCGTTCCCCATCAGGCTTTTCGCCGCTCGCCTGGCGCTCCCCTATGCGAAGCTCTGGTGCAGATTGCTGATCGGCGGCTTGCGCGTGCTGTGCGGGACGACCTTCAGGGTGGAAGGACTGCAGAGGCTGCCTGCCGATGGCGCGTTTCTGATCGCGTCCCAGCATCAATCCGCCTTCGATACGCTGGTCTGGATGACGCTGCTGCCGAAACCTGCCTATGTGATGAAGCAGGAACTAACCCGCATTCCGCTCGTCGGACCGATGCTGCTGCTGACCGGTATGGTCCCGGTCGAGAGAGGCGCGCGCTCCAAGGCCATGCGCAGCTTGTTGAAGGAAACGGCGAAGGCTGCTGCGAACGGGCGTCAGATCATTATCTTCCCCGAAGGGACGCGCGTCGCGCCCGGCGAGATCGTCTCGCTGAAACCGGGCGTCGCCGCCGTGGCGCGGCATGCGTCGCTTCCGGTTTATCCCGTCGCGACCGATTCGGGCCGTTACTGGGGGCGGAAAGGATTTCTCAAGCGTCCGGGCGTCATCTCCATTGTAATTGGCAAGAAACTGGAGGTGGAGAAGCGTGGAGACCTGCTCGGCGAGATCAGGACGGCCTGGCGCGCGGGAGAGCGTCGCTTCGATGGCGAAACATCTGGGGAAGTGACTGGTCCGAATGCAGGGGACTGATTTCGCTTAAAAGACGCCGTTGGTTGTCAGGTTGCGAGGAGGCCGACGGTAGTGGCGTCGGAAGCCTCGCACGACGACTGCTACGGATCAGGCGAGTTGGGTCAGGGCAGTGAAGCCGGGGAGCGCCAAGCCCAATGCGTTCGCAATCTCCTGCCGTGAGCTATGCACGTCTTCTAGGCTGGAAAGATCAAGAGCGTTCTGTGGATAACTCTGTGGGAGAAAAGCGGCGAACGACGCCTTTCTGTCGAGGTTTGCAGCTTGGAGCATTGAAAAACCGGATCGAATGTGACCGGCGAATGATGTCTTCGAGCTTAAAAAACCCTCGAGAGCCGCTTGGGCCCGCGTTTTTTGGCTGGCGTTCCCTTGCGTCGGAATAGCCAGACGTCACATCAGGACGGCGTCGGCGTTTTCACCGGCATTGGGGACGAGCGTGTGGACGGGCTGTGGATAAAATCTGGTAAGTGGATTCCGGTCCGGCGCGAATTGCGGCCAGAAAATGTAACAACGCCGGTGCATTGGCCGCTGAAGATGCGGCGGCATGTGAAGTGAGAATCCGCTGGCCCTTGGTGGTCCTGTCTACGTTGGCGTTGTCTGTCGTCGCGGTGACGCCGATGCCCGGCGGCGAGCGGGCGGCGCTTTCAACGCTCGACGCGCGACGGCAGGATATGGCGCGCCATGGCTGGGTTGTCAGCTGGTCTCGTGCCTCTGCGTGGGGGGGGCTTATCATCCGCCGTGCGACACTGCGCAATGTAAGGATAAGCGGCGTTCTGGATGGAAAGCGCGTGCTCTATGCCGCCGAGCGCCTCGACATAAGCACTGATTTGCTGCGCTCGCACAGAGTTTCGGTCGCTCCTGAAGGCGCGCAAGCTGTGGCGTTGTTCGCTCGGCCGTCGCCCGGTGATGCGGAGGGCGTGTTATTCGCAGCGCGCATCACGTCTGATGGCGCTCAGCTTGTTTTGCACAGGGCCGCCAGCGCCGATGGCGTGGGCGCGGCCGTCACTGCGTCGAATCTGGCGTTGGAAATCGAGCGAAGCCCCGTGTCGTCAAAGCTTATTGCCTTCGGACTGCGTGGTTTGGACGCGAGACTCGCCTGGGGAAATGCGAACGGGGGGCTGGCCGGGGACATCTCGGTGAAGAGGCTGAATCTGCCCGTAGCGCTGCCCGGGCTGGGTAAGCAGGTCGATGGGCTACGTGTGGCTGCGTCCATCGGCGGAAATGAGTCCAGTCAGGTGGTTCTGCTGCATCTCGCGCGGGGGACCGTTGGCCCGGTTAATATGCGGCTTTCGGGTCGCCTTGTGCGCGGGCTGGACTGGACGGGCGATTTCGATCTCGTTGGCGTCGGCCTTGCGGCTGCGGTGCGCAGGGCTGCGGCGGGCGGAGCGGCGTCGCCCGCTCTTGCGAGGGTCGTGAGTTTGCTGGATCGGGAATTGGCGGACTTCCAGGGAAGCGACGCGACCGCTCCGCCTGTCACGGTCGCTGCCGCAGGCGACGGGGGACGACGCGCCGCGCCGTCCGAATCCGGTGAAAGCGGGGCGTTGATATCCGTGCCGCTACGCTTGCGGGGCGGCATGTGGATGCTTGGCGCAGTTCCTCTGGCGGATCTGTCTGCAGCGTTCGACGCCACGCCCCCGCACTAAAAAACAGACGTTCGAAAAGCTGATCTTGAGGCCTATTTTGCGTGGTCTTTTTCGCGTCGCAGATGCGCCAGCGTGTCGACGTCGGGCGCCCGCAGGAAGGGGTTGCAGGCGCGCTCGCTCTCCATGGTGGATGGCACAGTCGGTTCGTTGTGCGAACGAAGCTCGCGCACGTCCTCGGCCCGGTGGGTGAGCGCCAAGTTGTCGGGATCGACGCGTAGGGCGAAGCGCGCGTTCGACTCCGTGTATTCATGGCCGCAGTAGATGAGCGTGGCGCCGGGCAGCGCGTCGAAACGGCGGAGGCTTGCGAACATGTCGGCTGCCGTGCCTTCGAAAAGACGTCCGCAGCCGAGGCTGAACAGCGTATCGCCGCAGAAAAGTGAAGCCGGAGAGTCGAAATAGTAGGCGATGTGCCCGGCGGTATGTCCCGGCGTCGCGATAACGCGCGCCTCGCAAGCGCCGAACGCGACAAAATCGCCGTCCTGAACCGCGAGATCGAGAGGCGGCAGGCGCGCTGCTTCGTAGGCTGGACCGATCATTCTTGCGCCATACCGGTCGCGCAGGGCTGTCGCGCCGCCCGTATGGTCCGCGTGATGGTGCGTGAGCAGGATAAGGTCGAGCCGCCCGCCGTGGGCTTCGATCGCAGCGCGGACGGGCGCTGCGTCTCCAGGATCGACCACGGCGATCTGGCCGGTCTCATCGTCCCGTAGCAACCAGACGTAATTGTCGCTCAAGACTGGGACAGGAAACGTAACGATCGGCATGGGACGTGTCTCCGGCGTTGCGGCGGGGTTCGGCCTTCATGGTAGGGTACGCCGCATGCAGCAAGAAGTTCGTACGGCGTCAGAGTTTTATGCGGGTTCGGCAGGGGGCGCCGCTGCGGAGGTGTTGGGAGGGCGGCTCCTCGAACTGTGGCCCGACCTGAGCGGGCTTCGTTTGCTGGGACTCGGCTTCGCCTCACCGTTCCTGCCGCTATGGCGTGAACGGGTGGGGGTGTCCATATCCGCGCGCCTCAACACGCCGTTGACGGCCCGCGCTCCCGTGGAGGGCGGTGATCACGACTGCGTGGTTGATCCGGCGCAACTTCCCTTTGACGACCTGTCGTTCGATCGCGTCTTGCTCATTCATGCGCTGGAGACCACCGACGCCGCATCGACGCTCTTGCGCGCCGTCTGGAAGTTGCTGCGCGACGACGGAAAGTTGCTGCTGATCGTTCCCAACCGGCGCGGAGTCTGGGCGCTCAACGATGCGACCCCGTTCGGGCAGGGGACGCCATTCTCGCAGCGGCAGATCGCGCGGAGGCTTTCGCAGGCGCTGTTTCATGTCGAACGCCGACAAACCGGCCTGTATCCACCGCCTTTCGGGCGCCTTGCTCGCGGTCGCCCGGGCGTCATCGTTGAGCGTGCCGGCCGAACGTTGCTACCGACCATGGGCGGCGTCGTGATTATGGAAGCGGTGAAGGACCAATGGAGCGGCACGCCATTGCTTGCCACTCCGGGACGGGTCGAACTCCGGCGTCAGGTGCTGGAGCCAGGGTGAGCGGCGCCGAATGACAGCCTTCGCACAAGACGTCCTGCGGGACACCGCGGCTGACAGGGCCATGATCCGACGTCGGCTGGAGGCCTTCGACTGCGCGCTTCTGGCGGAAGACAGTGCGACACGCGCACTTGAACGATGGTGCGAAGGTCACGGCGTGACGCCTCCCGCGCGGCTTGTCGCCGAAAAAACCGATGAGATGTTCTGCGCGCAGCCTGATGACGCGTTGCTTTTTCTCAAGCCGCCTGAAGGGGAGCGGATGCGCTGCCGACGTGTTCGCCTGCTTTGCGCCGGGTTGGTGCTGTCGAGTGCGGAGAACTGGTACGTCGCATCCCGCCTGACCGATGGGATGAATGAAAGTCTGGATACGTCCGACGAGCCGTTCGGCCGGGTGGTCGCGGCGCTTGCGTTCACCCGCGTCACGGCTCGCCGGGAATGGCTCTGGTCCTGGCCATTCTCCGATGCGCCGCCGACCGGACGGCAGATCGTTGCGCCTGCTGAAATTCTTCGCCATGTGGCCACGTTATTTCGTTCCGATGGTGAGCCGTTCAGCCTCGTCCGCGAAACCTACACATGCGAAATTCCCGGAGTATGTGCGTCGGTCAGAGATGCGTGACAGACGGAATTTGTGCGTCTTGCGTGGTCGTTATCGCTCATCCATGATCGTCCGGCGTCGCGGATGTGCGGAGAGACGTCGTTTCTCTCTGTTTCGCGGTTTCGCGCGGGAAGGCGGAAGCGTTTTATGAACAGGGAAACGTCGCGCGCGACCGCCGTCTCTTCTCGAGCGGCCACAGGCGGCGAAATGGGTCATCAGGTCGGGCAGAACTGGATCACTCTGGGATTTCTCTCGATTCTGTGGGGCGGATCGTTCTTCTTCTACAAGGTATTGGCCCCGTCTCTGCCACCCCTGACGCTCGTGTTCGGGCGTGTTGGCTTCGCGGCGGTGGCGCTGCTGGCGGTTCTTGTCGTCGGACGGCGGGAATTTCCTCTTGGCGCCTCAAAAATTGGCTGGTTTCTGGTTCTGGGCGCGTTCAACTGCGCGATCCCGTTCTCCCTCTACGCGTGGAGCGAGCGGTTCGTGACCAGTGGCGTGGCCGCGACGCTGAACGCCACCACGCCGATTTTTACAGGGATCGCGATGCATCTGTCGTCGCGCGACGACAGACTGACCCGCCGGAAAATCGTCGGCATCGCCTGCGCCTTCTGTGGGGTCGCCGTACTGATCGGGCGAGATCTTCTCAGTGGATTGTCCCTGTCTGTGCTGCCGGGGGAACTGGCCTGTCTCGGCGCGACGACCTCTTACGCCATTGGCGCTGTCCTGACGCGCAAGCTGCACGGAGTGGCGCCGCTGCAATTGACGACCGGGCAACTTGCGGGCGCAGCACTAGTGATTTTGCCGCTTGCGCTGCTGCATGACGGCCTCTCCGCATGGAGGGGGCTTGGCGCGGAAACATGGGCGGCGTGGCTGGGAATAGCGTTGCTGAGCACGGCCCTCGCGTATCTGATCTTTTTCAGAATCCTGACGGTCCACGGCGCCAATCAGGCCGTGCTGGTGACCTTCCTCGTGCCGGTAAGCGCTCTGGCGATGGGCGCGCTTCTGCTTGGTGAGACCCTGAAGTGGAACACTCTGGCAGGAGCGGTGCTGATCGGCTGCGGTCTCGCTGTTATTGATGGACGGCTGCTGCGTCGTCTATGGCGACGGGAAGTGCCGTGCCCAGGTTAAGCGACGCCGTCGCTCGTGTGGGAGGTCTATGGTGAATCAGCGTCCGCAGCGTGACGGAAGAAACGCACCGGCGCCACGAAGGCCAAGAGCAGTTTGTTATATTCCAGTAAAAGCAGATGCAGGGTCGAAGGCCTGAACGGCTGACGTAACGCCGGGGACTGCACGGGAAAGGGATGCAGCTCCAGATCCGGCATGGTTCGCGACAACTCCAGCAGGGCGCGCCGCATATGATAGCCTGCCGTAACGACAATAAGGCTGTTGATATGGTGATCGGCCACCCATGTCGCGGTCTCGAATGCGTTTCCGGCGGTGGACGATGCGCGCCATCCGAGTGTGATCCGCGCGGCGAGATTCGGTTGCAAGGACGCCGCCACGTCCTTCAGCCGCACCTGCTGATCGACGCCGGAAATCAGCAGACGTTTGCCAAATCCTTCGCGCAGGAGGTCGATCGAGGCGTCCACCCGTCCCGTGCCGCCGGTGAGGGCTACGATCCCGTCGCAAACTGGCGGAGGCGCGGCAGGTCTCAGAGCGTCGAACGCGAACCATACGAACCCCCCGACCCAGACGAGTAGCCCGACGCAGAGCGTGGACAGCAGTCGGAATAGTGGTCCGCGCCGTCGGGACGGCGCGGTCAGGGAAGACGACGAAGCCATACGCGGACCATCACCTGGGCGGTGATCCAGCCGATGAAGGCGGCGGCGAAGGGCACGACGCCGAGCCCCCACAAAAGCGCCGGTGGCGTCTCCCCCCATAACGTTGTGAGCGCGGTCATCGTTTCGGCTATGCTGAAGCCCGTTTCTCCGCTTCCAAAATTTAGGGCTCCGCCGCCCGAGAGCGGCGCCATAAGGCGTGCGATCCCGGCCAGGGGCGGAAGCGCGAGCAAGGTTCCGGCCATGCCGCCTGCAAGAGAAAGTCCGGCTACGCGGCGGGCGAAGCGGCTCGCCACATAGCCGTCAACCGCGCCCAGGCCGTGCAGGATTTCGATGCTTTCCCGACGCGCGCCAAGACCGAGACGTGTCGCCATGGCAATGACGGCCGCCCCGATTGCGCCGACGAGAAGAATGGCCAGTGCAGCACAGGCCAGAAGGCTGCGTGCGATGTCGAGAAGGCGCACACGCCAAGCGTCATTGCGTTCGATCAATGAGCCTGGCGCGATTTTGGCGATGGAGGCGATCGTGTCGGCGGACAGCTTCGCGCTGTGAAAGAGATGAACCTCTATGACGGCCGGTAGCGGCAGTGCGGACGCTCCGGCTGCGCCGAGCCATGGGGCGAGCAGCTTGTCGATTTCGCTGGCGTTCAGGCGATGGACCAGCTGCGTGTCGGGCGACGCCTGCAAGACGGCCTCAATCGCGGCTGCGCGGGTCATGTCCGGCTTCGCCGCATTCTGCCCGCCGCTCTGTTTCTCCACCTGAGAGGCCGGGAGCGCAGATGAGGCGCTGGAGGCTCCGTCGCCGTGCGCCGTGGCTTTGCTTACGCTCGCCGCCGACCCGGAAACTGTGTCGGCGGGCAGTTTTTCGGGGTCCGGCACCTGCACAGTCACCAGATTGGCTGCGCCTGCAGCCCAGCGGGACGACAAGGCGCGCGCGCCTACGGCGCCTGCGTAGGTCAGGCTGGCGAGAAGACTCATCGCCGCGACCATAGCCAGAAGACTTCGGTCGGGCAGGGCGCGTGACAATGCAAGACCGTCTCTACGGCGTCCCCGCGCTTCGCTCATCGGCCGTCCCGTCCTGTGCTTGTCCAGGACGCCTTTCGCGGACACCTCTCCTGCCGCGTCATGGCGTGCTCGATTCATCGGTGGTCAGGCGGCCACGCTCAAGACGCAGCGCAGGGGCGGGGAAGCGTCGTACCAGAGCATCGTTATGGGTGGCGACGATTACGGTGGCGCCGAGAGCGGACACTTCTCGCAACATGCCGACGATGCGGCTGGACTGGGATTCTTCCAGCGCGTTGGTCGGTTCGTCGGCGAGAACCACGCCGGGACGTGCGATGACCGCGCGTGCAATCGCCGCCCGCTGCTGCTCGCCGCCCGACAGCTCCGCAGGTAAGGCGCCGCTGCGTTCCGAAAGACCGACCCAACGCAAAATGGCGGCGACTTCGTCTGCAACTGCGGCTTCGTCTCGCCGTTCCAGACGCAGCGGAAGGGCGACGTTATCGCTGATTGAGAGCGTGGGCATCAGGCGAAAGTCCTGATGGACCATACCCACACGTTGACGCAGCCGTGCAAGCGTCGCCCGTTTCACATCGACGCCCACATGGGTTCCGAGGATTTCAAGCTCTCCGGATTGCGGCAGGGCTTCAAGATGGAGAAGGCGCAGCAGAGATGATTTTCCCGCACCGGACGGCCCTAAAAGCCAACGGAAACCACCCTGTGGAACCGAAAACGTCACGCCGGAGAGTGCTGTGGCCGGATCCGCACTTCGTCCGCCCGCAACGCGTCGCGTGGGCGATCCATATCGCCAGGTGACGTTGCTCAGGCGGATCATCTAGGTATACGTCTCAGAATGGTGTTAACTGATATTTTATAAGACGGCACAGTAGAGCATAACGCGGAGAAACGAAGCCTGTCGATGGGAAGCCTCCCCGAGCCCGATGATGGCGACGTCGTTTAGAAATTAGGAACAGGTTCTGGTCATAGTAGTGATGCGAATTACGGCGACGCGGGGAAGGTTCGTCCGTAGCGCCAGAGAGGAAGCCGGATGCTGATCGTATGCCCGTCCTGCGGCATCAAGTACAATGTGCCCGCGTCATTTTTGCGGAAAGATCGGACTCTCAAATGCTCCGGCTGCGGCACGGATTGGGTCGTCCCGGCCGTCCCGAGGGAGAAAACCGACGTTGAAGAGGCGCGCCCGGAAAGTTCAGCCAGCCCGACAGTCGAGAATGCGGTCGAAACGGGCGTTGAGCCGACAAGTGAGGCTGGCGAAAATACAGGCGAAGCGGCTGCCGTAGAGACGCCCCCCGTCGACGGCGCCTTAAATAAAGATGTTGAGGATGTGCCGCCGGTAGGTCAGGCAGAGGCTCCGACCGCTGAAGTTGTTACGTCCGCTCAGCCAGAGGCAAACGCGGATGAGGTCGCATCCGACGTCCAGAATGACCACGGGAGCGCCGAGCTTTCCTCTGGAGATCACGGCGCTGCTGATCATGTCTCCACCAGGGAGCAGTCGGGTTCGGATGTCGCTTCAGGCGAAGATCACACCCTCGACATTGGCGGCGTCTCATCGCTGCAAATGCATGAGCAGGTAGGGTCGGAGCCAGCCCCCCTGGAAGAAGCGCCCGAGGCGGCCGTCGAGCCGACCGTTTCGGCGGGGATTGATGGCGGCGCCTCGGATGAGAGCGGCGACGCTGCCCCGGCCACCGAAGTGCTGGCTGACCATTTCTCGTCATCAGTTCATGATGCCGAGGCTGATGACTCTGCATTGTCTGAGGCTGAGGCGGTTGAAGATGCGACCAGCACGGACGATGGTTCACGGGAAGAAACGACGAGATCGGAGGCCGTGCCGGTTGAGGATGAGGCGGTTGCTGAAGAAGTAGCCTCGGATCTCGAGCCCGCTCCGGTCGATCAGGTCGCAGATGCCGCTGAGGGGGTAGGAGAGCCGGTCGCTGAACGGTCGGGCGACGGCGACCATGATGCACAGTTCGAAGCGCTCCAGGGTGAAGACGCGCAGGTCTCCGAATATCAGGAACAGCCCGGGCATCAGGCTCTGCTCGATGCGCCTCAAGCAGAGCCTGAAGCGGGCCAACCTGAGTCGGCGTCTCATGGAATGGATGAACTTCCGGACGAAAGCCCGGAATATGCCGATACTCATTATGATGAGAATCTGGCTGCCGAGGCTTGGTCCGACGAGCAGGTCGTAGAGGCCTCTGCTGCTGCGGCTCCAGTAACAGACGAAAGCTTCGGCTCGGCCACTTCCGGTGACGATGGTGAAGCGTTGGCGGAACCGCTGACCGCCGATCTGCCGCACGACATTCATGGCGCTTCGGGCTCAGAAGATGAGCAACGGCCGTTTGCGTCAGAACACAACGACGTCGCTGAGGCGGTTCATAACGAGTTCCACGAAGCTCGTGACGGCGAAGTGTTGGTCGAGGGCGTCGATTCGGCCACGCTCGACGAACGCCAGGTTGAGAATCATGAGGCCCCCGCTGACGGTGAGGCGCAGCCAGAACAAGATGTCCTCCACGATAACGCTGATATTCATCGTGATAATCACGACGCCGCGTTAGCGGTGACGGATGAGCGGGCAAGTGAGCCTTTGGATCATTTGTCCGGCGGAATGTCCCATCTGGACGAAGCGGCGTTGGACGACTGGGAGTCGAAACAGGCGCACCGGGAGCCTGAGCGAGCCGAACTTTCCGACCCGGAAAGCGCCGTGTCGGGCTTTGCGGGTGCGCCCGAACCTTCGACGCATCCCGAAGCCCCTGCGCCTGCAACCAACGAACGGCCAGCGCACGGGGCGTTCGATGATGTGGTCACGCGTCTGCGCGCGGCGCGAATGGGCCGTGCGGCGGTTGAATCGGCATATGCGGAAGGGTTGGAGGCTCAATCTCGTGCGGCGGAGCCTCAACCGCACGTCGAGAAGGAAGTCGACGCTCCGGCGGCTGTGCCGTGGATTCCGTCATGGAGTCGCACTCTCGATGAATCTTCAGTGGAGCATACCGAAGAACATTACACGGCGCCGGAAACGGAACACGGGGACGAACTGGAGGCGGATAGGCCTGTATGGGCCGCGTTCGATACATATGAACAAGATGGCGAGGATGAGTTTTTTACGTCCTCCGATCATGAGCCGTTCAATCTTCACGCCACCCGCGAGCCGCCTCCCGGTCCGACGGAAGACATTGCCGCCAAGCTTCGAACAGATATTCTTAGCCGCGGGGGCACGGTCAAGCGTCCTGCTATCGAACGTCCGGAATTTTGGCGAAACGCATGGGTCGTCAGCGGTGTTTGCGCTGCCGCGAGTGTGATAGCCGCCTGGCGGTGGTTCGGTCCTCTTAGCCATATGTTACCGGGATTGCGTCTGTTTTGATGTTTGACCTCAAAACAGACGGTGTAAGTCACAGATTGTTTGCGGTATGCCGCACGGCTGCGCAGAAATATTGGAAACTGCTGGCATAGCGGTAATTTCCGCCGTCCTCCCTGTCGAAAGCCTATCTGGAGTGTGGCGTTCGCGCTGACGACTTCAGCGGTTTTGGTTGTCAGTTATCGACCTCGCCCGCAAGGTTGCGCTGTGTAAAATTGAGCGGGATTACAAAACACTTTTTTATAAGAGGATATTTTTCAATATTATTTCGCGAAAGTTGGTGTCCGCGGCGGGATTCGAACCCACGGCCCCAGGATTCATACCACTTCGGCTTTCGCCGCCGCGTGGCGCAGGCCCCGCGTTCGTGGTCTGGACTGTCCCTTCGCCGTAGACCGTGAAGCCTTTAGGCGTCGCCCGTCCAGTCTCTACACCTTCCCGTCTCAGAGAGTCGGGCTTGGCTCGGGATCGGCACAACCCGAGAGGGTCAAGCGTTCCCCGAATTTGAGCGATTCCGCCGCGTGGTTTCCCCTCGCGACGCCCAATTCAATAGGAATCCTGTGCTCTATCCTGCTGAGCTACGCGGACGACACGCGCCTTTGTATCGAGAGCGTCAGCAGATCACAAGTCGTATTCAGTGTTGTCAAAACGGATACGTCGGTCACGTTTTCAGCATATGCGGCGACTGCTGTTTTGGCGTGTAGCTCAGGCGGCCAAATGGCGCAGTCGCAGTTTCGGCCGCCTGTCAGAAGCGCGGCAGTGGGCACCCGACGTCTATACAAGGATATCGAGAAGCGCGCCTCGTCTTCGGAAAGGGGGAGGGGCGCCGGTAGGTGCGACGGTGAGCGCGTTTCCGGTGGCCCGTGATTGGGTTTCATCGGACATTGTGTTGGGTGTGATCGCCGACGTGGACGACCTTGCTGCCGTCCGTCTGGCGCCTGTATCGGCGGGCGATGAAAGCAGGCTTAAAAGGTTGGTCGAAAGCATCAGAACAGTAAAGCCAAAACGTAGAAACCCGCCCATTGTGGTAGTGGTAAATCGTTAAGGCTGAGATAACCGCGCAGTCACTCCAGGGCTTCACGTATAGAGCTGTTGTTTACGTGGGAGGACGTCGAGGCGCGCCACGACCGATCATCGGGGAAACAATCTCTTGCGTATGCCAAACCGTATCAGGAGCTAAGGCCGCGCAGGCAAGCCCTGCATGGGCCGCCTGCGCGGTTTGTCTCCTGTCAGCAAAAGAGATTGAATGCTTGTCAGAGAGGCACTGCTTCCTGCCCGATTGCGCGGAGCATCTGAATGCCGGGAAGAATCTTGCCCTCGAGCCATTCGAGGAACGCGCCGCCCGCAGTAGAAACATAGGACATGTCGTGCAGGACGTGCGCGTGGCGTAGCGCGGAGACGGTGTCTCCGCCGCCAGCGACGGTCTTGAGCTTGCCTTCCTTCGTCAGGCGGGCGGCTTCCTGCGCTACGGCGTTGGTTCCTTCATCAAATGGAGGCAATTCGAACACGCCGAGGGGGCCGTTCCATACAAGCGTCTTCAGCGAGGCCAGCTTCGATTTCAGCAGGGCGACCGTCTCCGGTCCGACGTCGAGCGCCATCCATCCTTCGGGAATGGCGGTGACGGGGACGATCTTGGTGGGCGCGCCAGCCATGAATTCTGCTGCGACGACGACGTCGACAGGCAACACCAGATCGCAACCACGCTCGCGCGCCTTGGCCAGGATGGCCTTCGCGGTATCGAGCATCTCCTCTTCTTTCAGCGACGTGCCGACCGAAAGCCCGTTCGCGGCGAGGAACGTGTTCGCCATGGCGCCGCCGACCGCCAGAACGTCGACCTTCTCAATCATGTTGTTAAGCAGGTCGAGCTTGGTCGAGACCTTCGCCCCGCCGATGATCGCGCCAACAGGGCGCTCCGGCGCTTCGAGCGCGGTTTCGAGGGCGCCGAGTTCGATTTCCATCAGGCGGCCGGCGAAAGACGGAAGGTGGTGCGCGACGCCTTCGGTCGAGGCGTGGGCGCGGTGCGCCGCCGAGAAGGCGTCATTGACGTAGACATCGGCTAGAGAAGCCAGCTCCTTCGACATGTCCGGGTCGTTTTTCTCTTCGCCGGGATAGAAGCGGGTGTTTTCCAGCACGACGACATCGCCGTCAGCCATCGTGGCGACCGCTTTCGCTGCGACATCGCCCAGGCAATCCGGCACGAACGTTACGCTGTGGCCGAGAGTCTTGGCGAGGGCATCAGAAATCGGGGCCAGAGACATTTCCGGCACGGGCTTGCCCTTGGGGCGGTCGAAATGGCTGACCACGATCACGCGGCCACCCTTGTCGGCCAGTTCCCGGATCGTGGGCGCCAGACGCTCGATGCGGGTCAGGTCGGTAATGGCGCCGTCACGCACCGGCACGTTCAGGTCGGCGCGGAGCAGGATCTTTTTTCCGCGCGGATCAAGCGAATCCAGTGTCTTGAAAGAAAGCGTCGTCATGGAAAAATCCTTCCTGCCCCGCCGGAGCGTCATGGTGGCGTCTGCGCGCCCGTGCCTAAATTCACAGACGACCCGTAGGGCAGGGTCGTCGCCCCGCGCGGCGCTCCGTCACCGGAGAGCGTCGCGCGGGAACTGCGTCATCGGACGGGTCAGAGGTTCCCGAACACCGCCGCAGTGTCGGACATGCGGTTGGAGAAGCCCCATTCGTTGTCGTACCATGTGCAGATACGGACGAGCTTGCCACCGTCGACCAGTGAGGTCTGCGTGGCGTCGAACGTCGACGACGCGATGGCGTGGTTGAAATCCGAGCTGACGAGCGGCGCGGTGTTGTACGCCAGAACGCCCTTCAGGGGGCCTTCTTCGGACGCCTTCTTGACGACCTCGTTAACAGCTTCCACCGACGCGGGAATGGTCTTCGGCACGAAGTCGAGCGAGACGAGGGAAACGTTGGCGGTCGGTACGCGGATGGCGGTGCCGTCCAGCTTGCCTTTCAGGTGCGGCAGGACGAGCCCGACCGCGCGTGCGGCGCCAGTGGAGGTCGGGATCATGTTCAGGGCGGCGGCGCGGGCGCGACGCAGGTCCTTGTGTAGCGTGTCGACCGTGCGCTGGTCGCCCGTGTACGAGTGGATCGTGACCATGTAGCCGCGCTCGATGCCGAATGCGTCGTCGAGGACTTTCGCCACGGGCGCGAGGCAGTTGGTGGTGCAGGAGGCGTTGGAGATCACCGTCATGTCCGAGGTCAGCGTGTTCTGGTTCACGCCGTAGACGATGGTCGCGTCCACGCTGTCGGCGGGGGCGGAGATGATGACCTTGCGCGCGCCGGCGGCGAGCAGCGGGGCGGCTTTTTCCTTGGTGGTGAAAATGCCGGTGCATTCCATGGCGACGTCTACGCCCTGAAGCGGAACCTTTGACGGATCGCGCTCCGCAGACACGACGATCGGATCCCAGGTCCGGCCGTTGGCCGAGATGATCAGGCTGTTGCCCTCGACGCGGACATCGGCGGGGAATCGGCCGTGCACGCTGTCATAGCTCAGCAGATGCGCGTTGTCGGTGACGCTGCCGAGGTCGTTGATGACGGTCGGGATGACGTCCGTCCGCCCGCTTTCGATGATTCCGCGCAGCACGAGGCGGCCGATACGGCCAAATCCGTTGATCGCGATCTTAATTGCCATCTGAACTGTCTCCGTCTTTTTCTGATTGCCCCGTGACAATGCGTCGTGGCGAGGCGTCGCGTTTGACCGTATGGCGGGGGTCGGTCCGGTGGTTGGAGGTTCCGGCCCTGTGCGCGCCGGACGTGCGTTCCGTCATGGCGGCGCCGTCGCTCTGCAAGCCCGGAATCCGGGATTCCGAAACTCGTGAACCCAGAAGTTGGCGCACCCGATCGCGTACTCCCTCGGGAGTGATCCCGAAATTGCCGTAGAGCGTTTTCTGGCCGGGGGACGACACGAAGTCGTTCCGTCCGATGAACACGCCCTCAAACCCAAGCCATCGTTCCCAGCCGAAGCCGGACGCCGCCTCGATCGCGACGCGCGGCGCTGAACCGAGCACGGCAGCACGATAGGCGCTATCTTGTCGCGCGAATAGCTCCCAGCATGGAAGTGACACGACGGCGACGCGGACGTCGTCACGCATCAAAAGGACCTGCGCCTCTCGGGCGATCGCCAGTTCCGGGCCGGATGCGATGATGGTGGCTTGCCGGGCCATCGGGCCACCGGGCGCTTCGGCGCGCACATAACCGCCATGCGCCGCCGCAAATGTCATCAGGCTCGCTGGCGGCGGCGCGTCCCCATGCGGATCGTCCGTCATACTGCCCTCGCTGTCGCCTTTCGTCGCAGGACTTAACCCCAGAACGATAACGGCTGGGCCGTCGCGCCATTCCAGGGCCATCTCCCAGGCGGCGATCACTTCCTGACGGTCGCCGGGCCGAAAAAGAGCCAGATTCGGCATCGCTCGCAGACTCGCGAGTTCTTCGACCGTCGGCCACAAATCGGCGGCGGTCTGAGGATCGTCCTCGACCAGCAGGCATAGCATCCGTCGTCCCGCCAGCGCGGCGAAACGGAGCGCCGGGCGTATGCGATCGACCATCGATAGCGTCGCCACGCCGCAAGCGAGCGCACCGCCATGCTGCGACAATCCGTTCATCAACCCGACCATCGCGGGTTCGCGGGCTCCGAAGAACAGAGGCTCGCCGGGGACGACGAGAGGCGTTGTAGAAATGTCAGAATTCGTATGCGCCGCCTTGCTTCGACGCCGCCCTGAAGACGTCGTCGAAGCTGCCGGGGAGCGCGAATCCTTGCCAACGTGGCGTGAAGAATCGCCACCTGCCGACATTGAAACGAATTCGGGCAGAAGCATCGTCAGAATGTCGCGTCCACGAAGCCCGTCGCGTACAATCGACCGGGCCGCTCGCTCGTCCTCGACGTGGTAAGCTTCGACTGACGGAGTATGCTCAACCGTAGCCCATGCCCGGCGCCAATCGTCTATCAGGCGTGGCATTGCGCGCGATTCGGTGGTGCGCTCGAACTCCGCTCGCAACCTGTGGCGCGCGAGACGACGCAGCCATGTATGCCGCGCCACGCGACCGCGCCGCGCGGTCACGCTCCACGGACCGACCAGTTCGTATTCGCCGTCGTCCACGATGGAAACCTGCGTTCCATCGTCATCGCCGTCGCAAACCAGAAGACTCGGCCGTCGGCTCCGTTGACACGATGCGAGCGCGGCGCCCAGGGCGTTCGCATCGTTCGCCGCGACGCGTCGGACCGCCCAGCCAGACGCCTCGATCCGGTCGATCGCAAGGTTTAGATCGTGGGTAGAGGAACGCGTGAACGCGTCGCCGACGATCACGGTGAGCCGGTCGAGGCGAAAGCGTCCGGCAATTGCGGACGCTTCAAGCGCAACGCCTGCGTCAAGATCGGCGGGGGTGGCGAGGAGCCAAGTGCGGTGATCGACGAGGGACTGCCCGAAACGTGCGGCGAGCATCTTTTCTGTCAGGCTCATGCCGACAGCCGCCGCAACGCCCTGTCCGGCCAGGCCGGCTGTCATGCCGATCGCGTAACCATTTCCATGGTGAGCGGCAACGTTGTGTTCCGGCGCTCCTGTCAGACGCAGAAAGGCATGAAGCAGGGGAGAAAGCCGCATGGAGGAGACGAAGAATCGATCGCTGTCCGCCCATGCGGGGGCAGATGGATCAAAGCGGAGAAACCGCTCCCATAGTATGGCGACGACGAGATAGAGCGCGTTCACGCCTGAATGCCCGAAGGATATGCCGGTTTCGCCGGAGCTCTGCGCGCGTGCAGCGCGCGCGAAGCGTATGGCCGAGCGAAAATCGCGTCCTGCGCCGGAAGAAAAATCGGCGCTAATCATCTCGCGGTCGGGCCGCCTGCTTTTAGGAGCCCTTTTTTCCGGGAGATCCGGCGCGCTCATAAACGGATCGTCAGACATTCACGCGGGGACGTCGCGCCGGAACGGGAAAATCGCTTCATGATCGTCACCTCATGCACTCTTGCTCCTTGGCGCGGTTCCTGCAACCGTCCCGCCATGCCGTTCCGAGCCCTATTCCGTCGTTCCGCCGCCATAAAGACCACAGCGTCATCGGCTGTTGCAACATCCGTTCAGGCGAAGCCCGTAATCTCCGGGAAAGCAGGCGACGGGCTGCCTCGCCGGTCGTTCGCCGGACTGTCGCTGACGGCTGCAGCCCTGTCGCTCCCCGGATGCAAGCTGGTGGACCAGCGGACCTTCGATCATACGGCAAGCCGCCCCCCAAAAGTCATCGTGCCGCCGCCGCCGCCCGGTCCGCCGCCTGTCCCGCCGCTGGTGGAGGTCATCGCGGGAACGCCTGTCGCAGATTGGCAGGGGCCGCTGGAGGCCATCGTGAAGCGTGCTCTGGCGCGCAAGCCCAATATTCTCTTCCGTGTGCAGGCTCTCGCCCCGCCGGGGGCTGACGCGGACGCTGATCGCGCCACGCTTGCGCGTTTGACGACGAACGACGGACAGGCGGTGGCGAACGCGATTGTCGCGGGCGGCGCCTCCCCGGCACAGATAGAGATGACGGCTATGCCCAATTCCGGTGTGGCAAGCCCGCGTATCCGGGTGTATGTGCGCTGAACGACTAATCCTCGCCGCTGCGTCAGCCGATCTGGCGTAGTGTCGCCGCCGCAGGGCGTAATGCGCTGCGGCCCCTGTGGCTCGATAGACGCCATCCGCGTTTCGGCGGTTATGCATCGTCGTCGGCCCACCGATGAAGACAGGAGTAGACTGGGTGACTATCCGGAACGCGCGACACCCGTTTTACGATTTCTGCGACGAAGCTCTTGAAGACATACGACGACAGGGCCGCTACCGCAGCTTCACGCCGCTGGCTCGTCAGGCTCCTCGTTATCCGGTTTACGAGGAAGAGATGGATCCGGCTCCCGGCGAGACGCCCGAGGGGCGGGAAGTCGTCGTGTGGTCCTCTAACGATTATCTTGGGATGGGCGTCGAGCCGGAAGTTTGCGAAGCTGCGATCGCCGCCATTCGCGAGCACGGCGCAGGCGCGGGCGGAACGCGGAATATCGCAGGCACCAGCCCCCTGCATAAACGTCTAGAGGCCGAACTCGCCGCGCTGCACGGCAAGGAGGCGGGCCTGTTGTTCGTCTCCGGCTACGTGTCGAATCAGGCCAGTCTGCAAACCATCCTTACGTCAATGCCTGGCTGGATCTGCTTTTCCGACCGGTGCAACCACGCCTCGATGATCGCTGGCATCAAGGGCGCTCGCGGATCGACGACCGTCATTTTCGAACATAACGACCTTGCCGATCTTGAGGCCAGGCTCGCCGCAGCTCCGATTGATGCGCCCAAGCTGATCGCGTTCGAGAGCGTCTATTCGATGGACGGCGACGTTTCGGACATCGCCGGGATCTGCGCTCTCGCCCGGAAATACGGCGCGATGACCTACCTCGACGAAGTGCATGCCGTCGGTCTTTACGGCGACGAAGGCGGCGGCGTTTCCCAGCGTGACGGCGTCGCCGATCAGGTCGACATCATCGAGGGCACGCTGGCCAAAGGGTTCGGCGTTCACGGCGGGTACATCACGGCTTCGGCTCAGATCGTCGATTATCTCCGTTCATCCGCGTCGGGTTTCATTTTCACCACGTCGTTGCCGCCCTCGATCGCCGCCGCGGCGTTAGCCAGCGTGAAACTGGTGCGCGCCCAGAACTGGCGTCGCGAGAAAATGTTTGAGAGGGTGAACGAATTCCGCCGTCGCATGCGCGCTGCGGGCGTGCCGTTCATGATGACGGCGAGCCATATCGTGCCGGTTCCGGTAGGGGACGCGGAATTGTGCAAGAAGATCAGCCGTCGCCTGCTCGATGAGTATGGTCTTTATGCGACGCCAATCAATTACCCGACGGTGCCCAAGGGAACGGAGCGTCTGCGTCTGACGCCGGGGCCGTACCACACTGATGAAATGATGGATCAGATGGTTACGGCACTCTTGCGTCTGCTGACAGAAGAGGGGTTGCGGCCCGGGGCCGAGGGAACTGCGCGAGCTGCATGATTAACGCAGGCGCATTATCTTTTGTTGACTGAGTCATATATTGATATTGACTCAGTCAACTAATTTGATCCATGCTCTGCCGCATGGAAGATTTTGTCACATCTGTAAGAACCTTCAACCGGTTCTACACCCGCGCGGTCGGCGCTCTTAACGCACGATTTCTCGGTGCCGACATGACGCTGGGCGAGGCGCGACTGTTGCATGAGATTGCGCGCGCGGACGCCGCGCAGGCCAGCGAACTGAAGCGGCGGCTCGATATGGACGCGGCGCAGATGAGCCGAATGCTCGCGCGCTTCGAAGCCAAGGGCTGGATTGTTCGATGGCAGGAAAGTGACGACGCCCGCGCCAAAACTGTTACGCTGACGTCGGAAGGCTCGGCGGCTTTTCAGGAACTGGACCGCCGCCAGATCGAGGCGACGACGGCCATGCTTGCCGATCTTGACGGCTGGGGCGCTGGCGACGTGACAGCGGGTCTCACGATGGCGCGGCTCAGGCTCGACCCGTCATCGGGCGAAGTCCTGAATGTGCGACCGTTTCGAAGCGGTGACGTCGGGATGATCGCTGCACGGCAATCGCTGCTCTACGCTCAGGAGAATGGCTGGGGCGCGCCGCTGGAGGTGCTTGTCACGACGACGGCCGCCAGTTTCCTGCGTGATTACCGGCCCGGACGGGATGCGTGCTGGGTCGCCGAACTCGACGGCGTTATGGCCGGTTCCGTGATGGTCACGGATGAAGGCGGGGGGCAGGCGCGCCTGCGCTTGCTGTACGTCGAACCGTTTGCGCGAAACAGGGGCGTCGGAGCCGAATTGATCGGTCGGTGTGTGAGTTTCGCGAAAGAGGCGGGGTATGAGAGCCTGATTCTCTGGACGCATACCGTTCTGGAGGGCGCCCGTCGGTTATATTCCAGATACGCGTTCGTCCTTACGGAAGTCGAGACCCACACCAAATTTGGCGAACCCGTACAGGGGGAGACCTGGTTGCGGACGTTGTAGCGTTGAGCGTCGCAGCAATCATCTGACGGGGTAAAGTCGCTGCCGTCTGATGCAGGCGGCGAAGTAAAACGCCGCCTGCATTTTCCTACTCTGGGGATACGGATCGGGTTAGTTGCCGGAGGCGCTCGCGGGTGTCGAAACGTCAGGCGTTGCAGGAGCTGCCGGGGCGACCGTTCCGGTTCCAGCGGCGACTGAAGGGACCGTCGGAGCGACTGGAGCCGTTGTGGGGGCAGTTGCGCCGATCGACGGAACCTTGTCTTGCTGAGCAGCGGCCAGGCTACGGGCGTTCAGGTCTTCGGTTGCGTTCGTCGGGGTCTTTTTGCTCTTCGACATCTCGCCATCATGGTGATGATGGTGGTGATGGTGCTCTTCGGCCGAAGCGAAAGAAGCCCCGGATATGGCGATAGCAGGCGCCGCGATGGCGAGCGTAGCGGTCAGGACGACCTTCGACAGAACTGCTTTCATAATTCCACTCCTTACAATTGCCACGCGCCGTCCGACCCAAACCTTGGCTCGGCGCCTGTGGGCGTCGGCACGTTCTGGCGCGCAAGCATAACCTTCGAGGGGTCGTTCCCAAAATTCGGCCGAACGACAACAACCGGCGCATTCGCGAATCCTTGAAACGCTCAACGCCCGTTCTTGGTCGATTAAGCGTCTGGAACGCGGAGGAGTTTCTTTTTCCGAGGACGAAACTGACTGGCTATTGTCCGACCACACCGAAAACCATCCGCAACCCGAGCGACAGCACGGCGCCGACGCCGAACCCCACCAGCGTGCCGTTCATGCGGATATATTGCAGATCCTGCCCGACCCGCAGTTCCAGCCTGTCGGCGATCGCCGCCGCGTCCCAGTTTCCGACCACGCCTGCGATAAAGTCGCCGAGGCGATCGCGCAGCGTGGGAAGGGCGCGCCAGACCGTCTTGCGGACGCTGTCCTCGATACGGCGGCGCATTAACGGGTCTTGCTCCGCCTGCACCGCCAGACGCGCCAGCGTTTCGCGGACGATAGTGGCGATCCAGCCGTCGTTGCGCTCCGTATCTTCGATGATCATGCGACGCAAACGCGCCCAGAGATCTCCCCCCCAGGTCACCATGGAATCGTGGTGGAAGACATCGCGCAGTGAGCGTGACAGTTCGTCGGCGCGCTCGGGATCGTTTTCGATCCGGTCGATTTCGGCCCGGACCCAGGCGGTGAATCCTTCGCGAAGGGCGGAATCCCGCGGGTTGATGCGGTCGAGTTCCTCTGCGGCCGCCACGAGCACTTTCGTGGCGATCGATCCGCCGATCGCCCAGCTGAGAAGCCGTCCGCCCTGTTCGCGCACCCGATCTTCGATCGTTACACGAAGGGCGGCTTCCTTCGATTGCAACATCGACTTCAGTTGCCCGACGAGGAAAGACAGAACCTCCTGATGGTGTTCGCTCTCCACCAATGCGCGCAGGGCGCGCGCGATGACTGGAGCGAGGTTGGCTCCCCCGAGCAATACCGGCAGGCTGCGCCCCAGGGCCGCTCCGGCGCGACCGTCCTCCAGCCGTTCCAGCGCGTTCGGAACCATGCCGATCGCTCCCCGCGTGAGCGATTCGGCTGTCGTCGGGTCGGCAAGCAGTCGGGCGACGATGCCGGGAAGATCGGCGTTCAACAGAACCCGATCAACCTCAGCCTCCGTGAGCACCTGCGTCGTGACGAAGCGTCCCAGCGCGCGCCCGAGACGTTCTTTCTGGGCCGGAATGATCGCCGTGTGCGGAATGGGCAGGCCCAGAGGCTGTCGAAACAGGGCAGTCACGGCGAACCAGTCGGCCAGCCCGCCGACAATTCCCGCCCTGCCGCCAGCTCGAAGCGTGTCTATCCAGAGCGATTCGGAGAGCCACCCGCGCGCAGGGAGAATGTACCCCGCCAGCGTCACGACGGCCATTCCGCCGAGCATTCCGGTAGCCATACGTTTTTGCCGGATGAGCGCCCGGCGTGCGTCGTCGTCTGGTGAGGTCTGTGCGTTCATGGCCTCGCCTGATAGCATCCCCGTGAACGGCGCCCCAAACGCCGTTTCGCATGTCGCTCTGGCATTGCGCCGAATGTGTGGCCGTGAAACCCTCGGCCCCCACTTCCTGCGTGTGAGATTTTTTATGGCCGATACGTCGCCCGCCGACTCCCGGACTCCGTCTGCCCAGAACCTGTCGGGGCATAGCGGCATGACGGACGCTGCGCGTGCGGCGCTCTTCCTGCTGGCGGGGGAGACCCAAATTGCTGGCGATGACGCTTCTGGCGCGAAATCGGGGCCAAGCCTCCATACGCTGGTAAGTCGCCTTGAATGGATGCTTGATCGCGAGCGTCTCTCGGTGGACGATTTGCGCGAAGTCGTGCGGCTCCTGCGCGACGAGGCGTTCCTGCGGCGCGCCACCCGGCTGCACCGTTATCCGGGTGGCGCGGCGGCGGCGGATACGGCGGAACGGCTGGCTGGGGTTGCCGCCCATATCGTAGAGGAGGCGGCCTCCGCGCCGGACGGCGGCGGGCTGGACGCATTTCGCGCGGCGGTCGAGCGCACAAGATTCGCGGCGGTTTTCACGGCTCACCCGACATTTGCCGTGGCGAACCCGGTCTATGCGGCGCTCGCAGAGTGCGCCTCCCTGCCGACGCCGCCGGGTGCGGCTCCAGCGTTCGAGACCCACCGGCGTTCAGGTCCGCCGACGCTTGAGGAAGAGTTCGGTCTGGCGTCCGACGCGATCCTGCGGGGGCGGGATGCGATCGACACGTTCGTGACGGATCTGCTGCGAGAGGCGCGCGAACGCTGGCCCGATAACTGGACGACGCTCACGCCGAAGCCGCTGATCCTGACGAGTTGGGTGGGTTACGACACAGACGGCCGCACCGACATTGGCTGGTGGGACACGATGCGGCTGCGTTTGCGGATGAAGCTGTTCCAGCTTCAGCGTCTACGCGCGCAGGTGCAGCAGAGCGGCGTCGACGCTGCGGCGCTGATCAGCAGGGTTTCGCGTGCGATCTACACGGTCGAGGCGCAGATCGCCGCGACGCCGAAAAGCGCCGATCCGGCGGCGGCGCTTGAATTTGCGGCGCTGATTGTCGACCGGGCGGCTGACGCCATCTCGGACCCGCAGGCTCTGGCGGACGCGCTGCAGGACGCTATCGACATTGCGCCGGACGATGCGAAACTGGGACTCGCAGTGGCGCGGTCAGGGTTTTTGGCGCACGGCATGGCGGCGGCGCAAACCCATACGCGGCTCAACGCCACCCAAATTCATAATGTGCTGCGTCAGCGTCTGCGGCTGACCGACGATCCGGCCAACCCGACCCATCGCCGCGCGCTTCTGTCGCGCATCAACGAAGCGCTGGACACGGTGACGGCGACGCCGGTCGATTTTGGGGCGCTGCTGGTCGAGCAGGCTTCCGCGGCGCGGCTGATGATGACCATCGCGCAGATCGTCAAGCACGTGGACACTGCTACGCCGGTGCGTTTCCTCGTGGCGGAGACGGAGAGCGGCTACACGCTGTTGGCGGCGCTGTGGCTTGCGCGGCATTTCGGCATTGCCGACAAGGTGGAGATATCGCCGCTTTTCGAAACGCGAGAGGCCCTGATGGGCGGAGCGCAGATCGTCGAGGAGGCATTGCGTTCGCCGCACTGGCGCGACTACCTGCGCCAGACAGGGAAGATGAGCCTTCAGTTCGGATATTCCGATTCAGGCCGTTATGTCGGGCAGCTTGCCGCCACGTATCTGATCGAACGTCTTCGTTTGAAGATCGCGGATCTGTTGCAGAAATGGGATCTGCATGACGTCGAGGTCATCCTGTTCGACACCCACGGCGAAAGCATCGGGCGTGGCGCGCATCCGTTCAGGCTGTCGGACAGGCTCGATTATCTCTCGCCGCCGCATGTTCGCGCACGTTTCGCGGAGCTGGGGCTGCGATATCGGGAGGAGAGCGCTTTTCAGGGCGGCGACGGCTATCTGCTGTTCGGCACGCCTGAACTGGCGGGGGCCTGCATCGCGACCATCGCGGAGCATGTGTTTACGCCGCCGCGTCGGGAGCGGGATCCTGTCTATGACGAGCCTGATTTCTCGGCCGATTTTTTCTCCACCATCGCCGAGGGGATGACGTCTCTGGTGGACGATCCGGGCTACGCTGATCTGCTCGGGGCGTTTGGTCCGTCGTTGATCGACAAGACAGGCTCGCGTCCGGCGGCCCGACAGAGCGAGGGCGGCGGGGCGACCCCGCGCATCACGCATCCGAGCCAGTTGCGCGCTATCCCCAACAACGCGATTCTTCAGCAGCTTGGCTGGTGCGCCAACACCATTCAGGGGCTGGGGTCGGCGGCGCACCGGCATCCGGAGACGTTCGACTCCTTCCGCGACGGCAGTCCGCGTTTTCACCGTGCGCTGGATTTCGCGGCGCACGCGCTGGCGCATTCGGACGATCAGGTGCTGCGCAGCGTGATCTCTCTGCTTGATCCGGGGTACTGGCTGGATCGTGCGACAGCAGAGGATGAGGCTGCGCGCCGCGGCCCCTATCTCGCGGTGATGCATGATCTGGAGAAGCTCGATTTCTGGGCCGACACGCAGTCGATGTTTCGACGTATTCAGGCCGATCATCTTGCGTTACGCGCGGCGTGGCCCGACGCGCCGTCCATGAGCGCGACCGAACGCGGGTTGCATGCGATCCGGATCGCGATGATCGAGCGCATCTGGCTTCTGGCGACGCAGATCCCGTTCTTCATGCCGCGTGGCGCTTTCACGCGCGACGTTATGATGCGGCGGATACTCTGCCTTGAAATTCCGTCGGTGCTTCGCGAACTGGATGCCGTGTTTCCTCGGGGAGATCGTGCTCCGGAATTCGATTTCCACGAACCGGCCGGGCCGCAGGTGGAAAACGCTTACACCTATGAGCACGACTACATTTTCCGCCCCATGCGCGCGATGTTCGATATTGTGCGTGAGGTCAGCATCGCCATCGCGCACAATATAGGCGCGTTCGGCTGATCACTGGTTTGCGGCAGGTGAGGGCGCGTCACGTAATGGTGTGCCCCCTTGACGGATCGAGGTCGGCGAAGCATCTGTCTCGTTGAAACAGGACTGATTTGGTCCTTAATGGCAGCGACGCCGTTTCAGCAGGTGACCTTCGTATGTTCAGGCTGTCGAAACTAACCGATTACGCCGTCAGGACACTCGTCGAACTGGGACGACTGGATGGCGTCGTGACGTCGTCCACGCTGTCGGCGGAAACCGGCGTGCCGGAGCCGACCGTAGCGAAAGTCCTCAAGACGCTGGCGGGCGACGGTCTTCTGGCGTCCCAGAGGGGTGCTCGCGGTGGGTACCGTCTGGCGGCGCCGCTTGAGGAGATTTCCGTCGCGCGCGTTATTGCGGCGATCGACGGCCCGATCTCCCTGACTGCTTGCGTCAGCGGTGGAGCAGGGTGCGAGGTCGGACCGGATTGCGCGCTTTATGGCTGCTGGGATCCGGTGAATGACGCGATTCATGAAGCCTTGTCCGGCATCTCCCTCGCCCGTATGGCGGAGACCAGCGGACGGACGCGCGGCACGCGGGTGAAGTCAGACGAAGCATGTGCAGATATGGCCGCGACGCGCGGCAGAGTGGCCGATTTTACCGGCGCGGTGGGAGGATAGGATAGATGCCAGCTGTTACAGAGACCCGCGAACAGGTCGAGAAGCTCGGGCAATCCTCCTATAAATGGGGGTTTGAGACCGACATCGAGATGGACTTCGCGCCCAAGGGGCTTAACGAAGACACCATCCGCCTGATCTCTTCGCGCAAGGAGGAGCCGCAATGGCTGCTCGACTGGCGTCTGGCTGCGTTCGCCGCCTGGCAGACGATGGAAGAGCCGACCTGGGCCAAGGTCTCGCATCCGCCGATCGATTATCAGGACGCATACTATTACGCCGCGCCGAAGAAGAAGGCCGGCCCGAAGTCTCTGGACGAAGTCGACCCCGAGCTTCTGCGGACTTATGAAAAGCTGGGCATTCCGCTCCATGAGCAGGCGTTGCTTGCGGGCGTCGAGGTTCCGGAGGGCGAGGAAGCCCGGATGCCGATCGCGGTCGATGCGGTGTTCGACAGCGTGTCCGTCGCCACGACTTTCCGCAAGACGCTGGCCGAGGCTGGCGTGATCTTCTGCCCGATTTCGGAGGCCGTTCGGGACTACCCCGACCTGGTGCGCCAGTATCTCGGCAGCGTCGTGCCGGTCGGCGACAATTTCTTCGCGGCGCTTAATTCCGCCGTCTTTACGGACGGGTCGTTCGTCTACGTTCCGAAGGGCGTGCGTTGCCCGATGGAACTGTCGACGTATTTCCGCATCAACGCCCGCAACACGGGGCAGTTCGAGCGCACGCTGATCATCGTCGAGGACAAGGCTTCGGTCTCGTATCTGGAAGGATGCACCGCGCCGATGCGCGATGAGAATCAGCTTCACGCGGCGGTCGTCGAGCTTGTTGCGATGGAGGACGCCTCCATCAAATACAGCACCGTGCAGAACTGGTATCCGGGCGACGAGAATGGTCTCGGCGGCATCTACAACTTCGTCACGAAACGCGGCGCCTGTCGCGGTGCGCGGTCAAAGATATCGTGGACGCAGGTCGAGACGGGTTCGGCGATCACATGGAAATATCCGTCCTGCATTCTGCAGGGCGAAGGGGCCGTGGGTGAGTTCTACTCTGTCGCCGTCACCAACAATCGCCAGCAGGCCGACACCGGCACGAAGATGATTCATATCGGGCGTAACACGCGCTCGACGATCATCGCCAAGACGATCAGCGCCGGTCATTCCGACAGCACGTATCGCGGTCTGGTCCGTATTCTGCCGAAAGCGTCCGGCGCGCGGAACTTCACGCAGTGCGACAGCCTGTTGATTGGCGATCAGTGCGGCGCGCACACGGTTCCGTATATCGAGAACCGGAATATGGCGGCGCGCGTGGAACATGAAGCGACAACCTCGAAAATTTCCGAGGATCAGATGTTCTACTGCCGTCAGCGCGGACTTTCGGAAGAAGATGCTGTTGGTCTGATCGTCAACGGGTTCTGCAAGGACGTGCTCAAGGAACTGCCGATGGAGTTCGCTGTCGAGGCGCAGAAACTTCTTCAGATCAGCCTTGAAGGCAGCGTCGGGTAAAATATCGGGCGACCGCTCCGGGCGGTCGCGAAGCAACGTAGTAGGAATAGGTTATCGTCATGGCGTCTTGGCCAGACGATCACTCCGGGAGCCATGGTATGAGTGATTTTCTGAATATTTCCGGTCTGCACGCCAGAATCGACGCCGACGGCGCGCCGAAGGAAATTCTCCGTGGCGTGGATCTGATCATTGCTCCGGGTGAAGTCCATGCGATCATGGGGCCGAACGGATCGGGCAAGTCGACGCTGTCCTATGTCCTCGCCGGGCGTGAGGACTACGAGGTGACGTCCGGCTCTGTGTCCTTCAAGGGGCAGGACCTGCTGGCGATGGAGCCGGAAGAGCGCGCGGCTGCTGGCGTGTTTCTCGCCTTTCAGGCGCCGATCGAGCTACCCGGCGTCAACAACGCCAATTTTCTCCGCACGGCGGTGAATGCCGTGCGTCGCGCGCGGGGCGATGCGGAGCTGGATGCCGTAGCATTTCTGAAAACCGTTCGCGCGGCGACAAAGAAGCTCTCGATGTCTGACGAGATGCTGAAGCGCAACGTCAATGTCGGTTTCTCCGGCGGAGAGAAGAAGCGCAACGAGGTGCTGCAGATGACAATGCTGCAGCCCAGCCTCGCCATTCTTGACGAGACGGACAGCGGCCTGGACGTCGACGCCCTGCGTATCGTTGCCGACGGCGTGAATGCGCTCCGGTCTCCGACATTCTCGGCGCTGGTCATCACGCATCATCAGCGCCTGCTGGATTATCTGAACCCTGACCGCGTTCACGTGATGGCGCGTGGCCGCATCGTTCACAGCGGCGGCGCAGAACTGGCGAAGGAAATCGACGTGCAGGGTTATGCGTCGTTCCTGGCGGAGGCGGCATGAACGCGATAGCGCCTGTTGGCCGCAGTCTGGCGCCATTCGAGGCGCGACTGGACGGCATTGAGGATCCGATCCGCCACGCGGCGGTTGGAGAACTGCGACGCGTGGGCCTTCCGGGGCCGCGTGTGGAGGCTTGGCGCTACACGCATCTGCGGCCGCTCGCAGGGCATGAATTTCGGGAGGCCGCGGCGTCTTTTGACGCGGACCTAGTCGGGCGCGCGCTCGACGAGTCCTTGCCGCGCGATGGATTGCTGGCGTCCACGCCGCGTCTTGTTCTGGTCAACGGAAGGTTTGCGCCAGAACTGTCGTCACCAGCGAATGGCGTGGCCCTGCCAGAGGGCGTGACGTTCGAACGCTTCTTGGCGTCGCCGGAATTCGACGCGCTTGCGACGCCGGAGCGCGAGCCTCTCGTGGCGCTGAACACGGCGTTGGCGGTGGATGGCGTGTGTCTGTCGGTGGCGGAGGGCGTAGCCGCAGGGCGGATCGTCCTCGTATCGGTCGCATTTGCGGGCGATGAGGCCGCTTCTTTCCATCCTCGACATAGTGTTTCTCTTGGGGCTGGCGCGTCGCTGGAACTGATCGAACTCGCCGTTTCGAGCGGAAGTGGCGCAGGCGCGGCGACGTATTTTCACAACCCTGTCCTGACCTGCGATGTCGGGGAGGGCGCGAAGCTCACGCACGTGAAGGTGCAGAAGGAGGCGGCCGGGGCGACGCACCTCGCCACGGTTTACGCCAATATTGCGACGCGCGGCGCCTATGACAGCTTCACGCTGGGCCTTGGCGCAGATCTTGCACGGCATGAGGTCCATGCGCGCCTTTCCGGTGCGAAGGCGGCTGTTCATGTGAACGGTGCACAGTTGCTGGGCGAAAAACAAGTCGGCGACATCACGAGCGTCATCACGCACGCGGCGCCGGACTGCATCTCTAGGCAGACAATCCGCAATGTGCTGACCGATCACGCGCGCGGCGTGTTTCAGGGCAAGGTGCACGTTCATCAGATTGCTCAGAAAACTGACGGTTATCAGATGAATCAGGCGCTGCTGCTGTCGCCGCACGCCGAGATTGACGCCAAGCCGGAACTTGAGATTTACGCCGACGACGTCAAGTGCAGTCATGGCGCTACGGTTGGCGCGTTGGACGACGAGCAGTTGTTCTACCTGCGCAGTCGCGGCGTTCCTGAAGCGCAGGCGCGACGCATTCTGGTCGAGGCGTTTCTGCTCGAAGTGCTTGACCTGCATGAAGACGAAGCCGGGCGAGCGCTTCTGGACACGGCGTTAGGCGCGGCGCTTTCGCTACGGATCGGGCGCCTGCAGGGTGCGGGACAAGATGCGGGGGAGGCGTCGGAATGATTGGCGACACGACGCTCGAGACGAAGAACGTGGCTGATCTTTCTCATTTGCGTGCACAATTTCCGATCCTTTCGGAAACGGTGCATGGAAAGCCGCTGGTGTTTCTCGACAGCGCGGCTTCAGCCCAGAAACCTGACGCCGTCATCGACGCGATGTCGACGATGATGCGGACGCAATACGCCAACATCCATCGCGGCCTGCACTGGATGAGCGAGCGGGCCACCGAGGCGTACGAGGTCGCGCGCAGTCGGGTGGCGACGCTGCTCGGCGCCAATGCGCGAGAGGAAATTGTCTTCACGCGCAACAGCACGGAAGCGATCAATCTGGTCGCCTATTCGTTTGGCTCACTGTTGAAACCCGGACAGGCCGTCCTGATCTCCGAGATGGAGCATCATTCGAACATTGTCCCGTGGCAGTTGCTACGTGATCGTGTGGGCGTTGAACTGCGCGTTGCGCCTGTCACCGATGACGGCGATCTCGATATTGAGGCGTATGGGGACCAGCTGTCCGACGGAAAGGTGGCTCTCGTAGCAATAACGCACATGTCGAACGTGCTCGGGACCGTGACGCCTGCGCGACGTCTGGCGGATATGGCGCATGCGGCGGGCGCGAAAATCCTGTTCGACGGCAGTCAGGCCGTAGTTCATCGGCGCGTTGACGTTCGTGCGCTCGATGCGGATTTCTATGTGTTTACCGGGCATAAGCTGTACGGTCCGAGCGGGATCGGGGCGCTCTGGGCGCGCAGGGAGTTGCTGGAGGAAATGCCGCCGTTCATGGGCGGCGGCGACATGATTTCCACTGTCACGTTCGAGCATTCAACCTGGGCGCCGCCGCCGGCGAAGTTCGAAGCCGGCACGCCCGCGATCGTCGAGGCGGTCGGGTTGGGTGCTGCGATTGACTGGGTCGAGGGAGTGGGTTTCGACGCCATCTCTGCGCATGAGGCGGCGCTGACGGCACACGCCTTGCGGGTGTTGCCGGAGGTTCCGGGGCTCAAGATCGTCGGTCGACCGGCGGATCGTGGGGGCGTGGTTTCGTTTACGATGGAAGACGTTCATCCGCACGACATTGCGACCCTGCTTGATCGGAACGGCATCGCCGTGCGCGCGGGACACCACTGCGCGGAGCCGCTGATGCGGCGTCTCGGCCTGAATGCAACGGCGCGCGCCAGTTTTGGCGTGTATACGACCGAGGCGGAAATCACCGTGCTGGCGGAGACGCTAGCGCGCATCCGCAGCTTTTTCGTCTAAGGGCGGGCCGTGGACGGAGATTCGCTGTACGACACATTGATCGTTCGCCGTGCGCGCGAACCGCGTCATGCGGGAGAACTCGCCGACGCAACGGTTAAGGCGGCAGGGAACAACCCGCTCTGCGGCGACAGGATTGCTTTGGGCGTGCGTGTGGACGGCGATCGTATCGCCGCCGCCCGGCATGTCACGAAGGGTTGCGCTATTTGCGCTGCTTCGGCCGATCTGATGGCCGGGTCGATAGAAGGCCGCACGTTGTCCGAGGCTCTTGATATGGCAGGGAGGTTTCACCACATGCTCGGTAATGGTTCACCTGTGGAACTGGACGATCTGCCTGAGTCCATGGCTGCGTTTTTGCCTTTGAAGACCCATCGGTCGCGCCTGCGATGTGCGACGTTGCCCTGGACTGCGCTGGAGGAGGCGCTCGGCCATGACTGATCTGGATCAGACGCCTGCGGCGATGGACGCCACGAAGCCCGAAGATCGTCTCGAGGTGGAGAGTTCGTCGCAACTGAGACATTGGACGCCGGATGGCGAAGCGCCAGCGCCAGAGAGTTTCGGCGCGCCATCGGAAGATGCGGTGATCGAGGCGATCGCGACCGTGCATGACCCGGAAATTCCGGTGAATATCTATGAACTGGGGCTGATCTACGCCATCGATCTTCATGATGATGGTAAGGTGAAGGTGGAAATGACCCTGACTGCGCCGAATTGCCCAAGTGCGCAGGAGCTTCCTTTGCAGGTGAAGGACGCCGTCGAGAAAGTGCGGGGCGTGGCCTCGGCGGACGTCGAAGTCGTGTGGGATCCGCCGTGGGACATGTCGCGCATGAGCGACGAGGCCCGTCTGATGCTGAACATGTTTTGAGCGGGAGTATGGACATGAGCGCCGAACAGAACTCCGTAATAGCCACTGAAACGAAGCAGACCGCGCGGCGTGCGTTACCGCCATTGATGACGGTTTCAGACGCCGCTGCGGATCGGTTGAAGACCCTTTACGCCAATGCGCACGCTGGACAGTTGCTGCGGATATCGGTGACGACGAAGGGTTGTTCGGGCAAAGCGTACGACATGACGTTCGTACCCGAGGAAGGGGAGAGTGGGGACGAGCGGATAGTGGACAAGGGCGTCACGGTCCTTGTTGACCGCAAGGCTACGCTTTTCCTGATCGGGTCGGAGATGGATTACCACAGCGGGGAAATGGAGTCGGGCTTCGTGTTTGCCAACCCCAATGAGAAGGGCCGGTGTGGCTGCGGTCAGAGTTTTCACGTCTGACAGTCGATATCTAGAGTTAACCCCTCCTGGGTGGAGGGACGTCGAATTTTTGCGGACGCGGATTGCAACTGATTTTCTGTCAGGCATTGCGTCGCAAGCGCGGTCGAATACGACCTACCCGGCACAAAATGCCGAGGCATTAACCGTCGGGTAAGGCCCGGCAAGCACAATCGTCCAGTCAAATCACGCTTTGCCGAAACGGACGATCGTGCGCCACATTTCCTTTACGTTATTACAGCCCAGCGGGTCGAACCACTTAAAGGCTTTCCGATCGGAAAGCCTTACGTGAAGGATATTCTTGCCAGTCTTCGGTCACTGGGTGTTCCGCGTCTGATCACGCTGGGCGTCGTCGCCGTCGGGTTGCTGGGGCTTCTGGGTGCCTTGGCCCTCCGCGGTTCTCAGGAGCCGATGTCGCTGCTGTATCGCGATCTCGATCTCCATGAAGCGGCTCAAATGGCCGAAGATCTCGACAAGGCTCACATCCAGCACGTCGTCTCGCCTCAAGGGGACAGCATACAGGTTCCGCGTGATCAAATTGCGGCAGCGCGTCTGCTTCTGGCGCGTGACGGTCTGCCGTCCGGCGGCTCAGTCGGATACGAGATATTTGACCACGCAAACTCGATGACGACGACGCAGTTCGAGCAGAACATCCAGGAAACCAGAGCGCTGGAAGGCGAATTGGAGCGCTCGATACGCCTGATCCGTGGGGTTCGTGGCGTTCGCGTGCATCTGGTGCTTCCCCATCGAGAGCTGTTTTCGACCGAGAGACAGGCCGCGCAGGCGAGCGTTCTCCTTACAATGGGAGGCGGGAGGCTGGATGCGGAGGGCGTGCAGGCAGTGCTTAACCTTGTCGCTGCTGCCGTGCCTGACTTGAGTCCAGACAACATCTCGGTCGTGGATAATCGTGGTGACGTTCTCGCTAAGGCAGGCGATAAATCGGGTGCACGAGGCGAAATTCAGGCCGTCGAAGAGCAGCGGCGGGCGATGGAGACGCACCTGGCGCAGACGGTGGAGACGATGCTGGCGCCGGCGTTGGGGGCGTCGCATGTCCGCGCGGAAGCTTCGGTGACGATGAACCTCGATGAAGTACGAGATACTCAGGAGAGTTATGATCCTGATCAGCAGGTGTTGCGATCTCAACAGACAACGACTGACAAGAGCGTTAATACGGACGCTCAACCGAACGTTACGGTTTCCAATAATCTTCCAAACGCGAATGCGGGTCAGGCTAAAAGCGGTAGCCAGAACGACCGCAGAGAAGAGACTAACAATTACGAAATAGGGAAACGGGTGAAGACGCTGGTGCAGACGCAACCACGGCTGCAACGCATCAGTCTGGCCGTGATAGTCGATGGGGTCACTCGACTTGGCGCAGATGGCAAGCCGGTCTGGACGCCCTTGGACGCGGCGACCATTGACCGCGTGACCACGCTTGCCAAGTCAGCGATTGGTTATGACGAAAAACGGGGAGATGTCGTTAACGTCGTTTCAATGAAGTTTAGTGAGGAAGCGCCTTCGCCGGTTGAAATTCACGGGTGGCTGGGTACGTCGTTTGACAGAGCCGATGTCATGCACATTGTGCAGTCTGTTCTTCCCGGGCTTCTGGTTTTTCTCGCGTTGATATTTTTCGCGCGACCATTACTACGCAAAAGTATTGCCGTCGCCGCCGTGAACGCGGATGTCGAGGCGTCACTGAGCGGGCAAGACGTGAGCAGTAACGCTTTGGCAAGCCCGGCCGCCCAGGCGTCCCAAGCGCTTGCCTACGAACCGGTCACGCAACTTGCGTTGACGGGGCCAGATGAAGGTTCCGCAGAATTTGTCAGTCTGGCCGGAATAGATGGGCGTCTCAAGGCTTCAGCGATCAAGAGAGTGCGCGATCTGGCGATATCAAATCCTGAAGAAAGTCTGAATATCCTGCGCACGTGGCTTACGCCCCAGCTTGAAGGTTAGTCTTATGCTTGGTAAGTTAGAGGCAACAGGCCCCCAAAAAGCCGCGATACTCATGCTGGCGCTCGGTGATCAAGGCGCTGCGCAGTTAATCGCTCTCATGCATGAAAGTGAGATACGGGAAATTTCGTCCGCCATGGCGACGATCGGAGCAGTGCCAGCGGAAACTGTTGAATCTATATGTAAAGAATTCACGAAATCAATTTCATCTACCGATATGATCGTCGGGACTTACGAGACTACGGAAAAAATTCTGCGCAGGGCGTTGTCGGATGATAGGGCCAGCCAGATTATGGAAGAGATACGTGGTCCCGCCGGCAGAACGATGTGGGACAAATTAGCTAATGTTCCTGAAAATGTTTTGGCGAATTACCTGCGAAACGAATATCCGCAGACAGTAGCCGTAATTCTTAGTCGTTTGAATCCTGCTCAAACGGCCAGAGTGCTGTCGCTTATACCGGAAGAATTCGCAGTCGATGTAATGCTTCGTATGTTGCGTATGGAAAACGTTCAACGTGACGTGATCGACAGCGTAGAAGCGACGCTACGCTCTGAATTTATTGCGAATCTGGCGCGATCTACAAAGAGAGATAGCCACGAACTTCTCGCTGAAATATTCAATAGCTTCGAAAGAAAAATCGAAGGGCAGTTTATGAATGCCCTGGAAAGACGAAATCTTGAAGATGCGGAACGTATTAAAGCTCTTATGTTTACTTTCGAAGATATGAAAAGACTTCCGCCGGAGTCAATCATGAGAGTGATGAGAGATGCGGATCGAGAGCGTCTGCCCTTAGCACTGAAAGGCGCATCGGAAGATGTGCGAAGATTGTTCCTGTCAGCAATGACCGGAAGAGCGGGAAAAATTTTGCAAGACGAAATCCAATCTCTGGGTCCAGTGAAAGTGAAAGATGTCGATGCGGCTCAAGCCGAAATAGTCGCAACGGTCAAAATGTTGGCCAATCAAGGGGAAATAGACATCACTCCTACATCTGAAAATAACGAAGTGATCTTATGATGTGGGTTGAAAATAGTAGAGTGTCATTTTTTAAGAAATTTACTTTTGGAGACGATTTTTCGGAAAATGTTGTAGAAAAGAAAGACGTAGAAAACGAAGTGGATAAGGAGATAGCAAGAAATATTCCTGCCGAGAGTCTGGAAGAGTTGATTTATTCGCAAGAGCATTTGAACCACGCGGTCGCGGAGGCGGTGGCGCTCTCGAATACAAAAATGATTGAAGATGCAAATAAAAAAGAAAAAGAAGAAATTCAATATAGCCTAAAAAAATACGTGAAAAAATCTGCAATTTAGATAAATTGTTTTTGAGTGAAGTAAAAATTTATTCTGAATCACTATCTAAATCCTTGTTTTATTCCTTTTTTTCGACATTCCCTGTCATTGAGAATATTGCCGCAGAAGATGTGGTAGCTGGTATTTGTAATAAAATATTGCCTCTATTGGAAAATAATTTCAAAATTACAGTGATAATTAATCCACTGACATTCGACGCGATTACTAAGCATGACGATGTTTCAAAGATTTTCCAAGCTCCGTGGATAACTGTCGAACAATCTGAGAAATTAGGTCCTTCGGATATAGAAATAATTTGGCCGGATGGCCATTTGATTCGAGATGTCGAATCCGCAACAAAAGATATACTCATGTATGTCGCAGGTGACTTTACCAAATAATCTGAAAGTATAGGAGTAATAAATGAGCGATCTGACTATGTTAAATGAGCTAACCGACCTGGACATTGGCGCCGTAGAGGCCAGCGGCAATCAAGCGCATAATCTCGAGGCAGTGTACGATATTCCGGTAACAGTTAGTGCTGTTCTGGGTAAGTCAACGATACAAGTAAGCCAACTTCTGAAGCTTGGTAGGGGAGCAGTGGTGGAATTAGATCGGAGGGTGGGCGAGGCAATCGATATATATGTAAATAACAGACTGATCGCGCGTGGTGAAGTCGTTATGGTTGATGAAAGTCGACTTGGAGTGACTATGACCGAGATAATAAAATCAGAAAAAAAAACGTGAGAATTTAATATGCGTGTTCTTATCGTCGGGTGTCTCCGGGGGCGACTCGGGCAGGCTGCGAATGTCGTCATCGGGCGAGGCATACAGGTAGATCACGAGGAAACCGTTTCCAAAGCGATAGATCGGGCTTGCTCACACGGAAATCATCATCTTGCTATTTGCGAGGTTGAGTGCGGAATTCGCTCACTTGTGAATGGACTTGCGAGCCAGCGCATTCATGTCCCCGTACTAGCTTGTGGACCAGCGAATGCAGCATTGGCGGCAGAGGCTATCTCAGATGGAGCCGAGGATTACTTACCTCTTCCCCCTGACGCAGATTTAATAGCTTCTTTTTTGCAAGAGGTGGCGCACGAATCACACAAATTGATAAGTATTGATCCGGCCATGTCACAATTGTTGTCTCTGGTTCAGAAGGTAGCTGTTTCTGACGCCTCTGTGCTTGTGTGCGGTGAGTCTGGAACAGGGAAAGAGGTTTTAGCTAGATACATTCACAAAAAATCGCACAGAAATAAAGGCCCGTTCCTGGCGTTTAATTGCGCAGCTTTGCCAGACACTCTTATCGAATCTGAGTTGTTTGGACACGAAAAAGGGGCCTTTAGTGGCGCTCTTTCCCGTCGAGTTGGGCGCTTTGAAGCGGCAAATGGTGGAACTTTGCTTCTCGATGAAATAAGCGAAATGGATGTACGGATGCAGGCCAAACTTTTGCGTGCGATACAAGAACGCGAAGTAGATAGACTGGGTGGTAACGCATCAATTCCGCTAGATGTCAGGATAATAGCAACATCCAATCGTGATCTGAAAAGTGAAGTAAAATACGGACGGTTTCGTGAAGATTTATATTTTCGATTGAACGTCGTCTCGCTTACAGTGCCACCACTGCGGTCACGTCGGCTCGACATTGTTCCGCTCGCAAAGCACTTTAGTAAGAAATACTGCAAATTAAACGGTCTACCGACGCGGGCCATCAGCGATAAAGCTAATGAGATACTTACTAATGGAATTTGGAAAGGTAACGTTCGAGAGCTAGAGAACGCTGTTCACCGAGCAGTTCTCTTATCTTCATGCGATGTAATAAATGTCGAGGATTTTAACGTCGCTGAAGTTTCATCTTCTCGAGGTACCGAGAAGGCGGCAGTAAACTCAAACCCGTGGGTTGGAAGTAGTGTCGATGATGTCGAGCAGGCTCTAATCTTAGATACGCTCACATATACTGACGGAAATCGAACACATGCGGCGTCTATTTTAGGTATTTCCATTCGTGCTCTTCGGAACAAATTACGAAATTATGCTAGTAAAGGGGCGAGTGTGCCGCGACCATCTTTAGGGTTAGCCACGGAACAATGATTGAAATGATATAAGAACGCGGCGCGTGGAGCGGAATAATTATGATAATTTATAGAAATATTAATAAACTATTTAAAATTAAGAATATTACTTCTGGGGCGTGGAAACGGCTCGTTCCAGGAACGGACGTAGGGCTGGCGTTGGCGGTGACCGCTCTTTTGTCTATTTTAATTATTCCTCTACCCACGTTCATTCTTGATACCGGTTTATCTATTTCCATCACTTCGTCAGTTTTAATTTTGATGGTGGCACTTTTTTTAAAAAAACCATTAGATTTTACATCATTCCCAACACTGTTGCTTTTAACAACTTTGTTGAGACTTTCCCTGGAAGTTGCGACTACCCGCTTGATTTTGGCGCATGGAAGCGAAGGTGTGTATGCAGCGGGGCATGTTGTAGCCGCATTCGGTGGTTTTTTGATGGGAGGGGACGTTGTTATAGGTGGAATTCTCTTTTCAATCCTTCTTATTGTAAATTTTATGGTAATTACAAAGGGGTCTGGTCGCATTGCGGAAGTTGCCGCTCGATTTTCTCTGGATTCTATGCCTGGAAAGCAAATGGCTATCGACGCAGAATTAGCGTCTGGGGCGATCTCAGATAAAATAGCCCGTAAGAAACGTCGCGAATTGGAAGAAGAGAGTGGATTTTATGGTTCTATGGATGGCGCCGCTAAATTTGTGAGGGGTGATGCGATTGCAGGTTTGATTATTACTGCGATCAATATTCTTGGTGGGCTGACGATTGGTGTAATTCGACACGGGATGCCGCTGAGAGATGCTGCGTCGGCATTTACAACGCTAACTATTGGTGACGGTCTTGTGTCACAAATTCCGGCGCTGCTGGTTTCGACTGCATCCGGTATCGTGGTTACAAAAGGAGGTACTGAGGGAGGGGCTGATGTTACGTTGGTACGACAGTTAGGGGGGGGCTCGAAACCGCTTGCTCTTGCCGGAAGTGTTGCGATGATACTTGCGGTCATACCTGGTCTACCAACGCTCCCGTTCTTGGCTTTGGGAGGGATGTGTGGAGCGGCCGCATGGTCAAGATATAAGCGCCCGGTCAGTGAGGTCGAGGATATATCTTCGACCGCGCAGGTTTCTCTCACGTCCGTCGAGCCGCCGATAGCAGAATCCCTTAGAATTGACATGATTCGTTTGGAATTAGGTTTTGGCTTATTAGGTTTAGCTGGTGGAGAAAATCCACAGCTTGCGGAGCAAATCAAAATTTTAAGAAAAACAATCGCTACGGAACTGGGATTCATATTGCCATCCATTAGAATTCAAGATAATTTGCAGTTAAGTTCGGATAAATATTCTTTAAAGATTAAAGAAATTGAAGTTGGTGGCGGAGAGGTTCGTCCGAATCGTTTGTTGGTTATGAATTCCAAAGGCGGTATGCCTGATTTGCCGGGCGAAGAAACGAGGGAGCCAGCATTCGGCATTCAAGCAATATGGGTTGATGTTAGCTTGCGTGAGAAAGCTACCTTTAAAAACTATACAGTTGTTGACCCTGTTAGTGTTATTATTACTCATTTAAGTGAGTTAGTGCGCGAAAATATTTCGGATTTGCTAACATATTCAGAAATGCAAAAACTTCTCGACGAAATACCGCGAGATCAACAAAAACTTGTTTCAGATCTGATTCCGTCCCAAATATCGTTGAGTGCGGTGCAACGTGTAATGCAGGGGTTACTATCCGAGAGAGTCTCTATTCGGGACATTTCTGCGATCCTTGAAAGCATACAAGAGGGATGTGGTCAGGGCATGCGTTCTGTGTCGCAATTAACTTCACATGTTCGGACGCGACTGTGTAGACAAATTAGCGCGGCTTATACCGGGCCTAATGGTTATATTCCCTTGATTGCCCTAAGTTCGGAGTGGGAGGAGTTGCTTCAGGACAGCATGGTCGGCCCCCCAGATGATAGGCAATTGGCGTTAGCTCCCTCAAAATTGAATGAACTTATTGGTCGCTTAAAGGCTGTTTTGGATCAAACAGCTGGAGTGGGAGAGGTGCCTGTTTTGATTGTTGGCGGAGGAATTAGGACTGCTGTTCACGCTATATTGGAAAGATTGAGGTTGACGACTCCAGTCCTCGCTCAAACTGAAATTGCGCCACGTGCTAAAATAAAAACTATTGCAACAATTCGTTAAATTTTGTCCGTAATTTTATTGTATGATATTCTATTTGTATAGTTAATATTTTGTACTTAATGATTGGTGATTTTTTGAAAAATGTTTTTAATTCATGAGGCTTTTATTTTGAAGCGATTTTTTGTTAGACGGATAAAATTCGATTTCTTTGGGCGTCGATACGACGTGCCTAAAGCATAATTCGATCGGATGGAAGCGGTTGACCCGATAAAGAGGCTCTGGTTGTTCAATTGTGTGATTTTACTCCAGATCGTCCGAATGTTTTAGAAAGGTATATTTATAATTTTTTTATTATTAATAAGAAATGAAAAGTTCTGTATAAAATCCAGATTTCAAATTCGATTTAGTAATGTTTTAATAAAGTACAATTGCAGATTTTATGCAGTTTGGCATGAAAATTAAAGTCAATGAATTTCTGATACGAAATCAACAATGAATTCTGTGTCGTGATGTATGAGGTGTGTGTAGTGCGAAACGACGGTAAAGATTTAGAGATCTTAGAGAGATTACTGTGGCATGGTGTTCCAAAAATTTTGGCCTCAAATTTTAACCAGAAGTACCTACAGAGTTCTTTGTGTAATATAATATCATTTGGAAAATTTTCTTTTCTTCCGGGAAAATCCCCCATAGCTTTGGTGGGAGGCGCGGGCTCCGGTAAAACACTTACAGTCGTGAAGCTAGCAGCTCGTTTGAAAGCTGGTGGTGCTCAGCCGCTTGTCATAAGTGTGGAGCGTGCGATCTCGATTGGTGCTCGTGTATTACAGGCCCATATGACGCAACTGAACATTCAGTACTTTCATGCTATTGATGTTTCGAGTTTAAAGTTGATTTTACGTGAACGCAAGGATGGGCAACCTGTTCTAATAGATACCGAAGCGTTAGACGTTTATGGCGCTGACGCTCACGCTATTCTTGTTGAAATTCGCGCAATTGCGCGGGCGCAGCTATGTCTTACGCTTCCAGCTGGTATGGACGCTGAAGAGTCAGCTGATATAGCGGAGATATTTCAAAAAGCTCGGACCAAAATGATGATCGCAACTAAATTCGATCAAAGCCGGCGTGTTGGAAACATTGTTGCTGCCGCTGCATGTGGTTTGGCATTGACGGAAGCGGGCGTCGGTTCGAATATCGTAGAGGGATTAAGACGACTTACTCCAGAGTATTTGAGTTCGAGATTGCTTCATCAGGGTGATCCTGCTATGTTGGGGAGGGAAATATATTGATATTTTTCATAGCACAATCTTCAATTTAAGAAAAATTTTGTATGTTATGTAGGGAAAGGCGATCTATTGAGATGAGATATGTTTTTTAACTATGTCTTGTTAAAAGAATAAAATTATAATTGGGAGGCTCAGTGAGCGCGCTCAAAAGCGCGTTCTCACTGATTTTTTAATATTTATGGATTTAATGGTTTACAGTATTGCCTAGGGCGTCGGTCCAGTTTGATCCGTTCCACCATACGGGAACGCCTTTTGTGGCTGATGAATTCGATGTGGAGTAGCAATCGGTGCAGTAATCTTGATCGCCGACGGCTGCGCTGGATGAGGGCAAAGTAGAGTAAGTCACGTTCCCAGCGTTTATAGCTCCACTTGCGCGTATTTTTGCGGCAACCGCAATAATACCTGTGCTTCCTGTTGTAGAACTAATATGTATCGCACCGTCCGTGCCGCCGTAAAGTGAGCCTATCTGTGTTCCTTTTGTATTCGTGAACAGAAGTGATTTTCCAGATAATATATTCGCATCGGCACTAAACTGTGCGTTACCGGAACCATTTATAGCGAAACCGCAGATCTGATACCCGCATAGTGCGATGCCGTTCGGAAAATTACTCGGATTGAATTCCAAATGTTCTTGTATGGTACCATCCATGGCTAATGTCGGACTGGCATGGCCATCGACCTGTACGCCGAGACTTGTTGTGATATCGTTGTAGTCATTGGTGTTGGAGGTGTCATTTGTGTTGCGTGTATTCCACAGAGTCACTCTCATGTTGTGCGAATATGTAGGAAACGCTGAGTCAGCATCCCATCCCGGGCGATTGGATTGATCAAAATCGGCAATGACTGACTGCGAACCTGCCGCATAAGCCGGACCGCCATAACCAGCGGATGAAAAGGGGCGCGAGGAAATATTTGCCGAATACCACTCGCCCGCGATGTTGAGCATAGTTGCATTGCCGCCAGCGAGATCCATATCGTAACTGTCCGCTGTGGGCGACGTGTTTCCGCTATACGCTACGGTTATGCCGCGCATATATGCGGTGTTTCCAGTGGTGTCATTATTCCAGAGATCATATTCAATTCCTTCGCAGCTACGCACCTGATTGTTGGCGTTGCCGGTGGGATAGTTGATATCTCCGGGGGATGCGTTCGGAGTAGGGCCGGGGAGCGAGCATATGACGTTTTCGCCAAATGCTTTTGTGTAGACCCCAAACATGATCGCTGGCGCTTGAAAGTCAGACCATACGGTATCCAGGGCAGCGGTAGAGCCGTCTACAGTGCTTGTCCCGGGAATCTGGTTGGTTGTCGAAGCGGATGCGTTGAAAATACGCCAACCGTCGGTGCTGATTGCTGTTACGAGTCCTGCGGAGTTGGTCGTGTAACCTGTGAGTTGTCCCGCGTAGGTTTTGATATATCCGCTCGATGAGCCCAGTTCGTTGGTCATCATCCGTACGTGCGGGTGGTTGGTAATCCAGTTGGACCAAGATGCAGGAAGCGGATTTGCGAAGGTGGCGCCGGTCGCGGTGAATGTCGGCGTGTGCGTCAGGCCGTCCGGCGCTGTGACCGCGGCGCCGGTGGCGACGAAAATCGGGGAATTGGTTCCGGCGAAGGTGTAGCGCGCCACGGCGTCGAAATTGTCGTATGACGCAATTCCGCTCGCGCCGTCAGGTCCTACGCCAGCCTCCGAACCACGCATGTTCTCAGATTGCATGAAGACGCCATCAACCACCCCCATGTCGTCTGGACCATAGGGAACGTTGTGCACAAAGAGCGGAACTCCGTCGAATTCTTGCGACCCGCCGAGACGCAGATGCGTGGGAGGGAGGTAGTCGTCATACACTGCTGTTCCTGACGAGTCCGTTCCCATTTGCCACGGCTGGTTGGCCGCTATTTTGGGGTTGGCGTACTGTGTGCCAGTTCCGGAGTTTATCGCCCATGTCAGCGCGGAATTCCATCCGATAGTCGAACTGAGGGACGCAGCGGCTGATGTCGTCGAGAGCGGCGCAGTCACATTGCCGGAGGCGTCGAGTGTGGCGACCCCGCCTGCGGCGCCTTTTTGCGACAAGGGTATGGCCGCGTTGGCGCTGGCGTTGGCCTGCGTTGCCGTGCTCTGGGCCGTAGCGACGGCCGCGGCCGCCTGAGATTCGGCCGTAACCAGACCGCCGAGCGTCTGACCCGTCCCGGCGATAAGTGCGCTGGCGTTGATGGATGTGACTTGTAATGTCGAGGCCGCGCTGGCGGCGTCCGCAAGCGAAAGAAAAAGCGCCAGTCCTGCCAATGCGGGCGCGGCGCGCATTGATAGCGCCGTGGATGTCGTGAATTTCACAATATATCGGTATCTAAGAGGGGGCATCTCGTCGTCCATGATGTGCATTTCGGCTTCGCTTTCGGGACGTGCGGAAGGAGATCGCGAAACGCCAAAATCATACGCGTCCCGTTGACGGGCCCGGGGAGCGACGGTTGGCCACAAGGCTCGGGCGGCCCGACATATGCGTTTAGGCCGGTTGTGCCTGTCGCATGCTGGCGGCTGGCGCAGCCCGGCTTTTGGCTTCGGGGCTTTTCTCGGCGGCGCGGAGAGGCTATCCGCCCCTAGACACAGAACGAGGCCCGCGCGGGTCCACAGGCAAGCGAGGTCAGAATGAGCGACGACGTAGACACACTCCGTCAGGAATGTCTGGCTGCGCTTTCGGCCGCTTCGAACGTCCGGGACTGGGACGCGGTGCGCGTTGGCGTCCTGGGCAAGTCGGGCAGGTTGACCGAACTGCTCAAACAACTCGGCCGTATGGACCCGGAGGCGCGCAAAGCGGCCGGCGTGCGGCTGAACAAATTGCGCGACGAACTGGGCAAGGCGATCGAGGCCCGTGGGCAGGAAATCGAGGCCGAAGCGCTGAACGCGCGTCTGGCGGAGGAACGCGTTGACGTCTCCCTGCCTGTCGAGCTGACCGAACGCGGCGGCGTCCACCCCGTCAGCCGCGCCATTGAAGAAATCACCGCGATCTTCGGCGCGATGGGGTTTTCCGTCGCTGAAGGGCCGGAAATCGAGACCGACTGGCATAATTTCTCGGCGCTCAACACCCCGGCGCATCACGCCGCGCGCACTGATCAGGACACGTTCTATCTGCCGCCGTCTCCAGGCGGCCCGAATGTCGAGCGGGTCCTGCGTACCCAGACTTCGGGCGTGCAGATACGCACGATGCTCGGACAGAAACCCCCTATCCGCATCATCGCGCCCGGCCGCACCTACCGCGCGGATCACGACGCCACGCACTCGCCTATGTTCCATCAGTGCGAGGGGCTCGTGATTGATCGCGAGATTACGCTGGGGCACCTGAAAGGCTGCCTGATCGAGTTCCTGCGCGTATTCTTCGGCAAGCCCAATCTGCCGGTCCGTTTCAGGGCGTCCTATTTTCCGTTCACCGAGCCTTCGATGGAGGTCGATATCGGCTGGTCGCGCGCAACCGGCGAGATCGGCGAGGGCGAAGACTGGCTGGAAGTTCTCGGTTCCGGGATGGTCCATCCCCGCGTTCTTGCAAATTGCGGTCTCGACCCCAGCGAGTGGCAGGGATTCGCCTTTGGCATGGGGGTCGAGCGTCTGGCCATGTTGAAGAACGGTATTCCCGACCTTCGTTCGTTCTATGAAAGCGATGTGCGGTGGCTCCGCCATTACGGCGTCGATCCGCTGGCGCCGGCGATGCTGCACGAGGGGTTCTGATCGATGAAATTCACGCTCTCATGGCTGCGCGACCACCTGGACACGCGCGCCTCTGTCGACGAGCTCTGCCTGGCGCTTAACCGGATTGGCCTTGAGGTCGAGTCAGTCGAGCAACTTGGCGCGGCTTTGGCGCCGTTCCGCACGGCCCGTGTCCTTCAGGCCGTTCAGCATCCCAACGCGGATCGTCTTCGCGTGTGTCAGGTCGACGCCGGTCCCGGCATTGGGGAGGTGCAGGTCGTTTGCGGCGCGCCGAACGCGCGCGAGGGGATATCTGTCATCTTCGCGCCTCCGGGCGCTTACGTCCCTGGCCTCGACATCACCATCAAGGCTGGCAAAATTCGCGGCGAGACCAGCAACGGCATGCTGTGTTCGCTTCGGGAGCTTGGTCTGGGCGAGGACACGGACGGCATCGCGGAACTGCCTGCGGATACGCTGCCGGGCCAGTCCTATGCGGATTTTGCCAACCTGGACGACACAGTGATTGAGATCGCCGTGACGCCAAACCGTGGCGACGCGCTCTCCGTCCATGGCGTCGCCCGGGATCTCGCCGCGGCTGGCGTCGGGACACTCAAGACGTTTCTCGCAGAGACGGTTGAGGGCGTTTTCGCGTCTCCCGTCGAATGGGCGATCAGCTACCCCGAAGCCTGCCCGTGGGTGCTGGGGCGAACCGTTCGTGGCGTCAAAAATGGTCCCAGCCCGGATTGGCTGCGCGAGAAGCTTGAGGCGATCGGCCTGCGATCCATTTCGCGTCTGGTGGACGTCACGAATTTGCTGTCGATCGACCTCGGTCGGCCGTTGCATGTCTTCGACGTGAACCGCATCAAGGGCGGCGTGCTGACGGTTTGCCGGGGCGGTGGAGAAACGATCCGCGCGCTTGATGGACGCGACTATATCGTGAACTCCGATGACTGCGTGATCGCCGATGGCGCTGGCGTTCAGTCCATCGCGGGCATCATGGGCGGAGAGGCGACGGAAGTGACCGACGCCACCACCGACGTCTTCATCGAATGCGCTATCTTCGATCCTGTGAAAATTGCACTGAGCGGACGGCGGCTAGGAATCCACTCCGACGCCCGTCACCGCTTCGAACGTGGCGTCGATCAGGCGCTGCCGGTCGCGGCGCTGGAAGCGGCGACGCGCCTTGTCATTGACCTGTGTGGCGGCGAGGCGAGCGAGGTCGTATCGGCGGGTACTCAGCCCGAGTGGCGGCGAGAGGCCAGCTTGCGGTTCAGGCGCGTCGCCGAACTCGGCGGCCTCGCCGTGCCGCCTGATGAGTGCGTGACGATCCTTGGGCATCTGGGGTTCGAGACGTTGCGGCGCGATGAGGACAGCGTGACGGTCGCAGTTCCCTCTTGGCGCAACGACGTGGCGCAGCCGGTTCTGCTGGATCCCGATCCGGGCCTTTCAGCGGAACGACAGGCGGAGCTTGTCGCCAAAGTGGCAGCGATTGAGCCGGAATGCGACCTGATCGAGGAAATCCTGCGTATTAAAGGGCTGGAAAACGTCGCACCGGTCGCGTTGCCAGCGCTCTCGCCAGTGCCTGCTGCAGCGATAAGCCCTGCTCTGGGCCGTGTGGCGCGCGCTCGCCGCGTTCTCGCGTCGCGCGGGTTGATGGAGACCATCGGGTTTTCCTTCATCTCGCACGAAGAGGCGCTGCGTTTTGGCGGCGCGCCTGAAAGCCTGCGCCTGCTCAACCCGATTGCGGCGGATCTGGACCAGATGCGGCCGTCTCCGCTGCCCGGACTTCTTTCGGCGGCGAAGCGTAATGCTGCTCGCGGATGGCCAGACGTCGCACTATTCGAGATTGGCGGCGCGTTCGACGAGAGCGGGCAAGCGACGGTCGCGGCTGCGTTGCGTGCTGGCCGTACGCCTCGCGCGCCCGGCGGCGGCGGCTTGCCGATGACTTTCGCTGAGGCCAAGGCGGATGCTATCGATCTTGCTCTCTCGCTCGGTGTGGCGGCGGAAGCGCTGACGACGACGGCCGATGCGCCGTCCTATTATCATCCGGGTCGTTCCGGCGCGCTTCGCCTTGGTCCGAAGGCTGTGCTCGCCTGGTTCGGCGAGTTGCATCCGTCGGTGCTGAAAGAGGCGGGCGTCGACTTCCCCGTCACGGCCTGTGAGGTTTTCCTCGATCGCATCGCCGATCCGAAGCGTCGCCGCAAAAACGCTCCGGCGTTGTCGCCGCTCCAGCCCGTCCGTCGTGATTTCGCTTTCCTTGCCGACAAGGAGACGGCGGTGGAGAGCGTTCTGCGCGCCGTGCGAGGTGCAGAGCGGAACCTGATCGTGGGCGTGTCGCTTTTCGACGTCTATGAAGGGCCGAAAGTGCAGGAAGGATCGAAATCGGTTGGCGTCGAAGTGACGCTTCAGCCGCGTGATGCGAGCCTGACCGATGCGGAGATCGAGGCTGTCGCGGCCCGGATCGTTGCTGCGGTCGCCAAGGCGACGGGCGCGACGCTTCGCTCCTGAGCCCCACTGCCCGCTGCCGCCCGCCATATCATCCTGGTCGGGCGCGCCTCGGGCATGACGTTTTCCTGATGCGGTGATATGACCCCGGCATGACGTTCGATCCGCCCCTATCCCCGGCGCTGCTCCCCGCCGGGTTCGTCGATCTCCTGCCTCCTGACGCCGAAGCGGAAGCAGAGGGCACGGAGATTCTGCTCGCCGTGTTTGGTGGGCATGGATACGAGCGGGTTGCGCCGCCTTTGCTGGAGTTCGAAGACTCCCTTCTGACCGCCTCAGGCGCCGCCGTGGCTGATCAGGCGTTTCGCCTGATGGACCCGGATACGCGGCGCATGATGGCGCTCCGACCGGACATTACCCCGCAGATCGCCCGCATCGCGGCCACCCGTCTCGATGGCGCTCCGCGCCCGCTTCGCCTTTCTTACGCCGGGCAGACGGTGGTTGTCGGCGGCGGCGTGGCGGGACAGAGCGAGCGCCAGATCGGGCAGGCCGGGATCGAGTTGATCGGTCCGGACAGCCCGGCGGCCGATGCAGAGGTCGTCAGCGTGGCGGCTGAGGCGCTTGCCCGACTTGGCGTGCCGGGCGTCTCTTTCGACCTTACGATGCCGCTTCTCGTTCCGTCGCTGATCGACGGACTTGGGTTGAGCGCGGCGACGCGGACGACGCTGATGCATGCGCTTGATCGCAAGGATGCGGCCGCCGTGGCGCGTTACGCGGGATCGGCCGCCGACACGCTCATCGCCCTGCTCAGCGCAGCAGGGGAAGCCGATCAGGCGCTTGCCGCTCTGGACGCAGCGTCGTTGCCTGCGACGGCGCGGGCTTACAGCGAGCGTCTGAAAGCGTCCGTTGAAGCCGTTCGCGTGCGATCGCCGGAGCTGCGCCTGACGGTGGATCCCGTGGAGTTTCGCGGGTGGAAATACCACACCGGCGTTTGCGTCACGGTGTATGCAGCCGGTTCGCGCGAGGAGTTGGGGCGCGGCGGGCGTTACCTTTGCAACGATAATGAGCCGGCTTGCGGTCTGACCTTTCGTCCGGGGGCGCTATTTCGCGCAGCGCCGCGCAGGGCGAGGCCTGATCGTGTCTATCTTCCTTTTGGAACGGATTCCGCCTTCGCGCAGGCAGTGCGAGAAGGCGGGCGGGTGACTGTAGCGGCTCTTGAGCCCCACGACCGCCCGGAAGAAGAGGCCCGGCGTCTGTCCTGTTCTTATGTCGCGCGAGACGGTAACCTGTTGCCGATCGCCTGATCCCTTTCATTCAACCCTGTTGCGGCTTATCGTCGGCGTCTCTCCAGACCTCGGCGACGCCGGTATCCACCCGACCCTGAAGGGACGGGAGCACATCGCGGAGAAACTGCGTCATGTCCAATGTCACCGTCATCGGCGCCCAGTGGGGTGACGAAGGAAAAGGCAAGATCGTCGATTGGCTGGCCAGCCGCGCCGATGTCGTCGTGCGCTTCCAGGGCGGTCACAACGCTGGCCATACGCTGGTGGTCGGGGATCAGGTCTACAAGCTGTCGCTGCTGCCGTCGGGGCTGGTGCGCGGCAAGATGGGCGTCATCGGCAACGGCGTCGTCGTCGATCCTGAAGCGCTGCTGACCGAGATCGACCGGGTGACCGCGCAGGGACTGAACGTCACCCCGGAAACCTTGAAGATCGCGGAGAGCGCGCCGCTGATCCTGCCCGTGCATGGTGCTCTCGATCGTGCGCGTGAGGCGGCTCGTGGTGATCGCAAGATCGGCACCACCGGGCGCGGGATCGGCCCTGCGTACGAAGACAAGGTGGCGCGCCGCGCGATCAGGCTTTGCGATCTGGCTGAACCTGAGACGCTGGACTGGAAGCTCGACGAGCTTCTGCTGCATCACAACACGCTTCTCGCAGGGCTGGGCGCCCCGACCTTTGAAAAGGCCGATCTGATCGCACATCTTGAGCGCCTCACGCCTCGGGTTCTGCCGTTCATGGCGCCGGTCGCGGATTTTCTTGAAAGCGAACGGAAGGCTGGCCGTCGGATCCTGTTCGAGGGCGCTCAGGCGGTCATGCTCGACGTCGATCACGGCACATACCCGTTCGTCACCAGTTCCAACACGGTCGCTTCGAACGCCGGCACGGGCTCGGGAATGGGACCGTCTGCGGCAGGTTTCGTGCTTGGCATCGCCAAGGCCTATACGACGCGCGTGGGCGAGGGGCCGTTTCCGAGTGAGCTGCATGACGATATCGGTCGTCGGCTCGGAGAGCGTGGACATGAATTCGGCACCGTGACAGGCCGTCCGCGTCGCTGCGGCTGGTTCGACGCCGTGCTTGTTCGTCATGCTGTTCGCGTTGGCGGGGTCGGCGGCCTTGCCCTGACAAAGCTGGACGTGTTGGACGGGCTGGAAGAAATTCGTGTTTGCGTCGGCTATGAACTGGACGGCGAGGTCATTAACCGTTTCCCGCCCGGCTCAGCAGCGCAGACGCGCATAAAGCCTGTCTATGAGACGATCGAGGGGTGGGCTGGTTCGACGAAGGGCGCCCGGAGCTGGGTGGATCTTCCGGCGCAGGCTGTGAAATATGTTCGTCGTATTGAGGAGCTGGTCGAGGCTCCGGTGACGTTGCTCTCGACCAGTCCCGAGCGCGACGACACGATTCTGGTGCGCGACCCGTTTGACGCATGAAGTAATGCCCGGGTGAACGTTGCGGCGTTTGCTCCGTAGCATAAGCACTCTGTTAAGATCGCCGCCTTACAGTCCATCGCGTTGTTAAAGACGCGAAGGGCAGTATGGCGGAGGACGACTTTAGCCCAGATACAGGCGACGGCCGTAGCGCCGATTCCGATCGCATCACAGTTGAAGATCGCTATGTGATCGACGCCACTCGGCGTCTGCCCGATCTGGCCGGGTGTCCGGCTTATGCGGTCAAAGATGCACTTTCCGCACAGGCGACCCTTGTCGCGCTCGCTCCACCGGCCTTTCAGCCAGCCCGCGCCGAAGCGTCACAGATGGCGCGCGTCCGCTCGCCCCATCTTCTCGCGGCCCATGCAGTGGATGAAGCCAGCGGTTCGATCTGGATAATTTGCGACGCACCGAACGGGGCGCCGCTTTCGCAGAACACGGGCTGGTCGGAAAGCGCGCTTCTCGAACGGGTGATACAGCCCATCGCCGCGGTTCTTCATGCATATAACGCTGCGGGAATAACGCACCGGGCAATTCGGCCTGATAACGTCTTCGACCCAGGGGGGCGGGCGCCCGTAAAGCTGGGACCTGGCCTCGCCGCTCCCCCTGCATTCCTTCAGCCAGGCCAATTCGAGCCACTGTCATCTTTGCTATGTTCTCCGGCTGCACGTGGGGCGGGCACGATCGCGGATGACGTATTTTCACTGGGCGCTCTTTCGGTCTGGTTGCTCGGGGGAGGCAGCGGCCTTCAGTCTCCGACGCACCCAGACACCAATATAGAAGAGCGTATTCTTCGAGGAAGCTTCGACGTCCTTGCCGGTCATCTTTCTCTTTCGCCCGAAGTCGCCGGGCTGCTGGCCGCGATGCTGGCGGATGACCCGGACGCCCGTCCGGCGCCAGCGGATTTATTGAATGTTTCTGAACGGAAAGCTTTCACAGCACGAAAGCAGGTTTCAGCAGACGCCCCAATTCGTGTGGGGTCGGCGCAGGTGCGAACGACCCGCGCGTTGGCGTGGCATGGCGCTCGGAATCCTATCGCGCTAGCCAATCTCGTGCGGCGCGGTGTGATTGAGCGCTGGTTGACGCATGAACTCGGGTTGACGGCGGTTGCCGCTCGGATGACCGCGATAGGCAAGGAACTGACGATGACGGAGGATGCCGCCCCGTCGCCTTCTGTCTTGATGGAGATCATCGCGGTTCTTGATCCGAGCTTGCCGCTGCACTGGCAAGGTGAATGGTTTTGGATAGACGCCATCGGCATGATTGCAACTGCTTCACTCATGTCCGGTGGTGTGCAGGCCGGCCCTGAATTTCCGAGACTGATACTGGAGGCGGCTCAGGCAGGTGGCCTATTGCGCTTTGCGCAAGCGACTTCGATTACGGGCCAAAATATTGCCGCGCAGACTGTGCACGCAGCCCTGCACAATGGGCGCGTGGAGCGAGTGGCCGATATTGGCAGGCTGACTTATTTGCTCAATCCCGGTCAGTCCTGTCTATCGCCGGATTGCGCAGGAAAGCGACTGTCGGCCGCGTGGGCGCTCTTGCAATGGTTAAATGGTGAATTCACACCGACGACGTCTGGGACGAGAGGGCTTCTTGATCGCCAGATGACCGCCTTCCTTTTGGCCCGGGGAGATCGTAGCGGCCTGATTGAGCAGTTCGGGAACGAAAGCGGCGATGGCTATTTGCCTTGGTTGAAGGATTTGGCTCTTCTCGCTCAGATGCAGTCGAGATACCAGACCGGGCCTCTTTTAGGGGTTGCACGAAAAATTCTCCCGCATCTGACGCCATCTCTGAAGTTGTGGCGCAATCGGACCACGCGAACCCGGCGTGGGGAGGAACTGGCTGCTGCTGCGGAAAGCGGAGATCTTGCGCGTATGGCGGAGGTTGTTGTGGATCCGCGCTCGGTCGCGAAAGATCGCTCGGACTGGCTCGTCGCTCAAAACGAAATGCGTCGCTTGACGCAGGAGCAGATCGCATTGGGAAAAAAACTGCCTGATGTGTCTCCGACACTTCGCGCGGAAATGCTGCAGGTGGCGACGGCGCTGGGCGCTCTGGCAGCTATTGGATCGCTGTGTCTGGAAGTTATATCGTGACCGTTGCGGCCCGGATGGGGCACTCCATGAAATGGGTCCATGGATTGGCCTGCGGCGCGGCGCTCGCATGGCTGCCGGGCTATTTACTCCTGGCGGTGGTTTTGTTTCTTCCTCTGATTGTAGCGTATTTTTTTGATCGATCGCAGAATCAGGCGCTCGTGAGGATGATGTTGCCGTATGAATTCGCGGCGGCAATCAGTCCCATGTACCAATTATGGCTTTCAGAGGGATCGGTCGACACGGCGCTTCGTCTTTTGACGGACCCTGTTGTGCCAATTACAGCGTGGTTGTCTGCCGGATTGGGGTGGTTCGTTCTGGAAGCGGCTCTGCTCGTCGCCAAGCTATCGAAGCAATACAGTTTCAATAAAGAAAAAAATGAAATTACCCGCCGTCTCAAAGAAATTGCTGACGAGTGGGACCATGATCCTCCGCCTTCGGAAGTCGGGGGCGCCAAGTCGGAATTAGGGCGTAGATAATTTTCAAGGCAAGGATCTGGATATGCCCGCGCGGAAAGCGGAATACATGTTGGCGTGACATGGCGCGGTGAACTGAACGTAGGAGTTTTTCTGAGTAAAATCTCTTATCAGAGACGGGACGTCCGGGAAGATAAAACGCGTGACCGTCTACGCCTGGAGTTCGCACCCGAAAGCTTTATCTTCCGATGCATTGTGGTCTTCAAATGTTCAAAACGAAAACTATTGAAGCAGTGAGCGACGACAGCTTGCAGGATCGCCGCAGCCCCGCAATCAGGGACCTTAAGCGGCAAGCTATCGCTGCAGATAGATGTAAGGCCGCCAGAGTCTGAAGAGATAAGGCGCGCCGAACTTTAACAACTATCCTGCCAATTGTGGGTGGCAGGATAAGTGCAAAAAATTACCGTGTTTGTTGAATCGCCGACAGAAGCCATGCGCCGCCGCGTGACGGTCGAATGAATGTCCAGAGTTCGGTCAACGTCACCGGTTCAGTCGAACTGCCTTCGACTACACGTCCGGTCATATCCGTCGTAAGATCGATCAGGCTGTAGCGCATCGCTACGGTGGCGTAATCGTACCCGTTTTCCGACCATGCTTCGGCCAGATCGCCCTGAATGAATTGGACGTCAGAGACGATATTGCGCTCGCCACGGCTGGTCAGTCCGCTGAGTTGCTCGTTGAAATACCCAACCATTTCGGGCGTCGCCATACCTTGCAGCGCACGAATATTCTGCTGACTCCACGCAGATTGAATGTTGAGCAGCAGTCTTTGGAAGGCCTGATAATCCTCGGAGCTTATCTGGAGAGGCGCGCTGCCACCGTTCCTGGTCGCTGAGAAGGGGGAGGCGCCGAAAGGGGACGGCGCCGAAGCACGACGACTGACAAACTTCCTGAACAGCCAGCGCACGATGAGCGCTATTACGGCGATCTGGAGGAGAAACCAGATAAAGCTGAAAAGGCCGTGGATTCCACCGAAGAAACCGTGGCCTGTGATCAGACCGAACAACCCTGCGCCGAGCATCCCGCCCGCAAAAGCGCGCAGAAACGGGTGTCGCATGCCCATCATTGAGGACGCGCCGCTCCTGTAGGGCGCGCCGTAGCCAGGAATGGCGGAACCGGGGGAGGCGGGAGGCGCAATGGTGCGGTCCATAGGCATGGCCCCCGACGGCGCCGTGCGGGTCGGCGCGGGCGCGGACCAGGTCCTGCCGCCTCGACTTCCCATTGATCCGCCGCCGCCCGGACGCGCCATTGACGGTGAGATGGACACCAGAACGAGAAGCGCTGCCGCGAGGGCGGAACTGCGGCGGGAAAAGGCGAACAGTGGAGGTCTCCTCAGGAATTAAACAGAGAGCTTCGCGATCACAGGGGCGCAAGCGTCCGGTAAGACGTTACGTCCTGTTCGCATGTACTTGCGAACAGGACGTCTGTCCCTGGAAGCTCAGGCTCCGGCCACGCTTAGCGCGTCGATCCGCAGGGTAGGAGCGTCCGAACCAAAGCGGAAACGAAGATCGTTGGCCAATCTTATACGGGCGAACATGTCCAAAAGATTGCCGGCGATTGTGAATTCGGCAATCGGTTCGGCCAGTTGTCCATTGCGGATCATGAAACCTGCGCCGCCACGGCTGTAATCGCCGGTAATGCCGTTGATGGCGGAACCCATCATCTCAGTGATGTAGAGGCCCTCCTGAATATCGGACATCAATGCTTCGGGTGTTTCCTGTCCCGGCGTAAAGAACAGGTTGGTCAATCCCGGCGATGGAGGAGAGGACGCCCCTCGCGTAGCACGGCCGTTGCTACGCAATCCGAGTTGTCTGCCGCTTCGGCTGTCCAACACCCAGGTTTGCAGGACGCCGTCTTCGACAAGCGACAGCGTCTCGCAGCGAAGGCCTTCACCGTCGAACGGGCGAGAGCGCGCGCCGCGCCTGCGCGTCGGATCGTCGATGACGGAGACGCCGTCCGCGAAAATACGCTCACCAAGCTTCGTTTTGAGAAAGGATGTGCCGCGTGCGATCGAAGCCCCGTTGATCGCGCCGCTCAGATGCCCCAGGAAACTGTTTGAGATGCGTGGATCGAAAACGACCGGAAATGCGCCGGTGCGCGGTCGCGACGGGTTCAAACGGGCCACTGCCTTGCGGCCTGCGCTAGTGCCGACGGCGGTAGGGTCACCAAGATCGCTGAGATGTACGGCGGAATCGTAATCGTAATCCCGCTGCATGTCAGTGCCTTCGCCCGCCAGCACACTGATGGACATGGAATGGCTCGTGCGGGCGTAGTGGCCGGCGACGCCAAGAGTGCTCGCCAGCGCCACTTCACTACGGCCCCAGCTTGCGCTGGCGCCTGAGGTGTTGGTTACGCCGCCAATGGCGCGCGCCGCGTCTTCGACCGCGCGCGCGCGGTCAAGAAGCGCGTCAACCGCTGGTTCAGTTGGGTCGACAAGATCGAGATCGTTCTGATCGATACGCCCAATCAGCGCTGCGCTGTCCGGCAAACCGGCGTGAGCGTCTTCGGGCAAGACGCGGGCCATCGCCAGAGCCTGCTCGATAAGCGCTTCGAAGCCGGCAGGATCGAGGTTTGACGTCGAGACGATGGCTGCGCGACGTCCAAGAAATACGCGCAGGCCAAGGTCGGTCGTCTCCGACCGTTCCAATTCTTCAGTAGCGCCGTAGCGGACGCCTACGCCCAGCGACGTTCCGCCGATAAATACGGCGTCAGCCGCGTCGGCTCCGCCTTTCTTCGCGCGCGCGACAAGGTCACAGGCGAGGTCGAGAGGCGCGTTGGTCATGCGGCGAGTTGCTCCTGAAGCGCACTGAGCGAAAGCACGCCGCTTACGGGACCGATGGAGGCCAGGGTCGGGTAACCGCCGAATATTCGCGTTGCAACGCGGCAGACGTCGGCCGTGGTCACGGCGTCGATCTTGCGTACGGTTTCGTCGATTGGGATGAGGCGGCCGAAAATCTGGAGTTGCCGAGCGATTTGCTCGCAACGGCTGCCCGTGCTTTCCAGCGACATAAGCAAGGAGGATTTGAGCTGCGCGCGTGCGCGGGCCAGTTCGCCTTCGCCGACCTCACGCTGGACCTTGCGGAGTTCGGCCATGGTGACGGGAAGAAGCTCGCTTGCTTCTTTCTCTCCCGTTCCGGCGTAGATGCCGAACAGGCCGCTGTCGAGGAACGGCGCGTTGAACGAATACACAGAATACACCAGTCCGCGCTTTTCGCGAATTTCCTGGAACAGTCGCGACGACATGCCGCCGCCGAGCAGGGTCGAGAGCAGGAGCGCCGGGTAATAGTCGTCGTCGCCGTAGCCGACTGACGGAAAGCCCAGCACGATATGCGCCTGATCGAGGTCCTTCTCGCGGCGGAATTCGCCGCCCGTATAGAGGCCGGGCAGGCGTGGAGGCAGGCTTGAGGTTGGTAGATCCGCGAAATGCTGCGCGACGAGATCGACGACGCGTTCGTGCTCGAGATTGCCTGCGGCGGCGACCACGATGTTCTCGGGCGTGTAGTGCGTGCGCATATAGGACATCAGCGTCTCGCGGCTCATCTCGCGGATGAGGTCCTCGGTGCCGAGGGTGGGCAGGCCCATGGGCTGTGCGGAAAACGCCGTTTCCTGAAAATGATCGAAGATAATGTCGTCGGGGGTGTCGTTGGCCTGCCCGATTTCCTGCAGGATGACCCCACGCTCACGCTCTACTTCTTCGGCTTCAAACGACGAATGGGTCAGGATGTCGCCGATGATGTCGACGCCCAGAGCGAGGTCGCCCTTCAACAGCTTGACGTAATATGCCGTCTGCTCCCGCGCGGTGTAAGCGTTGATATGTCCGCCGACATTCTCGATCTCTTCGGCGATCTGCACCGCCGAACGGGTGGCCGTGCCCTTGAACGCCATGTGTTCGAGAAAATGCGAGACGCCGTTTTCTTCCTGACGCTCGTTACGGGTGCCGGTCGCGACATAGGCTCCGAATGACACCGTTTCGACGCGCTCCATACGCTCGGTGACAACGGTCAGGCCGGAAGACAGGCGGGTCTGTTGAATAGGGTCGGTCATGGTGATCCTGAAAAAAACGGCGCGCCGCTTCGGGGAAATCAACGGGCGTTGTGCAGGGCGCCGATCCGCACGGCGTCTTCCACGACGTCAAGGCGATTGGGGACGACGCGATAACGCTCCTCCCGTTCGTAGAGATCGGCGAGCGCAGGAGGAAGCGCCGGAATGACGCCGATGGCGGCCCGCATGGCGTCTGGGAATTTCGCCGGGTGTGCGGTCGCCATGGCGACCGTGGGGCAGCCTGCCTCCCGATATTTGCGGCCCGCCGCGACGCCGATCGCACTATGCGGGTCGGCGAGGTAGAGGCTTTCTCTGTGGAGCCTCTGAATCTCGGTTTCAGTCGCCTGATCGTCAAGGGCGAGACCGGAAAACAGCTCCCGCGCAGAACTCCAGACTTCGTCCGGCACGTCCATTTTGCCGGTCGCTCTAAACCCGGTCATTAGACGCTCGCATGCTGCGGCGTCGCGGTTCAGAAGTTCGAACAACAGGCGCTCGAAGTTCGAAGAGACCTGGATGTCCATTGATGGGGACAGACTGGGCGCGACCTCTCGCGTCGACATGTCGTTCGCGTTGAGGAAGCGGGTCAGGATGTCGTTCCGGTTTGACCCGACGCAGAGGCGCCGTATCGGCAGCCCCATCTGGCGCGCGGCCCAAGCGGCGAGCACGTTGCCGAAATTGCCGGTCGGAACGGCGAACGACACCTCCCGGTCCGGCGCGCCGAGCGCGAGGGCGGAGTAGACGTAATAGGGAATCTGGGCCGCAATTCTTGCCCAATTGATCGAATTGACGGCCGAAAGGCGCATCTCCGTCCGGAACGGGGCGTCGGCGAACATCGCCTTCACCAGATCCTGGCAGTCGTCGAACGTGCCCTCCACCGCGATGTTCGCGATGTTTGCGTCCAGCACGGTCGTCATCTGCCGACGCTGAACTTCGGACGTCCGGCCTTCCGGGTGCAAAATCACGACGGTCAGCCGGTCGCGGCCACGACAAGCCTCGATCGCAGCAGAGCCTGTGTCGCCGGAGGTCGCGCCGACGATGGTTACGCGTTCGTCGCGCTCAGTCAGCACATGGTCGAACAGCCGCCCGAGCAACTGCATCGCCATGTCCTTGAAGGCAAGCGTCGGGCCGTGGAACAGCTCTTGCACGAACAGGCCGTCTTCGACCTGCACCAACGGCACGATGGCGGCATGATCGAACCGCGCGTAGGCGTCGCGGCACAATTCGAGCAGGGTCTCGTAAGAGATTGAGCCTTCAGCGAAGGGCGCGATAACGCGGGCGGCGAGTTCCGGGTAAGGCAGGCCGCGCATGGCGCGCCACTCATCGGCGGAAAACTGTGGCCAGCTTTCGGGCATGTAGAGCCCGCCGTCGTCGGCGAGGCCTGCGAGGAGAACGTCGGAGAAGGAGCGAACAGGCGCGTGTCCGCGGGTCGAGAGATAACGCATGGGTCCAATATAACCCGTCTGGTCTCGCCCGCGAATAGGCGGCGGCGTCCTATTTACGCAGGATGTCGGAGGTCGCGTCCGCCGGGGTGCGAAGAGCGTACACTGTTTCCGGCCACACGATTGTCGAGTGTCCCTGGTGAAAGCGAGCGGCGCGATCGAGCTGCGCCGCCGGGACAAGGAGGCGGCCATCGGGCGCGAGCGCAAGGCCGCCCGGCCATGTCAGGCGAGGGTCGGTGATCAGGTGATGCGGGATGCGGCCGGCCGTGTAGCTGTCGACGCTGCCTGTGCCGGTATCTGACCAGTAGAGGGTTCCGTCGCGGCCAACCGCCAGTCCGCCGAGAGCGCCGGTTTTGTACCAAAGCGTCGCCGCTTCCTGAAACGCTGCTCCAGTGGACGCAGGATCGTCGAGCAATGCGGTGTTCACGCGATAGAGCGGTCCGCAATAGGCTTGAACATAGAGCCATTTTCCATCGGGGCTGATGGCGATAAGGCTCGCGTCGATGGCGATAGGGCGCCCGTCCGGCGCCGCGACTACGCCGTCCTTCGCCTGAATCGGCCGCCCTGCAGTCAGCGCAGGGTGATGGTCCATGAAACGCTGCGCGACGCCGCTTCCCAGATCGATGACGAGAAGACCGGCGACGCCGGAGTCGAGCACGTAGGCCGTCCGTCCGTGGATAGCGATGCCGCCGAGGATGCTGCCTGGGCGCAGCACGGCGGGGTCGATGGACAACACGCGCGTCACGCTGTCGCTGCGCGTGTCGATGTCGATCAGGCGCGCGCCGGCGCTTGGCGGCTTTTCGCGATCGGGAACGCCGCTGTCCACTGCCCACAGGTGTTCGTCCGGCGCGAGCGTTATGCCGGTCAGAGCCACGAAATGTTCTTCCACGGGACCGTCAACGGCGTTCCATAAAGCGTTCGGATACGCTGCGGGCGCTTCGCTCTCGCGGGCGATACTGAGTTGCGGGCCGTTTCCGCCGAGCCAACGTGGAGCCTGCAACGCCACGCGGCCATCGGGCAGAGCGACTACCGCGTCCCAAAGCTGGGTGCTGGAGGTAAAAATAGGTGTGAGGTCTGCTGCTGAGGCCTCGGGCGCAGTTGGCATAGGCACGGCATGGAGGTCTGTCGGCGCCAGTGCGGCTACTGCGGCGCTGGCGAGTAGCGCCAAGGCGTCCGGAGAGGGAAACGCCCGTGAGCGCGTGTCAGGCAGCCACAGGCTCGAAAGCCACTTGATCGGAGACCAGTTGTTCGTGTGCGTAGTGACTTTAGCCGGGATGCTTCTGCATCGATCGCGGCGAGGCGGCGAGATTCGCGCCAGGGCGCTCTGGTCCAGATCGACGTGACTTTTACCGTTGCGGCAGGAAAAGTTCAGGTCTGATGGACCCTGATTCGAAGGTCTCCGCGCCAGAACGTAACGGCGGAGGAGGGGGGAGCGAAGTCGGGCGGCGAGTCTCATGGCGGGCAATCTCGCCCGCGCCGTTCGGCCTTGGCAACCGTCGTCCGGCGCCAGTCACCGTTGTGCATAAGGCGGGCTTTCGGAATGGCTACGCGTGGTTCGCCAGAGCCAGCCCTTCCGCAACCGAGACGAACTCTCCGCCCAGTTCGACCTTCTCCTCTCCGAAACGACGTGTGAACAAAGCCCGGACGGCGGGAACGAAGGACGTTCCGCCTGTCATGAACACTCTGTCTATACCGTCCGAATCGATCTGGGCGCGGGCCAGAGCCTGGGAGACGCCGTCTTCAAATTGGGCAAGATCGGGGGCGATCCATTGCTCGAACGCCTTGCGCGTCACTTCCTGCTCAATGGAGAAATTTTTCTGACTGAAGCGCAGGGTCGCACGGTCGGAAGAGGACAGTGCGCTTTTGACGTCGGACACGGCGCGGTAAAGGGTCTGTCCATTCTGCTCGCGAACCAGTTCGATCAGTCGCGCAATCAATTCCGGTTCGGCGGCGCCGCGCGCTACCTCCGCCATGTCGTTGAGAGTTTTGGGGGTGCGCATCAGCGACAGCCGATGCCAGCGCGCCAGAGCGGTGTACCATTCGATGGGGACAGGCAGCGGAGAGCCGCCCATGACGCGATAGACGCTGTCACGACCGAGCAGCGGCGAGACAATGTGGTCGATGATTCGATAGTCGAACTGGTCCCCGGCAAGTCCCACGCCAGCGTGACCCAGAGCTTCGGGCGGCTTCCCGGACGTGGGATCGAAGCGCATGACGGAGAAATCGCTTGTGCCTCCGCCAAAGTCGGCGACCAGAACTGTTGCGGGGCTGGTGAGACGTTGGGCGAATTTCCACCCGGCGGCTTCAGGCTCCAAAAGGGTGGAGACGTCGGTGAAGCCGGCCTGCGAGAAACTCTCGAGCAATCTGCGTTCACCCAGCGCGTCGTCCGCGCCGTCTCCGACGAAGCGAATCGGCCGACCGACCGTCACTGCGCAGGAATCGGGGGAGACGCCAGCCTGCGCCATCAACTCGCGCAGAAACGAGGCGATCAGACTTTCAAGGGTCATCCGCTGCCCGAATATCTGAGTCTCGCGAAAACTCGCCTGTGCGAGGTACGACTTCATCGACATGATCAGCCGACTCTCGGCGGGATCGTCGAGATAGGCTTCGATCGCCTCCGCGCCAATGGCGTGCTGGCGCGTCGAGCGGCCCTGGCTTTCCTCGTGCCAAAAGCACAGCAGAGTGCGGCATGTCTCCGCAGACGTCGCGTCCGGCCTTTTGAAGCTTGCGGTGCGTGTTGAGCCGTCGGGCTGACGTATGACAACGACGCTGTTCGTCGTGCCGAAGTCGATCCCGATCCGCGTCTTTTCGGAGAATGCGATGTCGTTCATGGGCGGCGGGGATAGAGAGCGTCTTTCGCCCTGTCCAGTGTCCGCCGTGTGGCGTCAACCTTCGTCGTGCGCGTTGTCGCCGAACCCGTGCGTGGAGAGGAAGCAGGGCACAGTTTCGGCATGCCCTAGCGCCGCGCCCCGTCCTTCGGCGCAGCCGACATCCGTCAGAAAGGCGAGCGTCTCAGGGGAATCAACGCCGTCTGCGCGGGTCGTGAGTCCGAAGTCGGCGCCGAATCGGACGATGGCGCGGATGAGCGGGGGCTCCGCCTCCGCGACGGTATGAGGTCGCAGGAGAATCTGCCGGTCGAGCTTCAGAGCGCTGAGCAGACCGGTGAAAGCGCGGTCTCGTAGAAGGGTAAGGCTGGTCACGCCCGCGCCCAGCCCGGCGAACACCAATCCCACGCCGAGGTCACGCAGGGCCGCCAAAGCGTAGAACAGGGCGTCGTTTTCAGACGCGAGCGTGTTTTCACCAAATTCGAGTTCAAGCCGTGAGGCGTCCAGCTTCGTGGCGATGAGTGAGGTCGCCAGATGAAGAATCAGGACGTCAGGTGGCGTCTCAACTGAGTCGAGCGGCAGCGCAAGGCGACAGTGAGGCGGAAGTCGCGCGGCGATGGAACAGCCGCTTTCAACTATGGAGGCCCACAACGCGTCGCGCCGTTTTCGCTGTGCGCTGCGCGCGGTCAGTCCGGCGATATCGAGGTGAAGGTCGGCGCCCCGAAGCGTTTTGGTGTCCAGAGCAAATCGTGGAGCCAGCATCGGCGAAAGAAAACGATCTTCGGAACTGGCGGACGTTACGCGCGTGAGGCGTCTACGCGATGATCCGGCGAGCCCGTGGGCGGTCTTCACTGACTTTAGGCTCCGTGTCGCTTATATGGCGAAAGCCTGTCACGGAAGCGTAACCGTCAGGTAAATATGCTTGATTTTCATCTGTTTGGCCGTCCATGGCCGGTGATGCGACAATAGACTCCGTATACGACGAAGCCGCGTCGACACATGTCGACGCGGTTTCAGGATAGGCTTGGCCGTGGCGAAGAAGCTTAGGACACAGCCTGCTTCAGCGCTGCGGTCAGATCCTTCGTTCCGGCAGTGCCGCCCAGATCGCGGGTGCGAACTTCACCGGCGGTGATGACCTTGGCGATCGCTGCATCGATGCGATCGGCCAGATCCTGACGTCCGACGTGGCGCAGCATCATGACGGCGGCAAGCAGCAGCGCCAGCGGATTTGCGACGCCCTTGCCCGCGATGTCAGGCGCGGAGCCGTGGACGGCCTCAAAGATCGCCGCCTTCTCGCTGATGTTCGCGCCCGGGGCCATGCCCAGACCGCCGACGAGACCGGCCGTCAGGTCGGAGAGGATGTCGCCGAACAGGTTCGTCGTCACGATAACGTCGAACTGCCACGGGTTTGTGACGAGCTGCATCGCGCAGGCGTCGACGATACGCTCGTCAACCTCGACGCGGCCCTTGTACTCTTCCGCGACCTTGCGGCCTTCTTCGAGGAACAGACCGCACATCTGTTTGATGATGTTGGCTTTGTGGACCAGCGTCACCTTCTTGCGGCCGTTTTTCAGGGCGTAGTCGAAGGCGAAGCGGACGATGCGGTTGCACTCTTTGCGGGAGAGGAAGCCGCCGCTCATCGCGATGGCGCGCGGATCGCCGTCCATCGGGATCACATGCTCGATCGCCGCGTAGTAGCCTTCGAGGTTCTCGCGGACGATCACAAGGTCGATGTTCTCGAAGCGGCTGCCCGGAATGATCGACTTCGTCGGACGCAGGTTCGAATAAAGGCCGAACTCCTGACGCAGCGTGACGTTAATGGACTTGAAGCCGCCGCCGACCGGGGTGGTGAGCGGGCCTTTGATGGCCAGACCTGTCTTGCGGATGCTTTCGATCGTCTGCTTCGGCAGGGGGTCGTTGACGGCGTCAACGCCGGCCATGCCCGCCAGGTGGGCTTCCCAGGCGAACGGCGCGTCGACCGCGTCGAGGATTTCGACCACCGAATCCATAATCTCGGGGCCGATGCCATCGCCGGCGATCAGCGTGGCGGGGATAGTCTTGGTGTTCGTCATCTATGAAGCTCCCTTGCATCCGCCGCCTGTTCTGCCTTGCATCGCGTCGGAGCGCGATGCGCAATCGCGTGTTTTCACTTCCTCTTGATGGGGGAGCAGGCATGCGCGAGCCACGAGCGCTCGTCGGACGGTAGAAGCGGCCCAACGCTCGCGAGGACGTGAGCGTGATACGTGTCGAGAATCCGGGCGTCTTCCTCACCAAGAACGTCGATGTCGATCAGACGCTGATCAAAGGGCGCGAGGGTCAGTGTTTCGAATGAGAGAAAGGCTTTGCCGTCCGGACCGATCTCCGGTTCGCAGACCAGAAGCAGGGTCTCGAGTCTGATCCCGAAGGCGCCGGGCCGGTAATATCCGGGCTCGTTGGAGACGATCATGCCCGGGGCCAGCGCGATGGCGTTAGGCGCCTTTGCGATTCTCTGTGGTCCTTCGTGAACCGAAAGGTAGCTGCCGACGCCATGACCGGTTCCATGGTCGAAATCGAGTCTGGCCTGCCACAATGCGTAGCGCGCAAGCGAATCGAGCGCATGTCCCGTGGTTCCGACAGGGAATACGGCGCGCGCCAGCAGCAGGTTACCCTTCAGAACGCGGGTAAAGCAGGATTTGATCTCCGCTGGCGGCTCGTTCGGGCCGGTCCAGACCGTGCGCGTGATGTCGGTCGTGCCGTCGGGATACTGTCCGCCGCTGTCTATCAAATAGACCATGTCCGCGCCGATTGGTCGACTGGACTCCGGCGTCACCCGGTAATGCATGATCGCGCCGTTCGGCCCCACGCCGGAGATCGCGGTGAAAGAATCGTCGCGATATTCCGGGGCTTCTGCGCGGAAAGCCTGCAGGCGGGCGGCGGCGTCCAGCTCGGTGGAGCCAACGGCGGAGCTTTTGAGCCAATAAAGGAAACGACAGACCGCCACGGCGTCGCGGAGGTGCGCCGTCCGTGCGCCTTGCTGTTCGATTCGATTTTTGCGCGCACGCGGCAGTGCGCATGGGTCGGTAACGTCGACAGTTTTGGCTCCGGCCGCGGCGAGGGTCTGTTCGAACCAGACGGGCGTTCCTGCGGGATCGAGAGCGACCGTCTTGCCGGATAGCCCGGACAACGCTTCGGCCATTTCATTCGGTGCACGGATGGCGACCTCGTTGCCAAGCCACTGTCGAATTTCCGGGCTGATCTTCCGCTCGTCGATGAACAGGTCGACCCGTCCGTCCCGGTGAAGCAACGCGGTGCTAAGGGTTACGGGCGTGCTGGGCACGTCGGCGCCACGGATGTTGAGCAGCCACGCAATAGATGTCGTGTCGCTGACGACAGTGACATCGTGCCCCGAGGCGGCAAGCGCCTCAGCCAGTTCGGATCGCTTTTCGGCGCTGCCCACTCCGGAGAATTCCAGCGACTGGATAATGGCGGGCGAGAGCGGTTCCGCCGGGCGGTCGGACCAGATAGCGTCGATCAGGTTGCGGGACGTGGGGACGAGTTCGATGCGGCTGCTTTGCAAGGCGTCGCGCGCGGCGCGGCTCATCACGCGCGGATCATATCCTATCCGCGTCTGCACCTCGGATTGAGTCCGGGAGGACAGCCACTCGCGGGGCGGGGTCTCCGTGATGTGCCGCTTTTCCCACAAGGAGGCGTCCACCTCTTCATCCATCTGGGTGATGTAGCGGCCATCAGAAAAAACGGCGGCGCGATCCGTCAGAATCGCCGCAACTCCGGCGCTGCCGGTAAACCCGCTGATCCACGCCAGGCGCTCGGCGCTGGCAGGCACGTATTCTCCCAGATACTCGTCGCTTCTTGGGACGATCAGCCCGTCGAGCCCCTCCTCGGCAATAAGGGCTCGCAATGCGGCGAGCCGACGGGCGAGTTCGGTTGTTCGGGCCGGTGAAGCGTCGGGCATGGCGGCAGGTCAACTCCTGGTGCGGCAAAACGAGAGTCGGGCGCGGAGGCGCCCCGTGACAAGACCTTAGAACAAGGGGGAGAGGCGTGGCGATGCGCCACAAGCGGTCGTCTTGTCGCCGAGAGCGTTGCGTGTCGTTGAAGGCGGGACAGCGGTATTCGATAGGGTTCACGACTTCGTGACGCCATATCGAAAGATGGCGGCATATAGTTCATGGGAGTCTAACTTCGAAGGAGAATCACAGCTATGGCATGGAACACACCGAAGATCACCGAAGTGCCCCTGGGCGCGGAGATCAACAGCTATGTTTGCGGTCAGAAGAAGTAAGACCAGAACATAGCGTTCAATGGTTGAAACGCCGTCGGCGCCTCGCGCTGACGGCGTTTTACGTTTATAGCCACCGACATGCTCAAAGTGATTGTGCTCGGCGCTGCCGCTGGAGGCGGCTTTCCCCAGTGGAACTCCAACGCTTCCGCCTGTAACCGCGCACGGGAGGGCGACCCTGCCGCATCGGCCAGAACGCAGGCCTCGATCGCCTTTTCCGGCGACGGAGAGCGATGGCATGTGGTGAACGCGTCTCCTGATATCCGGCAACAGATCGGCGCGACGCGGGAGTTGCAGCCGAAGCATGGGTTGCGGTCGACACCTATCGCCAGCGTCGTCCTGACTGGCGCGGAGGTCGACACTATTGCAGGGTTGTTGACGCTCCGTGAGCGCGAACCGTTTGATCTGTTCGCGACGGCCCAGGTTCTTGAACAGATCGACGCAAACCCCATTTTTGAAGCGTTAAACCGGGAGATCGTAGGTCGGCATGCCGTGGCGCTCGACGAGCCATTGACGTTGCAGACTCTTGAAGTTCGCCTGTTCGCGGCGCCGGGGAAAGTGCCGCTCTATGCGGAAAAGGGCGAAGATCCGGCGGCCGTGGTTGAAAATGGCGAGACGACCGGGCTGGAAATCACTGATGGAGATGTCCGAGCGTTTTATATACCGGGCTGTGCGCGCATGACCGATGCGCTTCGAGAGAGGGTCAAGGGCGCGGACCTTGTGATGTTCGATGGCACGCTTTGGCAGGATGACGAAATGATCCGCGCCGGTCTGGGGCAGAAGACGGGGCGCCGTATGGGACATATGTCGGTGAGCGGACAGGATGGCGTGATCGCCGCGTTCAGAGATCTTGATGTGAAACACAAGGTCTTTATCCACATCAATAATTCGAATCCCATCCTGCTGGCGGACTCCCCCGAACGGGCGCGAGTGGAAAGTGATGGCTGGGACGTGGCTTTTGATGGCATGAGGATCGAGTTGTGAGCGACAGGCTTCTGACCCCGGACGAACTCGAGACGGCTCTTCGCGCCATCGGCGCCGAACGCTATCACAACCTGCATCCGTTTCACCGCGCGTTGCATGACGGCAGGCTGAGCAAGGCGCAGGTGCAAGCCTGGGCGCTTAACCGGTACTATTATCAGGCCCGTATTCCGGCCAAGGACGCCACGTTGCTTGCCCGGTTGCCGACTGCGGAACTGCGGCGGGAGTGGCGCCGCCGCATCGAGGATCACGACGGCACGGAGCCCGGCACGGGCGGCGTCGCGCGCTGGCTGCGTCTGACCGACGGGTTGGGGTTGGACAGGGACTATGTTGAATCGCTGGACGGTCTTTTGCCGGGCACGCGCTTCGCCGTCGACGCCTACGTCCATTTCGTCGGAGAACGCTCCATACTCGAGGCGATTGCGTCGTCTCTTACCGAACTTTTTTCGCCGAACATCATCAGCGAACGTGTATCGGGAATGTTGCGAAATTATAGCTTCATCACGGAGGAAACGCTCGCCTATTTCACGCCGCGTCTTACGCAGGCGCCACGTGATTCTGACTTCGCGCTTTTCTATGTGAAGGAGCATGCCCGTACGGTGGAACGGCAGCAGGCGGTAATGGACGCGTTGCGCTTCAAGTGCGGCGTGCTGTGGTCGATGCTGGACGCTCTGGATTATGCATATGTGGCGCCCGGCTTTGTTCCGCCCGGCGCATTCGCGCCGCGCGCAGGGTAAATCTACATGATGAGCGCTGACCTCGAGGCCAGAGTTCCCGGTTTTCTGCGGGGCGTTCGTTTGCAGCGCGACAGGGTTCGTGACCAGTGGATTGTGCAGGCGCCGGAGCGTGCTTTCATTGTCGACCCTGTCGCTGCCTCCATTCTTCAGCGTGTTGACGGAAACGCAACGCTGGCTGCAATCATTGACGCTCTGGCGTCGGATTACGATGCGCCTCGGGATCTGATTGCTCGTGATGTCATCGACATGGTTGAGGATTTGGCGGCGCGTCAGATTCTCGTGTGCAAATCATGACAATTCCGTTTCCTATGAGCCTTCTGGCGGAGTTGACGCATCGTTGCCCGCTTCAGTGTCCATATTGCTCCAATCCGCTCGCGCTTGAAAACGTCAGAAACGAGCTTCCGACGGACGTGTGGATGCGTGTTCTGGACGAAGCGGCGGATCTTGGTGTTCTTCAGGCGCATTTTTCCGGTGGCGAGCCAATGGCGCGCAAGGATCTTCCGGAACTGGTGCGAAGAGCTGCGAAAGCAGGTCTGTATGTGAACCTGATCACGTCAGGTATTCTTCTGGATGAGGCGTCTTTCATTCCGCTGGTCGATGCTGGCGTGGATCATGTTCAGCTTTCATTTCAGGACGTCACGCCCGAAGGCGCGGATCTGATTGGCGGCATGAAAAACGCGCAGGCGCGGAAGTTGGAGGCGGCGCGGGTGATTGTCGCGCAGGGTGTGCCGCTGACGTTGAATTTTGTGGTTCACCGTCTGAATGTGGAGCGTATTCCGCAGATGTTCGATCTGGCGGAGGAATTGGGCGCGCGTCGGGTAGAGATCGCTCACACGCAGTATTACGGCTGGGGCTTGAAGAATCGTGCGACGCTCCTGCCAACGCGGGCTCAACTTGAGCAGAGCGAAAGGGACGTCGCCGCCGCGCGAGCGCGCTTCGGCGCGGAGATGGCGATCGACTTCGTCACGCCCGATTATTATGCGGACGAGCCCAAGCCGTGCATGGGGGGGTGGGGGCGGCGCTTTATCAACATCAGCCCATCTGGTCGGGTGCTGCCCTGTCATGCCGCGGAGACCATTCCGGGCGTCAGCTTCCCAACGGTTCTTGAGGACGGTCTCGAATCCATCTGGACAAAGTCAGATCTGTTCAACCGCTTTCGCGGCGTAGACTGGATGCCGGAGCCGTGCCGCGCGTGCGACCGGCGGGAGGAAGATTGGGGCGGTTGCCGGTGTCAGGCTCTTGCGTTGCTGGGAGACGCAGGCGCCACCGACCCGGTTTGTCGCCGTTCACCTGACAGAAGTCGGATCGACGCCGCGATCGCCGAGAGCGCCGATGCGCCGCTGACTTATCGCCGTATGAGTAATCATAAAACACAATAAATGAGTTTCCGGACTTCCGGGCGTTCTGCGCGATTTTCCTGATCATCCGACGATACCGGGTTGGAAGCAGCGTAAAGTCGCTGCGACTTTTCTGATGCTCGGGTGAGGGGGCGCTGGCTTCTTTCATGAGCAGGAATGGACCGCGCACCAGCGGTTGCGTGATCGGATGTCTCCGGCATTGTCCGTTATCGAACGTTTTTTCATCTTTGTTCGTTAGGGACGTTCAATATGCAGGAGCGGTCGCTTTTGGCCGCTTCGGGCATGGTCAATTTTTTCTAAAATGATCGCTGCCTGAGCGTCAGCAACATGTATGCGGAACTTGGGACGACCGGAAGTCTGTAGTAGCCGCTTTATTCCGTCGGAAGTATTCAGATGATTGAAGCTATTTCTGGTAACATTGGTAAAAAATATTGTTCTGTTAAGCAATTTTGTGAAATGTTCGGCGTCGGTAGAACGTCTTGCTACAAATTGCTCGCGGAAGGTAAAATTTCGGCGGTCAAGTTCGGGGACAGGACGTTGATCGAAATTGCCCAGGCCGAAAAATATTTCAAAAACCTCCCTCTGTATTGCTGATAAGTATTTCTAAAAATTCCTGCGGGGCCGGTTGTGCTGGTCTTGGTCGCGGTTTCCATAAAATTTTCTTTTCAGAGTGGATTCAAAAATATCATGGATCGCGTAATCGTTTATCCAGGTCAGGTGATATCCGATACTGATACGCTTACGGCTCAGCGTAACGTCGAGATTGCCATAGGAAACGCGCTTGGCGCGACAATCGGAACGGCGGGGCCTGTTGCTGTGGGGTTTGCCGCGACATGCAACGGGCAGGACCTTGTCGTGACTGTTGCAAATGGACACATCAACGACGCCGCCGTTGTTGACGCCGATGCATATGGATCTCTTGCGGCGGACAGCGCGCAGATTGTCCGGCAATATGTGAGTTCAGGAGCCTCCTTCACTCTCAGCGCCACGAATGCAGCCCAGACGTTTTATATTTCTGCTGTTCTGTCATCTGCAGATACAAATGCAACCTTGCTGCGTTATGTCGATGCGTCGGACGACAGTCTGACGCTCGCGGGGTCGAATGGAGACGGGGCTTCACAGGCGACGATCAGGGCGGCGGTCGCTACGCTGGAGCTTACGACGGCGCCTCCAACTGATGGCGGCATTCTGATCTGGAGCGTCGCGCTGCCCGCGAATGCGACTGCGGTAACGCAGTCCATGATTTCTCTGGCCAATAGTGCGCTGTTTTACCCAACCATTCCGCAGTTGGCGCCGAAGGACTCACCGTTGTTCATCGGTTCGCCGCGTGCGCCGACGCCAGCCGCGGGCGATCAGTCGACATTACTGGCCACGACCGCCTTCGTCGGGTCCTGGGCTTCGGGAAATCTTTTGAGCATTCAGTCGTATGTCGGGCCGGCCGCGACGGCGGGCGGTGCGAATACATTTTCGCTCAGCGTTCAGCCCCGCTGCAAGACGGCCATTATCGCTATGTCGGCAGGCGGCGGCGGGGGCGGCGGTTGTCCGACCTGTACTGCTACGCAGGCGGGTATCGGCGGTGGCGGTGGCGCGGGCGCTTACGCTCTACTGGCGATCGATCCGTCGCTTGTCTCGTTCCCGCTGACCGTGTCGCTTGGTTGCGGTGGTCGGGGCGGCCAGTCTTCTGCGGGCGCGATGAGCGGCAACAGTGGCGGCCCTTCGTCCATAGGCAGCTTCGTCACACTAGGCGGCGGTTTTGGTGGCGTGATTGGCACAGGAACCGGAGAGGCGGTGATAGGCGGCGCAGGCGTAGGTGGAAACCCGCAGGTGGTTACGACGTCAGGCGTCACTGTCATCGTATCCTCCAAGGGGGAGGGTGGGCAGTCGGGGCTCGCTGTCGGCATCTCCGAAAATTATTTCTTCGGTTATGGCGGCATGGGAGGCAGCCGTTCGCCCTACAGTGGCGGAGAGGAAGCTGGAGCGGGTCAGACCGGTAACGCGGGTGAATTGGGCTCTGGCGGCTCTGGCGCTTGTGTGTCTCCGGGTACGACCTACCAGAATGGCGGTGATGGAGGGAGCGGATGGATGGTCGTCATGCAGTATGGATGACACGGCTCGTTCGGGGTCGCGCTGGCGCACGCCATGTTTTCCCGCGCGCCTGATTTGTACGCGGCCCGGAGCGTAGCTCAAACTGTTCTGGTGAACGCTTTGTTGGGGCGGATTATGGAACTGACAATCCAGGTAAGGTCGCAATAGTTTCGAAAAAATTCGCTCAGTCGTGCTTCACGCGGTTCGCTTCGCAGCGAAAGCAGTTCGGGTCGTGGTCGTCCACCATGCCCACGGCCTGCATCCACGCATAGACAACGACCGGACCGACGAAGCGAAAGCCGCGCGCTTTCAACGCCTTCGACATAGCCACGGACGCGGGCGACTGGGCGAGGACGGCTCCTGTCCTGTTTATAATCGGCGCGTCGGGAACCATGCCCCATGTGAAGGCGGCGAAATCCTCGCCCTTCTCGCGCATGGCGAGATAGGCCTGCGCGTTGCCGATCGCGGCCTCTATCTTCGCCCGCGCGCGGATGACTCCGGGATCCCCCATCAGGCGTTCGACATCCTCAGGCCCGAAGCGCGCTACGATCTCTGGATCGAAACCACGAAAGGCCGCGCGCAGGGTTTCCCGACGGCGAAGCACGATCAGCCATGACAGCCCAGCCTGAAACCCTTCGAGCATGAGGGTTTCCCAAAGCTCCCGGCTGTCTCGCACGGGCTCGCCCCACTCCTCATCGTGGTAGACGCGCAGAAGGTCGTTCGTTTCCGCCCATCGGCAACGAAAAGGGGCGGGAGCGGTCATGGCGTCGACAGGCGGCGATACATGAACAGCAGATCCAGCCAGCGACCGAACTTCGTTCCGACTTCGGGCATTACCCCGGCGTGTTCGAAGCCGCAGCGTTCATGGAGCGCGATCGACCCCGCGTTGTCCGCAGTAATCGCGGCCACCATGACGTGAAGCCCGGCGCGTTGCGCTTCGGCGATCAACGTGTCCAGCAGCGTACGGCCCACGCCTTTGCCCTGTGATTCCGGGTGGACGTAGACGGAATGTTCGACGGTATGGACGTAACCTTCGTAAGGGCGGAACGCTCCGTATGACGCGAAGCCAAGGGTTTTTCCGTTTTCTTCTGCAATAATTACGGGAAATCCGTCACGCTGTCGCTGTTCGAACCAGGAGAGGCGCTGTTCCTGCGTCATCGGCGTGGAGACCCATATGGCGGTCGTCTCGCTGATCGCCTGATTGGTCAGCCACAGGATGTCGGCGACATCCTCGGACGTCGCCGGTCGCGTCGTGACGGTCATCAGGGTTTCCTGTCATAGGGTTTGCGGAGGATCAGCGTGCCCCAGTCGCCCTCGCGCAGGTGTTTCTCAAGAACCAGCCCCTGTCGCCGATGAGCGGCGAGCACCATGCGGACCTGCTTGTTCAGCAACCCGGCGAGAATGGCCGTGCCGCCGGGCGCCAGATTGGCCGCCAGGCTATGGGCCATCAGGCAGAGCGGGCGGGCGAGGATGTTGGCGAACACCAGATCGTATGGCGCCGCGTGGCGGATCGCCGGGGTAGACCACCCGTTGCCGAGGCGGCAGGTGACGCGGCGCGACAACTGGTTGCGCACTGCGTTTTCCGCCGAAACCCGTACGGACCATGGATCAATGTCTGTCGCCAGAACCGGCCGCTTCAGCAGCGCGGCGGCGCCCATGGCGAGGATGCCGGAACCGCAGCCAAGATCGAGAATGCGGCGGGGTTTGCGATGCGCGATCAGTTCCAGCGCGCGAAGGCACCCGCGCGTGGAGCCGTGCTCCCCCGACCCGAACGCGACGCCTGCGTCGAGCGTGATGGTGATGCGTCCGGCCTCAGGGGCGGTATCGAGGTGCGACCCCTGCACGAGAAAACGCTCTCCCACCGGTTGGGCTGGAAAGGATTCATAGGTGCGCGCCAGCCACCCTTCGGTCTCGGTAAGCGTCCGCTCCAGCGTGGCGTCCTCACCGCTGGTCAGGGCCGCGATCGCCAGCGCCGAGGCGAGTGCATCTTCGCCGTAACCTACGTCCTTCACGCCCTCGACGCGCCAGAAGCGTTCGGCCTCGTCGACTTCGAAGATGCCGACAGTCGTGCAGATCATGCCGATGGCGCTTTCATACGCCTCGACGGACGCCTCGCGAACAGTCACGGCGATGGTCTCAAGGTCGGTCGCGTGCCGCCGGCGCGTGACAGTCATGGAAGGCTCCTTGTTGGTGAACGGGACAATGATCAGGCGGAGTATACGAAAGACGAGGTTCAGTCGGGTGCGAGTTCGAGGTAGGACGCCATGACGCGGCGGGATCCGGATTTCTCGAATGCGACCTCGGCGGCGCCGCGATCGGCGTCTATCACGACGCCATAGCCGAATTTCTGGTGAAACACGCGCGAGCCGATTTCAAGCGTCGACATTTCGGCGGCCAGCGCCTCCGCCAGTTTGCGGCGCCTGGCGACGAGCGGCGACAGGGACGTGGAGCCGCCGTCTGAAAAGACGCTTGAGCTGAAATAGCCGCTGTAATCGCGTCGGGCCTGCCGGGAGGCGACCTCGCCTTCGCGCTCGACATACTCGTCGGGCAATTCGTCGAGGAAGCGGCTTGGCGTTGATTCCTGCCAGTTTGCGTAGATACGCCGGTTGGCCGCGTGCAGGATGATTGCCCGATGGCGGGCGCGAGTGACACCCACGTAGGCGAGGCGCCGCTCTTCCTCCAGCCCCTTTTCGCCGCCCTCGTCGAGCGTTCGCTGGGAGGGGAACACGCCTTCCTCCCAACCGGGGAGAAATACCGTGTCGAATTCGAGGCCTTTCGCGCCGTGCAGGGTCATCACGGAGACTCGGGCTTCTTCCGCCGCGCCTTCCGCGTCCATGACGAGCGCCACATGCTCCAGAAATTCGCCAAGAGATCCGAAATCCGCCAGCGCGCGGACAAGTTCCTTGAGGTTTTCCAGACGACCGGGCGCTTCAGGAGACGTGTCGTTGCGCCACATGTCGAGATAGCCGCTTTCTTCAAGCAGCGCGCCGACCGCGACCACGTGGCCCTCGCGTTCCATCAGCGTCCGCGCCTCGTCGAGCCTGTCGAGCAGGGTGGCGATGTTCTCGGCCGTCTTGCCGCGCATCGCGCCGCCGCCGATCAGGTCGCGCGCCGCCTGCGTCAACCCAATGCGGGCAGGGCGGGCGGCGGCGTGCAGCTTCTGTAACGCCGCTGGTCCGACGCCGCGTTTCGGCGTGTTGACGATGCGCTCGAACGCCAGATCGTCCGCCGGGTGGTGCATGACGCGCATATAGGCCATTGCGTCGCGGATTTCGGCGCGTTCGTAGAAACGCAGGCCGCCGACGATGCGATAGGGGATGCCGGTCTGGACCAGCCGTTCCTCGAAGGCGCGGGTCTGGAACCCTGCGCGAACGAGAATGGCGAATTCGCCGAGCGCGTGCCCGTCGCGTCGCCAGGCTTCGATACGTTCACATACGGTTCGCGCTTCGGCGTCGGAATCCCATACGCCGACAATGCGAACCGGTTCGCCTTCGGCGTCGTCGCGTCCGGGACGAAGGGTCTTGCCCAGACGCCCGTCGTTATGCGCGATCAACCCGGACGCGGCGCCAAGAATCTGGGCGGTGGAGCGGTAGTTGCGTTCGAGGCGCACGATCTTCGCGCCGGGAAAGTCGGTCTCGAAGCGCAGGATGTTTTCCACCTCCGCGCCGCGCCAGGAGTAAATCGACTGGTCGTCGTCCCCGACGCAGCAGATGTTGGACGAACCGTCCGGGCGCTTGGCGAGCAGACGGAGCCAGAGATACTGAATCGTGTTGGTGTCCTGATACTCGTCCACCAGAATATAGCGAAAAGAGCGTTGGTATTGCTCGAGCACGTCGGGACGGGAGCGGAGGATCTCCGTCACATGGAGCATCAAGTCGCCGAAATCGCAGGCGTTGAGTTCCCGCAGCCGCGTCTGGTAGGCGGCGTAGATCGCCCGCGCGTTGCCGTCGGCGTATTCCGTATCTTCGGACGACGTAACCCGTTCAGGCGTCAGACCGCGGTCCTTCCATCGATGAATGACGCCGAGCAGCCCCGGTAGGGGCCATCGCTTCACGTCGACACGCCAAGGCTCGACGACTTGCTTTAACAGGCGGAGCTGATCGTCGGTGTCGAGGATCGTGAATGAACTTGTCAGTCCAACATAATCTGCGTGGCGGCGGAGCATACGCGCGCACAGGGCGTGGAACGTGCCGAGCCAGAGCCCTTCGACCGGCTCCCCCAGCAATGTCGCGATGCGTTCGCGCATTTCCCGTGACGCCTTGTTGGTGAAGGTAACGGCGAGAATCTGCCACGGCTTCGCCCGCCCCGACAGGAGGATATGAGCGAAGCGGGTGGTCAGGACCCGCGTCTTGCCGGTTCCCGCGCCCGCGAGGACAAGCAGCGGCCCCTCCGTCGTTTCAATGGCGGCGCGCTGTTCCGGATTCAGGCGGTCGAGATGGGATGGCGTAGTCACCCGGGCACTATAGAATGGCCGCACGCGGGAGCCAAACGACGCGAGCGCATGTGGTGGACTGCTCAAGCTTGCGTGCGCGACCTTACCTCGGAATGCTGTCAGGCGGCGGAATTCTGCGGTTAGTGAGCGCGTGGCGCACGGCGGTCATGCGTCGGAGTGGTCTTGTGGTCCAGTCGGCGCTTGACGCCCGCCGCCCGCCGCCGCACTTCTCAGGCTGGAGAAGCGTTGCGGCAACTGGGGTCTCATGAGCACTCGCGTTCTGATCGATCATCGCAAGAGCGGCGCTGGCGCGCGGCATCCCGAGAAGGCGCATCGGCCCGACAATCCGATTGCGCGCAAGCCAGACTGGATACGGGTCAAGGCTCCGAATCATCCGACCTATCACGAGACGCGCAAGCTGATGCGCGACAACAAGCTCGTGACGGTGTGTGAGGAGGCTGCGTGCCCGAACATCGGCGAGTGCTGGACGCAGCGCCATGCGACCATGATGATCATGGGCGAGATTTGCACGCGCGCCTGCGCTTTCTGCAACGTCACGACCGGCCTGCCGAACGCGTTGGATCATGACGAGCCTCAGCGGGTGGCCGATGCGGTCGCCAAGCTCGGTCTGCGCCATGTCGTCATCACCTCTGTCGACCGCGACGATCTGCGCGATGGTGGAGCAGAGCATTTCGCCCGGGTGATCGCGGCGATACGTCTTGCGTCGCCAGAAACGACGATAGAGATCCTGACGCCTGACTTCCTGCGTAAGCCCGGCGCGCTGGAAGTGGTCGTCGCGGCCAAACCGGACGTGTTCAACCATAATATTGAGACGGTGCCACGCTTGTACCCGACCATCCGTCCCGGCGCCCGCTATTATCAGTCGCTGCGTCTGCTCGATCGCGTGAAGCAGATCGACCCGTCGATTTTCACGAAGTCCGGCCTGATGCTTGGGCTTGGCGAGGAGAAGATGGAACTGGCGCAGGTGATGGACGATTTCCGCATCGCGGACGTCGATTTCATCACGATGGGTCAGTATCTGCAGCCCACAGTGAAGCATGCGGCCGTCGCCCGGTTCGTGACGCCGGACGAGTTTGGCGAGTATGCGACCATGGCGCGGGTGAAGGGCTTCCTGCAGGTCAGCGCGACCCCATTGACGCGCTCCTCCTATCACGCAGACGCCGATTTCGCCGCCTTGCGCGCTGCGCGCGAGGCGCTGCTTCGCGACAGGAACGCGGCGTCGGGGGTGGGCGCTTCCTGATGCCTACGCATGCGGAGCGGCGGGTTCTGAATTACACCCCCGAAGAAGTTTTCGATCTTGTTGCTGATGTCGGGCGTTATCCGCAGTTTCTTCCGTGGTGCGCTAATGTGCGCGTGCGTACGCGCACAACGAGCGAACTTGTCGCGGATCTGACCGTTGGTTTCGGGCCGTTCCGTGAGACGTTCACGTCCCGCGTCGCGCTGGACCGGCCAAAATGTATCCGAGTGACCTATGAGAAGGGACCGTTTCGGTATTTGAACAACGTCTGGACGTTCTCGCCGGACCCCAACGGTTGTCTGGTCGATTTCTTCGTCGACTTCGAGTTCCGTTCGAGATTGTTGCAAGCGGCGATCGGCGTGGTGTTCAACGAGGCTGTACGCCTGATGGTCTCGGCATTTATTCGGCGTGCGCGAGAAGTCTATGGACCGCCGCGGTTCACCGGGCCGTCGGCGGTTGGGGCTCCAGTCTCCCGCTGAGACCGCTAATCTTCTGAATCTGACGATTGTAACGCAATTACAATAGCAGCTTACGATAATTTGTCGTTAAGCTGCGCGCAGAGTTGTGAAAACGGTCCGGCAGATAACGGGAGAGACAGGATGGTCAGCACGATCGGCGGCAGTTCCGCGTGGGGAACCATCAATGCGGGGCCGAGAAAGGTCGGAGCCCTGGAGGCCGCCTTCACGCCTGGAATGACGTTGACGACCCCGCCCGACTGCAAGGCCATTGTCGAGCGCATCATCAAACATAAGAGCGCGATGGCTGAGCGTGGCGATATTAATCAACGCATCATCGATTATTGTGATTATTCGTCGCAGGTATTCAGCATTATCGGGTTCGCGAGTTTTTTTGGCAAAACGCCGGATCAGGTGGCTACGGCATTCAATATGTCTTCATCTGGCCTGGGCGTCTTTACGGCGTTCGAAGAAGCGTACACGCGCGTTCGAGGGTACTGCAAAGGCGGATGGGCTCACGCCACGATCTATGGCGACGCCAAAATATACATTCCTAATCCCTATCTCAGCCTGGAGCCTTACAAGGGAACGCAGTCGTCAACGCCTTACAACACCATTGCATATTTCAAGCGCCGTTCGAAGCGACAGACGGCAAGTTCTTTGGCGTCGCTCTTAAGCATTTTTCTACGTCCAAAAACGGTCGTCGATGTCGCGCAGCTGACCAAGGCGATGCTGTCGCTCACAAGTACTTCCGTAAAACGTTACAAGCTGCATAATATTGAGTTGGACGCAGGTTCTGATAAAAAACTGAAAGATTCCTTCAATAACGTAAAAGAATCGAAGACAAAAAAAATCCTCAAGAAAACGGCCGATTTCTTCGCTGGCGCCTCCCCGCATGGCGCTGGTCTGGTTTACGGGCAGGGAGTGGACATCAGCACCGTCGCCAAACAGGTCGGCAGCGGCGTGCAGATCACCGCCAGCACATACAAATCTCTCGATAAACTGTCTCCTGACTGGTTGAAATTTTTCAAAAAAGTTTTCGATCAGGAAAACCATAACACCCCGGTTCCGTCGGATGAATCGACGAATATCTACGTGGCGGCGGCTTACATTCATTTTCGGGCGACGATCGAACAGGCCGAGTTCAATCACACGCTGGATCAGAACACGACAGGGGCCGCACGCCGACATATTCCGCAGCAATCCCAGCAGGAGGCGCAGTACCTCGCTCGTAACACCGGAGCCGGCGGATTTCTGACGCGGCATTTCGCGAAAACCGCGTATCAGGCGCAGCGGCGTGACGTGCTGGCGCAGGCTGGCGCAAGTTACGCCAAGGAAGAGGCCGGGCGGGCCAACGCCGGCCCGGCCACTCGCATTATCAAGACGGTGTTCAGTTCCACCTACGGCAGTCAGGGACATCAATATGACTGGCTCGCTTTGATTGACGAGCCTGAAGGCTGGCTGGCGCTAGCCAACAAGCTTTCGATTTGAAGGGTAGCGACGATTGTCCGATGATCGGCGACGTCTCCAACGCGTGCTGAGGATGTTACGTCGCTTCCACGAACGTTAACCGATCTGCGTGGTGGACGTGTTGCAGCAGGAATCCCGGAACAGCTCTGCCGTCAGAAGAGTAGAATTGGCTCGCGAAACGCACGCATGAAATCGCCCAGGCGTTTTTCAGATACGAGGGCGGGCAATTTCATCCAGACGACGTGCCCGTCGTGCGTTCAGAAGCGTCAGAGACAGGACGCTGAACGCAGCAAGACCCACAGTCAGCATCATCGCCGGCCCCAGTCCGGTCCCAAGTGCTGATGCGATAGCTGTTTGCAGCAACGCGTTGCTCGCCGCGATCAGGTTCCCGCACTGGTATGCGAGGCCGGGAAAGGTGGCGCGGATTTCGGGTGGAGACAGTTCGCTGAGATAGGCGGGTACGACGCCCCATGCGCCCTGGATACAAAACTGTATGCATACAGCGCCGATGGTAAGCCACATGATCGAATGTGGCAGCGTCCACAATGGAAGGAGAGGCAGGGTGAGCAACGCCGCAAGCGCTATGCTGTATTGTCGTGTTATGTGTTGGGACAGAAAGCCAAAAAATAGTCCTCCTGCGATAGCCGCTATATTGTAAAGGACGACCATCAGCGTGATGGATGGGTAGGGAATTCTACGCTCGAGTCCAAGAAATACCTTCGGATACAAATCCTGCGATCCGTGACTCATAAAATTGAACGACGCCATGAGGGTTATGGCGAAAATGCACAACGCGGCGTTGCTGGAAACAATTCGCGACATACCTGGGGCATCTTCAGTAGTGTCGACGCCGGAGCGCTTACGCGCCAGCCAGTCCGGGCTCTCCGGGACACGTAGCCAGATATAGATCGCCGAAAAGACGGCGCCGCCGCCAAGAATAAAAAGCCCACGCCATCCGATGTGCGGAAGGAGCAAAAACGCGAGTGACGCCAGCAGATAGCCCGCCGGGTAACCTGCTTGCAAAAGCCCCGACGATACGCCGCGCCACGACGACGGCACGCTCTCCATGATCAATGAAGTTCCTACGCCCCACTCGCCGCCGAGCGCTACCCCGAAAAGTGTTCTCAGCGCCAGAAAGCTCCAGAGATTTGGCGCTGCGGCGGAGGCGACTTCGATGACCGAGTAAACAAGTATGGTTGTGATCATGACGGGTTTGCGCCCGTATTTATCGGCGGTGCGCCCACACAGATATGCGCCGATCGGGCGGGTGATCAGGGTGAGTGTGGGAGCGAGCAATATGCTTTCGAGGGACACGTTGAAGCTGCGCGCCACATTGTCCAGTGTGAACAGGACAATGAAAAAATCGCAGGCGTCGAGCGTCCACGCAAGAAAGGACGCGGCGACGACATGCGCCGCCGTCTTGCGGTCGTGCTCCGCCACACCCGTAGTGATCAGGGACTGATTGGATGTGACCATGCGATGCCTCTTTAACGTCCGGGCTCCCCAGCGCCCCTTCCCGATTGGGGGAGCGCGGGAAACGCCGCGTCCTGGAGGAAAACGCGGCCACTGTAACTAGGGCGGGACATTGGCATGGCGGGAAACCGCGCGTCACGGCGCGCGGTGGTCACGATATGGAGAACGGGCGCTGCGGAGAGGCTGGTTGAGAAGTCCCGCGCATGTAATGCGCGGGACTGGAGGGGTTTCAGAAGCGCTGTGATATTCCAGTGAGGATCGTCCGACGGAGACCGTATTGCGGTGCGCCCACTCCGATGCCGCTGCCGTCGCGCAGTTCGTAGCGCTTGTCGAATAGATTGATCACGTCGAGACGGAGTTGCGTACGCTTGAGGAAGGGTATGCGAAACAGATCCTGGAAAGACTGCACCAGAGACATGTTGAAGGTCGCATAGATAGGCACCGAACGACCGTTGGGGATGTCGCTGTCCGCCCGGAGTCCGCTGCCGAACACCATAGTCGCAGAAATCTGCGTCGGGTGTCCGGTTCGGCGGAAGGCGGTGTAGCTGCCTCCGGCGGAAGCCGTCCAGCGCTGGTCGTGATCGAGATGGATCCAGTGCTGCTTGATATAGGCAAGATCGTCGGGGTCGAAATTCCACTGCGCGGTCGTGATGTCTTTGCCGATTGCCCGCGACCAGGCGAAGTTTCCATAAAGGGTGACAGGGCCGGCTTCGTAATCGGTGGCGAATTCGTAACCGTTGACCTGTCCGCGACGATAATTGAACGCCGAAAGGATGACGGGAGAACCGAACTGACCTTCATCGATCATATTTTTCGCGATTTTCAGATAGGCGTCGAACGAGGCGTGCCAGTGCGGCGTGATCGCCTGCGCAAACCCCATGTCGAAGTAATGATCGCGTTCCGCCTTGACGGTTGTGTCCTGCAAGGTGCCGGGCGCCGCCGACGTGTTGGCGAACTTGTTGAGCTGCGTTCCGCCCACCAGCTCGAACGGCGGGGGCGTGAAGTAGCGTGAATATCCCGCGTGGAATGTGCCGCCGTGCCACGGAGTATAGACAATGTTCAGTCTGGGGCTGACCTGTTTCGAGTGGGTGTATTCATCGACGCCGTCGAAGCGAAGGCCGTAGTTGATGGTCAGGTTTTTCGTTACGCGCCATTCGTCCTGCGCGTACAGCCCGTACATCCATCCGGTACGCCCGGAACCGTCATGGATCGAGATTGTCGAACCGCTGTACACCGCATCGCCGTTTGAATCGGTTCCGGTCTGCGGATAGACGGTCGAATCTGTTTTGGAGGAATTTCGTTCGACGTAAACCTGATATCCAAAACGAACGGTGTGCTGACCGTTCACGCGCCATGTGACGTCGCTTTGGGAGCCGGTGGACATGACCGAACGCTGCGCGCGCTGGGCGATGCCGTTATAGACGAGATCCCCGATCGGATCGGGAGAGTAACCAAGAGAACTATAGCGAGTGAAGACGGATGATTGCAGGCTGAACTTTCCCATCTCCTTCTGGAGGGAAAGAATGCCGAAATCTGTAATTTCTTTCTGTCGTTCGTTGAGGCTCGCGCTGTTCACGCTGCCGTAGACCTGTTGCGACAGGGCGCTGTTGAGAAAGTCAGGGTTGGCGAATTGTCTTTGTTGGCCGGGATTGTTCGGCAGTTGATATTCTGCGTTGGACACTCCGGCGATAAAACTGATCCGCGTGTTCTCGTCGGCTGTGTAACGCAGATGACCGAGGAAATGATATTGGTTGCTCAGATCATGTATCGCGTTGAATTTGGGGGTCGGGTTTTCGATTCCCACGCGGTTATGGACATAGTCAGCGGTGGCGAAGAAGTCCCATTTGCCCGCATGCGTTCCATACTGGACCGATGGGAAGAAGTAATCTCGCGCGCCGCCGTAGATCGAGACGTCGCCGCCACGATCCGCACTGCCGTTTTTGGTGGTGATGTCGATCACGGCGGCCTGAAGGAAACCATATTCGCTGGGCAAGGCGCCTGTGGTCATCGACATCGAATGCGCAAAACGCGTCATCAGGCTCTGACCGAACACGCTCAGTCCCTCAGGCAGTTGCACGCCGTCGAGACGGAACTGCACTTCGTTATGATCGCCGCGGACATGAATCTGACCGTAGCTGTCCTGCGCTACGCCGGGGGCCTGCAAAAGCACCGTGTTGAGCGGCGCGTTATCGCCGCCTGGAATCGTCTCGATATCTTTGCGAGAGAAACGATAGACGGTGGCGCCTGTGGACGGCTGCATGGCGGAACGAAGCGCGTCGAGATGCGCATTTACGGTGATGTGCTCTTCGCCGTTTGCGTCCAGGGTATTGCGCGTCGTCTGCGTGATTTCACGGCTTTGGCCGTCGATGAACGAAGAGTGTGATGCGGATTCGCCGTCGCTTTCCTTTTGGGTTTCTGCTTTCGTGACGTTTTTCGTGGTTGCGTGCGTTGGCGTAGCGGCGGTTGTGGGCGAAAGCGTCTGTGCGCGTGCGAGCGTCGTGGAGGCGAGCAGAAGCGCGCTCGCGGCAAGAACAGGAAGACGAACGGTGGAGTAAGGCGCGCTCATGCAGACATCCGGTACGGCGTTGATTTCGGCGGCAGATTAAGTGAAACGTTATAACATAACAACCCCTTTGTTGCGTGATGTTTCTACAATGATCGTGTGGGGACTGTTTTTTTAAAATCTATATATATTACATATAAATGTTAATATCTGTCATTTTTCGCAAACGATGGTCGCTCTGGGCTCTGGGCTCTGGGCTCTGGGCTCTGGGCTCTGGGCTTTTGGACGAAGTGACGACCGGGCGGGAAGAACACCGATCTCGCGACGCAGCGCGGCTGGCGGGCGTCAGGAGTGTATTGGCTGCGGATTACGGGAAGAGACAGGTTGGCGCACCGCTCTGCTCAGGGGGATGGAATTTCCGCAACCCGTTTAATCAGCGTCAGCGCGCGTGAGACTGTCTGGTTCCGCACGCTGGTGCGATCTCCGGAAAACCGGTGAGATTCCGTGTGAACGGAACCTCCACGGCGAATGATCCCGAACCAGACAAGCCCAACCGGCTTGTCCACGCTACCGCCATCGGGGCCCGCGATTCCGGTCACGGATACGGCGATTGCAGCGGCATTCGCTCCTGCGAGGGCGCCTGCGGCCATGGCGCCGGCGACTTCGCCGCTGACCGCGCCGTGTTTCCGAAGCATGATTTCTGGAACGCCGAGGCAGGCGGTCTTCATGGCGTTCGAATAGGTGATGAAACCGCCTTCCACCGCCGCGGAGGAACCCGAATGATGCGTCAACGCCGCCGCAATAAGGCCTCCAGTGCAGCTTTCTGCCGTCACTACGGAAAGCCCCCTGTTCTTGAGCAGAACGAGCGTCGTGGCGGCTTCGTCAAGAATAGTGGCGGGTAAGGGAGAAGCGTCGTTTTCCGTCGTGCTGGTCATAAGCGCGTTCTCCACCGTTCAGTGCCCCAGCACGCATGGGCGATGGGTTCCACGATAATGAAATGTCAGGCCGACAGTCCAAGCGGAAAGTGGCATGCGGCCTGCCGCGCGTCGCCGAAGTCACGAAGCTCCGGCGTTTCTGCGGAGCAACGCGACTGAGCTTGTGGGCAGCGGGTGTGAAAGCGGCATCCCGAGGGTGGCGACACGGGGCTCGGCACGTCTCCGCGAAGAAGGCTGCGTTGGGGGTCGTGGCGAATGACCGGCTCCGGAACGGCCGATATCAACGCGGCGGTATAAGGGTGCGCCGGGTTGTGCAGCACGGTGTCGCTGTCGCCAATCTCGACGATGGCGCCGAGGTACATGACCGCGACCCGCGTGGAGATCTGTCGAACGACGGCGAGATCGTGGGCGATGAACACATAGGTCAGGCCAAGACGCTCGCGCAGATCGGTGAACAGGTTGACGATCTGGGCCTGAATAGACACGTCGAGGGCGGAAACGGGTTCATCCGCCACGACCATTTGCGGCGAAAGCGCCAGAGCGCGTGCGATATTGATGCGTTGCCGCTGCCCGCCGGAAAACTCGTGCGGATAACGCGCCAGAGCCGATTGCGGCAGCCCGACGAGCGACATGAGTTCGTCGAGGCGCGCGGTGATGTCGGCGGCGCTGCGCTTCCGACCCTCATTGTCCGGGTGCACGCGCAACGGCTCGGCGATCAGGTCGCCGATGCGACGACGGGGATTTAGTGAGGCGTAGGAGTCCTGAAACACCATCTGCATGCGCCTGCGTATGGGGCGTAGCGCCCGCTCGCTCAGGGCCGAGATATTGCGTCCCTCGAACACGATATCGCCCGACGACAGGTCGGTAAGCCGAAGCAGGCAACGCCCCAGCGTCGACTTGCCGCACCCAGATTCACCGACCAGCCCGAGAGTCTCGCCTTGCATGACGGTAAGGGAGACGTCGTCGAGCGCACGCAGGGTCTGCCCGCGAGGCAGCTTGTATTCCTTGCGAAGATGCTCGGCTTGCAGCAGCGGGCGCGCGTTCATTGCGCGTACTCGGTGACGCGGGGCGGCATGGGTCGGCCTTCCTTCGGCAGGACGCAGGCGATGTCCTGCTGTCCATAACGCTGCAGTGGCGGCAACGCGTGGCAGGTGTCGTGCGTGAAGTGGCAGCGGGGTGCGAAAGCGCAACCCACCGGACGTTCGAGCGGCGGAGGCGGCGCTCCGGCGATGGACGGCAGCCTCTCCGGGCGTGGACCGGTCAGCGGCGGGATCGAGTCCAGAAGCGCCGCCGTATAGGGATGGCCGGGATGGGCGAAGATGGCGTCGCAAGGACCGCGTTCGGCGATACGGCCTGAGTACAGGACCATGACCCGGTCGCAGGTCTCTGCGACCACACCCATGTCGTGGGTGATCAGAAGCACGGATGATCCATAATCCGCGCGCAGCGTGCGGATGAGGTCGAGAATCTGCGCCTGCACGGTCACGTCCAGAGCGGTCGTTGGCTCGTCGGCGATCAGCAGCGCCGGATTGCACGAGAGCGCCATGGCGATCATCGCGCGCTGGCGCAGGCCGCCCGAAAGCTGGTGCGGGTAACGATTGGCCGTGCGCTCCGGATCGGGAACGCCCATGTCGCCCAGCAGGCGCACGGTGCGCGACCGGGCCTCCGCCTTGCCCAGTTTCTCATGCGCCCTGATCTGCTCGTCGATCTGCCATCCGATGGTGTAGACCGGTGTAAAGGCGGTCATCGGATCCTGGAAGATCATAGCGATCTTTCGTCCACGCAGACGCCGCAACGCCTTCTGCGGCATGCCGATCAGTTCCTGTCCACGAAACAGGGCGGAGCCTGTCACGCGTACGCCCGGCGCGTCGATCAGGCCCATGATCGTCATGGCCGTCACGCTCTTGCCTGAGCCGGATTCGCCGACGATGCCAAGGATCTCGCGCGCCCCGACAGCGAACGACACGTTCTCGACGATGGGAACGTCGCGTCCCTGCGAGCGAAAGCTGACGGAGAGGTCGCGAACCTCCAGAATGGGGGCCTCAGCGTCCATCACGCACCCTCGGGTCCAGAAACACATAGATGACGTCGACGACGGCGTTGGCCAGAACGACGAAGACGGCGGAATACATGACGCTCGCCATGATCAGCGGCAGATCGAGGTTCGACAGCGCCTGATAGGTCAGGCGCCCGACGCCCTGAAGGCCGAACACGACTTCGGTCAGCAGTGCGCCGCCACCGATCAACTGCGCGAAGTCGAGACCGAACAGCGAGACGAAAGTGATCATCGACGTGCGCAGTCCGTGCCGCAGCAATACTCGCGCAGGCGAAAGCCCCTTGGCGCGAGCGGTGCGCATGAAATCCTCGCCCGACACCGCGACGAGATCGGCGCGTAGGACGCGCCCGTAAATGCCGATGAACAATACAGCGAGCACGATCCACGGGATAATCAGGACTTTGAACCAGCCGATCGGGCTCTCGGTGAACGGCACGTAGCCCAGGCCCGGAACCCACGAGAACAGCCAGGTGTCATGATAACGGGCCTGGGTGATCAGGTTGGCGACCTGCCCGAGCCAGAATACCGGAATTGAAATACCGATCAGCCCAGCGATCATCAGGCCCCGATCAATCCACGTTCCGCGGAATGCCGCCGCCAGCGTGCCCATCGTCACCGAGGCCAGCACCCAGATGACGGCTCCGCCTGTTGCGAGGGACAGGGTCACGGGCGCTGCTTCGATAATTTCGGGCACCACCAGTTCGCCGCGATCGACATAGGAGGCGAGGTCACGGGTGATGAACAGCTTCTTCATCATCGTCGCGTACTGGACTGGCAAGGGACGGTCGAAGCCGTATTCATGCCGGACCTTGGCCATCGTCTCGGGCGAAGCGTTCTTGCCCGCGATGCGCGCGGTGGGGTCGGCGCCGGGCGTCGCAAAGAACACCAGAAAAACAAGAACGGAGATGCCGAACAGGACGAACAGCGTCTGTCCCAGTCGGCGAAGGAGAGCAGCGGCCATTATGCCCCCCTACGGCTGGTTTCGCGCACGTCCAGCGCATCGCGCAGTCCGTCGCCAAGGATGTTGAGCGCCAGCACCACGATGACGATGGCCAGACCCGGTGCGATCGCCACCATCGGGCGTGTGTAGATCAGGCCTTCGCCGTCCTGAATGATCGTGCCCCAGGAGGCTGCCGGGGCCTGCACGCCGATGGAAAGGAACGACAGCGCCGATTCAGCAAGTAGCGCCAGCGCCGTCAGCAGAGGTGTAAGCACCACCAGCGTGGTCGAGACGTTTGGCACAATGTCGCGCAGCAGGATGCGGTGCTGGGGGACACCGAGGCTGCGCGCCGCCATCACGAATTCGGCGTTGCGCAAGGCCATGACGCGCCCGCGAATGGGCCGCGCGGCGTAGGGCACGTAAACCAGCGCGATGATGAAGATGGGGATCAGCAGGTTGTCGCTTTCGATGGTGAAGGGACCGATCTTAAGGCCCTGACTGATCGTCACGATGGAGAGCGATATGGCGAACAGATAGACCGGCACCGCCCACATGATGTCCATCAGCCGCGACAGGGCCGTATCGACGAAGCCGCCGAAAAATCCGGCGGAAACGCCGACAAGCGTCGCTATTGCGATGCACACAAGCGCTGCCGAGAAAGAGATCAGCAGCGAGTTACGTCCGCCGTAAAGAAGCCGAGCCGCGACGTCGCGTCCCTGACTGTCCGCGCCGAGCATGTAGGCCGACGGATTCCACGTTGGCCCGACCGGGCTCAGTCCCAGATGCAGCGGGTTGTCATTGGGCTGCATGATGTCGACCTCATGACCGTCCAGCATGAACGATCCCGCCACGTTCGACGTGAACGGATCGGTGCGCGCCACGTCACCCGCGTAGAACGGGGCCAGGAGGCAGGCGAAGGTTACGAGCAGGAGCGCAGCGAGCGCCGTCATTGCCGACCGGTTGGCGGCAAGCGAGCGTCCGGCCATACGCCACGGACCGGGAACCGAGATGCTTGAAGGGGAGGGGGCCGAGGCGGCCGTCTGTGTCTCCATGAGCCCTTTCCCTAGCGCAACTGGAATTTCGAGAAGACGACTTCGTAGATCGGCGCGCGAATTTCACCGTGCACGCGCGCCGACAGCAAAGTGACCCAACGGACCTGATTGAGCGGCACGACCGGGGCCTGCGCCATGATCGCGCGGGACGCTTCCGCCCAGAGCGCGTCTCCCGCCTTCTGGTCGGTGACGGAGACGCTGGCGGCCCGATCCATGATCGCATCGACGCTGCGATCACAAAAGCCGGAGATATTGATGGAGTTGTCGGAATGCGGCGTGAACGTGTCGCATGACAGCAGAGCCTGAAGATAGCTGGAGGCGGCCGGGTAATCGGCGTTCCAGCCGGTCAGCCCGACCTGAACGCGATTATCGCTGTTCTGGATGTAGGTGAACTGCACCGCCTGCGTGATCGCTCTCACGGAGACGACGAAGCCAAGATCCGCCAGTGTGCTGCGCAGTTCGTTCGCCATGGCGACGTAACCGGGCGTGGAGGGCGAGACGATGCCGACGCGCTGACCGCTGACGCCAGCTTCCTTGATGAGCTGCCGCGCGCGTTCCATGTCCGGCGCACGCCATTCCTGCGCCGGGTGTTCGGGCGATGCGCCCCTGGTGTAGGCACAACTGGGTTCAAACCCGGGGGAGCCGACCGGGAGTAGCTGACACGACGGAATGGACACAGCCGGACCGCCCGCGTGAATCACCATCGCCTTGCGGTTGATCGCGTAGTTGAAGGCCTGCCGTACGCGCAGGTCGTTGAACGGCGGAATGTTCACGTTTAGGGCTGCGTAATAGAGATTGAGGAAGTCGATCAGCCGTACCCGGTCCGCGTAGCGCGACCCGATTTCGCCGAGCCGGTCCAACGGCGCGTTTTCGGCCATCCAGTCGTATTGGCCATTTTCAATGGCCGTTACGGACGCTTCCGGATCCATCCCAAACGTATAGGTGATTGCGTCCGGGTATCCGGCGGGCTGGGCCTCGGCGTCCCACTGTCTGAAATACGGGTTGCGCTCCATGCGCAGGCCCGTGTTTGGGTCGTAGGAGACGATGCGGTAGGGGCCGGTGCCCGGCGCTGCGTCATTGCCCACGTCGTGAGTCGGCGCGTCGGCAGGCAGGATCGCCGCATGCAGGAACGCCAGCCGATCGAAGAATTCGGAATCCGGATGCGTCAGGTGGAACGTGACTGTCCAGTTTTGATCATCAGGTTCGACGCCGCCTGCAAGCGTGCAGTGGTCGGGGTCGTGCAGACACGCGGCGCCGCCGACGATGTGGCTGTAATAGGGACCGGCGGTGGGGCTGTTGACCTTGAAGATGCGGCGCATGGAGGCGGCGACGTCATCGGGCGTCACTTCCTTGCCGCTGGAGAAATGTAAGCCGTGCCGCAGATGAAATCTGTAAGTAAGACCACCGTCTTCCGGCGGCGGCAGTGACTCCGCCAGATCAGGAATGGCCTGTCGCGTCAGGGAGCCAGGAGACTTGGAGAAGGTTGTCAGACCGTCATAGACGACGTTCAACACCTGATAGGCGGTGTGCAGGTAGCTGACCTGCGGGTCCATGGTGCCCAGCATTCCCTGTCCAGCAAGACGCAGCGTGCCGCCGACATGGGGGCTTGCGGGCGCGCCCGGCGCGGGCGCTTCGGCGAACGCTGTCGCCGAAGCGGTTGCGAACAACGCGCACGCCCCGCCGAAGACCAGGAAAGATTTGAGGCGCATTTAGTGTTTTTCGAGAAGCGCGCCAAGGCGCTGCTTCATCTCGCCTTCGTTGGCGGAGGATTCGATCGTTCCGGCGTAGCGTCCGTTCGGGTCCATGACGACGATGCGGGGGGACATTACGTAAGCATAACCCCATTCAGGATCCGGCTGTTTTTCGATTGGTGCGTGATATTCCTTCGTCACGGCAGCCAGTGTCGCGGGCGAGCCCGTTCCGGCGACGATCCTTGAGCCGAACTGTGTGGCGTAACGCCGCAACTGCTCCGAAAGATCGCGCTGGGGGTCGAGGCTGATAAACAACGCCGCGACATGCTTCCCGTCCGGATCGACCTGTTTCAGTGCGCCGGTCAGATTTGTGAGGGTTTTGGTGCAGGCGTTTTCGGCGCAATGGATGGCGCCGAACATCATCAGCATCCAGCGGCCATGGAAATCGTTGGCGGTCATCGTTCCGTCGGAGGAATCCATCAACCGGAACGCGCCGCCGACCTCGTTGCCCTGGCTGTCCACCAACGGTCCCATTGAATCGGAAAGACGATACGCCCCGTATCCGACGCCAACGGCAAGAAGCGCCGACGCCGCCAGCACCGTCAGCATTTTACGATCATAACGCCTGCCCGTCGCAAGCTTGCCGCCAGCCATCAATGCGCCTCCGCCCAGTTCGCGCCAATTCCAGTCTCGACCACGAGCGGCGCCTTGAGCGTCGCTGCAGTTTCCATCACCGTCTTCACAAGCGCCGCCGTTTCTTTCGCGGCGTCCGCCTCCACCTCGAACAGCAGTTCGTCGTGCACCTGCAGCAGCATTGAAGCCGGAAGGTTTGCGTCAGCCAGCGCGGAGGGCAGACGCACCATGGCGCGCTTGATGATGTCCGCAGCGCCGCCTTGCAGCGGCGCATTGATGGCCTGCCGCTCGGCATAATTACGTCGGGCGGCGTTCTTCTCGTTGATGCCGGGGACGTAGCATCGACGTCCGAACGGCGTCAGCACGTAGCCGTGCTCTTTTGCTTCGGCGCGCCGGCCTTCCATATAATCGCGGATGCCGGGATAGCGTGCGAAGTAGGCGTCGATATAAGCCCGCGCTTCGCCGGGGGAAATGCCAAGCTGCTTGGCCAGTCCGAAAGCGGAAATGCCGTAGATGATGCCGAAATTGATCGCCTTCGCACGTCGCCGCGTCAGTGGGTCCATGCCTTCGATGGGCGTCCCGAACACTTCTGACGCCGTGCGGGCGTGGATGTCCTGACCGAGTTCGAACGCCTCAAGCAGGGTAGGAACGTCCGCGACGCTGGCCAGAAGGCGGAGTTCGATCTGGGAGTAGTCTGCGGAGATCAGGACTTTTCCCGGAGGCGCGATAAAGCAGTGTCTGATGCGCGCGCCTTCTTCCGTACGGATGGGAATGTTCTGGAGATTGGGGTCATTGGAAGAGAGGCGCCCCGTCGTCGTGATCGCCATCTGGAACGACGTGTGCACCCGCGCTGTGGACGGGTCCATTTCCTGCACAAGCGCATCTGTGTAGGTGCTTTTCAGTTTCGCGAGTTGTCGCCAGGCGAGAATCCGTTCTGGAAGCTCGATGCCCTGATCGGCGAGATCCTGCAGCACGGAGGAGTCCGTGCTCCACGCGCCTGCCTTGCCGCGCTTGCCGCCCGGCAACCCCATTTCGTCGAACAGGATTTCGCCGAGCTGTTTCGGTGAGCCGACATTGAACGGACGCCCGGCCAGCGCACAGATCTGCCCCTCCATCTCCGTCATGCGTGCGGCGAAGTCGTCGGACAAGCGGCGCAGCTGGGGCGCGTCGACCTTGATTCCGGCCTTTTCCATATCGGCCAGCACGCCGATCAAGGGGCGTTCAAGCTGTTCGTAAAGCGCCAGCGCCTGATTGGTCCGCAGCGTCGGGCGCAATGCAAGCCAAAGACGAAGAGTGACGTCTGCGTCTTCCGCCGCGTATTCCGTAGCCCGCTTTACCGGAACCTGATGGAAGGGAACGCGGTTGCGCCCGGTCCCGGTGACTTCGTCATAGGAAATGGGCGTGTGGCCCAGATGGAGCTTCGCAAGCTCGTCCATCCCCTGACCATGCAGACCGGCGGACTGCGCGTAGGAGATCAGCATCGTGTCGTCGATCGGGGCGATGTCGGCGGCCCCGGCGCGCGCGAGTATCAGAACGTCGAACTTGGCGTTGTGAAAAACCTTCAGAACACCGGGGTCTGTCAGAAGCGGCGCGAGGATTTCAACCGCCGTCGCAGTATCGAGTTGCTCCCCTGTCGGCTGGTCCAGCGTGCCCTCGTGCAACAATGGCACGTAACAGGCGCGGCCCGGAGCTGTCGCCAGAGAAAAACCGACCATGCGGGCCTGCAGAGGATCGAGGCCGTCGGTTTCGGTGTCGAGCGCGCAGACGCCAGCCGTGCGCGCTTCCGCGACCCATGTGGCGAGAACCCCCGCGTCGGTCACCGTATCGTATTCGTTATAAGGCGCTGCGTCCGGAGCCGGGGTAGGCTCTCGCGCGGCGCTCACGTTCTGTCTCGCCGGGCGGGGCGACGCACTCTCTCCCAGCCCAAAACGATGGCGCACGGAACGGAACCCCATGCGATCCAGCCAGTCGCCGAGAACGGCGAGGTCGGGGTCGCGCAGCCCCAGTTCGTCGACAGGGAGGGGCAGGGGCGCGTGCGCGTCGAGTGTGACGAGTTTCAGCGAGACCCGGGCGGCTTCGGCGTGCTCGATCAGAGAATCGCGGCGCTTCGACGCCTTCATCGTCGGGGCGGCTTCCAGCACGGCTTCGAGCGTGCCGAATTCGTTGATCAGAGCCGACGCCGTCTTGGGACCGATGCCTGGCACGCCGGGCACATTGTCTGTCGGATCGCCCATCAGGGCCTGAACCTCGGCCACCTTGTCCGGGCCGACGCCGAACTTCGCTTCAACTTCCGTCGGGCCGATGGGCTTCTGCTTGATGGGGTCGAGCATGTCGACATTGGGGCCGAGCAATTGCATCAGGTCCTTGTCGGACGAGACGATCGTGCACTGACCGCCTGCCTCCGCCACCGTGCGCGCATACGCCGCTATCAGGTCGTCCGCTTCGTAACCGGCGAGCTCCACGCCGGGCACTCCGAAAGCGGCTGTGGCTTCGCGTATCAGCGAGAACTGTGGGATCAGGTCTTCCGGCGGATCGGGGCGGTGGGCTTTGTACTGGGGGTAGATGTCAGAGCGAAATGTCTGACGGCTGGTGTCGAAAACGACGGCCAGATGGGTTCCGACATGCTCGCGCATCAACCGGGTCAGCATGTTGCAGAACCCGAACACGGCGTTCACCGGGACGCCGTCCGGGCTGCTCATCGGCGGAAGGGCATGAAAGGCGCGGAAAATGAAGCCGCTGCCGTCAATGAGGACGAGGTGCGGCGGTGTCGGAGTGCTCATAAACGCCGAAATCGCACGTTCGCGCGCATCTTCATAGACCGGGCGTGCGCCTCAGTGAGCGTCGTCATGCCCCGCTGCGGGGTCGAGCACGAACAGGCGCGAGCAATAAGGGCAGAAAGTCTGGTGCCCGCCGATCTTCAGCCAGACCTTGGGATGTCCGAGAGCCGCCAGCCCGCCATCGCAGGAAATCTTGCGCGTATGGACGATCACCGTCTCGACATGGCCGAGGCGCGGGCGCGGCGTGGGGTTCGTAGGCTGGATCAGCATCGGGTTGTCCTGTCCTGCGTGCCCACCGGAAAGTCGGTTGGCCTTTGAAGCGGCGCAATGATACGCGTGAACGCCGTGACTTCAAACCATATGCACGCCCTTGTGTCCGCGTTTCGCGGGCGCGGCGCATTCCGCAGGCGTCTGGCTCTGGGCGGCGCCATGCTTGTTGCTTCGCTGGCGGTCGCATGCAGCGCCGATCCGGTGGTTCGCGTGCCTGCGCGTTACGCAGCGGACGCGCGACGGGTTCCTCCCGATTTTAATCTGAAGCTTTCCGACGGCGCGCAGATTCCTGTCCGGACGTGGGAAGCGTCGACCTCTCGACCAAGGGCTGCGATTCTCGGGCTGCACGGATTCGACGACAGTCGCGACGCGTGGGAGTTCGCTGCGCCAGCTCTTGCCGAGCGGGGGCTAGTTCTCTGGTCTCCCGACCAGCGCGGCTTCGGCGAAGCGCCTCGACGTGGCGACTGGGTCGGCGCCGCCCGCATGGTGAGGGATGTGCGAGAGGAACTGGCTCTGCTGGCCAAAGCATACCCCGGCACGCCGGTCTTTTTGATGGGTGAGAGCATGGGCGGCGCGATCGCCATACTGACGATGACCGCCCCCGACGCGCCACATATCGCAGGAACCATACTTCTGGCTCCCGCTGTGTGGACCGTTGGCGGCGTGGCGGCGTTGCCCGTGCGGATCGCCGCCGCTCTCGCCCCTGACGGTCGTGTGACAGGGCGCGAATTGCCGGTGCATGTCACGGCCAGTGACAATATGGCCGCCCTCCGCAGGCTTTACTTTGATCCACTCACCCTTCGCTCGACGAAGCTGTCCGCGTTGCGGGGGTTGATCGACCTCATGTCCAACGCTGCAAGGGCGGCGCCGGACCTGCGTGGCCCCGTATTGCTCGTTTACGGCGATCAGGATCAGCTTGTTCCGTCCGCCGCGATGGCGCAGGTCTGGCGCAATCTTCCGCAGAACGTCCGGCGCGACCTGATTCCCGGCGGTCATCATCTCATGCTGCGTGACCAGAGGCGGGGCAGGGTGACGGCCGATATTGCAGGCTGGATTAACGCGCCCGACATGCTGCTTCCCTCGGGAGGCGATGTCGCGGCGGCCGTGTGGGCTACGCTTAACGACGCGACACCGGCGGTTGCCGGGCGGTGACAACGGGCGCTGCCTGCGGAATTGGGTCAGCGATGGGGCAAAGGCAGGTTTTTCTCTTGGAACTGCCTCTTGCAGCTTGGCAAGGGCATGAAGTCTGGAGTAGGGAGAACCCGCTGGACCCGTAGCTCAGCTGGATAGAGCGTCGCCCTCCGAAGGCGAAGGTCGGAGGTTCGAATCCTCTCGGGTCCGCCACAAATTCCAAAAATTTCTTATAAAATCAAAGAGTTGGCGTGTTTTTGCGCTAATCTGCCCCTCGTGTTGTCCCTGTTGCGGATTTCTCTCATGCCCGCTTAACCGGCGGGAGGGCGGCGAGGCAGGAATAGAGCCAGGCGGTGAATTGGCCGAAATGCAAATTTCCACGTCGCCTGTCTCGCCAGTGGTGTGGAGTCGGAGGCTCGATGCCTGCGCAACCCTAATCCATAACAACGCATGAATGCGATTGGGATGCATCACGCAGTTTACGAGGTGAGTCGGACAAAATAAAATGGAACGCCGTATCTCGTTACAAAGTTTAAAATTTCGGGTTTTGGCAATAAATCTAATCTATTTCGAGTGAGTCATACTTGCTGATTTTGTTTATTATTTTGGTGTTGTTGTGGTACTTCTCTTTTAATTTATATTTATTATCTCTTACGTAGTGACAATATTTTTCGATATCTTTCTGCATTTTCTGTTTGTCGTCTGCAGCCAGCGAATCATCGTATTCACCACTGAGAAATTGGCAGGTGTATGCGGCGCTGAGAAATTTCTTAACATCCGCAGGCGGAGCGGCAACGGCTGTCGGCGCGCAGGCGAGAACCGATAAGCATAGCATACCTGCGTAGAGATAATTTTTCATATTTCACCAGTCATCGATTGACCAATGTGGTCTATCTTTATCACCGCCATGGAATTTGATGACTCCATATGAACGGCCTACGGCCTGCAAGTCCTTATTCATCCCGGTTCGAGGCGCAGAAGAGATTTTGACCTCCTGATCCGCTTGACTCTTTATGGTCAAATTGCCCGCCCATGAAATATTCATGTCGATGGCGCTCTTGGTCAGGTGTCTACTTGTGGCGTTCAGAGCGGGAGCAACGGCCAAACTGGCTATACCGAACGCGACCGCCATTTGCGTAGCTGCCGCTATATCTGCGCCAACGTTCCCGCTGCTCCAAGTGATATCGACGCCCGTCATTGGCGGGACATCGGCTGGTTGGCACTTTCTCTTAAAGATCATCCACGACCAATGCATTAAATAGATGCGTTCTGGTGGTCGGTATGTGTTGGCGATTGTAACTGTCGCACCGGCGCTAGTTAGAGCGTCAATAAATCGTTTTGCGTTTTCACGAAACGGCGAAGATAGATCCGACAAGGATTTGCTAGCTGGAAATCTCGTTATCCATATTGCTCCACTCTGTTGCGCCATTATCTCTATCCATACCTTCGTTCTCTTGGTTTCCTTTCGTCCGTTCGCTCGAGAGTCAATTATTTGTCGACGGAGTTTTTCCAAGAGCGAACCGCCCCAACATCGCCGCCTCGGCGCGTCCGTCGTCTTTCTTCCGCTTGAACAGGTCGGCGCCCCGCCGTGGGTTGTGTTGCCGTCTATGGGCCCCTGGGAGCCGGTTGGACAGGGGCTTCAGCAATCCGTCATGGTGGACTGGGCGCCGTTCTGGCGAAATCTGACCGATGAGCAGAAGGAAGATTACCTCAACAGGTGGAATGCGTCCCCCGAATGGCGAGACGCTATTGACGCGCGATACAACGTGACAGACGAAGAGCTTGCGGAAGAGGCAAGAGAGTTTCGGGAGTCCTACGTCGAGGAAGCTAAAGGACGCGGCGGCTTCCTCGTTCGAATTAAGGGTATTTTCAGGATCAGGTGATTTTTCAAGTTTAAATCTGGCAGCGAGCGTAAGGGTATCTCGATATTCTTCGCAATTGTGCCATGCCCGCTTTTCGCCATTCTCATCGGCTGGCCCCGGTGCAGGTGCTGTGTCACGATGAGAAACGGTAAGACGGGCATGAAGCGGCGGGCGGAATCAGGTAGCTGTCATCGGCAGAAGCCGCCGACATCATCACCAGTAATGCCGGTCATCCCATTCCCGTGCTCTCTCCCCGGTCAGCCAGGCCTCGCGAATGTCTGGCGGACCACTGGGAGGTTCGTCTCCGGAAAGCGCCAGAAATCCCAATTCGAAAGCATGTCGCAGGTTGGGGGCGTCCGGCGCTGTGGGGCGTTCATCTGTGGCTCGAACATACCCTTGCACCCATGCCAAGGTTGCCCTCAGTGGGTTCGGAAATATCCACATGGGAGCGAGATGCAGCCTCGGCATATGGCGAGACTATTCGGTCCGTGGGTTTCGAGCCCGACAATATGTCGGTAATCATCGTGAAAAATCGTCGGCCGATCGAAATTGCGGATGAGACTTTTTCACGGAACACGCAAAAGCGTCTCGACGACTCAGGCGCCAGCCTCGATGTGCCACACCGACGTCGTGATGCGGACCATAGGTCTGATTGGCCCAGAAAAATCCGGGTGGCGGGCGGCGCAAACTGTTCGCCCAGATAACAGCGCCGCCCGCCATCACTCTGCCGCGTTCGCTGACGGGCTAAAATGATCTAGATCAATGAGGAAGCTGTTGTTCGCGGCGTGGTTGCGGATTGACGACGCAAGGCTCCGCTGCGGCAGGCGTTTAAAAGGCGCCCACTGTCCAACGTCTGGTTCTTAAGGCGCCCGGAGCAGCCACTGGCGCACGCCTTCCATGCCATGAAAGTCATCAATGCTGCGCGCGGGAATGTCGGGCAGGGCGGCCCGCGCCATACGTGTCAAAGCCGATCCGGGGCCGAGTTCAAGAATCACCTGCGCGTCGGACTCGCGGCATCCTTGCAGGCAGGCGTCCCACCTGACTGTCTCGGCCACTTGTCGGGCAAGCCGTTCGCAACCGTCCGCCGGGCGCAAGATAGGCTCCCCGTCGAGGCCGCTCAGTAATCGTAAGCCTGTGTGTGGCGCTTTCGGTTGCAATTCCACTATGGCCTGCTTCAGAGGCTGGACAGCGCTCCGCAGCAATGGTGTGTGCGATGGGACCGAGACGCGTAGCCGCCGGGCTACCGACGCGCCTTGTTGCATGGCCAGAGCCAGCGCGTCGTCCAACTCAGAAACAGGGCCGCCGATCACTACGTTCTCGGCGGCGCTCTTTATGGCGATGAAAAGTCCCGCCTCGGTAAGAATGCGTTCCAGCCGGTCGGGTTGAAGACCGACAATTCCCGCCAGTCCTGCGTCAGGGGGGCTGGCGGCGTCCATCAAATCCGCTCGTGTGGCGGCCAGTTTGAGAACCTGCTCAGGTTTCAGACACCCGGAGACGCCCCAGGCGGCGAGTTCGCCTACGCTATATCCTGCACAGACGATGCGAGCGTCGATTGGTCCGAGCGCCGCGTGTGCGGCCAAAGCCATCGTGCAGCATAGAATCTGCCCTGTTCGGTTGGAGAACAGTTGCTCCATTGGGGCTGTGCGAACGAAGGCGCGGGGGTCGGCGCCAAGAAGTGTCCTGGCGGCCTGAAACACGGGCTCCGCGCAGGGATCGCTTTCCACAAGCGAAAACATCTCTCGATGCTGCGTTCCCTGCCCGGAACAAAGTATGGCGACGATAGTCACGATCCGGCGTCCTCCCGGTGTGCTGCCGAAGTTGGCGGCGACGGATCGGACATGGATGCTCCGCCGCCGTCAAGAAGCGGCGTGAGCCAGTGGCGCTGCCGTTAGCCATAGCGCTGCGGTCAGGGTGATCAGGCTGAGCAATGTGCTGACCACCATGATCGAGCCCGCGTCCCGGCTGTCGGCCTGATAACGCAAGGCGAAAAGCAGACCAAAGAATCCTGCAGGCAATGCGAGCAGCAGGATAACGGCGTGCGCCATTTCTGCGGGCATGGGGATCATGCTGACAAGCAAAACGCCGAGCAGCGGCTGTATGATGTTGCACAGAACCGACAATCCGATGATGCGCGGCGACCAGGAGACCTTCTGCGCGCTCAGGATCAGGCCGGTGACGAACAGCGCGACGCCAGCCGTGGCCTGTCCGAGAAGATCGAACGACCGGATTATAAAAACCGGAAGTTCAAGGCCGACAAGGGCGACCGCTACGCCAAGAAACGGCGCCACGACGAGGGGCTTGAGCATCGAGCGGCCGATGGACTGAAAGAGCAGTCGCACGCCGCTGATGTCTCCCTGAGCTTTGGAGGCTTCAAGAAACGCTAGGGTCAATGGCGACATGACGATAGCGCCAGAGACAATCGCAGTTGTAATATAGAGTTTTCCAGTCATTCCGAACACGGCGGAGGCGAGCGGTATTCCGGCGGCAGCATAGTTCGGCAACGATACGCTGAGCGCCATAACCGCGGAGACCGCGGCCGATGCGCCGAACACGAACCGCGCCAGACACCACACCAGCGCAAATATGAGTAGCATTCCAAGGAGCAGTGTCAGGAGCAGCGGCCATTGTTCGGCCAGAACCTGGCGGGAAGCCCGGGCCGTCGTCGCGAACAACGCAGCAGGAAGCGCGAACTCCATTGTCAGCACATTCATGCTGGCGACATTGCGATTATCGATTTTTCCTTGTTTGCCAGCAACATAACCGGCCGCCATGATAGCGAATATTGGAACGAGAGATGTAAGAAGCACCTGGATCATTTTCTGACCTCTGTTTGTGACAGTTTTTATTTATTTAAAAACGCTCGTTGAGTGCGTAGATTTTTTCGACAAAGAGACTCATCGCCAGCCCATCGGCGGCCCCGCCGGGTGACAGGTTGCGGGCCACAAAATCCGCATGCATAGCCGCAGCACGAATTTTCCACCCCGGAACATTGACGCCGCCGTCGGAAAGAAACGCGCGTGCGCTCTCCTGTGCGTGGCGTAGCCCTTCGACGCCGCCACGATGAAGAAGGTTTGTGTCGTCTACGGCGGCGATCAACGCCATGCAGCATTGCACGCGCGCCGCTTCCGTATGCGTCGGGTTAGCGCGACGGCTGCTGCGCAGCGTGGCGAGCCCGATTTTGTGCACGACAGGAAATCCGTTCGCCGCCTCAAGGCGGGCGCCGCCCACACCATACTGAGTGCAGACGCGACCACCGTTGCTGGTCGTCACGACCGGCGTGGCCCGAATGGCGTCGCCCCACACCGTCCGCACGACTTCGCCGCACGACATCGTGGCGTCGTATCTGGCGCGCCAGCCTGCGGCTGCACATAGCAGGCCCAGTCCCCAGATTGCGCCGCGATGCGTATTGACGCCGTTGGTCGCCTCCAACATCGCGCGCTCGGCGGCAAGCCCTATGCGGCGCAGTTCGGAAAGAGCGGCATTCCGATGTCCCGCACCGTATAAAGATTCAAAAAATGGCTCTATTGCCGAGGCGCTTTTTATGAACGTCGATACGCTCATGTCCTGATGGCTACCGCTATCGACGTGACTGACTAATCCCGGCTTGGGCCAGGTCATTACCTCATCGATCAGGCAATCATGGGCAGACTGGGCCACGATTTTCGCTTCGGAGAGTTCCGGCTGAGCAAGTGGAGGAGCGCTCAGGAAATTCATGACGCCATAACTTCTCGCGATTGCGCCGCGTCGCGTGTGAAGAGAGACGCGACCGTGGTGATCTCCACGCCATGGCGCAGTGATTTCGCAAGCACTGTCTCGCTGCCGCCGCGCTTCGCCGAATCGTGCAACTCCCGCCACTGAACGCCCCGATCGTCCGGAAATATGACTTCGCCATCAAGACGCATCGTCAATGCACCGGTCAGGGCGGCCAGATCGCGAAGGAGGGAGGTCGTATCATGCCGCACGGGATCGACGCGCCACAGGATATCCAGATCGGACGTAGCGGATAGATACTCCAGACCGGTGACGCTTTGCCAAAGCAGGCTGCCGGTCGCCTCGGGAACGATGTTGTAACGGGCCGCAAGCTGGAGCAGCTTTGCAACGTCTGGGCGCCAGAACGAATCTGGTTTTACGTCCAGTGCAGACAATGCCGTGGAGCCGCCGAACGGCGCAAGGGCGTTCACAGGCAAGAGAAAAGCCAACCTGAGTTTTCCGAGTAAAGGCGGCAGCGGCAGCCCGAGGGCGACACCAGCGCCCTCCTCGTCCGGAGCAGGGCACCGACAGACCAGAGGCCGACGCAGGGCAGCCCAGTCGCGGACCTCCTTAAGTGGATGGTCTCCCGCGACCTCACGCCATGCTGAGGGCGAGACGGTGACCAACGCATGCCGCCGGATTAGCACCATTCAGCGCGCTGCTTTCCCGAATTCCGCTGCAACTCTCAACGCGACGGAGTGGGCGACCTTGCGGCCGCCGCGCTCCTCGCCGAGCGTGTCGCGCGTGTCGGAGGATGCTTCCAGCGTCAGGACTGTTTCAATGCGGTCTGAAAAATTGTCCGCTTCGGTCCAGTTTTCCAGGACTGCTCCGGTTGCGGCGAGAGGCGTTACGCCAGGCGCGAATATGGGCGTGGTTTCGGCCTTCTTTTCCAGAATTTCCAGAGGAAGCTTGGTCACTCGAGCAATCGACGGAAGATCCATAACGCTGGGGTGTGCGCCGTCGATCGTGATCAACGTTTGCGCAGCCAGCGCGGTGGCGATAAACGCGCCCGCCGCCGCCGCGCCATAGAGCACGGCGACAGTCCGGTGTCCCGACAGTCCGGCCAGCGTGACGACTTTCGCCAGGTGAGCGAGGTACTCGTTCAGGCCAAGCATCTCGTCGCGTCGCGTCATGCGCTGGCTGGCCGTGTCGATCAGAAGCACGATCGGCGTTTTCTTGCCGTCCTGAACGATGCGGATAATACTGCCTGCCAGTTCAATGGCGATTTCAGGGCTGAGCGGCGCGCCGTCCGTGACTCCGACAATCTCGACAGCGGCGCCGTCCGTCAGGATAGCGCGACCGGCGAGAGTGTTGAACGGCCCGGCGACGACTTCGTGTCCGGACGGAAACAACCGTGTGAGAAGCTCAACGGGCGTCATGTTTGATCTCCCGTTCGGAAAGAAGCGCAAGGAAGGCGTCGTCGTCGATGTCAGGAACCGACGCCGGGTCCGCAAGACCGGCGCGCGCCCAGATTTCCGGGGTGTCGCGACAATCTCCGTAACTTGAAAGGCGCTTTTCCAGACGATCCTGTTCCGCCGCCATCGTCTCAAGCGTGAACGGCGGCGCAGCGTTGCGTGAACGGGCGGCGGCGGCGCGGAAGCTGGCGACGTCGCCCTTCACATAGCTGTCGGCTCCGCCCAGCAACACGCGGCTGCGGCCTCCGGTGATGCGCCAGACAAGAGCGCGGTCGCGTGAGTCAAATTCCTCCGCTCCCTTGTTGGTTTCGATGACTTCCGGCCCGGTGACGGAAATGCGTCCCTGCTCGGAAATAACGACGTGCGAGCAACAGGCCGTCACAATGCCGCCGCCGCCGAACGCGCCCGCGCGTCCGCCGACCAGAGCCACGACGGGGATACCGGCGGCGCGAACGCCGAGAAGCGCGCGAACGGTCTCCGACACCGCGAGTTCGCCCGCGTTCGCTTCCTGCAGACGCACTCCGCCTGTATCGAGAAGCAGCAGGACCGCGCTGACGCCGTCCGGCGTTCCCGCCGATGCCGTGACGGCGCGCAGCAGCCCGACGATCTTCGCGCCGCTGACCTCCGCGAACGTCCCGCCCATGAACTGGCCTTCCTGTGCAATGATCGCAACAGGTTTGCCATCGAGCTGCCCGCGGCCAACGATGACTCCGTCGTCGAAAGCTGGCGGCAGATCGAATAGTTCAAGATGCGGGCTCATGACCCGTTCGGCCGGGCCGAGAATTTCCCGAAATGTCTCGGCGTCGAGCAGACCTGTAATACGGTTGCGGGCGCTGGACTCGTACCAACTCGGGCTGCGGACGATTTCTTCCGGGATCATGGCTGGGTCTCCAGAAGTTTCACGCCCTGAAGCAGACGCAAGGTGACCGTGTCGGGCCGCGCGCCATTGTCATGGATGGAGAACCGCACTCCTCCGGGAGATGAGCGCGTGACGAAGTCCGCGACCACGGCTTCCCATACGGCCCGAAAACCTCGGGCCGATGTAGCGACATCCACGACGACGTCGTTGTCGGTTTCACTGCGTTCGAGCAGGATCTCAAGATTTCCCGACGCCACGACGCCGACAATCGCCTGTCGGCCCGTGCCGGGAAGCGGCGCCCGCGCCCGGGCGCGAATGGTGAATGTTTCCATACCGCTCACCAATTCCGAAATTTCGACGGCGGGCTGTAAAGTCCGTCCGACCAGGTCACGAGGTCACGGATAGAACGCGCGGCGAGAAGATTGCGGTTCGCCTCCATCGGGTCTACGCCGAGATCTTCCGGGCGACGGATCACGCCACGTTGACGCAAGGCCTCGACCTTGGCCCTGTCGCGCGCCATGCCGACCGGGGTGTATCCGGCGACGCCTCGAATGGCCTGCTCCACGTCGTCGGCATTGCGACATAGCAGAAGATTGGCGATCCCTTCTTCCGTGACAATATGCGTGACGTCGTCTCCGAAAATCATGACCGGCGCCAGCTCCATGTTCAGCTTGCGCGCCAGAGCCAGACTGTCCAGTTCTTCGACGAACGCGGGCTTCATGCCTTCGCCAAAAGTCTCGACCATTTGCACCACAAGTTTGCGCCCGCGCACCAGCGGCCCGGCGCCGCCGGCAGCTTCGCGTCCGGCCTTCAGCCAGGCATCGGAAACGTGCCTGCGACCATGTGCGTCCGATCCCATGTTCGGCGCGCCGCCGAAGCCCGCGATACGATCCGGCGTCACAGTCGAAGAATTACCGGCAAGGTCGATCTGCAGCGTGGAGCCGATGAACATGTCGCAGGCGTAGAGCCCGGCGTTCTGGCACATCAGACGGTTGGAACGTAGCGTTCCGTCCTTGCCGGTGAAATAGACGTCCGGCCGCGCCGACATATAGCGGTCCATGCCGACTTCGCTGCCGAAACAGTGGATTTGCTCGACCCAGCCGCTTTCGATGGCGGGGATGAGCGTCGGGTGCGGATTCAGCGCCCAGTGCGTCGCGACCTCGCCGCGCAGGCCCAGCTTCTCTCCGTATGTCGGAAGAAGCAGTTCGATGGCAGCCGTGGCGAAACCGATGCCGTGGTTCAGACGCTTCGGTCTGTACTCGGCATAAATCCCCTTCAGCGCGATCATGGCCATCAGGATCTGGGAATCCGTGACAGCGCCGGGATCACGGGTGAACAGGGGCTCTACATAGAAAGGTCGCGGAGCCTCGACCACAAAGTCGATCTGGTCGCCTGGAATATCGACGCGGGGAACCTTGTCCACGATCTTGTTGACCTGCGCGATGACGACGCCGCTCTTGTAGGCGGTGGCCTCGACTATCGTTGGCGTGTCTTCAGTATTCGGGCCGGTGTAAAGGTTGCCATCCCGGTCGGCGCACACGCCTGCGATCAGCGCCACATTAGGCGTCAAATCAACGTAATAGCGGGCGAACAACTCGATATAGGTATGGATGGCGCCCAGTTCGATCTTGCCCTGATCCAGCGCTCGGGCGATGGCACCCGACTGCGGACCCGAATAGGAAAAATCGAGTTTTTTCGCGATCCCAAGTCGAAAGAGGTCAAGATGCTCCGGCAGCACGAGGCCCGATTGCACGATATGCAGATCGTGAATGTCGGCCGGATCGACCTGCGCCAGACAGGAGGCGAGGAAATCCGCCTGCTTCTGGTTGTCGCCTTCGAGGCATACCCGGTCGCCCGATTTTATGACGCGCCGCAGCATATCCGTAGCGTTATCCGCCGCGACAACCTTGCCGTCAGCGAATGGCGCCGCAGCGTCCATCCGCGTCGCGCGTTCCGTTTTTTGTCTAGTCCAGTCCCGCATTGCTCCCAATCCTGTCAGGCGAGCGATTGAAGCAACAGTAGGCTTATGGGGTTGTCAGTGATAGAATAAATTTTTGACAGCTTGGTGAGTGATATAATTAATGTTGTTATCATGATCGACACTACGCTTCTGGAGAGTTTCCTGACGGTCGTTGAAGAGGCAAGTTTCACGCAGGCGGCGGATCGCCTGGGTCTCACGCAGTCTTCAGTAAGCCAGCAGATCAAGCGGCTGGAAAACCAGATCGGGCGGCGCCTGCTTCAGCGTTCGACCCACAAGGTCACCCTGCTGCCGGACGGTGAGAGGTTGTTGGTTCATGCGCGCCGCATTTGTGGAGCCATTCAGGATGCGGAAAGAGAGTTCAGCGCGCCCGGCGTGAGCGGTTTCGTGCATATGGGCGTCGCAGAGGATTTCGCGACATCGCGTCTTCCTGATATTCTCAGGCGCTTTCGAAGAATTTACCCTGATGTGACGTTGCAGATCGAGATTGGTCTGAGCGTGAACCTGCTCCAGAAACTGCATGAAGGCGTGTTCGACATCGTGCTGGCGAAGGCCCGCCAGTCCGCGAAGGGCGCGGAGCCGTTGCTGGACGATCCGCTGGTTTGGGTCGCCGCGCCTGAGGAGCCTGAAATCGGAACGCTGCGGCCGTTGCCGCTTGCGTTGCATCCCGAACCGAGCATCAGCCGCGCCATGGTGATGGAGACGCTGGAACAGTGCGCGATTCCGTTCCGTATAGCCCATACCAGTCTTAGCATCACTGGTTTACGCGCGGGTGTCCTCGCAGGATTGGGTCTGTCCGTGTTCGGGCGTAGTTTCGTGCCTGAAGGACTGGAAGTGCTGGATCACGAAGCGGCTGGACTTCCTCCGCTCCCCGCTTTGCCTTTCATTTTGGAAAAGCAGAAAGGATCAGAGGGAAAAGCGGCGGTCGATGCTCTTATCAAGGCAATACACGAAAATTTGGCGCTTTTGGACAGACGGCGTTTCCCGTAGCCTGACGATTAAAATTCCTTAAAACGCTTTATTTTTTAATGAATTATCTAAAGTTTTTATGGTGTTTCTCTAAGCGCACTCGCTTCAAAAGCAGCTCATATCGTGAGGAGCGCCCAATAATCTGGGCAACTACTCCGAGCGTGCGCGCGGCAAGGAGTAACCGCCGTGCAGACACGAAGCGGCCAGGGGAGGGCAGGCTTTCGATAGAAACGCGTGACGCCCGCTTCCGGGCGTCACGTTAAAAAGAGCCGGCGAGAGGCTGGGCTCTCTCGGCCCAGACTCAGCCGTGAATTTTCTTCTTGAGGATGTCGTTGACGATCGCCGGGTTCGCCTTGCCCTGCGTCGCTTTCATCACCTGCCCAACGAAGAAGCCGAACAGCTTGTCCTTGCCGCCGAGATACTGTTCGACCTTGTCCTGATTGGCTGCGATGATTTCGTCAGCCGCCGCCTCAATGGCGCCAGTGTCAGTGACCTGCCGCAGACCTTTGCGTTCGACGATTTCAAGCGGCGCCTCGCCGGTTTCGAACATCGTCTCAAGCACTTCCTTGGCGATCTTGCCGTTGATCGTGCCGTCGGTGATCAGATCGAGCATCCCGCCAAGTTTGTCCGCGCCAACGGGGCTTTCCTCGATCGCCTTGCCGGTGCGATTGAGGGCCGCAAAGAAATCGCCCGTCATCCACGCGGCGGTCATCTTGCCATCGCGGCCCTTGGCGACTGATTCATAAAAATCCGCCATCGCCTGCTCTGCGACCAGAACGCCGGAATCATACGCGGTGATTCCGTATTCCGTCTGGAATCGCGCGCGCTTGTCGTCGGGAAGCTCGGGGAGGTGAGCTTTCAGTTCATCCACCCATGCTTGCTCGACGACAAGCGGCAGCAGGTCCGGGTCCGGAAAATAGCGGTAATCGTGCGCATCTTCCTTGGAGCGGAGCGAGCGCGTCTCACCACGGGCGGGGTCGAACAGGCGCGTTTCCTGGTCGACGGAGCCGCCGGACTCCCAGACCTCGATCTGCCGCATGGCCTCGATCTCGATCGCCTGTGTGACGAAGCGGATCGAGTTGACGTTCTTGATCTCGCAGCGCGTGCGGAACGGCTCGCCCGCCTTGCGGACCGACACGTTTACGTCGGCGCGCATGGAGCCTTCGTCCATGTTGCCGTCGCAAGTGCCGAGGTAACGCAGAATCTGGCGCATCTTGCGCAGATACGCGCCTGCTTCCTCTGGAGAGCGGATGTCCGGCTCGCTGACGATCTCCATCAGCGCGACGCCCGCGCGGTTCAGGTCCACGAACGAACGCTTCGGATCCTGATCGTGCAAGAGCTTCCCCGCGTCCTGTTCCAGATGCAGACGCGTGACGCCGATCTGGCGCGTGGAGCCGTCAGAAAGTTCGATTTCAACCACGCCCGAGCCCACGATCGGGTGGGTGAACTGGCTGATCTGATACCCCTGCGGAAGATCGGCGTAGAAATAGTTCTTCCGGTCGAAGCGGCTTTCCAGATTGATATGCGCTTTCAGCCCGAGCCCAGTGCGGATCGCCTGCGCTACGCATTCATGGTTGATGACCGGCAACATGCCCGGAAATCCGGCGTCGATCAGGCTGACCTGCGTGTTCGGCTCGCCGCCGAACAGGGTCGAGGCGCCAGAGAACAGCTTCGACTGGCTGATGACCTGCGCGTGGACTTCCAGACCGACAACGATCTCCCACGTGCCGGTGGCGCCTTCCAGAGTGTACGTCATGCCGCTGCTCCTGCGCGGAAGGTGGGACGCGCGGTAAAGTCGGCGGCCTTTTCAAGCGCCGACCCGACGGCGATCAGCGTTTCCTCGTCGAAGTGCCGTCCGATCAGTTGCAGGCCAAGCGGCAGGCCTGTGCTGTCCAGCGACACCGGCACCGACAGGGCTGGCTGGCCCGCCATGCTCGCGGGCACGGTGAACACGTCGTTCAGATACATCTGCACGGGGTCTTCCGGCTTCTCGTTATGCCCAAACGCGGCGGTCGGCGCCGTGGGGGTCAGCAGCACGTCTACGGATTCAAACGCCTGTGTGAAGTCGCGCTGGATCAGAGTGCGAATCTTTTGCGCGCGCAGGTAGTAGGCGTCGTAATACCCGGCCGAGAGCACGTAGGTGCCGACCAGAACACGACGACGCACTTCCTCGCCGAAGCCGTCATGGCGGGTGCGCTCATAAAGCTCGTTAAGGCTTGCGCCTTCGCGGCGATCGCCAAATCGCACGCCGTCATAGCGGGCGAGATTGGACGACGCCTCGGCGGGGGCGATGATGTAGTACGTTGCCAGGCCGTATTTCGTATGCGGCAGAGACACGTCCACGATCTCGCATCCGGCCTCACGCAGCATCGCGACGCCGCGATCCCACACAGCCTGAAGTTCGGCGGACATGCCGGGCGCGCGATATTCGGCGGGCACGCCGATGCGCAGGCCCTTCAGGCTGCGCCCACAGGCGGCGCGATAATCCGGCACGGCGATGTTGGCGCTGGTGCTGTCCTTTGCGTCGTGACCGGCCATGGCGGCGAGCATGATCGCCGCGTCCTCGACCGTGCGGGTCATCGGGCCGGCCTGATCCAGCGAGCTTGCGAAGGCGATCGTGCCCCAGCGGCTGCACCGTCCATAGGTCGGCTTCAGCCCGACGATGCCGCAATATGCCGCAGGCTGGCGGATCGACCCGCCCGTGTCCGTGCCCGTCGCGCCCATGGCGAGATGCGCCGCGACAGCAGCGGCCGAGCCGCCGGAGGATCCGCCCGGCACCAGCGGAGTGTCGTCGCCGTTGCGCCGCCAGGGGTTTTCAACCACGCCGAACGCGGAGGTCAGGTTCGTCGAGCCCATGGCGAACTCGTCGAGGTTCGTCTTGCCGACGAACACCGCGCCATTGGCGAGCAGGTTCGCCGTGACCGTGCTTTCATATGTCGGCGTGAAATCGCCAAGGATACGGCTGGCCGCCGTCGTCCTTACGCCCTTCGTGCAAAACAGATCCTTGATGCCCAGCGGGATGCCGGTCAGCGTCGGGGCGTCGCCAGCGGAGAGGGTCTTGTCAGCCTGAGCGGCCGCCTCCTTCGCCTGATCGGCGGTGACGGTGATGTAGGCGTTCAGGCGCCCGTTCAGCGCGTCGATCGCCTTGACATGCGCGTTCGTCAGTTCGGCGGCCGTGAAGTCGCGTTTGCGCAGGCCTTCTGCGGCCTGTGCGATGGTCAGATCTGTCAGCATCATTCGACCACCTTCGGCACGGTAAAGAAGGGACCTTCACGATCCGGAGCGTTCGCCAGCACGTCGTTCTGGCGATCGCCGTCGGTCACTGCGTCCTGTCGCTGGGGCAGGGCGGTCGTCTGGGACGTGCCGACCATCGGGGGCACGCCCTCAACGTCGACCTCGTTCAGGATCTCGATCCAGCCAAGGATGCCGCCCATCTGGGCGCGCACGGTTTCGATTTCCTGATCGTCAAGGCCGATCCGGGCCAGTTTGGCGATACGTCTCGTGGTCGCGAGATCGAGCGACATGCAGCAAAAACTCTCATCAGAGGAAAAAAAACGCTGGCGTGGCCGGCGGAGCGGCAACATACCCCCAGCCTATGGCACTGTTCAACATGGACCGGCTCTTCGCCGACCTCTCTCCCGGCAAAAGGCTGCTCGGCATCGATCCTGGCGCACGCCTCGTAGGCCTAGCGCTGTCCGATGTGATGCGGATGGTCGCGTCGCCGTACTCCGTTCTCAAACGCGACAAGCTGGGCGCCATGACTCCGCGCATCGACGCGATCGTGCGAGAGCACGATGTTGGCGGCATCGTCGTTGGTTTGCCGCTTTCGCTCGACGGCAATTTCGGCCCTGCCGCGCAGGCCGCACGCGACTGGGCGCAGGATCTGTCGCAGCGCATAGGCGTGCCTGCGGCGTTGTGGGACGAGCGATTGTCGTCCAGCGCAGTCAATCGCCTCCTGATTCAGGAGGCCGACATGACGCGCAAACGCAGGCAGGAGACCGTGGACAAGATGGCGGCCGCGTACATGCTTCAGGGCGCGCTGGATCGCTTTGGCGGGGACGCGTTTAGCCACGCGCCGTAGCGAAAAACTGCGGTAGCCGCAGTGTCAACGATCGGCCTCATATCGAAATCGATCCGTATTGGCGTTGAACGGGCAGGGCAAACGTCGTAGGAGGAAGGGTCCATGGTGATCCCCCCAAATCGCACCGTGGATGAATACCGGCGGCGCGATCTTCCCCCCGGATCGCGCCGCCACCCTTGCATCGTATCGTCCTGAGCGTTTGCCTATGAGTATGGCGGCGGTAATGAGGCCGCCGGTTGCGATGATGGTTGAGGGCGTTTTCAAGACATGACCAGAGATACGTTGCGGATCGCCGTCACTGGCGTAACAGGCCGAATGGGTAAAAATCTGGTCCTGAGCGTCAGGGAAGCCGGATATGCGCTGGTCGGCGGCACGTCACGCGCGGAGTCTCCGATCGCAGACGTGAGAATCGTCGGCGACCTGAGCGAACTGATCTCGGATGTCGACGCCGTGATCGATTTCACCCACGTGTCGACCGTGGTCCGTCACGCGGAAATCGTTTCAGAAGCCAGGGTCGCCTGGGTGCTGGGGACGACGGGTCTCTCCGCCGCCGATCAGGCTGCGGTAGAGGTGGCCAGCGAACGGACAGCGGTGGTTCAGGCCGCCAATTTCTCGCCCGGAGTCACGCTGGTTGAGCGTCTCGCGCGGCAGATGGGCGCGGCGCTTCCGGCGGAAACCTACGATGTTGAAATAGTCGAGATGCATCACAGGCAGAAAGTCGACGCGCCTTCCGGCACTGCGTTGTCCATAGGCGCCGCCGTCGCGGCGGGCCGCGGGTTCATGCTCGACGCCGTGCGCGAGCCGGCGCGGGAAGGGCATTGCGGCGCGCGATCGACGGGCGGCATCGGTTTTGCGGCGTTGCGGGGCGGACAGATCGTCGGCGAGCACACGGCGCTCTTTACCTCCGCGCGCGAACAGATCGGCCTTACGCACCGGGCGTTCGACCGGCGGGTGTTTTCCGACGGCGCCGTCATGGCGGCGGCCTGGGCGGCGAAACAGGCCGCGGGCCTTTACTCGATGGAGCATGTGCTCGGCCTGATCTGAACCTAAGGCCTGCCTGCGCGAAGTTTTGTGCGCCTCGTCGTCGGTGATAATTGGCGGCCGCAGGACAGAAGAAATACTCTTTTCTTAGCGGCGCTCCGGGATGTGCGGTCTCTACACGGCGCTCATTGTCAGGTTGCTGGTTGGCGATGGTCGTGGGCGTCGCGCGAGCGTCCGCGCCTATTCACGTCAGATATACGTGAATAGGCGCTCATGCGTGACTGCATCGGTCTTAACTTGACCCCGCCCCCATCCTCGGCCAAACGACGTCGGTCTTTTATTCGCAGCGGCGCGCGAGGTCGCGGCGTAATTCCATTTTTTGCGAGGCGTTCAGCACAATCATGCTCAAGCACGGCGAGTTCCTGTTTACTTCGGAATCAGTGTCCGAGGGTCATCCGGACAAGGTCGCGGACCGCATCAGCGATACGGTGCTTGACGCCTATCTCGGCGCCGATCCTGAAGCCCGGGTCGCCTGCGAAACGCTGGTGACGACCAATCGCGTCGTCCTCGCGGGCGAAGTCCGCGGCCCTGCGTCCGTGACGTCCGAAGGACTGATCGAACTGACGCGCGAGGCGATCCGCGACATCGGTTACGATCAGGCTGGCTTCTCCTGGAAGAACGCCGAGATCAGCAATTACCTGCATGCGCAGTCCGCGGACATCGCTGTCGGCGTCGACAGCGCGGGCGAGAAAGACGAGGGCGCGGGCGACCAGGGAATCATGTTCGGTTTCGCGACGAACGAAACCGACACCTTCATGCCAGCGCCGCTGTACTACTCGCACAGCATTCTCAAGACCATGCGTGACCTGCGTCGCGCGGGCGACAAGCGCGCTTTCGGTCTTCAGCCCGATGCGAAAAGCCAGGTGACCCTCCGTTACGTCGACGGCAAACCGGTTGGCGCGACCTCCGTCGTGATCTCGACGCAGCACGACGAGGGCATGAACCAGAAGCAACTCCGTGACGAGTTGCGCACGATTGTCGCCGATGTGCTGCCGAAAGGCTGGCTGCCGCCGGAAGACGAATTCTACGTCAACCCGACGGGCATCTTCGTGATCGGCGGCCCGGACGGCGACGCCGGTCTGACCGGCCGCAAGATCATCGTCGACACCTACGGCGGCGCGGCACCGCATGGCGGCGGCGCATTCTCCGGCAAAGATCCGACAAAGGTCGACCGTTCCGCCGCTTACGCCTGCCGCTATCTGGCGAAGAACGTCGTAGCTGCTGGCCTCGCCGATCGTTGCACGCTGCAGATTTCCTACGCTATCGGCGTGTCGCACCCGCTGTCCGTCTATGTAGACCTCGACGGAACGGGAAAGGACATTGACGAGGCGAAGCTCGGCCGCGTCCTGCGTGAGGTGATGAACCTGTCGCCGCGCGGCATCCGTCAGCACCTGCGTCTGAACCGCCCGATCTATGCGGAGACCTCGGCGTACGGGCATTTCGGACGCACGCCAGACGAAGCGCGCGACACCTTCCCGTGGGAGCGCATTGATCTCGTCGACGCGCTGCGCGGCGCGTTCAATCGCTGATATTCACGTCCGTTAATAAGGCCACAGACTTGGTCCGGACCGCGATTGAGGAGGAGGCGGAGTCCTCCTCCGTTACCCTCAAACCGCCCGCCATACGCCTCTATGGGAGGCAACGTGGTCATCCACTGCGTCCCCGGCAGCAAAGGCTGATCGACGAATCTCTGCCCCGCATGAGATTCGCCCTTTCCGATGCGACAAGCCCAGCCGACGCGTTCGACGTCCGTCCGGAGCAGGTGTGGCTGGAGGTCGGTTTCGGCGGCGGCGAGCATACGGCTGCGCAGATCGCGGCGCATCCGCAGGTCGGCTATATCGCGTCGGAAGTTTTCGAAAACGGATTGTGTTCTTTGCTGGGCCGTCTGTTTCCGGAGGGCGAGGAGGCGACTGCGCCGTCGCCGCCGATGTTGCGTATCTGGGACGAGGACGCGCGGGAACTGCTCGCGGCGTTGCCTGAGGCGTCTCTCGACCGATTGTTCCTTATGTTTCCCGACCCTTGGCCGAAGGCGCGCCATACCAAGCGCCGTTTCGTCCATCCGGGAAATTTGCCGCTGGTCGCCCGCGCTCTTAAGCCGGGGGCGGTCTGGCGCGTCGCCAGCGACGATCCGACCTATCAGAACTGGGTCGAGGAAGTGATGGCGGCGCAGACACTCTTTGACGTGGCGGCGCCAGCCACCACGCGGCCCGATGACTGGGCTCCCACCCGCTATGAAGCGAAAGCTCTGGCGGCGGGACGGCAGCCTTTATACTGGAGCTTCACGCGCCTTCAGGGCGTCTGAGGCGCGCTGGCGCACGGGGGTGAGCGTATCTGCGGAGTTCGTATTCTTCACAGAGGTGCCTAACCCGGTTGTTCGGCAAGATTTCTCTTGAAATAGATTTTGAAGCGTTCCGGGTATGCCGCCGAGAACGGGCCCCCGGCGCGACATTTTCGTGGCGGGAGGCTTTACGCTGCGCCGCAATCTCAAGTTGCAGGACGCATCTCCAACGAAGTCGCCGGGCCAGTGGAGATGGTCCCGTTCATGCGGGTCTTCAGGTGGTGTCAGTGACTCTCCGAAGCCGGGATCACGTCGTAGCCCGGCGAGCCGGGGGGATTGCCTGCCTCTGGCGCGTCGTCCGCGACCACGGTGACAAGATGATCGGCACTCGGGCCAATTTCCCGCGCGGACAGCGCCTTCCCGAGATCACCGGTCGCGCCGGGCCCCACCGCATAGATTTTCGACCCGGGAGACAGCCAGGAAGCTACTTTCGCGGCGCCGCCGGGCGAGAGGCTTACGACTGTATGGTCTTTCAGGATCGCGCCGACCAGTAACCCGCGCACGTTATACAACTGCTGACCCACAACGCCGCTGACGACCAGATCCGGTCCGGCCAGCATCTCGGGGCCATGCTGAGGCATGGTGATCGCCGTATCGTCTGAGCCCTGCCCGTGGGGGCCGGACACAGCGACTGCGCGGAAGATGGGGAGGGATTTTCCCTTGAGGCCTGACCCGCTGACGCGTTCGCCCGGTTTCACCAGCTTTGGGAGCGTCTCGGCCAACTGTCGGGAGAGGAAAATCTCAGTGCCGTCGGAGAGCAAGAAACCCGAAAGTTGCCCGTTCGGCGAGGGCAAATATTGGGAGACAACCCCGCTGAAGGTCGGCAGGCCAGAGAGATCGTAGACAGAATCGGCCGTGGGGCCGCTAGCAGCGCCTGCGTAGCCTGCGCCCAGCGTGGACGCAGCGACAGACAAGAGCAGAGTCGTAAACGCTGACCTGAGAGAATGACGCATGATCGCCTCGACTTGCCGCGATCCATGCGATTCGCTGAGAAACGCAGAGACGCGATCGTTAGAACGCCATCCGATCAGACTGGAGCCTTGATCGGGTAAAAGATGCACGTAGAGCGGGAAGTCAGAGGCCGATCCGGGCGAGAACGCTAACGGATCAGCCTCTGACGCGTGAGGCCAGCAATCTCGCCACTTTCGCTCCCGGCAGGCAATGGGGGTGCGTGCGGGTCAGTGCCGGAAATGACGCATACCGGTGAAGACCATAGCGATTCCGGCTGCATCAGCAGCGGCGATGACTTCGTCGTCGCGGATCGATCCGCCGGGCTGAATAACCGCAGTGGCGCCTGCCGCGACAATGGTTTCAAGACCGTCGGCGAAGGGGAAGAACGCGTCGGAAGCGGCGACGCTTCCTTTCGTCAGCGGCGCGTCCAGACCTAACGTCTTGGCGATGTCCCCGGCCTTGCTGGCGGCGATGCGCGCGGAGTCGAGGCGGCTCATCTGCCCGGCGCCGACGCCGACCGTGGCGCCGTCCTTTGCGTAGACGATGGCGTTGGACTTCACATGCTTGGCCACCCGGAACGCGAACAGGAGGTCGGCCATCTCGGTATCGGTCGGCGCCTTCTTCGTGACGACCTTCAGATCCGCTACGCCGATGCGCCCGTTGTCGCGGGTCTGCGCCAGAAAACCGCCAGCAAGCGAACGGACGACAAGTCCGCCCTGAGACGGGTCTGGTAGTGCGCCGGTCAGCAGCAGCCGGAGGTTCTTCTTCCGCGCCAGCGCGATCATGGCGCCTTCTGTGGCGTCTGGCGCGACAATGACTTCGGTGAAGATCGAGGCGATCTTCTCGGCCGTTTCCTCGTCCAGCGCGTGGTTGAGGGCCACGATGCCGCCGAAAGCGGAGACGGGATCGCACCGGAGCGCGAGATCCCATGCGGAGGACAGGCTGGACGCCGTAGCCACGCCGCACGGGTTGGCGTGCTTGACGATCACGACCGCCGGTTCGCTGAACTCGGCGACCGCTTCGAAGGCGGCGTCCGTGTCGTTGAGGTTGTTGTAGGACAGGGCCTTGCCCTGAACCTGCCGCGCGGTCGCGACGCCGGGCCGCGTTTCGCCATTGCGGTAGAACGCTGCCTGCTGGTGCGGATTTTCGCCGTAACGCAGCACTTCGGCGCGTTCGCCGGCGATGGTCAGGCGCTCCGGCAGTAGGTCCTCGCGCTCCTTGGCGAACCACGCCGAGATCGCAGCGTCGTAGGCGGAGGTGCGGGCGTAAGCCGCTCCAGCAAGGGCGCGACGCGTCTGGAGGGTTGTGCCACCCTGTTCCAGCGCTGCGATGATTTCGGCGTACTGAGCCGGGCTGGTCAGCACAGCGACGTCGTCATGGTTCTTCGCCGCTGCGCGGATCAGGGCGGGGCCGCCGATGTCGATGTTCTCGATGCAGTCCTCGGCGCCAGCTCCTGAAGCGACGGTCGCCTCGAAAGGATAGAGATTCACCGCGACCAGATCGATCGGGGAGATCTGATGCGCCTGCATCTGCTCCACATGGGCGGGAAGATCGCGGCGACCGAGGATGCCGCCATGAATTTGGGGGACCAGCGTCTTCACGCGGCCGTCGAGGATCTCCGGGAATCCGGTGTGGTCGGACACCTCGGTCACGGGCAGTCCGGCGTCGCGAAGCGCCTTGGCGGAACCGCCTGTGGACAGGATTTCCGCCCCGTGCGCGACAAGCGCGCGGCCGAGGTCGATCAGGCCGGTCTTGTCGGAAACCGAGATGAGAGCGCGCGCGACGCGCAGCGGTGCGGACTGGTCCATAAGGGCGGGTCTTTCGTAACGTCTGGCGCGCCGCCCTGTGCGCGAACGGAGGCGGATCTGGCGCAATAAACGGGGCGTTTAACCGTGCATCCTGCGTGTGGCAACCGCCGATCGGCAGGCGTCTGCCCCGCTGCGCGGCTCGACCGGTGCGGCGGCGGTATGCTGACATGGGAAAGAAGACGTCGGCGGCGCCCCTGCCGGCGCAGCGCCAGGAGCTTTCGAATGTTTTCACCGCCTTCGCGCCTGTCGTTGCGTATGCCATCGCGCGCAAAATCGCGGCTGTTCCGGTTCGCGGCGACCGTGGTTCTGGGCCTTCACCTTGCGCCAGCCGGTCTTTTCGCGGCGCCGCCCGGCGCTTGTGACGAGCCGTCGGCGCCACGTTGGCGAACGCTGCCGGCGACGCCAGACCTCGGGCCGACATTTCGGACCGACCATCTGCGCAATCGTGGGGCCGTTTTGTTTTATGCGGAAGCGGGAACAGGCAAGCCCGTGCTGATGCTGCACGGAGGGATGGCCAACGCGAATTTCCTTGCGGCTCAGGCGCGGAATCTGGTCGCTGATGGATATCGGGTCATTCTGCTCGACAGCCGCGGGCACGGGCGGAACACGGCAGGAACGCAGCGGCTGGGCTATGACCTGATGACGGAGGACGCGGTCGCGGTGCTCGATCATCTGCGGATAGACAAGGCTGCGATCATCGGGTGGAGCGACGGCGCCATCGTAGGACTGGATCTGGCGCTGAATCACGCGGATCGCATCAGCCGCGTGTTCGCGTTCGGCGCCAATGTCGATCCCGGCGGCAACGATCCGAACGCGGGGCAGTCGACGGTCGTAAGATGTTTTTTTGATCGTGCGCGATCAGAGTATCAGCGGCTTTCGCCGACGCCGGGGAAGTTCAACACGTTCGCGGCAAGTGTACAGGCGATGTGGGGACGGGAACCCCATTGGGACGCCGGGCGTCTGGCGACGATCCATACGCCTGTCTGGGTCGTCGACGGCGATCATGACGAGATGATTCGTCAGGAACACACGGTGGCCATGTCACATATGATTCCCGGCGCGTATCTGCTGATTTTGCCGGATTCCAGCCATTTCGCGTTTTTGCAGGCGCCGAGCCTGTTTCACGCGACGCTGCAGGATTTCCTGAACGGTCGCCCCTGACCCAGAGGCGACCGCAGCAGTCAGGCCTTGCGGGCGGTGAACCGCTCGAGCCAGTGGATGGTGTAATCGCCCTTCTGGAATTCAGGGTCCGCCATGATGCGGCGGTGCAACGGGATGACCGTCTTCACGCCTTCAACGACGATCTCGTCCAGCGCGCGCTGCATCCGTCGGATGGCGGCGTCACGCGTCGGGGCGTGGACGATCAGTTTGGCGACCATGCTGTCGTAATACGGCGGCACGCGGTAGCCCGTGAAGATCGCGCTGTCCATGCGTACGCCCGGCCCGCCGGGCGGGTGGAACATGGTGATCGAGCCGGGGCTCGGCGCAAACGTCTCAGGGTCTTCGGCGTTGATGCGGCACTCGATGGCGTGACCGGAGAAGGTGATGTCCTTCTGCTCGTAACCAAGAGGCTCGCCCGCCGCGATGCGGATCTGCTCGCGGACCAGGTCGATGTCGCACACCATTTCGGTGACGGGATGTTCGACCTGCAGACGGGTGTTCATCTCGATGAAGCAGAACTGACCGTCCTGATACAGGAACTCCAGCGTGCCCGCATTGCGGTAGCCCATCTTCGACAGCGCTGCAGTCGCCGTGGCGCCGATGGCGTCGCGTTCGGCGGCTGTCAGAGCAGGAGAACCCGCTTCTTCCAGCAGCTTCTGGTGGCGGCGCTGCAACGAGCAGTCGCGCTCGCCGAAATGCACCACGTTGCCGTGGGTGTCTCCGAGGATCTGCAGTTCGATATGGCGCGGCCGGTCGAGGTATTTCTCAAGGTAGACAGCGTCGTTGCCGAACGCGGCCAGAGCCTCGGTGCGGGCTACGCTCCACGCTTCGGCGATCTCGCTCTCGTCCTGCGCGACTTTCATGCCGCGTCCACCACCGCCAGCTGCGGCTTTGATCAGCACGGGATAGCCGATCTGAGCCGCAACTTCGCGCGCCTGATCGAGGTTGATCAGTTCGCCGTCGGAGCCGGGGACCAGCGGCACGCCGAGCGCCTGCATGGTCGTTTTCGCACTGATCTTGTCGCCCATCGTGCGGATGTGCTGCGCGGTCGGACCGATGAACGTCAGACCGTGCGCTTCCACGGTTTCGGCGAAATCCGCGTTTTCCGACAGGAAGCCGTAGCCGGGATGGATCGCTTCGGCACCGGTGATCGTGGCGGCGGAAAGAATCGCCGCGACGTTCAGATAGGACTCGCGCGCCGTCGGCGGGCCTATGCATACAGCTTCATCCGCGAGGCGGACGTGCATTGCGTCGGCGTCCACGGTGGAGTGGACAGCCACGGTGCGGATGCCCATTTCGCGGCAGGCGCGGAGCACGCGCAGGGCGATTTCGCCTCGATTGGCGATGAGGATCTTGGAGAACATCACTCGACGATGACGAGAGGCTGACCGAATTCGACCGGATCGCCGGACGTCACGAGGACCTGCTTCAGCGTGCCGCCTTTCGGGGCCTTGATCTGGTTGAAGGTCTTCATCGCTTCGATAAGCAGCAGCGTCTGCCCTGCGGCCACGGTCTGTCCAACCGCAACGAACGGGGGAGACGACGGGTCGGGCGCGAGATAGGCGATGCCGACCATCGGGCTGTTCACTGCGCCGGGGTGCTTGGACAGGTCCGCAGGAGCTGTCGGAACCGGCGTGGCGGCAGGCGCAGGGGCGGCAGGCGTCGCCACCGCGACGGGGGCGACTGCCTGGGCTGCTACGGGGGCGGCGGCGCGCACGACGCGGATGCGGCTGTCTTTCTCCGAAACCTCGATCTCGGTCAGTCCGGTGTCGTTCAGGATATTCGCCAATGCCCGTATGGCATCCGCGTCCACGAGCATCTGGCTCATTGAAGGTCCTCGTTAATGATGATGTCAGTCATGGCCTGAAGCGCCAGCGCATAACCCGGCACGCCAAGTCCGCAGATCACGCCGAGCGCGCCCCGCGAGACGTAGGAGTGATGGCGGAACGGCTCCCGGCGGTGGATATTCGAGATATGAACCTCGATAACGGGCAGATCGACGGCCAGCAGCGCGTCCAGCAGAGCCACCGATGTGTGGGAGTAGCCCGCGGGATTGATGATGATGCCCTGCGCTCGTCCCCTGCATTCCTGCACCCAGGAAATAAGCTCGCCCTCGCCGTTGGTCTGGCGAAAATCGATCGCCACGTCGAGGCGCTCGGCTGTCTGCGCGCATAACAGTTCTACGTCGTCCAGCGTGGCGCGTCCGTAGACTTCCGGTTGGCGAAGGCCAAGCATGTTGAGGTTGGGGCCGTTGAACACGGCGATCAGAGGGCGCTCCATGATGACGGGCCGTTAGCACGCCGCGCGATCCACTCCAAGAGCGGCGTGCCTGCTTACGTCGACAGCGCCGGTCGTATTGACGATCCTGCATGGTGAAAATCCACGAAAGACCCCGCGCCGGAGCGCCTTTGAAACCATGTAACTACGCTTTTCGCTTGTAATTGCGTTCAAGGGCGGCTTTGGTGGTCGCCGGTTGAAACAGGTGTGAGAAAGTTGGGTGGGGTTACAACGCGGGAAAATTCAGCGGGGCGTTTACTTTACCCTTGCCCTCTCTGGCTTTCTGGCGGCAGCCGACGCTGCGGCGAGCGCCCCTTCAGTTGATGGGGCTCCGGCTCACACCTCCTGGGCCGCTTCCGTCCGCGAAGCTCTCTCCCGCAGGGCGCACGAATTCGCTTCCGCCACCCATGCATGGACACAGAAGGGCGTCGCCAGCTGGTATGGCGGACGGTTTTCCGGTCGCCGGAACGCGCAGGGCGGCCGCTTCAATCAGGCCGAATTGACGGCGGCGCACCCGACAGCTCCGATCGGGTCCAAACTCCTTGTCGAATCGGAGGAGACTGGCCGTTCGGTCGTCGTGACCGTGAACGACCGTGGACCTTATGCGCGTGGACGCATCATCGACCTGTCTCACGCGGCCGCCGCGCGAATTGGCATGCTGGGCGCTGGCGTCGCGCATGTGAAGATTACCCCGGCCTCGGGAAGCGACGTAGAGCCCCTCGAGGTTGCGCAGGCGCCTGAGCGCTAGTTTCTCCGAAGCAAAATTCGCTCGGCCTTGTGCCCGTCGAAATCGACCGTCACTTGCCCGAAAATGGCGAAGGCGCCGGGTTTTGGAAATGCCTGAGGCCCGCACTCTCTTATGCCAAAATATGCGCAGGCCGCCTCCACTCAGGTTGAGACGCAGTTCAACCTACCGAGCGCTGCCCATGGCGTATGCCCGGCCGGAACAAAACTTTCCCAGTTGGCGAGATAAACGACGATAGGCCTGGTCCCAGATATTACACGGGCGTTGCAGTCATCTCGTTGTGGGCAGGTTCAGATTTTGCGCCCACCGTGTAGGCGGGTGTCGCCGGGCCCGACCTTGCGAGGTCCGGACGACAATGAAAACGCTTCAAGTTCGGCGTTCAGCTCCGCGCCCAGCAAAACAACCCAGGCGCTGACAAAGAACCACATCATGATCGCCACTACAGCTCCGAGCGGCCCATAGGTGCTCGTGTAGTTGGCGAGGTGCGCCACATAATAAGAAAACCCCGATGCCGACACGATCCACAGGACCGTGCTGATCATGGCGCCGGGGGCGACCCAACGCCATTGCGCATGCGTACGGCTCGGGCCGAAGCGATAGAGCGCCATGAGAGTCGTGATCATAAACGCGGTCATGACGCCTAGTCCGCTCATACGCACGGCGAATTCGATAGACCCTGCGGGTGGGTCTATCAGTAAAAGTGCGGGCAGGTATTTGAGAGCGACAGGGATCGCAACAAGGATCGCCACGCTGAGGCAGACGCCGATTGTCGATGCGAGCGTCATGCCTAGCGCCAGAGCCTGAAAGGCCAGAAAACCACGTTTTTCTTCAGTGTCATACGCGATGTTCAGAGAAGAAAGGATCGCCTTCACGCCAGCGGACGCGGACCAGAGTGCGATTAACGTTGAGACCAGAAGATTGAGCGTAAGGGAGCTGTGTGGCTCCGATACGAGAATTTGAATCCTGTCTTCAATAAGCGTGAACGCGGCGGGCGGGAGCAGGCGCCTTACAGTGTTGAGCTGTGTCGCGACGCTCTGCACGTCGAACGCCAACCCGTAGATGGAAATCAGAATGCTGATCGAAGGAAAGAGCGCGAGAGTCGTATAAAAAGCGCAACCGGCAGAGACGAGGGTCGTCGGACCCGAAAGTAGCGCCTGGGCCGTAGCTTTAGCTGCCCAGGCCCATTGCCGTTTTGTCAGTGCAAGCGGGGAGGGGACGGGCTCCATAACCTGCGTTACCTCGCCATGTGCTGCGCTATCGACGCTCGGCTGGGCCATGTCGTCGGCCAGCAGGGTATCGGAAACGCCTTGTGGCGTGTCTTGAAGGGAGTTTTCGATAGGGGGAGTTAGGGTCAAGGAGCCTCGCTTGGAGCGGCGATCCATATAGCCCGACCGCACAGATTAAGGTGTCTTAAAAAATTCAATAATCTCCAGCTATTATAAGGGTTATTATCGTCTTCGCCAGTTTTTTTCGAATTTTATAAAAATCCTGTTGCGTTGGGGCCTGTTTGGCCCCATATGCGCGTCCCACGCAACAACGCACGTGCCACTGGCCCACTGAGGTTACGCAACGACGTCAAGCGTTCTGGCAATCGGGGCTCCTGGATGGAGCTCGTTTTTGGTCGCTGGTCCGTTAGACCGTTTCGCAACTCACCTGCATCAAATTGCAGGTCCAGACAGGGATTAAAGTGCGATGACACCCAAAATTTCACAATTCCTCGCCGATGAGCAGCCCGCTACGCCTTGTCTGGTCGTCGACGTTGACGAGGTTGAGGATCGTTTTCGTCGCCTGCAGGGCGCACTCCCGCTCGCCCTGATTTACTACGCCGTCAAGGCTAATCCCGCTCGCCCAATCCTTGAGCGGTTGGTGTCGCTCGGCTCCCGTTTCGACGCGGCTTCATGGGAGGAGATTCGTCTCTGCCTCGACGCTGGCGCCAGCCCCGACGACATTTCCTTCGGCAACACCGTAAAGAAGGTGTCCGCAATTCAGGCTGCCTTCGCTGTCGGCGTTCGGCTGTATGTTTTTGATTCTTTGGAAGAATTAGAGAAGATTGCCCGTTACGCGCCGGGCTCGAAAGTCTATTGCCGTTTGCTTGTCGACAATTACGGCGCCGAATGGCCGCTTTCGCGCAAATTCGGGACGACGGTCGAGAGCGCGCGGGAGCTTATGTTGCATGCTCGCGAACTGGGCCTCGACCCATACGGTCTGTCGTTCCATGTCGGAAGCCAGCAATTGTCGGCGGACGCTTACGAAGCTGCAATCGCTCGTGTGGCCTCGCTGGTGACGGATCTGTCTGCGACCGGTCTCGATCTGCGGATGGTGAATCTCGGCGGCGGTTTTCCCATTCGTTATCGCGATGACGTACCGGAGATTGAGCAGTTCGGCGACGCGATCTGTTCGGCCATGACGAAGCATTTCGGGAATGCGCTTCCCGAGATGCTGATCGAGCCAGGACGCTTCATCGTCGGCGCTGCGGGCGTGGTGTCCGCCGAGGTCGTGCTCGTCAGTCGCCGTGGTCGCGAAGATGGTCCGCGTTGGGTGTATCTCGATATCGGACGCTTCGGTGGGTTGGCGGAGACGGAGGGCGAGTCCATCCGTTACGACATCCGCACGCAACATGACGGTGGAGCTGTATCGGCTGTCGCCATCGCTGGCCCCACCTGTGACGGCGCCGACATCATGTATGAGCGGAGTCCTTACGTGCTGCCGGACGCATTGGCCGCTGGCGATCGTGTCGAACTCTTATCGACCGGCGCTTACGTATCGACTTACTGCTCGACTCGTTTCAATGGTTTCGCGCCGCTGACCGAGCATTACATCTGACCTCGTTCATCCCGCTGCGACGCGCGGGGAGGGGAAGCGAAAAGGAAGGGGCGCAAGATTTATTTCTTGCGCCCTTTTTTATTTGCGGGCTGGGCTTTGCGCGCTTCGGTCGTATGCTGCGGTGTTTCACGCAATGCTTATGTCCGTTACGAGATTGCGAAGCCGAAGCTGCCGTGCGCCCTCTCGGATTGCTGTTGTCGGTGATCAGATATTTCTGAGTATGGATACAGAAAGGGCGTCTCCAGAAACGCGGAGACGCCCTGCTTTTGTGCGATGCGACAAGCGTTACAGAATGGTGTTGATCTGCACACCAAGGATCGCAGCGTCACGAAATTTGGTCGTGGCGTTCACGTGGTTGATGTATTGGAAATCAGGCTGAATCGACGTGCCTGTCAGCACGTGCACGCTGTAGAACGCTTCCCAAACATTTTCATGTCCCTGGACGCCATAAGGCTCGCCCCACTGGTTTGAGACGTAGGGGAGACCCAGAGCCTGAGACGACTCCTGTTGCAACGCGACAGAATGGCTCATGTCGAAGTGGTGGTACATGATACCGACCTGATCGAGAGGGCGATGCCATGGGGTGCCTGCGCTCAGGAGGCTGATCCATGCGTGATCACGCATGGCGACTGTCGCGCCGTTGGCATACTCGGCCCCGCCAAAGGCGATCAGGCCGTTTGTGAGACCTTTGCCGTAGCGAACAAGCATCTGGTCAGCCAGGAACCACGCAACATTCATACCGGCGCGGTACCGGCGTGGCAGGCCTGTTGCCTGATACGAGTTCCCGTTGATGTCTTCGTAGAGATGCGGATAACGAGCGTTGTCGTAAAAGTATCCGAGCTTGTAGTGACCGATCAGATCGTTCTTTCCAAACGATGGGAGCCAGCCAACTTCAAACTGCGACGAGAACTTGCCGAGGCCCGGTTGCGCCCAAGCCCAGCCTGAGATGCCGCCGTTGTAATTGCTGCTCGAATTGACCGCGAAAAGACCAGCCATCAGGTAGAATTGGCGCGTCGGCCATACTCGCACTACCGCACCAAGATTGCCTGAGGGCCAGTCGCGACCGCCGGGAACGTATTTTCCGGGAGCAGGGTTTCCGCAGGTGGTTACGTTGACAAATGAACAGGCCAGATAATCGTAGTTGAAGAACGTTCCTGTCGGAATCCATCCGGCGGCGATGTTCAGCCGGTTACGAAACAGGCCTTTTTCTCCGTAAAGCGCGACCAGATGGGCGACTACGTTTCCGCGTGCGCCGTAAATCTGCTGGGGTTGCGCAATGTTCTCGCCGATGAGGCGGCCAAGGTTGTTACCGTGACCGTTAACGACCAGCATATGCGTCCAGAACTCGTTGATGCCAGCGAGTTTATCCCAGTCAATGTCCAGTTCTGCGGCGACCTGGCCCGCGTCAGAGTAGGCGCGTTGCTTGCCGCCCGTGACGTTGCCCATGAACTCTTCGTTGATGCCAGCAGTCAGATAAATGCCGCGCTTGGTCAGCCAGGGCTGTATGCCGCCCCAATCACCGAACAGATGCGGATTGCCATACATCAGCATCTCTGTCGGCCCCTCACGGTCCGAGCCGGTCATCGGCGGCGGCTTGTTCAGGGTGACATAAAGATGGAGATCGGCGTCGCTGAGGCGGCGCCGAGGGGAGCGCGGCTCTGGGGGGGCATAGCTAACAGGTCGGACAGGCTTTGACACCGTCTTTGTATCTGAGACGGAACCGGTCGGCGTCGCAGCCACTGACGCTGGCGCCTGGCTGGCCGACTGTGCGTGTGCGACGGGCGCGATCAGCGCAAGGTAGCCTGCGCACGCCAGAGGCGCAGGGGCAAAGGAACGCAGGAAAACGTTCGCTGAGCGCCGAGTGCGGCTATTTTTATTTTTATTTAGCATAGCACGAGGACTCTTGATTGCTGTTACTTTTCTTTGTCTCATCGGAGGTTCTAACTAACCCCAAGTGCATAAGTTTCTTACAATTTAATCATTTTGTGTCATAGTGAAATTCAGGTTCAATTCGCAGCTTCGACGGCAATAGGCGCTTCGCGTGACATTTTTGCACGTGGTTGACGTGCTTCGATTGTGGATCAATATCCTCCGACATGCCCCAGATCGACGCCACAAAACCATTCCTTCGTGTCAGGATTGCGGTCCTGACTGTATCGGACACCAGAACGCTGGAAACGGACACCTCCGGCTCTACTCTGGTCGAACGGATAGAGAGCGCAGGTCATGTAGTGGCTGATCGCGCGATCGAGCCCGATGACGTCGTGCGGCTTGTCCAGACTCTTGAGCGCTGGGTAGACGACCCGGAAATCGATGTGGTGATCACCAACGGCGGCACCGGCGTGACCGGTCGGGACGTGACGCCGGAGGCGTTCGAGCAGGTTTTGGAAAAACGGATCGAAGGATTTGGCGAACTCTTCCGGATGCTGTCGTACCAGAAAATAGGACCGTCAACGATACAGTCTCGCGCGCTCGCGGGCGTCGCCAGGGGGACATATCTTTTCGCCCTGCCAGGCTCCACGGGAGCCGTTAAAGACGGCTGGGACGATATTCTGGTTCATCAACTCGACAGTCGGTTTCAGCCCTGTAATTTCGTCGAGTTGATGCCGCGTCTGCGGGAACGTTAAGCCGGGGCGTCCGCTCAGGATACGAACGACAGGAGACAAGCGTATGTCCGACGAAATCAGGCTGCTTATGCTGGCTGGCGACTATGTCGAGGACTACGAGATCATGGTGCCTTTTCAGGCGCTTACCATGGTCGGTTACAAGGTGGACGTCGTGTCGCCGGGAAAGAAGGCGGGCGACACGGTTATCACCGCCATTCATGACTTCGAGGGCGCGCAGACCTATAGCGAGAAACCGGGACATCATTTCGCGTTGAACGCGGATTTCGCCACTGTCGCCACGGACAACTATATCGGGTTGGTCGTTCCGGGCGGCCGGATGCCCGAATATCTTCGCCTTGACGAAAATGTGCTCAGGCTCGTCAGAGCATTTGCTGACAGGCCCATCGCCTGCATCTGTCACGGCGTACAAATTCTTACTGCTGCAGGCCTCGTCAAAGGACGTCGTGTCTCTGCATATCCCGCTTGCCGTCCTGAGGTGGAACTGGCGGGCGGAACCTATGCAGATATCGCGGTGACAGAAGCCATCACGGACGATCAACTCGTTACAGCTCCGGCCTGGCCCGCGCATCCGGCCTGGCTGGCGCAGTTCCTCAAGGTGCTGGGCGCGACCGTTTCTCTCTGAAACGCTCCTTGGAAAAAAGGGCGCCTGTCGGGCGCCCCCGCATTGCGTTCGCGGCCGGTTCTGACCGAGAACGCAACTTTTCCGCCACATCGGTGTAGTACCCCCCATACCCCTGACGTCATTGAAAGGGCGCGCTTATGACCGAACGTACTCGTCTTGCCGATCTGACCACGACCAGACCGGACCCGATCAAGGGTGTGGTTTTTGACATGGACGGACTGCTGCTCGACAGCGAAACGCTTGCGATGGACGCGTTGATTCTCGCGGCGAAAGATCTTGGACATGACATGCCGATGGCGTTTTGCCGCCGCATGATTGGCGTTCCTGCCGACGGATGTCGTGCGCTGGTTCGAGAAACGTATGGAGAGGATTTTCCTCTGGAGCGTTTCTTCGCGCTTCAGGAGGAGCATCTGCGGGGGTTGGTGGACGCTGGTGAACTCGCGCTAAAGAAAGGCGTAGAGCCGCTACTCGATCTTCTCGACAAGCTTGAAATTCCCCGCGCGATCGCTACGTCGTCAAGCCGTTACCGGACGGATCATCATCTGAAACTTGTCGGGCTTTTCGAGCGTTTTGACGCGATTGTTACGAGAGACGACGTGTCTCAAGGAAAGCCTTACCCTGAACCTTACCTGACAGCCGCAGAAAAAATCGGCGTGGCGCCTGCGGATTGCCTTGCGTTAGAGGACTCCAACTCCGGCGCGCGCGCGGCTCAGGCGGCAGGCATACGGGTCATCATCGTCCCCGATCTTCTCGAGCCAGTTGACGACGTGCGCGCGAAGGCGCTGGCCGTGGTCGAGGATCTTACGGTGGTCAGGGCTTATATAGAGCACGCGGCGGCCTGACGGGCCGCCGCTGCACTTCTTACGTAATCAGCCGGCCGCAGCGAGCTTGCGTAGAACTTCCGGCGCTTCCAGTCGCGTCAGATCGCCGAGCGCCTTCGCCACGGCGGTGACCTGACGTTCATGGTCGGGGAGGGGGGGGCCGAACACCTCCTCCATTGCCAGAAACGCCTCGGCCTGCGCCATATGGTCGTCACGTGCGTCTGCGCAGATTTGCCGGAGGTGATCTGCGCGGGGGTCAGTCAGAGAGATTTCCAAAGCCTCCTGCTCGTGCAGTGCGAACCATCGAATCCAGCTTGCGATCAGCAGGATTGCTCCGGGAGTGGGCTCGCCACGCTCCAGATTGGCGCGCATTGGACGGATCACGCGCATGGCCATCTTGACCGATCCGTTGCGTCCGATCCTCTCGACTTCATGAACGATTCCAGGATTACGGAACCGGGTCATGAGATCGGCCGCGTAGCGGTCGAGCGTTTCTTCCGGCAGGTTGACGTCGGCCGTCTGCTCGCGCCGCATGAAACGCTCGACTATGGGACCGAGCGCGGGGTCGGACGCAGCTTCAGCGATCGTGTTCAAGCCTGCCAAACCCCCGGCGTAGGCGAGCAGCATATGCGCGCCGTTCAGCATCTGGAGTTTGGCGCGCTCGAATGTGTCGACATCGGAGACGAACCGTGCGCCGGGATGTGCTTCCCACAGTGGGCGCGGGCCGTCGAAGCGCTGAATGACCCACTGGAACCAGGGTTCCGCCGAAATCGGAATGGAGTCTTCCAGCCCGCCAAGCAGTCTTCTGGCGTCGTCCTTGTCGTCAGAAAGCGGCGCCGGAACAATTCGATCGACCATGGTGTCCGGAAACTGCACGTTCTCCCCGATCCACGCCGAGAGTTCGTCGTTTCCGCGCCAGGACGCGAAATCCATGACGGCTTGCCGTAACGTGCGACCGTTGTTCGCCACATTGTCGCAGCAAAGAATAACCGGCGGCGTGCCGCCTTTCGCGCGGACGAGAGACATCGCCTGCGCCAGTATGCCGGGCGCGGTGCGCGGCGATTTGGCTGTCAGGTCGGCGAGAAGGTCGGCTGCCTCCGGGTCGATGGAACCGTCCGCCGTCAGGTAGTACCCGCTGGCCGTGACGGTCAGCGTCACGATTTTCGTGCGCGGATCGGCGATCCGCGCGGCGAGCGTCGAATGCGTGTCCCTTGCGAACACAGCCTCCGATATCGCGGCCATGATTGACGCCACGGTGCCGTTCGGCTCGCGCGTAAGCAAAGTGTAGAGGTTATCCTGTTCGACCAATTCCAGCGCCAGTTCTGGCCGCCGCATGGTCGCCGACACGATGCCCCACTGGAGCCCATCGGCGCCCATGGCTCCGATCGCGGCCTGCGTCGCTGTGACCTGATGGGCCCTGTGAAAATTGCCGCAGCCAAGGTGGACTATTCCGGGCCGTAACAGCGCCGGGTCGAAATTGGGCTTGTAGACGGTGTCGGGCGCCTTTTGAAAATTGGACCTGCCTAATTTCAAAACGGAGACTCTCCTCTCGGTTCTGCTGTTGACGACAGCCACGGCAGAAGACGAACGATCTGTGACCGAGCCCGGACATGGATCTCGGACGCCTGAGTTGGGCGAAAATCGCCGCAGCGCGCAGATTGCGTGACCGCTCGTCGCGCACGGGTGTCGCCGCAAATCGCTCCATCAGGATGACGAAGCGACCAGCACTTTACACGTTAACGTATCGGGAGAGTAGAAGTTGCCGCTGCTTACGTGGCGTGAGGACCGCAGCCCGGCCTTGCTTACTGCCCGAGGATTATTTTCGCACGCGCCGTTACGGAGACGTGCTGCTCCTCTGGGGTTGAGGTCGGTGCAGAGGCCATACGAGCCGCCATCAGCATGACGGGCCTTGGGCCGAACGGCGTTTCGAGGGAAACTTCGGCGATGGAGGCGACTTTCATGTCCAGGTCAGTCGCCGCGTCCCGAGCTTTCTCGCGCATGTCGTCAAGCGCGAGCTTCGTTGCTTGTTTGCTCAATTCCTTCTCGCGCGCAGGAGAGAGCGACCAGCCGAGTCCATCAAGAAGAAGCCCCTGAGCCTGCAGGCGGCCGACCAGTGGTAGAAGCGCATCAGCGCCGGACGCGGCGACGTGGATCGTCTGCCGGGCTTCCCAATTTTTTGCGGCGTCATTCGTGCCGGGGGGCGACACGGAGTAAGAGCCGGCGGCGCCTTTCACCCCGTCAACGCCTGCGATGGCGGCCATGGCCTTGCGGACGATATCGTTTGCGCGCGATTGCGCGGTCGCTGCGTCCGATGCGACGCCTCTGGCGACCAGAGTGGCTGTAAGGCGATCCGGGCTTGCGTCCACGACGCCTGTTCCGGTCAGCTCCAGTTGCGTTCCGGCAGTGGTCGTTTCGGCTTGGGCAGCGGCTGTTACGCCAACTGCAAGTACGACGGCGAATTTTGTGGCGATGTATTTTTTTGAAAAAATTCTTTTAATGGAAGCTTTGTTTTTAAAATTAATCATTGATCTTTTTCTTCCTTCAATGCGACGAGCGCCTCTCGGAGGCGGGCGACGCCAAGACGCACCCGACCTTCGGCGCAAAGCTGCTCGCCTTCGCTCCGCAGGGCCTGCACGTCTCGCGATGTGTCCAGGCCGTGGGAATCTATTGCGTGAACCAGACGCGTGCAGAACGCCTGACTGTCCGACGTGATGGCCAGACTGCGCTCACGGGGCGTGTGTCCGACATCGCTTGCCCCCGCCGACGCGGATGACTCAATGGCCCCAGCATCGCTCGTGGACGTCGCCGGAGCAGGAACGGACTGATTCGCAATGACCTGCTCTGCGGACGGGGCCGGATCGGGCGCCACCGCAGCTCCGCAAAGTTCGATCGAAAGGGTCGGGACGACCGCGTAGAGAAATGTGCGTCTCATGGTCCTGAAACTACTGCCGGAGAGCTATCGCCAGAGTGTGGCTGCGGTGAATCCTGCTTCATGTTGGCTTCGATGGTCTTTCCCCGACCAGCGGGCAGCGGCAGCTGCATACGGACAGTAAGGCCCGGGTCTCGCCGAGAGAATTGCATCGTGCCGCCATGGAGTTGCACGATGGCCTGAACGAGTGAGAGGCCGAGGCCGGAGCCCGGCGTGTTGCGCGCGGAATCGGCGCGGAAGAATCGATCGGAGGCGCGGGCGATATCGGTCTCGCTCATGCCCATGCCTTCGTCGCTGATAGCGATCGTGGCGACCCGACCCGCCGGACCACCCTCCACGCCAAGATTGGGGCCGACCGCGGAGGCCACGGTGATCGAGCCGCCATGCGGAGAAAATTTGATCGCGTTGTCCAGAAGATTGGACACAGCCTGTTGGATCATAGAGCGGTCGCCGTAGAACGGCAGATGTTCGGGCAGACGCATGACGACCTTGATTTCATGCTCGTCGGCGGCTGGTTCATATAATTCCGCAATGTCACGCAGCACTGGGATCAGGTCGAACGACGCGAAAGCGGAACGCCGCGAACCCGCTTCGATCTGCGCGATGCGCAGGAGGGCTTCGAACACGGCGGTTATGTTGTCCAGATCCGCGACGCCGTCTTCGATGGCGGTGCGGAGCGTGGCCTCGTCCTTCCCATGCAGCGCTGCGTATTCAAGCTGCGCTCTGGCTCGCGTGATCGGCGTACGCAGATCATGGGCGATAGCGTTGGACACCTGTTTCACCCCGTCCATAAGGCGGGCGATGCGGTCCAGCATTTCATTGATCGCTTCAGCGACTTCGTCGAGTTCGTTGCCTCTGCCATGTATCGGCATGCGTCGTGTCATGTCGCCATGTGCGACGGCTGTCGTGGTTCGGGCGATCTGCGAGATCATGCGGCGAAACATGCTGCGCACGAGCAGCGCGCCGCCGAGCGCGAGCGCCGTAATCATAATCCACGCCCAGAGGAGCAGGTCGGTGAGAAGCCTGCGCAACATCGCCCGGCCGCGCACGTCGCGTCCAACGAGCAGCCTGTAACCGCCGGGGAGATCGAAGCCCTGAACCTCGGCCACGCCGCGAGCGCCCGCGCGACGGACGGAGAGTTGGTACCAGACATTGCTCATCGCCACGTCGGCGGGCCAGGAAGGCAGGTTGCCTGCGACGTGCTGACCGTGTGGATCGACAAGAAGATAGATCGCGTCGTCATCGACGTTGTCTTCAAGCCGGTCTTCGATGGTAAGCGCCAGAGCCGACAGTCCGCCGTCCGTCCAGCGCTCCGACAGGGCTCGGGCGTCAGCCGCGACGGAGGCCTCGACCTGCCGTTCTATAAGTCCTGCGGTTCCCCACCAGATGACCGAGAGAAACAGTACGGCTGATGCGGAAAAGAGCACCGCGTAGCCAATGGCGAACCGAACGCTGGCCGATCGGAAGCCCCCCGTGCGCCGCAAGGCGGCGCGCAGCGACGGGCGACGCCAGGCCGTCTTGGCGCGATCACGGCCAAAGGCGCGCATGGGGAGGCGCAATCCGTTCACTGACGGGGACACCCCCGCATGTCGCCGCGCCGATGACCTGAGGGCGACGAAAGACGGTCAGCTGGACGCACATGGCGAACGGCGCGCATGGACCGGGCCTATTCCGCCCGCAGCATATAGCCGGCGTTGCGGATCGTATGGATGAGAGGCTGCGGAAAGGGTTTGTCGACTTTCTGGCGCAGGCGCGAAACATGAACGTCGATGACGTTGGTCTGCGGGTCGAAATGGTAGTCCCACACGCCTTCGAGCAGCATCGTCCGCGTGACGACCTGTCCTGCATGGCGCAGAAGAAATTCGAGCAGGCGAAATTCGCGAGGCTGCAGATCGATCTTCTGTCCGTCGCGTCGCACGCTGCGCGCCAGAAGGTCCATTTCAAGCCCGCCGACCTCAAGGCGCGTTTGCGGCGCGGACTCGTTGCGCCCGCGTCTGCCCAGAGCCTCGACGCGCGCAAGCAGTTCCGAGAATGCGAACGGCTTGGTCAGGTAATCGTCGCCGCCAGCCTTGAGGCCCGCCACCCTGTCGTCGACGTCGGCGAGCGCTGAGAGAATCAGCACCGGCGTCGCGTTGGCCTGACTCCGCAACGTTTCAAGAATGCGCAGGCCGTCGATGCCGCCGGGGAGCATTCGGTCGAGGACAACGACGTCAAATTTCTCGCTTACCGCCAGAAACAGCCCGTCCTTGCCATTGTCGGCCTGTTCGACGAGGTGCCCCATTTCAGACAACCCTTTGCTGACAAAGCCCCGAACAGTCGGATCGTCCTCGACGAGAAGAATTCGCATAAAAATACTCCGGCGACGTCGACGGCCACGGTGCTGGCCTTACGTTGGTATTGTAAGGTGGCGGCGCCGCTGTGTCACGCTACGGCCATGCCATGCGGCAAGCGAGGAAATGCGCTTCAAACCGCGCCTTTCGGCCCGGCCAATCAGTTTAGTCGAATTAAATATACGTTATGGATATAGTCGGCGGCCGTCACGCGATGCGTTGCGCGACGTCAGTCAGTCCGCCTCGTGGTCCGTCTGGGCCAGAAGATAGGCGAGGGTATCGCCGTTCGGCGCGGCAGCGCTCACGCCGCCGCCTCGGCTTATGAATACGCTTCCCGGGAGGAGCGCTTGTCCGTTGTTGATGAGCCACACTCCCTCGACGGGGATCAATATAAACGGGCTGGTGTGACGCAATTCCGGCTCGCGAAACGCCGTCAACGCCATCGGCGCTGCACCCGCCGAGTTCATGAAATTGACTGCGCGGCATGGGCCGGCGCGAAGCCGCGCCAATGGTCCCGGCGCGCCGGGGTAGCGCAGTATGGCCCCGCAGCGATCCAGGGATAGAGTGTTTCCAGAATCGGAAAATGCGAGATCCAAACCTGATCCGTTCAGAAGCGCCATGCTTCTGTCCGTTCGCTCGAATGACGAGAAAGGGCCGTCTCGCGCAATGTCTGCGACGCTGAGACGCCACAGGACGCGTTCGTCGTCGTCGCGGGCAACGGCGATCTCGCGGGTGACGCCGCCTCCGTTTTTCCAAGGCGAGGCTTTGATCTCGTCTATGCGCAAAATGGTCATTGGAACGGGTTTGTCATGTGGCTGCGTAAAGTCCAAATTCTACTGGCATTGCGCTCCGGCCGCCTTTTTACGGGGAGTTACGGCTTTCGTATCTTTTTGGATGGGGAGAGGCAGCGTCGCGCGGCACTGGAACATACGCCATACGCCATACGCCATACGCCATACGCCATACGGCCGTGGCGTGGTTGCCGGTGGAAAGCGCATAAATTCGAGATAAATTTCAGGGAGTCGCGGATGTCGGAGGGAGTTCGCGCCACAATCCGCGCGTTAGAATCTCCGCAGGATGGAAACGCGACTTGTAGGACATCTTGCGGCTCTCCGCGATCCAGTAGCCAAGATAGACATACGGCAACCCGCGCGCGCGGGCTTTCTCTATCAGCCACATGATGGCGAAGCCGCCCAGGGAACGGTTGGCGAGATCCGGGTCGAAGAAACTGTAGACCGCTGAAAATCCGTCGATAAGCGCGTCCACGAGGCTGACGGCGATCAGTTGATCCTCTTCGGACCGGAATTCGATAAGAAAACTGTTGATGGGTGTGTCTTCGATCATGGCGCGGTAGTCGTTAAAGCTCATGGAGGCCATGTCGCCATCGGCGTGGCGCGCCATCTGATATCGACGAAAAAGTGTGAACTGCTCCGGCGTTCCATGCGGCGGCACATCGAAGCCGTCGATGGCGGCGTTCGCCCGCATGATGCGGCGCTGCGTCCGGTCCGGCTGAAATTGAGGAACGACGATGCGGATCGGCACGCAGGCGTTGCAACCGTGGCAGACCGGCGCATAGGCGATAGTGTGGCTTCGGCGGAAACCCGCGCGGGAAAGCCTGTCGTGTAAAGCTTCGGCGTCGGGTCCGGAAAGATCCGTAACGACCTTACGCTCCATCCTGTTGGGGAGATAGGGGCAGGGCAGGGGCGCGGTCGTGTAGAAAAATTGGGGATGGCGCGATGAATAGGTCATGATCGACGCTTCCCCCGGATTTTATGAACGCTGGCGACCTGCGAGGGCCTTCTGCTGTACAATAGTGGGATAACGGGCCTCGGGTTTCAATGCCAATGATACGACTCCCGGTTGGGGGCGCATCACCCCCGTCGCAGATATTCGGCGGCCTCAACGGCGAAATACGTCAGTACGCCGTTGGCGCCAGCGCGTTTGAACGCCAGAAGGCTTTCCATCACCGCACGCTCCCGATCCAGCCAGCCATTAACGATGGCCGCCATCAGCATCGCGTATTCGCCGGAGACCTGATAGGCGAAGGTCGGAACGGAGAAACGTTCGTGAACGCGGCGGATGATGTCGAGATACGGCATCCCCGGCTTGACCATGACCATGTCCGCGCCTTCGGCAAGGTCAGCCGCCACTTCCCGCAACGCCTCGTCGGAGTTGGCCGGATCCATCTGGTAGGTCTTTTTGTCGCCCTTCAACAGGCCGCCAGAGCCGAGCGCATCGCGGAACGGGCCGTAGAAGGCGCTGGCGTATTTGGCGGCGTAGGACATGATTCGCGTGTCGATCAGTCCATGTTCGTCGAGATCGCGACGGATGGCCTCGATGCGACCATCCATCATGTCGGAAGGAGCGATGATGTCTATGCCCGCAGCAGCCTGATTGGTGGCCTGACGGGCAAGGATCGCGACAGAGTCGTCGTTGACGACATAGCCGTTGCGAATCAGCCCGTCATGGCCGTGGCTGGTGTAGGGGTCGAGCGCGACGTCGCCGATCAGCCCTACATGAGGAAATTCTTTCTTCAGCAGCCGCGCCGCGCGGCACATCAGATTGTCTGGGTTGAGCGCTTCCGTTCCATGTTCATCCCGCAATTCCGTCGGCGTGATCGGAAACAGCGCCAGCGCTGGAATGTCCAGTTTCACGGCCTCTTCGACGTGTGCCGCGAGCCGATCGAGCGTGACCCGCTGCACGCCCGGCATGGAGACGACGTCGGTGACTGCGCCTTCACCTTCCATCACGAAGATCGGCCAGATCAGGTCGTCCACCGACAGGGCGTTCTCCGCCACGAGCCGACGCGTGAACCGGTCATGGCGGTTGCGGCGAAGGCGGGTCAGGGGAAAACGTCCGAGGGACATGCGGCGGCTCCTTCTGCGCGGCCCGGGGGAGGCGTCCACCCGCGGGCCATATGATTTATGGCGCGTCACAGGGCGCTGCGACCTGCGAGCGGCCGGACTATGGGCCGGTTCGCCGCGTGATGGAATGGGGGCAGGCTGGGGGCAGGTCATCAGAACGACCATAGGTTGCCTTGCGCGCGCTGGTCAGCATGGTGTCGGCGGCCCTCGCCCGTCCATGAAGCCAGGGCGTTCCGTTTTGTAGCTGCTTGATTTGTCGAGTGGGGGAGCGATCACCGAAGAAAATCAAAACGATGGAGTTTCGTGCTGTAAGGTGCTGGCGCCTGGCAATATTTCCCCTGCGTCACTTAACGCGAGCCCAAAGACCAATTTCGTCTAATGTGTTGCACGGGCCTTGTGCATGACGTCATTGCTGACCGACGCAGCGATCTGAGTCTGTTCGGCATGTGCATCCTGCGCCGGATCGGCGGCATACAGGGCGCGGAGTACGGCGTCGTCGAGCGGTGTCATAAGCGAAGGGGCTTTCGATTGGAAACGTCCTTCGTCGTACAGGCTCATGATCGAGTTCTGGTTGAAATTTTCGCCAAGCGCCGGCGTGGCGAGCACGACGAACGCCACATAATCGGCGAGTTGCCCCCAGGATGCGCCGGCCGCCAGATTCTGATCGACGATCACGATCGAAAACGTCGTGCGGAGCAGAGTCCCCTTGTTGTCAAACTTCGCCGACTGGGCCGAGGCGTCTCCCCAGGCGCCATTGGAATACTGCAGGCTGGTGCTGCGATACCAGCGCACGGGGCGATCCTGCCGCAGTTGCGCGACTATACGACGATCCGGCGGCTCGAAATCCTGCTTGCTGACATGGCTTGAATCGTAACCATCGCCTAGCGTGGGCACGCCCTTGTCGATCGCGTCAAACATGGCGCTACCATTTTCACTGAAGATGATGAACGCGTTTTTCGTCTTGCAGGTAGCTGGCAATTCGGGGATGACTGCGCGGGCGGCCCTGTCCAGATGCTTGAGAACTATTCCCTGAAAGGGCTCTTCCAGCCCCAGAACCCCTGGACAGAACGCCGAATCCCATCGGGGCAGTTGGGCGTCCCATTGGCCCGACGCCATTTTCCGGATTTCATGAAGCACGATTTTCGGAGACAGACCGTACACAGTGACGGTTGTGTCTGGCGCAGCGGCGGCAGGCGCAATGCTGAATATTGAAAAAGAGAAATATATCCATTTAATTTTTTTAAATTTCATGAATATTTACTCAGTTCGCTTTCTTTGAGTGATTTTAATGGAGGGCTCGAAGGGAAATTGAGCGCCTTTCATAATTGACCGTAGTCAGGCCTTATGGTTAATGCAGACATCCTAGGGTAACAATATTGCCTTGTTATTTGTTATGTTTCAAGATCGTTTTTATTTTCCCGCGGATGTAATCAATCGCGAGGCGTCCTTGACGCCGTCGGAGAAAAACAGATGGCGCGCTAAACTGCATTGCCGTTTGGGGTTGCTGGTTGCGCACAAGGCTATAACTTGTTGCTTGGCGGCTCACTGTAAGATATTTCTGGGAATGATCAAAAAATTGTCGTTATACGCTAAGTATATTTGGAATTTCAAAAATACAGCTCTGGGCTTTTCTGTAATGATTCTTGGTCATGGAGTGCGTGGCCCGCGCAATGCGTAGCCTTCAATCAGTTAGTAAAGCAGCACATGAATGGGCATCTTCGTTTATCGAATTTTGTCCGTTAGCCGGGCGTATTCTCGCAAATGCGCATGCACTAAACAACTTCCCTCTGCTGATGGACGGGTATTGGTAAGCCAAACCTTGTCGTTGATCGACCTGCATGTGTTTTCGAAAAGAGTTCAGCCTCCACTTTTGGCTGTGTTGCTCGGTTTATAGAACGGCGTTCCAGCCTTTGCCGCTGCGATCGCGCAGGGGACGCAGAAGGACGGCGGGCCACTTGCGCCAAAACTGGCGCTGTCGCCGATCAGGACGGTCGGGCATCCGGTCACAATACGGCCGCCATGCGCCGTCATATCCAGCATGCGAGCGGCGGGCAGGCCGTTGATGAGCACCGTTGGAGCGCCTTCGATGATCACATCAGGCGCGCCGACGCAGAAGCATCGGTCACTAACGCGTGCGGCAGGCATCCCTCCGATCAGAACGTTGGGCGAACCGGTCGGCAGAATCGGCCCTCCGACATGAGGGACGGGACCGTCGCACATTGGGCAGACATGTTCGTCGAGTATGCGGGCGGCGGGACGTGGCGCGGGCATCGCGTGCTCCTGAGGGCGAGGAGTGCGGGGTTTGTATAGTTTATGAGACGCAGGCCCCACAGTGAAGTCTTAACTTGCGGCGGTAAAGCGAAAACTGGATGCGATTGTGTTCAATGCAGCAAGTTGTTGCTGTGTAAAGGCGTTCGAGACTGTAGCCGTGAGTTTGAGCAGGGTTGCTTCCGCCTTGATGTAAACGACTCTCTGCTCGGCCGCTCCGTCTCCGCTATGGAGGCGAAGCGCGGCAATCGCCGCCGTTCGGCCATCGACTGTGTGCGGGCGCGTCCACAGACGCTCAAACCCGTCGTCTTCGCCATGGGCGAACTCGAGGTCCGCCTCCATCAACCGCTCGATCGTGTCGTCCGGCCCGGAGGGGCGACGGTTGATGGTGATCGAAAGCGATGAGCCGTCCTCCAGCGTTACGACAATTACATTGACGCTGTTATCCCGGAACTCGCCGGGAATATCGATCTCCGCTTCCTGAAACACGTATCGCATACCACCACTGTAACGAGGCGCCGCCCGTCCGCACAGCGTGGCGGGCGGGAATAAAACGGTATTCCAGTCAGGATTTCAGAAACGAAGCGATGTAGTTGACCCCAAGATCACGGCTCTCGCGCCAGTGGTTTCCAAGAAGGTCCGGCGTCATTCCCGCCATCGCCTCCAGTTGCAGCCCTGCGCGTCTGCCATAAGCGCCCAGTTCCGACGGCGTGACGAACTTCTTCCAGTCATGGGTGCCGATCGGCAACAGCCGCATGACGTATTCCGCGCCGATCTTTGCAAACGCGAAGGAGCGTGGCGTCCGGTTCATGGTGGAGACGAACACGCGTCCCTGCGGCGCGGTCAGGCGGGCGAGCATCGCCACGAATGCGGCCGGGTCGGTCACATGCTCAATGATCTCGAGCCCCACGACGGCGTCGAACGCAGCCCCTTCCTCAACCAGCGTCTCCGCGCTGCCGACCCGGTAGGCGAGGGAGCCTGAGCCGGGCGGCAACGGATTTTCTTCGAGGTGACGCCGGGCGGCTGCTACGCCTTCGCTCGCCGCGTCGAGACCCAGAACGTCATGCCCGGCGCGAGCCAGGGCCTCGCTCGCCAGCCCAGCGCCGCAGCCGAGGTCGAGAACGCGCAGACGCCCCTGCTTCCGGGCGCGTTGAGGCAGTCGTCTGTCGATCCAGCCGATCCGCAGGGGGTTCATGGCGTGGAGCGGCCTCATTGGGCCGCGCGGGTCCCACCACTCCCGCGCGATTGCGGCGAAGCGAGCGATTTCCTCTGGAGAGACCGATGCGCCCGTAACCTGCGCATCGTCGTCGTGCATTCCATGGCGACCGGCCTCCGGCGCGAGTGCTTCTTGGGCAGGATGCATTGAACAGCGCCTTTTCTTCTGCGGTCGCGGCTGGACGGAAGTTCAGCCGGGGTTTATGTGACGCCGCTTGCACGCCTTCGCAATGGCCGCCGCGCCGGGAATGAATCCACCCACATAGGTGCGTTCAGCCTCCGGCCGCAACCGGTTGTGAAGACGGCGGCAGGGATACGGCGGTCGTATCGGACAACAGCAGACAGCCGTCTTCGCTCCGGCGCCGGAAGTCCCGGACCGGGACGCGGGCGGATATCGCCGCGCAAGCGGCGGGCACGGAGCAGGCGTTATTATGGAGCGTAAAGCACCCCGGATCGTCATGAAGTTCGGCGGCACGTCCGTGGCCGATCTCGACCGGATACGCGCCGTCGCCGAGCGTGTTCGCGCGGAAGTTGAGGCGGGGCGCGAGGTCGCCGTGGTCGTCTCTGCGATGGCGGGCGTCACCAACCAGCTGGTCGGCTACTGTCAGGCTTTGTCGCCGCTTCACGACGCCCGCGAATACGACGCCGTCGTCGCCACAGGCGAGCAGGTGACGAGCGGCCTTCTGGCGATCGCCCTGCAGACGTTGGGCGTCGATGCGCGGTCATGGCATGGCTGGCAGATTCCGCTCCGCACTGACGATGCGCATGGCAGGGCGCGCATCGCGACGATTGACGGAGACGCGCTGATTTCCGGCATGCGGGCCGGTCAGGTGCCTGTGATCGCCGGCTTCCAGGGCATCGGTCCAGACTGGCGCGTCACGACCTTGGGGCGTGGCGGGTCTGACACGTCCGCCGTTGCGATCGCCGCCGCGGTTAACGCCGATCGTTGCGATATCTATACGGACGTGGACGGCATTTACACGACCGATCCCCGGATCGTTGCGAAGGCGCGCAAGCTCGATAAAATTACGTATGAAGAAATGCTGGAACTGGCGTCGGTCGGAGCCAAAGTGCTTCAGACCCGCAGCGTCGAACTGGCGATGAAAGAACGGGTTCGGGTGCAGGTGCTGTCCAGTTTCGCCGACGGCGCGGCGACTGCGGATGGCGAAACGCCGGGCTCGCTGGTGGTGGATGAGGACGAAATCGTGGAACAGGAACTTGTCACGGGCATCGCGTATTCACGCGATGAGGCCAAGGTGTCGATGCGGCGCATTCCGGACAGGCCGGGCATAGCCGCTGCGATTTTCGGTCCGTTGTCTGAAGCCAACATCAACGTCGATATGATCGTCCAGAGCACGGGCGAGGACGGCATGACCAACATGACGTTCACGACCAGCAAATCGGATCTCGGTCGCGCTATCGCGCTGATGGAGGCCGCCCATGACGAAATCCAGTATGGCGAACTGCTGACTGACGACGCTGTGGTCAAGGTCAGCGTGGTCGGCGTGGGCATGCGCTCGCATGCGGGCATCGCGAACACGATGTTCCGCACGCTATCGGATCGCGCGATCAATATTCAGGTTATCTCGACGAGCGAAATCAAGGTGTCCGTGCTGATTGCAGCCGAATACGCCGAACTCGCCATCCGCGCACTGCATACGGCGTACGGCCTTGACGCAGCCTGAGCCCGCCATGAGCGCGAATACTGTCGAGGCGGCGGACGACGCGCAAAGGCGCGCCGTCGCGCGGGCGGAGCTCGACCGGCTGTGGTCGCGCGGCGCGCGGTTCCTCGGGGTCGATTACGCCATCCTTGGCGGCGCGATGTCGTGGGTCAGCGAGCGCAATCTGGTCTCTGCGATTTCCAACGCAGGCGGCTTCGGCGTGATCGCCTGTGGCGCGATGAACCCGGCGCAGCTGGAGGCCGAGATCGCCGCAACGCAGGCTCTGACGACGAAGCCGTTCGGCGTGAACCTGATCACCATGCATCCGCAACTCGACGAGCTGGTTCAGGTGTGTCTGCGGGCCAAGGTGGGGCATATCGTTCTGGCTGGCGGCATTCCTCCCGGGGCTGCGATTCGTGCGGCGAAAGACGGAGGAGCGCAGGTTATCGCGTTCTCTCCTGCCCTGGTGCTGGCGAAGCGTTTGATTCGCATGGGAGTCGACGCTCTTGTGATCGAAGGCGCTGAAGCTGGCGGGCATGTCGGTCCGGTCTCCCTGACCGTGCTGGCGCAGGAGATTCTCCCGCATATTTCGGACGTGCCGGTCTTTGTCGCCGGCGGCATTGCGCGCGGCGACGCCATTGTCGGTTTTCTTGAGCAGGGAGCCTCCGGCGCGCAGCTCGGGACGCGATTTGCGGCCTCTTCCGAGAGCATTGCGCACGAGCGTTTCAAGGCGGCGTTCATTCGCGCGTCGGCGCGCGACGCGATGACGACGGTGCAACTGGATCCGCGCTTTCCTGTTATTCCTGTTCGTGGTCTGGTGAACGAGGGAACGCAGCGCTTCCTCGATCATCAGGCGGAAACGCTGCGCCGTTTTCAGGCGGGTGAGTTCAACAAGGAAGAGGCCCAGCTGGAAATCGAACATTTCTGGGCCGGGGCCTTGCGTCGCGCCGTCGTGGATGGTGACGTCGAGACCGGATCGGTGATGGCGGGACAATCGGTGGGCATGGTGCGATCAGTCCAGCCTGTGGCGGAGATCATTGCCGACCTCATCGATCAGGCCGTGACGTCGCTGATGCGTCGGAGCAGCGGGCGGGAGCACTGAATGAGTGTGGTGGAGGCTGCGGATCGCGAGAAGATGACGGCCGGGCAGCGCGTCGGGGAGACGTTGCCTGACGCGTCGCTCGTCGACGGCGCTGAATCTGCGCCGCAACCGCCGCCGCTTCCTGACGTGGCGGCCGTGGGCGTCGGGCCTGCGTTGCGTCTCCGCCGCGAGCAGCTAGGCTGGGCGCTTCCTGACGTCGCAGCGTGGTTGCGTATTCGTCTGTCTTATCTCGAAGCTTTGGAGAGCGGGCAGGCGAACGCGCTGCCCGGAAACGCCTACGCTCTCGGTTTCCTGCGCACTTACGCAAGCGCTATGGGATTCTCGCCGGAGCAGGTCGTCGCTCGCTTCAAACGCGATGCGAAGGGCGTAGAGCGTAAGCCGGAACTCGCGTTTCCTGTGCCCGCGCCCGAGCGCAGCGTCCCGGCGGGGGCGATCGTGTTCGCTGGCATTGCGGTGATAGTGGCTGCCTATGTTGGGTGGTATGTCATGGTCGGACATGAGCCGACCGCTCTCGAGCGGGTGCCTCCGGTTGCGAGCGTGCTGCCCGGCATGGCGCACGGTCCGTCGCCGTCGCCGCAGATTGCCTCTGTGATGCCCCGGTCCGGCCCTTCGCCTCTTCCTCCCGACAGACAGCCTCACGTGGCCGTTCTTGCTCCGGTTGCGCAACAGGAGAATGCCGCTGCTCCGGATGGGCGAGTCGACGCCCCGCAGGGTGCAGCCCCTCCATCTGTCGTTCCTCCTGACACGGCTGTTACATCTGCCCAGGGCGCTTCTGAGGCAGCCGCTCCGGGCGTCCCGGAGACGGCTCCGGCTCTCTCCACGCCGAGCATCCGGGCCTCGGCGGCCAGTTGGGTGCAGGTCCGCGATGGGGCCGGAAAAGTGGTCTATGACCATGTGATGCAGTCTGGCGACGTATGGTCCGCTCCCGCCGATGGCGGCCCGTTCACGTTTACGGCGGGCAATGCGGGCGGAGTGGCGTTGGCGCTTGGCGATCTCGTGACGCCGCCTCTTGGTCGCAACGGGTCCGTTCGTCGTAATATCGTCCTGTCATCCGACGCAATTCGCGAAACGGCGGCGGCTTCTCCAGAGGCGAGCGTAGGCACGGGGCTCCCGGCGTCCGGCGCTGCTGCTGCTCGCCAGACGCCTGCACAGCTGGCCCCGTCGACTTCGGGCGGGGCGGCTCCCCCGCTCTCTGAGGGGGGGGCGGTTGCAGCTTCGTCGGTGAACTCGGACGGCGGGCAAAATCCATCGATTCAGGTCGCTCCGGTTCGGCGGTCGGCCCCAAAGCCGCCCGCACGACGGGAACCGACGGCGGACGAACTGAACGCGATGCAGCTTCGCGGAACGGTGGCGGCGCCTGCGGCGGCTGGTGGAGATGCGAATCGTCCCTGACCGGCGTGATGACACGCGCTGACGATGCCTTATGACAGTCGGCAGGACATTTTATGAAGGCCCGCATGGGTGTTCGGCGCTTGCTCTATGGCCATCATGCGCCAAATTTGGCAGGAAGAGCCGGATTGTCGGATTCGGAGCCTCGACGGCCTTCTTAACGGATTATGGCTCCGGCCTTCACCTCGACAGGAGGATTGAACGATGAGTGGCTATCGGCCCTATCAGTATATCGAGCGCCGCAAGTCGCGTCAGATTCACGTCGGCAAGGTCGCCGTCGGCGGCGACGCGCCGATCTCTATACAGACGATGACGAACACCCTGACCAGCGACGCCAAGGCGACAATCGAACAAATCCGTCGCGCCGAACTGGCGGGCGTTGATATCGTCCGCGTTTCGTGCCCGGACGAGGAAAGCACGGCGGCGCTCGCGGAGATCGTGCACGAAGTGAACGTGCCGATCGTCGCGGACATCCACTTCCACTACAAGCGCGCCATCGAGGCTGCGAAGGCTGGCGCGGCCTGCCTGCGCATCAACCCGGGCAATATCGGCAGCGCCGAGCGCGTGCGTGAGGTCGTGAACGCGGCGAAGGATCACAACTGTTCGATCCGTATCGGCGTCAACGCCGGTTCGCTGGAGAAGCATCTGCTGGAAAAATACGGCGAGCCGAACCCCGACGCGCTGGTCGAGAGCGCACTGGAGCACGCCAAAATCCTGCAGGACCACGATTTCCACGAGTTCAAGATCAGCGTGAAGGCGTCGGACGTGTTCCTCGCCGTCGCCGCTTATCAGCAACTGGCGGAAGCCTGCGACCATCCGCTGCATATCGGCATCACCGAGGCTGGCAGCCGCCGCGCGGGCACGGTGAAATCCTCGATCGGCCTTGGCAACCTGCTGTGGGCTGGCGTGGGCGACACCATGCGCGTCTCCCTTTCGGCCGAGCCGGAAGAAGAAGTGCTGGTCGGGTGGGACATTCTGAAGTCGCTCGGCCTGCGTCACCGCGGCGTGAAGATCATTTCCTGCCCGTCCTGTGCGCGTCAGGGGTTCAACGTGATCCAGACGGTCCAGACGCTTGAAGATCGCCTCGCGCACATCAAGACGCCGTTGACGCTTTCGATCATCGGTTGCGTCGTGAACGGGCCGGGCGAGGCGCTGATGACCGATCTGGGCGTCACCGGCGGCGGTTCCGGTCGCCATATGGTCTATTCGGCGGGCAAGCAGGATCACACTGTGCCTTCAGGCTCGATGATCGATCACGTCGTCGATCTGGTCGAGCAGCGCGTCGCGTTGATCGAGGCCGAGGCCGCCAAGGAAAAGGCGGAAGGCGTCGAGCCTGCGCTTCCGGACCTTGAGACCGTGAAATAAGTCTGAAATTCCCTCTCCGGATGGAGAGGGGCTATATCAAAAGCCTGCATCGCCCCGTCGGTCGCGACAACGCGGCGGGCGGGGCGTCTCTTTCGGAGACCCGCCAGTGAGCGCCGTTCAGCCCGTCCGTGGAACCCATGACCTCATCGGCGAGGAGCAGCGCCGCCACGCGCATGTTGTCGACACCGCCCGGACCGTCACGGGGCTCTACGGGTTCGAGGAATGGTCGACGCCGATCTTTGAGGAAACGGCCGTATTCGCTCGATCTCTTGGCGATACGTCGGATGTCGTCTCGAAAGAGATGTACACCTTTCCCGACCGGGGCGGAGAGTCCCTGACGCTTCGTCCCGAAGGCACGGCGGCTATCTGTCGCGCGCTGGTTACGAACGGTCTTACGCAATCCTTGCCGCAGAAGGTGTTCTATACCGGCCCGATGTTCCGCTACGAGCGGCCGCAGAAGGGGCGTTATCGGCAGTTCCACCAGATCGGCGCCGAGTTGATCGGCCCTGCCGAGCCTGTGGCGGACGCTGAGGCGATCGCCATGGGGCGAGACGTTCTCGGCGCCCTGGGCATTGCGGACGACGTGACGCTGGAGCTTAACACGCTGGGCGATCCTGAGAGCCGCGCCGCCTGGCGCAAGGCGCTGATCGACTATTTCTCCGACTTTCGCGACAGATTGTCGCAGGACAGTCAGGATCGTCTCGATCGTAATCCCTTGCGTATTCTGGACAGCAAGGCCCCGGAGGATCGGGCGCTTCTTCCTGATGCGCCGATGCTCGCCGATTATCTGAACGATCATTCCCGACGCTTCTGGGACGGGCTTCGGACGGCGCTGCAGGCGTTTGGCGTGCCGTTCGTCGAAAATCCGCGCATCGTGCGGGGCCTCGATTATTACAGCCACACCGCGTTCGAATTCGTGACGACGCGGCTTGGCGCTCAGGGCACGGTGCTGGCGGGCGGCCGCTATGAAGGGTTGGTCGCCGAAATGGGCGGCCCGCAGACGCCCGCCATCGGCTGGGCGGGCGGGGTAGAACGTCTGGCCATGCTGCTCGAGAACGCGCCCGAGAAAGAAGCGCCTGTCGTCGTGATTCCTGTGGGCGATGCGGCGGAGGCGCCCGCAATCGGCGTGCTGACGCGTCTGCGTTATGCGGGGCTGCGGAGCGAGATGGCCTATCGGGGCAATCTCAAGAAACGCATGGAGCGTGCGAACCGGGTCGGCGCTTCGCATGTCGTGATCCTTGGGGAGGCCGAGGTCGCGAAAGGCGTCGTTCAACTGCGAGATCTCTCGTCTGGCGAACAGAGCGAGATATCGGTCGATCGTCTGATCGAGACGCTGGGCGAGGCTCCGTTGCGGGCGACCGTGCGTGAATATCTCGGCGCTATTCTGCCGCCTGGCCTGTCAGCCGGGGAGGGCGCGTGAGTCTCGACGATCGGCTCGACCGCATCGTCGCCCGGGCCGAGGAACTTGAGGCGCTGCTCGCCAGTGGCGTGACTGGAGACGGCTTCACCAGCGCGTCGCGAGAATATGCGGAACTGGAGCCGCTGGTTTCTCGGGTCAGCGCGCTGCGTGAGGCACAGGGCGAGGCGCGCGACGCCGAAATGCTCATGGCCGATCCGGAAATGAAGGCGCTGGCGGAAGCCGAGTTTCACGATCTCAAGGATCGGATTGAGACTCTGCGCCAGGAAGTGCGTCTGGCCATGTTGCCGCGCGATGCTGCGGACGATCGCAGTGCGATTCTGGAAATCAGACCCGCCGCCGGAGGCGACGAGGCGGGGTTGTTCGCGGCGGAATTGTTCGGGCTTTACCGGCGTTATGCCGATCTGCGCGGCTGGCGCTTTGAGGTCATGGAATATGACGAGAGTGAGCTTGGCGGTCTTAGGGAAGGGATCGCGACGATCACCGGGCGGGGCGTTTTCGCGCGGTTGAAATATGAATCGGGCGTGCACAGGGTGCAGCGTGTGCCCGCGACCGAAAGTCAGGGACGGATTCACACATCCACCGTCACGGTGGCCGTTCTGCCGGAAGCTGAGGAAGTCGACGTGCAGATCGACGAGAGCGACCTGCGCATCGACGTGTATCGCGCGTCCGGCGCTGGTGGGCAGCACGTCAACAAGACCGAGAGCGCGGTGCGTATCACCCACATTCCTTCGGGCGTCGTCGTGGCGATGCAGGAGGAGAAGAGCCAGCACAAGAACCGCGCCAAGGCGATGAAGATCCTGCGGGCGCGGCTGTATGAGCAGCAGCGCGCTGACCTGCACGCTACGCGTGCGGCTGACCGGCGGTCGCAGGTCGGGACAGGCGACCGGTCGGAGCGGATACGGACCTATAACTTTCCGCAGGGGCGCGTCACGGATCACCGGATCGGCCTTACGCTGCACAAGATCGACCGGATCATGCTCGGCGAGATCGACGACATTGTCGACGCGCTGACACAGGAGGAGCAGGCTGCGCTGCTCGTCGCCGAGGGACTGTAGGAACCGGGCAGCTTAACTGACCGATAAGGGTAGCTCGCTAAAATTGAGACTGGATCTGTAAAGAGGCAGTCTCGTTGTCCGCATGGCGTCGCGTCACCACCGCGTTTCATGATTCTTTCGGGGGGTTCCGCCACATCGGGCGTCGTGAGCCGCGCACGACGTATCGGGCTGTCGGCTGTTTTCCCGTGTTTTTCATTTTGACGATGCTGGTTTGTCAGATTTCGTCAGTCTGGGCGCAAACTTTTCGTATGTTCGATGGCCTGCCGGGAGCTGCGGCAGGCTCGGGAGAGGCCTTCGCTCAAGACGGCGACGGCTTCATGTATGCTGGCGACCGCACAGGCCTTTATGTCAGCTCCGGCGGAGCGTTCACACGAGTTGCGACCCCGCAAGGGGATTCGTTTGGCGCGGTAAGGGCGATCGCCGCAGCGAACGATGGGACCTTGATGATAGCCGGGGCGTCGGACTTTCTGGTGCGAGAGTACGGCAGGGTCGTATCGGCGGGACTTCCAGCAAGCGCGCTGTCGGGGCCACTGCCACCACAGATATTGGCTTTTCAACGTGGTTTCGTGGTTCTGGCTGGCGCGGGCGCCGTGAAAGGCGGCGGACTCTGGCTGGTGCGCCCGAGGGGGCTGGCCCCGGAAGTGGAGAGTCTGTCCGGGACGATTTCAACTGGCGTGACGGCTGGTGGCGACGTGCTTTCGTCGCGATCTCTTCATGGAATTTTTGTTGACGGAGACGCGCTGTGGATTGGATGCGGCGATGAGATCTGTCGTTATCGTGACGGCTCCATCACTGTCTTTGGAGTTTTGGCTGGTGTGCCGCCGGACGCATGGACGGCTTTCGCGGGTGCGCCGGATGGCGGCGTATTCGCTCGGAGCATAAGTAAGTTCCTGCGGTTGAATGCCGAAGGCCACGCGCTGGTTGAAAAAATTCCACCTCCGCCTCAATTTTTTAACGACCGATCGCATCGACTTTTTCTCGTGGACGCGCCCGGTGGATCGATTGTCACACCCGGCGGGAAGTCACTGATCGTGAGAGCCCCGGATGGGCGTTGGAGCGAAATGTCGTGGCGCAAGGATTTGCAACGGCCTGTGGTTACGTCAGCGTTTGCGGACCGGGAGGGCGGCCTGTGGTTTGGTGGGTTAAATCAGGGAGCGATCCGGGTCGCAGGTTTTTCTTTTTGGCATGACTATGGCGCTGAAGAGGGTTTTCCGGCGGAGCCTGTCTCAGTCGTTCGACGTGATAGCGAAGGCGAAATCTGGGTTGCGAGCAGAAACGGTCTGCTCCGTTACGCGGCGCGGGATGGGCGCGTGGACGAAAGTAAGGCGCCGGCCAGGTTCGACCTGCACGCGACGTCGCTCACGCGCACAGGCGATGGCGCTATTTGGGCGACGCTGGAAAAGGTGGGCCTCGCGCGCATCGAACCAGCAACCGGGCGCGTTACAAAGTTTCCAACGGCGGCGAAGCTCACCGGCACAACTGCGCTTGATTCCGCCGGGAGGCTTTGGATCGGCACGACAGACGGTTTGGCAAGGATCGACGATCCCTCTTCTCCGCCTGAGCATGTGCCGGCCCCCATTGCTTTGCAGGGCAGAAAAGTCAACGCGATAGAATTCGACCAATACGGCAATGTGCTCGCGCTCACGGATACCGTGCTTTTTCAACGTCTGAGCGGTGAACGCCGCTTTGCTCCAAAAGTGGATATCGTGGAACTCGGCATAGGCGCGGCGCGCACCATGACGGTCACGATGTCGAACGAGATATGGATCGCGGGAGAGCATGGCGATCTGCGCAAGCTCACTTTGTCAGACGATGCAGGGCCTGGTGTGGCGGGTTTTTCTCAATCACGCTCGGCTCAATCGGGAGGGGCGGCTCTTTTTCGGGATAGCCGCGGCTGGATATGGATCGGAGGCGATGGTCTTGATGTGCTGACGCCTTCCGGGCGGAGGCATTTCGATACCGAAAGCGGGTTGGTGTCGAACCAGATTTCCGTTCATGGCGTGAGTGAGGACGACAGCGGCGATATCTGGGTGGCGACGGATCAGGGGTTCTCTATGCTCCGGGTTACGGGCAGTCTTGCGCCGCAGCCATCGTTGCACACGCGTATCGTTTCGGCGGAGCTGGGGCAGGTTGATCTGACCAGAGCGGGGCGCGGGTGGGACGATCATGATCACCGCTTGCGTCTGGCTTTCGTGGCTCCGACATTCGTCGGGCAACGCCATTTGCGCTATCGTTATCGCCTGAGCGCGCTCGACGACGCTATCCGGGAAACGAGCAGGCAGGACGTTGAATATCCGGATTTTGACGGGTCGCGGGTCGCATTTGACGTTCAGGCGCTCGATGTGTCGGGCGGCCGCGCCGCGACTCCCGCAAGCATACTCGCGCGACGTGGAGGGAGAGCGCCGCCTTCGTCGAATGTGTGGGTGTGGAGCTGGGGGCTGGGCGCTTTGGCCCTTGTCGGGATTGGCGCCGTGTGTCGTCGGGCATTTCTCGCCCGGCAGAAAAATCTGGAAAAACTGGTTCGTGACAGAACTCGCATCATGGAGGAGGTACAGGAGCAATTGATCCGTCAATCCCGTATCGACTCTCTTACGGGATTGCTCAACCGTCGCGCCGTTCTTGAAGAATTCGATTATTTGGCGAGCGGTTCCGGTTCCGACGGGGTATTGGCGGTCGTTCTGATCGACCTCGATCATTTTAAATCGATAAATGATTCATACGGGCATCAGGGGGGTGATTGTGTTCTTCGTGAATATGGAGAGAGGCTAAGGCATCAGATACGCCCGGGCGTGTTCGCGGGGCGTTACGGCGGAGAAGAGTTGATTCTTGTTTTCTCGTCGACGGCGGGAGATGCAGAATCTGTGGCGGCGGACGTTGATGCGCTGCATAAGGTCTTGAAGGAACCGGTCATGCTTGAACCGGAGCGCATTATCGTGACCTGCAGTATTGGGGTCGCGGTGCGTGCACCGGGCGATACCGTGAATGCCTTGATCGGGCGAGCGGACCGCGCTCTTTACAGGGCAAAGCGAGGGGGGCGGGACCGTATCGTCGCAGCGGAGTAGCCAAGCGTCCTTCTATATTGGAATTTGGACGTTGGATAAAGGTTTTTTCGAATTAGGAAGCAGCGACGGCGTTGTGAGTCAAAATAAGCCGGTCTGAGTTCAGGATTCGAACGAGCGGGGGCACCGAATCAAACTGTCGTGTGGATTATCTTTATTCGGTCATCGTGTCGGTCTCGCATGCGGAGTCCTGATCGCATGTGACGGACTGCCGAAGTGGGGCGGGGAGGTTCGTCGTCAGAGTCTTCGTGGAGCGGGCGATCCTCCGGAGCAGATCGGTCCTCAAAGCTCGAGAGGAGCCATATCAGGTAGTCCGTTCGGCAAGCGTCCGGACATGGCGCATGCGGTTAAGCGCGGCCAGAAGCAGCATCCGCGCAGACGACGCGACACAGGAGGCGTGTAAAGCATTACGGGCGTCGCGTTTTAACGCTCGCAGCCGTATACACAGTCGCTTCAGTCGGTTTGATACCGGAAAACACAGCGCAATCTTCGACTGTATTCCCTGCCCTGTATGGTAGAGCAGGGTCAGAACGTCGCCCAACTATTTCCGTATGACGCTGTCTGGAGAATGTAATGACGAAAGTTGATCTTTCACTTATCCCGCCAGTCGACACGCTGACGTTTTCTCTGGCCGACGAGCAAGCAATCAAGCATGACACGGTAAAAATTACAGTCGATGTTCACGCTCTTAAAGGCGCTGACACGAGCGAGGCGGACTTACGACTCGCAATGCTCGAAGTCGTAAAGGCGTTTATCGCTACGGACGACTGGCGCCTGTCTCAAGCCCGAAGGGAGACACAGGCTACGGGAAATGAGACCGCTACTGTTACCGCGACGGTGCGAGTTCACGAATCTGAAAATTACGGCCTGAAGGAACGGGCCGAGCAGGTCTCTCGTCCCGGGCTCACATTGGCTCACCCCAGAGTCGACGCCTCGATACCGAATGACGTGGTTCAGGCTGCAGAAAGTTCCTTGCGCAAGAAATTGCTTGAGAAAGCAGTTCACGAGGCAACGGTGTTGAGTGGAGACGGTATGAATTGGGCGATCCATAAGCTCGATTTTGGCGACCTTCTCACCGAGACGCGGCAGGTGCGCGGGACGCCATTGGGCGCCGTAGCGGCTCCTGCTCCACAGGCCGCGAGGAGCCGCGTGGCGGCAGGCGAAGAAACGAATGCGAGCTCAACTTTGATCAAAATGAGTGTGGCGGTGATGCTCAGGCGCGCGTGAGCGGGGGCCTGAGGTCTCGCTTCAAAGGCTGTCGACCGTTTTTTGGTGATGCTTTTGGTGCGATACGTGACACGCGTATGACAGTCCGGGAATCGAATTAGCTTGTCGCTACCGAACATGCATTGGCCTTGCCGCGGGTGTGGTCCGCTGCATCAGGATCATTTGGGTCCGCCAGATAGAAATCCGTGAAGTCGTTGGCGCCCAGTGCTTCGAATACGCGGCCGTCCGGGTTATGAAGATGACCCACGCTGTCGACTGCGTGGGTCTCCGTTTTTCCGTCAGGGCGTCTGATGGTGATTTCGCCGCATAACGCATAACTATGCTCCGTGCGGCCTGCCGGCGTAGTCACCTTCGCGGATACGTTCGGGTGGTCTGCGTCAATGACGAAGGTGGCGACAAGCGCTCCATCGACGTAGAGGCGCGACTCTTCGGAGATTTCTGCTTCGGCGCGCCCGTCCACGACGTGAAACTCGCCTGCCCAAGCGGCAGATAGCGGGCATGCCAGGAAGAGGGCCGCAGAGGCCAGAAACAGCCTTTTTACCTTTCGTGACGCCATCGGTGTATGATTGAGGGCAGCCAACGAGTGGCAGGTGGACGGAAGCGCTATGGTCGTCATGTCCAATATATAAACTGACGGATGCTCTGTTTGAACAGTAAACATGACCAGCTTTTTCCGACGCCTGAGGGCGGAGAACTCCCCAGCGAGCAAAACAGCATGAGTCGGTCGCAGCTAAATGCTTCGGGAAACGATCCTCGATGACCGGGGAGCCGATGGCTGGCGCGGTGGACGCTACGACTGGCGGGGGAACTGCCCGCACGGTGGGGGAGTGGATCAACCTTGCTGCGGATATTCTCCGGGAGGCGGACGTGGAGGACCCTCGAAGAGAAGCTCGGCTGTTGTTTGAACTGGCTACTGGGACCGAGCCGCTGGAGCAGATCGCGCAAGGGCGATCCGTTCCCGCAGAGGTCGGCGATTTCATGAGTCTGGTTCGCAGGCGTGAGAAGAAGGAACCCATGGCGCATCTGTCAGGGCGCAAGGGGTTCTGGACGCTGGATATCGAAGTTACGCCGGACACCTTAATTCCGCGTGGCGACAGCGAAACGCTGGTCGAGGCTGTTCTGGATTTGCGCCCCGACCGAAGTGCTGTCGCGAACGTCCTTGATCTGGGGTGCGGTACGGGCTGTCTGCTGCTCGCTGTGCTCAGCGAATATCCGCATGCGTTTGGCGTCGGATTGGATCGGGTTCCCGCTGCAGCCGCCTTGGCCCGACGCAACGCGTCCCGGAACGCTCTGGATGATCGGGCGGCGTTCGTGGCGGGGAGCTGGACGCAATCGGTTCGCGGGCAGTTCGATGTCGTGCTGTCCAACCCGCCGTATATTCCGACGCCTGATCTGGACGCCCTGATGCTCGATGTCCGGCGATACGAACCGTTTAGCGCTCTGGACGGCGGGGCGGATGGCCTCGACGACTACAGGCGCATTATCCCGGCGCTTACGGAGTTGCTGGCGCCGGATGGTCTGGCAGTGCTGGAGATCGGCGTGGGGCAGGAGGAAAGCGTTCCGGCGATCGCCCGAGGGGTAGGGTTGGCCGTTTTTGATGTTCGGCGGGATTTGGGGGGCGTGCCACGGGCCGTGATGTTGGGACGTGGCTCCGGGGCAGGTTGACGCCTGACGGAACGTATCGCTGCGGTTAACGGATGAATTTTCCGGGTTCAATTCGCCACGCGTATCGTTCGATACGCCGCTAGGTCGCTTTAACTGATGCTCTGCGCCGAAATCATTGAACGGGAAGTCAGATTATCGAGTCATTCCCAGACGACGTGTCGGCAGGGCGTCGTTCTGGTTGATCGATTTGGTTGCCATGAGGCGCTGGATTTTTAATTGCTGTAATTAATCACGCAAGAGTCATGGTTTGATGAGAAACGTCTGAGCAAAGCGGCAGTATTTCCCTTTTCAATTGAACGAGATTGGGGCGTTCAATGATTGGGGGCAGCACGACCAACGGCAGTCAGCTTTTTTGTGATGGATGCGCCGAAATAGAGCGAAGCGAAGCCCACCATCTTCAGAAAACAGTTGAGGGGCATGAGTTCGTGCAGATCAGCTGCGGTCGTCAGGGCGGACTAAAAACTGGTGGAGCATGGTTGTTCTGGGGCGTTCGCCTTGAGATGCGGCAGATCTCAAGCCGAAAATTGGGTGACGGCCGACGAAAGGATAATAATCGGCGCAACGCCTGGTATTGTCGTTATTTTTCGGTTCAGAAGATTTTGGTGAGATACGGAGACGTCGCGACGCGGAATGACGTAGTTTCACGCATATGCGCTGGCCCCGAATTATCCGGTTGTTTTTCCGATCTCATGACGTGGGATTAATGGGCGGTATGTCGCGCAAGGGAAATGTGAAAACCGCTCACGAAGGACTTGGCTTGAGCGCTCGGTGGCGCTATGATCAAATTTCTGGAACATCGGACACTCCCGAATGGGTGTTTAGAGCGTTGATCGCAAAAACGCTTTAAGTCCGGTGGCGCCCAGCGCAGTTGCTCTATGTGGTGTCATGCCATAGGCAGCTTCAAGCCTTAGCCGGCAATATTAGACATCTGGTAGGCGAGGCGGCGTGAGAGAAACAATGCGCTCATCAAAGCGCTGATCTTCGCAAACAGGAAAGCATCGTGGCGACATCATGAATATGAAACGGATGCGTAACCATCGTCACCGGCCCGGGGGGAATGGCGGCGGAAGTGGGGCGCGCACTCACAACGGGCAGGTTCCGTTGAACCGTAACCATGTCTTCGACAGTAACGGTCCAGAAGTGCGCGTTCGCGGCACGGCCCAGCAGTTGTTCGAAAAGTACCTGCAATTGGGACGTGACGCGACCAGCAGCGGCGACCGGGTTACCGCGGAAGCCTATTTCCAGCATGCCGAACACTATTTCCGCATTCTGAATGCGATGACGCAGGCTGTGCAGCAGGCCCAGCAAGAGCGGCAGGAGCGTGTGGCTCGCACCCGCGTTCCATACGGAGCGTCTCAGGAGCAAGGTTCTGAAGAAGGCGATGAGCCGGGCGAATCTCGCCTCGGACAGGCCGCCGACTCAGAAGAGCTGGCTCCGTCCTGACGCTGTGAACCGACGGCCTCGCGCCGTCGGTTGCGTTTCGAGCCTCACATTCGGGAGGCTCTACGTCAAAGCGAAACGATCTGCGTTCACTCGACCGCAGGGTAGTCGATATAGCCTTCGGGTCCCTGCGAATACCATGTCTTCATATCGGCCTCGGCCAGCGGGAGCCCGTCCTTGATTCGGCGCGGCAAATCCGGATTGGCGATGAATGGTCGGCCGAAGCTGATGGCGTCGGCTACGCCGCTTTCCAGTGCTTTCTGCGCGGTTTCCGGCGAGTAATCGGAATTGAGAATGAGCACGCCGTCGAAGACCTCGCGTATGCGCGGGGAAAGCTTCGGCACGTCCGTGCTGCCAAACGTGCCGTCGGGTCCAGGCTCGCGAAGGCCGAGAGACGCGATGCCCAGGTCCGATAGCATCTTCGCTGCGGGCAGGAAGACGGCCGCTGGATCGCTGTCGTCGACGCCCTGGCTGTTCCCGTTAGGGGACAGTCTGACGCTCGTACGGTCGGCGCCGATGGTGGCGATTACGCGCTCGGTCACTTCCCGCAGCAGGCGGATACGGTTTTCTGGCGCTCCGCCATATGTGTCGTCGCGGTGGTTGACGCCGTTGCGCAGAAATTCGTCGAGCAGGTAGCCATTGGCCGCATGAATCTGCACGCCGTCGAAGCCTGCCGCTCGCGCATTTCGCGCTGCGCGCTCATAGTCTTCCAGCAGAGAGGGGATTTCTTCGATCCGCAGCGCTCTGGCGGGTGGATAAGGCTGCTTGCCTTCATATGTATGCGCCATGCCGGGAGCGGCGCCCGGTGATGACGAGACGGGATCCTGCCCGGTGACCGACGGATGGACGAGAAAGCCCATGTGCCAGAGTTGCGCAATGATGCGCCCGCCCTTGTCATGGACGGCTTTGGTCACCGGCTTCCATGCCTCGACCTGCTCGTCGGACCAGAGCCCCGGTGCGAAGGGCCAGCCGAGCCCTTGCCGGCTGATGCCTGTCGCCTCGGAGATGATAAGGCCCGCGCTGGCGCGTTGAGCGTAATACTCCGCCATGACGGGCGTCGGCACGTGCGTCCGTGTCGCCCGTGCGCGGGTCAGGGGGGACATCACGATACGATTGGGGGCGTCTATGGCCCCTATACGAATTGGGTCGAACAGGGTGGTCATGAAGGTCAATCCTTCCAGAGAGGGTGGCGTTGAGCCACGACTTACATTGTTCGATTATTTTCGAAATACAACCCCTGCCTCTTGATGTTATATAATGAACCTGAACTGAGGGGCGCGTGCTTGCGTGCTCTGCGCGTCGCTGAATATGTGGCGCGGTTGACGCTGTGGCGTTAACGTCGAATGAAATGGAATTGTTCGGGATACCGCAGGAAAATATGGTGCGATACGAACATCCGCCTATCAGCGCAGTATCTGCGCGTGACGTCTTCCAGGCGCTATCGGACCCGATACGTCTGGAGATCGTACGCCGCCTGGCGCGCCGAGGCGCTCAGAATTGCGCTGAACTTAGCGACGCCAGACCACGTTCGACGATGTCACATCACTTCAAGGTGTTACGGGATGCGGGGGTGGTGCGGACGCTGGCGCAGGGAACGGAGCACATCAACTCCTTGCGCGGCGATGAGCTGGAAAGTCGATTTCCCGGCATTGTCGCGATGATTTTGGACGAGAATGAGGAGCGGCCTAAGGCCGATGCTGCGGCCCTCGTGCGTTGACAGCTCTGCTGCTGTATCTTATATGCGCCGCCCATTGCCGGGAATGTGGACGGACCGGCCGACCGTAGTGGGTGCATGCTCCCCCGGGTCGGTAATACGGGCCGCGCCCGCTCTGCTCCGTTCCGGGGCAGGGACTACCGGCGCAACCGCGGATGATCCGGCCAGCCTGGATTGTCGAGCGAGAACAGAGAGTAGAGCGCGCAAATGAGCAAGCGCCTTGAGAGCAAGTACAAGATCAATCGCCGCCTTGGCGTAAACCTGTGGGGCCGCGCCAAGTCGCCGGTCAACAAGCGGGATTACGGTCCGGGCCAGCATGGCCAGCGCCGCAAGAGCAAGCCTTCCGACTTCTCTGTCCAGCTGATGGCGAAGCAGAAGCTGAAGGGCTACTACGGCAACATCAGCGAGAAGCAGTTCCGCAAGTACTATGAGGAAGCGGTGCGTCGCAAAGGCGACACGTCCGAGAACCTCATCAACCTGCTGGAGCGTCGTCTCGACGCGGTCGTCTACCGCCTGAAGTTCGCGATGACGCCGTTCGCCGCCCGTCAGTTCATCAACCACGGCCACGTGACGGTGAACGGCAAGAAGGTGAACATTCCTTCGTTCCTCGTCCGTGACGGCGACGTCATCGAGGTCCGCGAGAAGTCCAAGCAGCTTGCCATGGTGCTCGACGCGGCCCAGACCGGCGAGCGTGACGTTCCTGAGTACATGGAAGCCGATCATCGCCAGATGAAGGGCACCTTCGTGCGCGGTCCGAAGTTCGCCGACGTGCCGTACCCGGTGCAGATGGAGCCGAATCTGGTGGTCGAGTTCTACTCGCGCTGATCCCACGGAACGCCCCAGAGATTACCCCGGCCACTGCGGTCGGGTCGAGTATTCGGCGCCGGGCGGAGAGCATGCCTCTCCGTCCGGCGTCGCCGTTTCAGGGGTCTGCGTTCGGCAGACCCGTCGCCGCAGGATGGCCCCCGATGACCGACGCCCAGACTTCCATCGACAGCCAGGATACTGCCGCTTCCTCCAGCCCGGCGATCCGGGACGCGATCGCGCGCCGTCGGACCTTCGCGATCATCTCCCATCCTGACGCCGGTAAAACGACGCTTACGGAGCGCATCCTGCGCGCGGGCGGCGCCATTCAGCTCGCCGGAAATGTACGTGCCAAGGGCGAGAGACGTCGCACGCGTTCTGACTGGATGGGCATCGAGCGGGATCGTGGCATTTCGGTCGTCACGTCCGTCATGACGTTCGAATATGGCGGGTGCGTGTTCAACCTGCTGGACACGCCGGGGCACGAGGACTTCTCCGAAGACACGTATCGTACGCTGACCGCCGTTGACTCCGCGGTGATGGTCATCGACGCGGCGAAGGGCATCGAGGATCGGACGCGAAAGCTGTTCGAGATCTGTCGTATGCGCGACATCCCCATCGTCACGTTCATCAACAAGATGGACCGTGAGGCGCAGGACCCGTTTGCGCTCCTGGACGAAATTTCGTCGTCGCTGGCGCTGGACACGACCCCGGCGACCTGGCCTATCGGTCGTGCGGCCACGTTTGCGGGCACATATGACCTGCGGAAAAAGATCGTGCGTCCTGCCGGACTGAATCTGGAGCAGTCCGACCCGCGCATGGTCCAGCTGGGGGAGGACCTGGAGCTTGTTGAGGCGGCGTTGCCTGAATTCGACAAGGAGTCCTTCGACGCCGGGCATCTGACGCCTGTGTTCTTCGGCAGCGCCATGAAGGAGATTGGCGTGACCGATCTTCTGGACGCTCTGGTGGAGTTCGGGCCTCCTCCCCGTGATCAGGCGACCGAGACCCGCGTGGTGAAGGCCGATGAGCCGGAAATGACGGCGCTCGTGTTCAAGATTCAGGCGAATATGGACCCCAATCACCGTGATCGGATTGCGTTCGCGCGAATCTGCTCCGGCAGGTTGTCTCGTGGCATGAGGTTGCACCACACGCGGACGGGCAAGAATTTCGCCCTGCATACGCCGCAGTTCTTCTTCGCGCGCGACAGGCAGCTGGCGGAGGAGGCGTTCGCGGGCGACGTGGTCGGCATTCCGAATCACGGGACGTTGCGTATCGGCGACACGTTGACGGAGAACGAGGCCCTGCGATTCACGGGCGTCCCGCATTTTGCGCCGGAAATCCTGCGCCGCGTGCGGCTGGACGACGCAATGAAGGCGAAGAAACTGCGTCAGGCTTTGACCGAGTTGGCGGAAGAGGGGGTGGTGCAGCTGTTCCGCCCAATGGACGGCGCCCAACCGATCGTGGGCGTCGTGGGAACGCTGCAGCTTGACGTGCTTCAGGCGCGCTTGAAGGGCGAGTATGGCGTTTCCATCGGATTCGATTCCACGCCGTTCTCGCTGGCGCGCTGGATTACGGGAGATCGTGCGAAGCTGGAGATTTTCGCCGAGATGAACCGTTCATCGCTGGCGGAGGATCTCGACGGCGATCCGGTCTATCTCGCGAGTTCGAACTTCATGATGCGGCGGACCGAGGAAATGAATCCCGATCTGAAATTCCACGATATCAAGCAGATAGGGCTTGTCATTAAGTAACGGCGTCAGGCGTAGCTTGGGGACGGCCGACTACAGTCCGGGCGCAAGCTGCGGACTGCGGCGTGGTTTATTTTAATGCGGGGGCGGCGCTGGATGTTGTCTCGGCGCGGAAAACGAGACCGCGTTCATATTATTGTTGTTCATTATGTTGAACACGATCCCGTATGTCGGATATAGGCGATTCGGATGATGCCCGTCAAGGACGAAACAATGCGCTCTCCGGTAAGTGAGTCTCAGTCGTCTTCCGGGCGGGAAAGCGACTCGGTTCCTGCGTTACGCCGCGCGGTGAAAATTCTCGACATGGTTGGGCGGCGGGATCTTCCGCCCAGCGCCGCCGATATCGCGCGTGAATTGTCTCTGCCGCGCAGTTCGACCCACGGTCTGATCAACACGATGGTGGAACTCGGACTTCTGGAAGCCGCGCAAGGCTCGGCGCATATGGGATACCGGCTTGGCGGAAGGCTGCTGGACTGGGCTGAGCAGGCTGGTGGGCGACATGACCTCGTCGGCGCGTTCCATCAGATCATAGGCGCGTCGCCCGAGCTTGCTGCATATACGGTCAGCCTGAGTATCCTGGAGGGGAGCGAGGTAGTGTACCTCGCCAGCAGGACCAGCGAGCGAGGTTTGGGCGTGCACTACGCTGTCGGAATGCGCTTGCCAGCAGTCTATACGGCCGTGGGAATGGCGCAGCTCTCCGCCATGGAGACCGGGCGGTTTCGCGAATGGCTTGCGCTCTATCCGACCTCGACATGGCCTGCGCCATTGACCTCTCATGGAGCGCGTAGCCCGGCGGAGGTCCTTGAACAGATTCGTGAAGTTCGGGAGCGAGGCTACGCGGTCGATAATGAACAGATCCACCACGGCGTCTGGTGTTTCGCTGCAGCGGTGAGGGCGGCCGACGGTTCTGTCGTAGCAGGGCTGGGTTTAAGCCAGCCGAAGGGCGTCGACGCGGAGCGTGACGCGCCGCTTCTGGCGCGACTTTCGATTTCAACAGCGGCGACGCTTTCCGCCCGGATGGGCTACAGGCAGCGGTGATCTCTTCTTCGGCGCGCTTGTCGCAATGGCGCAGGTCGTGCTGTGATTATCGGCAATGAAGAGAGAGACGACGACGATTGCGCAGGCCGCCACGTCCATAAAGCCGCGACTCTTTGGAGTGGTCGCCGCAATAGGTCTTGCCACTGCCATTCTCGGGCCGCTCCCGGCGTCAGCGGATGATTCGTCAGATGCGGCGACGGTCAGCGCGGCTGCTCCGACGTGGTCTCCGGCTCCCGACGCTCACACCTCATTGAGTTACACGATCTACTCGCATTGGCTGTCCGTCATGGACGTCACGACGGATTTTCTGCTGACCGACCACAAGTTTGAGGTCTCCACATCCGTTCGCGCCGGCGGCCTTCTGGCCGTGTTCGTTCATATGAACATTCATGCCTTTGCGCGTGGCGATGTGGTGGACGGCGTCGTGCGTCCAACGGCTTATGACAACGCAGGGTGGAGCCGCGATGCGTTAAGGCATGTGGTCATCGACTATCCGGCCGGAGATCCGCACGTCGTTCTGGTCAGCCCGCCTGAGCCGCGTCGTGAGCCGGTTCCAGAAGACGCGCGGCGTGGCGCCGTGGATTTGCTGACCGCCATGATGAAGTCACTCGCTCAGGTGCGTAAGAGCGGAACCTGTGACGGCGTGTTCAGGATATATGACGGTCTGCGCCTGACGCGCATGACTCTCCGGACAGCCGGGATGCAGGTCGCGCCGAAGGTCCGAAAGGAGTGGAGCGCCCCGGCCTTGCGGTGCGACTTCGTGGGGCAGCAGGTGGCTGGCTTCATCGTCGACAGTCAGAACAAGTCACTGCGTGAGCCGCATGGCGGTTCGATGTGGATCGAAGACATCAAGGGTTTCGGCCCAACGGTGGTGCGGGTCGAAATGGAGCATCCGAAGGTGGGGCATATGACGGCTCTGCTAAACGATCCACCGAAACTAGTCAGATGATTATTGGGTAATGTGTCGGGCCAGGACCTGCTCGCTGGTCCACCGGCTACCTTTGACGTGGAATGGTTGAGCACGAAATGTGCGCGCTAAAGCCTGACGTGCGTCAGGCGGTTTGAATAAGCGAGCTTTATCCCGGGCATGTCACGTCGGGAGCCAGCGCGCCTCGATGTCAGTTGCCGCCGCCGGAACGTCGTCGATCTTCGTCGCGCAGTACGTGGCCCCGGCGCCGGAATCAATGCTACAATAGCCCCACTCGGCGAAGATCGACGACGTTCCGGCGCCGGCGGCCGCGCGTATGTCATTCGCGTGATCGCCCACCATCACCGTTCGATGAGCGGTTCCGCCTGCGCGATCGATGACGCCGAGCAGATGCCCGGGGTCGGGCTTGCGTGTCGGGAACGAGTCTCCGCCGCCGATGGCGTCGAACAGCGGGGCCAATTCGAATTCCTCCAGAATAGTTCGCGCAGCGGCTTCCGGCTTGTTCGTGCATACGGCGAGATTCCAGTCGTGCTTTCGCAGCAGTTCCAGAACGGCCCGGGTTCTCGGAAATGGCTGGGACAGTTTTGTCGCTCGCGGGCTGTAGAGCGCCATGAAACGCGACGTCGCCTCAACTCGATCGATGGCCGGAGGCGCTTCAGGGTTCCGGGATTCGCTCCACGCGAGCGCGCGTTCGACCAGGGCGGCCACGCCATCTCCGATCATTGTTCGCACTGCGGCGGCGTCGGGCGAGGGCATGCCGTAGCTGTTCAGAAGATCCTCGACCGCAGCGGCCATATCGGGAAGGGAGTCGATCAACGTGCCGTCGAGATCGAAAACAACAAGCCGCCCGCCGCCAGTCATGACCAGTTCTCCATACAGTCGCAGGCAACCGTCCCTGCGTCGAAAAGCAGCGTAACGTGAAGTGACTACGGAAAACAGCTGCTGCGTTTGACACTGTCCGGGCGCTGCCTTACCGCGAGGACTATCATGAGCGCCTCTTCTTCTCCTGCGGCGTCCACCGCCGTACTCCTCGCCGCGGGCCTTGGCACGCGTATGAAATCGGCTATGCCGAAGGCCATGCAGCCCCTCGCGGGCAGGCCGATGCTCGCCCATCTGATCGCAAGCGCGGCGGAGGTCTTCGACCGCATCGTCGTCGTGGTCGGTCCGGGCATGGAGGACGTCGAGCGCCTCGCGGCCCCGCATGCGACGGTTGTGCAGCACGATCGTCTGGGAACGGCGCACGCCGCGTTGCAGGCGGAGGCGCTGTTCGGCGAGGGCGACGTTGCAGTGCTTTATGCGGACAATCCGCTGATCACACCGGAGACCTTGCGCAGACTGGTCGAGACGCGGCGAAACGGCGGCGCCGACCTCGCGTTGCTCGCCATGAGGCCGAAAGATCCGGCCCGTTATGGTCGCGTCGTCGTCGGGGATGACGGACTGGTTGAACGCATCGTCGAATGGTCAGATGCAAGCGCAGACGAACGTGCGATCGATCTCTGTAACGCGGGCGTGCTGTGCGCAGCCGCAGGGCCGTTTCGCGCGTGGCTTCACGCCGTTCGCGACGACAACGCCAAGCGTGAGTTTTACCTGACGGACGTCGTGTCCATCGCTCGTGCCGATGGCGGCGCCGTCCGCGTGGTGGAGGCTCCGGAGGCGGAACTTCGGGGCGTCAATTCCCGCGTCGAACTGGCCGAGGCCGAGGCGGCGGTGCAGTCGCGCCTGCGTCGTTTGGCGATGGAAGGCGGGGTCACGCTGCTCGCGCCCGAGACGGTTTTCTTCTCGTTCGATACGGTAATCGAGCCTGACGTGACGGTGCAGCCGAACGTTGTTTTCGGGCCGGGCGTTACGGTGCGCGGCGGCGCGGAAATTCGTGCGTTCAGCCATCTGGAGGGCTGCGAAGTCGGAGCCGGATCTCTGGTGGGACCGTATGCGCGCCTGCGTCCGGGCACGACGCTTGGACGTGGGGCGCATGTCGGCAATTTCGTCGAGTTGAAGGCGACGACGCTCGGCGATGGAGCGAAAGCCAATCATCTGACCTATCTGGGTGATTCCAGCGTCGGCGCGCGGACGAATGTCGGGGCAGGGACGATCACCTGCAACTATGACGGCGTCTTCAAGCACCGCACCACCATCGGCGCGAACGTGTTCGTCGGTTCCGACTCCATACTCGTGGCGCCGGTAAGCATTGGCGATGATGCGATGATCGCCGCAGGCAGCGTGATTACGCAGGACGTCGAAGGCGGCGCGATGGCGATCGCCCGTTCGGCACAGACAACGAAACCGGGTTGGGCGACCCGGTTTCGCAACAAGCTTGCGGCGAAGAAGGGGCAGGGCTGATGTGCGGCATATGTGGCGTCGTAGGACATAATCAGGCGGCCCCAATCGTGTTCGAGGGGCTGCGACGGCTAGAATATCGCGGGTATGATTCGGCTGGCATCGCAACGCTGGACGAAGGCAGGATCGAGCGTCGACGCGCCGCAGGCAAGCTGGGCAATCTCGGCGAGACGCTTCGGGAGCGCCCGCTGTTCGGCACGACGGCCATCGGCCATACGCGCTGGGCGACGCATGGCGCGCCGACGGAAAACAACGCACACCCACATGGCACCGCCCGCGTCGCCATCGTTCATAACGGCATCATCGAGAACTTCGAGACGCTACGCCGTGAACTGGAGCAACTCGGCCACAGGTTCGAGACCGAGACCGACAGCGAAACCATCGCGCGCCTCGTCGATCATTACCTTTCGGAAGATCAATCGCCGCGCGAGGCCGCTTTCGCTGCGATCAGCCGGTTAGAGGGCGCATACGCCCTTGCGATGATTTTCGCTGATCAGGAGGGACTGCTGATCGGCGCTCGTCACGGGGCGCCTCTGGCCGTCGGATATGGCGACGGTGAAATGTTTCTCGGCTCCGACAGTCTGGCTCTTGCGCCGTTGACGCGGCGGATTGCCTACCTTGAGGACGGGGATCGCGTGGTGGTCACGCGCTCCGGAGCCGAGTTCTTCGACGATAAGGGCGATCCCGTCGAGCGCGCGGTGCAGACGACGGCGCTCGTCGCCGGAGTGATCGGCAAGGACGGCTACCGGCACTATATGGAAAAGGAACTGCACGAGCATCCGCTGGTGATCGGGCAGACTCTTCAGCGCATGATTGACCCTGCGACGCGTAAAGTCGTGCTGCCGGACATGCCCTGCGATATTGGCGCCATTCGCCGTTGCGTGATCACCGCCTGTGGCTCGGCCTTTTATGCTGGAATGGTCGGACGTTACTGGCTGGAGGAGATCGCGCGGCTGCCGGTCGATATCGACGTGGCGAGCGAGCTTCGCTATCGCGATCCGCCGCTGGAGGCTGGCTCCCTCGGTCTGCTGATTTCCCAATCGGGAGAGACGGCGGACACGCTTGCGGCCCTGCGCTCGCTGCGAAATGCGGGCCTACCGGTGCTCTCCATCCTGAACGCCGAGCACAGCACCATGGCGCGCGAGAGCGACGCCGTGCTGGGCACGGTGGCGGGGCCGGAAATATCAGTGGCGTCCACCAAGGCGTTTACGGCGCAGTTGACCGTGCTCGCCTGCCTGACCATCGGGGTGGCGCGCGCCGGCGGAGTCCTCGGCGATGCTCAGGAAGAGGAGCTGGTCTCGGCGCTGCTGGACCTTCCGAGCCGCGCTGCCGAGATTTTCTCATTTGGCGACGATATCCGGGCCATGGCCTCGGTCGTGGCTGAGGCGAGGGACGTGCTGTATCTCGGGCGCGGGAGCGCCTATCCGGTCGCCATGGAAGGCGCGCTGAAGTTAAAGGAAATTTCTTACATTCACGCAGAGGCTTATGCGGCTGGCGAGATGAAGCACGGGCCGATCTCCCTGATCGACAAGACCGTGCCGATCGTGGCGACGATTCCGTCCGGCGCATTGTTCGAGAAGACGCTGTCCAATCTTCAGGAAGCGAAGGCTCGTGGCGGACGTTTGCTCGCCTTCACCGATGAACGGAGCGCGCATAGGTTGAACGCAATTGCGGAGCGGACCATTGCGCTGCCGCATGTCCATCCTTTTGTCACGCCGATCATTCAAACTATAGCCGTTCAGATTTTGGCTTATGAGACGGCGTTGCTGAAGGGGACTGACGTCGACCAGCCCCGGAATCTGGCCAAATCCGTGACCGTCGAATAACGGAAACTGTGTTGGCGGCTGCGATCTGACGATTGCGTCGCCACGGATAATTGCGACCGCTCGTCGGTCGAGCCAGGGCTTAACAACAAAAAGGATTTCCCTGGATGAGCGCCATTTTCGCCATTTCGCTAGCGACGCTTGCGATCCTGACAGTCATCGTCCTGATCGCGCGGCTGCGTCTGAACCCGTTCATCGCCCTGTTCGGCGCGTCTGTAGCGCTTGCCATCATCGCCGGAATGCCGCCGGACAAGGCCGTGGGATCGTTCGAGGCCGGGGCGGGGCACGTGCTCGGCCATGTCGGCACCGTAATCGCGCTTGGCACGATGCTCGGCAAAATGTTGGCGGAATCGGGCGGCGCCGACCGGATAGCCTTGACGATTTCCGAAATGGCGGGCCGCGAGCGGGTGGACTGGGCGATGATGGTCATCGGCCTGTTGATCGGTTTGCCTGTTTTTTTTGAGGTCGGTTTCGTCCTGCTCATCCCGTTGGTGTTCGTGCTTTCCGAGCGAACTAAAACGCCCCTGCTGCGGGTGGCGTTGCCGATGGGCGCAGCGTTGTCGGTGACACATGCGCTGATCCCGCCACATCCGGCGGCGCTGCTGGCTATGGGTGCCTATCACGCCAGCATCGGACAGACGATCGTGCTGGGGGTGATCATAGGCACGCCCATCGCGATCATCGCCGGGCCGCTGTTCGGGCGTTTTGCTGCGTCGCGCGTGCAGTTGACCGAAGAAAACCCGCTGGTCGCGCAGTTCGTGAGCGCGGAACCGCCCACCAACCTTCCCGGGTTTTTTATTACCGTCTTCACGATATTGTGCCCGGTCGTGCTCATGCTGATCGGTTCGGCGGCCGATGCTTTGTCGGTGCCGGGAGGGACGTTCAATACGGTCCTGAAATTCCTCGGAAATACCGACATTGCTCTTCTCGTTGCTACGGTGCTGTCATTCTGGGTTCTCGGCCGGGCTCGGGGTTTCTCGAGAGAAACGGTCCTGCGGTTCACCAATGAGTCTCTTGCTCCTACTGCACTGATTATGCTGCTGATTGGCGCAGGCGGTGGGTTTGGGCGCGTTCTGGTCGATAGCGGCGTATCGAAGGCGATCACGGACGCGGCTCTTGGCGCTCACATGCCGTTGCTGGTCCTGGCGTGGGCCCTTGCCGCAATCGTTCGGGTCGCCTGCGGCTCCGCGACAGTTGCGATGGCGACTTCGTCCGGAGTGGTTGGTCCCATCCTTGCGCATGCAACAGGGGTTTCCCCGTCTTTGATGGTGCTGGTGACCGGCGCAGGATCTGTGGCTTTTGGCCCCATGAACGACGCAGGTTTCTGGCAGATCAAGGAATATCTTGGCCTCACGGTGCCACAGACCATCAAGACGTGGTCTGTTCTGGAGACTTTGATCTCCGTGTCAGGACTGGTGCTGGTTCTGCTGGCGTCGATATTTATTCATTGAACACAAGGGCTCATATAGAGTCCTGATTAGGTTGGCGGTTTGTCAAGGAGAAGCGGTAGTCCGCTCCGTCGGAGTTTACGCAACACCAACCTGGCCGACTCTTCAGGAAATAGTATCGGCGGCAGATGTAAAAGCCGCGGACCTCGACCAATGGATACCGTCTTATTGTTGCGAAACGCTGGCGCGCGTCTTTAGTCGTTGCTTTTGCATCAGGAAAATCTGATTTGCGTAGCAAAATACGCACGTGTTCAAGGTAAATAATAAGCGGGTGGGCAACCCTTTCACCATACCGGTGGACGTCTATTTTCAGATCGAAAAATAATACCAAACGATCTCTCGGATACTGCGTTTCAACCACGGCGGCGCTTCGCTTTCCGATGGGTTCTACGGGAGTGGAAAATTTCCGTTGATCACGATGTCTGTTGAACGTTAGTTTGGCGGAAAATACGAAGATCGCTCTCCGGAGGGTGACTCAGCACATGACAAAAATACTGGTCTACTCGGGTTTCAGCGACGCAAATATCGGTCCGAAAATAGGCAGCGCTGAATACAGTTATTTTTATGCCTCTCGAGAGTTTTATCGAGTCCTTGAGCATTTCGGGGATTTGGTTGCGATAGAGCGGCCAGAAGAAGATGTCCCTGAGATCTACCGGGCGTGTGCTGCGCGCGGAGAAGCTTGCGTGTTTTTTTGCTTTAGTCCTCCGCATCGTGTGCCATTAATTTCAGGTTGCCCTACGGTGGTGGTCATGGCTTGGGAATTTTCGACCTTGCCGTGTCAGCAATGGGACGATGATCCCCGAACTGACTGGAGCTATGTATTTCGCCATGTTGACGCCGTTATTGCGTTGTCGAGTCATACCGCTGATTTGATCCGCGAACTAATGGGCGCCGACTACCCTGCATTTGCAGTTCCGGCTCCAACATTCGATGGCGTCCAGATGGCGGCTGAAATGGCGCTTCAGCCAGAAATTATTGCGCCCAAAAATCAGGTATTTACATACGGGCTGCCTCATGAGGCCGATAGTGCAGCAACGAACACAGAACTGTTAAATGAAGAAGCGTGCGACTCTTCCCGTTTCTTGGTCGAGGCCGCCGGGAAGAAAGACGAGGCAGCGGCAGATTCTGATGCCGCGCAAACATCTGCAGGCGAGGGCGCTGTAGCCGTTGTCGATACAAAATCAGAAAAGGGCCCGCGTGTAGCGTCGAGCGGCGAATTGTCGTTGCCCCTCAGCATGAGGGGCGCGGCGTACGGGATCTCAGTGCGTTGTTTTCGCACGTTTCTTGACGTGTATCGGCGTTGGATACGCCCTCTGACCCCGAAGCCGCTTGCACGATTGCTATCAGAGTCCGGTCAAGCGCTCTACAAAGCCTCCAGATCGATAGTTCCTGTCCATTCTGATGTGGATCATGTCGCCCTTGCTGGAAATTTGGGTCACGGGGGCCACTTGCGCACGATGCAAGATTTGCCAGCAGCCGGCGAAGGGACGAAAACAGGAAAGATCGAAACGCAGGGCGATAAAGTGGCCCCGTCAGAGATTACAACCGACCAATCAGATAAGAATGCCGACGATCTCCATTCACTTTCGCAGGTGGATCAGTCTCATTCGATGTCTCCAACAACCACATTCGCGCTGCACGGCGTCGTGTACCTGTCTATTTTGAATCCGCGTGATGGGCGTAAAAACTGGCAAGATTTGTTGACCGGTTTCTGTTGGACGTTTCGTGACGAACCGAATGCAACGTTGGTTTTGAAAATGTCATGCCCGCGGGAGTTGGCTCCAGAATCGGAAATCAAATTGTTTTTGAGAGAATTTTCTCCGATGAAGTGTCAGGTCGTCGTCCTGTGCGGCTTTTTGCCAGACGAAATGATTCATACCCTGTATCGCCATGCGACTTTTTACGTAAATACGTCGTCTGGTGAAGGTCTGTGCTTGCCGCTGGTTGAGGCAATGAGTTTGGGCGTTCCCGTTATCGCGCCGCAGCATACCGCAATGGCTGATTATATATCTTCAAATAATGCATTTATACTGAAGTCCAGCCTTGAGCAGAACGTGTGGCCGCATGATCCGCGAGACCTGTATCAAACCATGCGACACCGTCTGGACTGGGGATCACTGGTCGATGCTTTCAACGACAGTTTCCGGACGATCACGACGGAACCAGAAATATACAGGCATATGTCGCGAGCAGCGCGCCAGGAGATGCGTCAGTTCTCATCTGACGATGTAGTTTCGAGGAAAATCAGGGATGTTCTGAAGGTCGTTTTCTCAGAGCGTAGAAAGATCGCCGCATGATTTATTTGTCATATTCGGATACGGATCGCAGCTCGATCGCGAGTAATCTAGGGCTTCCAGAGTATAGCTATTACTTTGTCCAGAAAGAATTTCGTTCCTTGCTGGAGGAGGGGTCAATTGTTTTTCCGATGACCAATCCAGACAGTGAGGCTGATTTGGTTTGGAAGAATATTCACTCCAGGGGGGAGGAATGCGTTCTGCTCAGTTTCGCCCCGCCCCACAAGACCTTCGTTCCTTTGCTGTGCCCCTTTATTCCCATTTTCGCTTGGGAATTCGACACGATTCCGAACGAAATATGGGACAATGATCCCAAACAGGATTGGCGATATGTGTTGTCGCTCGCGGGACGCGCGATCACGCACTCCAATCACACGGTTCGGACGGTTCGGGCCGCCATGGGCGATGATTATCCGGTTATCGCGTTGCCGTCACCCGTTTGGGACAGTTTCGCCCCGTATTTTACTGGCCGGAGATACGGGAGCGGATCGACATTAACGGTTCGCGGCAGGATATTCGACAGCCGAAAGATTGATCTTGCAATATACAGTTCGGTGCGCCGGAGAGAGCAGGGGCGTGCGTCGTTACCTGCGGATGCAGGCGACCGGAACACCGACCGTGAACTGGCGCTGGATGGCGTTATCTATACGTCGGTGCTTTGTCCGACCGATGGTCGGAAGAACTGGTTTGACATGATTGGCGCTTTTTGTTGGGCGTTTCGTGAGGTCGATGACGCGGTTTTAGTATTGAAGCTGACTCACCGCGATTGCGGGGATGCAATTGGCGCGATGCTCGAGGAATTGGCGAAGCTTTCCCCTTTCAGGTGCCGAGTGGTTCTAATTGACGGCTTCCTGTCGGACGACGATTACCTCAAGTTGGCTGAAATTACTGATTTCACGGTGAATACCTCGACAGGCGAAGGGCAGTGCCTCCCTTTGATGGAATATATGAGCATGGGCAAACCGGCGGTAGCGCCGGATCACACCGCTATGGAAGATTACGTTGACGCGGATAACGCCTTCATCGTGGCGTCAAATTTCGAGTGCGCCCGCTGGCCGCACGATCCTCGCGGGGTTTTTCGCACCAGACGGTACCGCCTGAATTATGAATCGCTTATGAAGGCTTATTGCGAAAGCTATGATGTCGCCAAAAATGATCCTGAGCGATATGCGCGCATGTCGGAAAGCGCTTACCGCAAGCTAGGTGAACACTGTTCACGCGCGGTGGTGCTACAGAAATTCAAAGCATTTCTTTTTGAGACAACTCCAGCGCGATTGGAGGCCTCGCTTGCGTCATGAGCGTTGTCTCCCGTCGGATTGTGGTCAAGCCGGACGCAACGCAGCCTGACCTGGGTAGCAGGGTTAGGGACCTCGACGTATTACGCGCCTTGGCGGTTACTATGGTGTTGATCGAGCATTCGCAAATAAATCTGTTGTTTTGGGATGCGCGAATAGCACGCGGCTGGTTATTAAACGGCGGGTTTTGGACTGGCGTCGACATATTTTTCGCCATTTCAGGGTATGTCATCGCCAGGCCTTTATTGCCGCGATTGGTCAGCATTCGTGATGCACGGATTTTTGCAGATGTAGCGATTCGGTTTTGGATACGTCGCGTCTGGCGCCTGTTGCCTTCCGCCTGGTTATGGCTTTTCGCGGCGCTTCTTCTTTCGATTGTTTACAATCGAAGCGGTGCTTTTGGATCGGTGAGCGCTAATTTTGAAGGCTTGGTCGCTGGCGTTCTCGATTTGGCCAATTTTCGCATGGCCTGGATTTATGGTCAGCACGGTGTAGGCGCTGCGTTCGTTCAATGGAGTCTGTCGCTTGAGGAGCAGTTCTACCTGACGCTTCCCCTGTTGATCGTAATTTTTCGTCGTTTCACCTGGCTCCCGATGGCTATTCTGGTCGTGTCGTCGTTCCGTGCCATGAGCATGCCGCTCGATATGATGCTGCGAGTGGGGGCCATTGCCGCCGGTGTCCTGCTAGCGCAATGGTCGATGCACGACACATGGCGGATGTGCGAACCGACTGGGCTGGCTTCCCGGCGTATATTCGGTCCCATTTTGCTCTTTGGATGTGTCCTCATGCTCATAGCGTTGGGAACAAGCGCCTTGCATATCGTCAGCTTTCGGATGGGTCCGATTTCAGTGCTTTGCGCTGTGCTGGTATGGGCTGCGTCTTACAACAGGGATTATTTGTGGCCATATGACAGCTCCCGCCCGTGGCTTCTCTACGTCGCAGCAAGGTCTTATTCCCTATATCTCGTTCATGTGCCGTCCTATTTTTTTGTGCACGAAACATGGTTTAGATTTGCCGGGCGTGAAACGCCAGGCCGGGTAGCCGCCGTCGGGATAGTGTTGTCCGGCGTAGCGCTGACATTTGGGTTGGCTGAACTAAATTATAGATTTGTCGAAATGCCGCTTCGTAACCATGGACGGCGCCTGGCAGCGTCGTTCGTGCCTCATGCGATGGAGATTACGAGATGAACGTGCGACGACGTCTGATTTCATGGCTGACTGCGAAACCGCAGTCGTCTGGCGCCACAAAGGCGCCTTCCCTGCAGAAAGGGGACGTAAACGCTACCTGTTCAGGCTCACACGGAGCGTCTTCGCAAGAGGATTCTCCCTCGGCTGGCGATCCGCTGGTGGGTCTTACTGATGCGGCTCTTCGAGGTTGGTTTCAACCGAAAACGGGAGAACTATTTAGAGGCTTCCCTGTCGGAGTTGATGACGTCGTTGCTGATGTTGGATGCGGGGATGGATCAAACGCAGCGTTCTGCGCCCGGACGGGCGCCAGCGTGATATTGGTCGATATTGATTCTGCTTCGATAGAGAAAGCCACGGCGCGCGTTCATCCGATCGGAGACGCATATGTAAAAAGCTTCGTCAGCGATTGCGCTCCATTGCCGCTGGCTGACGGGTCGGTTTCCCGTGTTGTCTGCACGGAAGTTCTGGAGCATGTAGATGACCCAAAGACTGTAATGGCGGAACTGGTCAGGATCGGCCGACCAGGCGCGTTATACTTGCTGTCTTGTCCTCATCCTTCTAGCGAAACGCTTCAAAAGGAATTGGCGCCACCGGAGTATTTTCAGAAGCCGAATCATATCCGTATTTTTGAGGTTGAGGAATTCGTCGAATTGGCGAGGGGAAGCGGTCTCGAAATTCTGGAAACAGATACTTACGGATTTTTCTGGAGTATCTGGTGGGGATTGTTTTGGAAAACGGAATCCTCACTGGGAGACGTGTCTCATCCGCTAATGCATGCGTGGGAAAAGTTCTGGCGTCAGCTTCTTGATTTGCCGGGTGGCGTGGACGTGAAACACGCGTTGGATAATCTTTTGCCGAAGAGTCAACTGATTATCGCGAGAAAGCCCTGATCTGACGGCAACCGTCTGGCTGAACTTAGTCGGTCTATGAGCTTATAGCGCCCGAAGCGCGTAGAAGCGACGTCGGTGACGGATAGCAGTGCAACTGTGAATATTAATTCCGCGTGTGCAGTTTTCATAAATGATTACTGCTAGTCGTTGACGCTCTTTGATCAGAATGCTTTGGATATAGAGGCGCGTTACCCGATTTTAACATAATTTCCAGGGCGTTACGAAAAAAAAGCCGATAAGCGCTATGATGGAGAAGGTCAAGTTCTTTGGCGTGTAAGGCTTTTACGGGGCTTTTTGAAGTTTGACGATTTTTAACGCAGTTCTGGTCTATTATGTTGGCTGAAGTGTTTTCGGCATTCGTTATCCCGCTCGATTACGTCCGATAGCATAGGTCGTGGATTATTTCGAATGAAAGAGGTTTCGACATGATTGGGCCATCGCTGTTTTCTCTGAAAGACCGTCTTGCGCTGATCACGGGCTCTTCTGCGGGTATAGGTTTTACGCTTGCGCGAGGGCTGGCCGCTCATGGCGCCACGGTGATTCTGAACGGCCGTGATAAACGTCGGCTGGAGACTGCAAGGGCCAGTCTCGCCGACCTTGGCGTCAACGCCCACGTGCGTGTGTTTGATGTTGGAGACAGCGGCGAGGTTCGACAGGCGGTCGAGGATATAAACCAATCGATTGGTCCGATTGATATCCTGATTAATAACGCTGGCATGCAATATCGTGCGCCACTTGAGGACTTTCCGGAAGATGCCTGGACGCAACTGAAGGCGGTCAATGTTGATAGCGTTCTTTATGTAGGTCAGGCCGTTGCGCGGCATATGATCGCGCGCGGGAAAGGAAAAATTGTCAATATTTGTTCTGTGCAAAGCGAGCTTGCCAGAACCGGTATTGCGCCTTACGCCGCGACCAAAGGTGCGGTGAAGATGCTGACAAAAGGTATGGCGACAGATTGGGCAAAGCATGGGTTGCAGATAAACGGCCTCGCCCCCGGTTATTTTGCGACGGAGATGAATTCAGCTTTGGTCCAGGATGGCGATTTTACGAGTTGGCTGGAAAAACGCACGCCTGCTGGCCGTTGGGGGCGAGTTGAGGAACTGGTCGGAGCAGCGGTGTTTTTGTGCTCTGACGCCTCCAGCTTCGTTAATGGACACATTTTATATGTGGATGGCGGCATTACATCTTGTGTTTAGGGTTGGGTGGCGATTGTTTACACGTATATTTTATTTTTATTCGAATAGAAATAAAGGCAGTGTTTGTTGAGTAAATGTCTCTGATATATTTTTGATTGTGCGCTGCGCCTATGTTATGCTTGGTGGTATGTATTTAATTTGTGAAGATCAGAATTAATTTCTACTGTTTAAAAGGATTTTCTTTCTTGATACATGTCCGCCGACTGTTTTTGATCGAAATTACGATCCTTTCTGGGGCGATGAGGGCATCAGATGTAAATCCGTTGGTTGTGTGACGATTTGAGGAAGGGATTCGGCAGGCTGCATAAAGATCCAATTGGCATGGCGTGGAATCCAGACCCGATGGTGACGTAAAAATTCGGCGCCCAAAAGGCTATTTTCAGTTTCGCCTACGCCGAGAGCCGGGTGCGTAAAGTGGAATGGACCCACGTCAAGACTATCAAAATGATGCAGATAACGAACAGTTTTTTCGTCATCTATACCGTAACCTAGCCCTTTTTTATCGAGGCGCAGATCGTCTTTTTTTACACCTGCTTCACGGGCGTCGTCTCGTGAAATCAAGGTGCTGCGGGCGCCGCTGTCGAGAAACGCGTCTATCGAGTGACCATTGAGTTTGATTTGCACGACAGTTTTTGTTTCGTCGTTCCATGCATGACTGACTTTTACCTTGTAAAATCGTCCCTGCCAGCCTGGGTGAGCGTCCGGACATCCGTCGATGGAGTAGAGATTGATGCGATGATTCGGGAGATCGATGACGACGTCGTAGCCGTGGAGGAAATCCGCTCCGAGAAGGCCGACGACAGGTAAACCGTTAATTGTGCGCCCGTCAAAAAGATTTCCGGCGGTAACGAACGAAACGTCAGAGGCTGTGGCGCTGCCTAGCCCGAGCGTGTCGGCAGTCGCGACGCCAGCAAAAGTCATTCCTCCTGTGCCTTGCAACCGAACCGTGCCAGCCTGGCTGTTGAGACCCAGTTTCTCTACCTGACCGGGCCAGACACTACTGAAACGGGCGCCAGTATCGACGATGAACGCGACCGGATGGCCGTTGACGGTGGAGCTGACAATGGGTGAACCCCGGTCATTCATGACTGTCAGATCCCCCACGCTGGAGATTACGCACCGACCGTTATCTGCACAGGCAGAGACGACGAGAGGAAGTGCTAAAGCCATCCAGAAGGTCTTGGAAAACATGCAGTGAATTACCGCCATGAAAAATCCGGTAGGTAAGGGTGCTCCTCTATACAATGCCCTTCGTAGATTAAGAATTCAAACCACTGGGAATTATAGAGCTTTGCGCTTGATCGTTTTCGTGATGTCGGGCGTCGTGATTTGATAAGCCGTATCGCTCTGGTCTGACAGGGGCGCCTCACAGTCTGTTAGTGTATAGTCCTGAGCCTCGACGGTAATTCGTGGCGGACCGCGGCGACGACGGCAATCGGATCGTGCATTCTGTCGTCGAACAAGACATCTTGGCCTTTGTTTCGTCGATTGGGTGGCTTGAATCAATGCCGCTTCTTATCGAAAACACGTGCGTAAAAAATAAAAAACTGGAGGCGAACACAACAAGATATGACCGCAGCGGCCCTACGGCCGCGTTGGCGCTCCAGATCGTAGTAACCGTTATCGTCTGCTCCGCTGAATGCGTGACAAGCCTACCGCAAAAAGCCGACAAGCCGCTCAGCTTCGTCAACGATAGGATTGGCGATCGTCGACGCCCGTTGCGCGCCATCACGCAGTACGTTCTCCAGATGGCCGGGATCAGCCAGAAGGCGGGATGTTTCCTTCGCTATAGGCTCCACACGGCCAATCAGAACGTCAGTCAAAGCCTGTTTGAACGGGCCAAATCCCTCTCCGCCGTGGCGGTCCAGCACCTGTTGCGGCGTCAGTTCCGCGAGGGCGGCATATAGCCCGACAAGATTGCGGGCCTCCGGGCGTCCTTCCAGTCCATCAACCTCGGAGGGAAGGGGTTCCGGATCGGTTTTAGCGCGACGGATCTTCAACGCGATGGCGTCAGCTTTGTCCGTCATCTCGATACGGCTCTGCTCCGACGGATCGGATTTGGACATCTTCTTCGTTCCGTCGCGCAGGCTCATGACGCGAGCCGCTTCCGGAGGAACGAAGGCTTCGATCTCCGGAAAAAATTCGACGCCGTAATCATGGTTGAACTTCTTGGCGATATCGTTGGCCAGCTCGATATGCTGCCGCTGATCGTCGCCAACCGGAACGCGCGTCGCCTTGTAGGCCATGATGTCTGCGGCCATGAGGTTGGGATAGACGTAGAGGCCAGCTGAATGGTTCTCGCGATCCTTGCCGGCCTTGTCCTTGAACTGGGTCATGCGGTTCAGCCAGCCGAGCCGGGCGACGCAGTTGAAAATCCACGCCAGACGCGCGTGAGCGCTCACGGCGGACTGGTTGAACAGGACATGACGGACCGGATCTATACCGGAGGCCAGCAGCACCGCCGCCTGCTGCCGCGTCTGTGCGCGCAGCGCCTCAGGATCCTGCCAAATGGTGATGGCGTGCAGGTCCACTAAACAGAAGACGCACTCGTGCCCGTCCTGAAGCGTCACCCAGTTACGGATGGCTCCAAGATAGTTTCCGAGTGTAGGGATGCCGGTCGGCTGAATGCCGGAGAACACGCGTTGCATGGCGGTGTTGTCAGGGTTTTACCTGCAACTCGTCAAGTGGCGACGATGCGCCCTCGACCATGACAGGCGTCAGGGTAGCGGGTTTGTCTGGTCGAGCTTCGCCCGCATGGCGGCGACGTCGCCCGCGCCAATCCTGTGGGCCCTTGCTGTAGCGATTTCAGCAGCCGAGATCGCCGGCGCGGGGGCGGAACCGCCTTGCTCGGACAGCCATGACAAAATTGTCGCGATCTGTGTGTCGGCAAGATATCGGAACGGCGGCATTTCGGCCCGGTATGGTTGACCATCGGCGCGAATGGGGCCGCTGACGCCATTGATCAACACTGCGGCGAGATAGGCGCGTCCCTGTGGCGTGGCCGCGATCTTGTCTATCCGCCGGACCAGAGGGGGAACGGAACCCGCCATGCCCTGACCGCCGTGATGGCAGATGCCGCAATTGGATGCGTAGAGATAATGCCCGTCTTTGCTGCGAGAGCATCCGGCGAGCAAAGGCAGGCAGCAAAGAGCGGCGACCACGTGGCGGCGCATGTTGATGTAAACTTTCCGACCGACGAAGCTACGGAACGGACGCGCCAGCAACGCGCCCGAAAAAAGGCTGGTTACTGCCCGTTGTCGCCGCGCGTTACGCCCAGAAGCTGGATCTTGAAGATGAGCGGGCTATTGGACGGAATGATGCCCATCTCGCGGTCGCCGTAGCCTAATTTCGCTGGAACATAGAGCATCCAGGTATCCCCGACATGCATCATAGGCACGCCTTCCATCCAGCCCTGAACGAGGCCGTCGAGCGGCATCTGCATGTAGGCGCCGTGACCGTGCTGGTCGGACGCGTCGAAGATCGATCCGTCGGGCAGGCGGCCCTCATAGATCAGCATCATCGTGTCGCCCTTGTGCGGCTGAGGCCCGTTCGGCGGTCCGGACTCCAGCACTTTGTAAGCCAGGCCGTCAGGAAGCGTCTTCACGCCTGGCTGCGACATCTCTTTCTGCATCAACTGCTCGGGCGTCAGCTCCACCTCTTCCTTATGCCCGCAGGCGACTACGGGAAGAGACAGCGACGCCGCGACGGCGAAGGGAAGAAAGCGGCGCGGAGTCAGTGAAAAACGAAACATGTCACCTCGGAGTTTATCGACCCTGAACGCTCCCGAGCCTGAACTGGCTGGCGGGAGCAGAGCGGAATGGATGGAGTCCGGGAAGTTTCCCGTCTGTCGGGAAGCCGGGCGATCTGTATAGCGGCGGCGGGAAAGGGGGGCTACCCCGCCGCCGCCGATGTTACAGAGCCAAAGTTTCCCGCGCCGATAACCCAGGTGGCTCCAGCGCAGGAGGGGACGTTACAGTGAGCCGCCGCGTCGACCGATCTGCGACCCCAGACGCAGACGCAGGGCGTTCAGCTTGATGAAGCCTTGCGCGTCCTGCTGGTTGTAGGCGCCCTGATCGTCCTCGAACGTCACGACGCGCGTGTCGTAAAGGCTGTGCGGGCTCTCTCGGCCGACGCAGATGACGTTGCCCTTGTAGAGTTTCAGACGTACGCGACCGGTAACGGAGTTCTGCGACGCGTCGATCAGGGCCTGCAGCATCCGGCGCTCGGGGGAGAACCAGAAGCCGTTGTAGATGATCTCCGCATAGCGCGGCATCAGGCTGTCCTTGAGGTGCATAGCCTCGCGGTCGAGCGTGATCGATTCGATGGCGCGGTGCGCGGCGAGCAGGATCGTGCCGCCGGGCGTTTCGTAGATGCCGCGTGACTTCATGCCGACAAAACGGTTCTCGACGAGATCCAGACGGCCGATGCCGTTGGCCTTGCCCAGTTCGTTCAGCTTCGTCAGCAGGGATGCGGGCGACAGGGCCACGCCATTGATCGCCACCGGATCGCCGGAAACGAAATCGATGGTGATTTCGGTGGCCACGTCCGGCGCGTCTTCCGGCGAAATGGTGCGCTGGAAGACAATCTCTTCCGGCGCCTGCGACGGGTCTTCAAGCAGCTTGCCTTCGGAAGAAGAGTGCAGGAGGTTCGCGTCGACAGAGAACGGGGCTTCGCCGCGCTTGTCCTTGGTGACGGGAATCTGGTGCTCTTCGGCGAAGGCCAGAAGCCGCGTGCGCGACGTCAGATCCCACTCGCGCCACGGGGCGATCACGGTGATGTCGGGCTTCAGGGCGTAATAGGCCAGTTCGAAGCGGACCTGATCGTTGCCCTTGCCGGTCGCGCCGTGCGCCACGGCGTCGGCGCCGACGGCCTCAGCGATCTCGATCTGGCGCTGGGCGATCAGCGGGCGGGCGATGGACGTGCCGAGCAGGTACTGTCCTTCGTAGAGCGTGTTGGCCCGGAACATCGGGAACACGAAGTCCTTCACGAAGGTCTCGCGCAGATCTTCGACGAAGATCTCCTTCACGCCGAACATTTCGGCTTTCTTGCGCGCGGGATCCAGTTCTTCGCCCTGACCGAGGTCGGCCGTGAACGTGACGACCTCACACCCGTAGGTGGTCTGCAGCCAGCGCAGGATGACGGACGTGTCCAGGCCGCCTGAATAGGCCAGAACAACCTTCTTGATACGTCTGTCGCCGGGGGCGGTCGGCATGCGGGGAGTCTCCGGAGTTGATGAGTCGCAAGGGTCGGCCGCGCGAAACGGCCGCTGTCAGCGTCCTAGCACTGTGCGCGGCGGAAACGCCATAGCGCGTGGCCTCGGCATAGTGATGTCGCCAAACTTGGTGCGGCGAAGGAAGCGGGCTATCAGATCGCGCTACATGCGTATTCTCTTCATCACCGCGACGCGTCTCGGCGACGCGGTCATTTCGACCGGTCTGCTGGAGCATATGCGCCGGGCCGCGCCTGATGCTCGCATCACCGTAGCTTGCGGGCCGGTGGCTGCAGGGCTGTTTGAACGTATGCCGGGGCTGGAGCGCGTGATCGTTATGGAGAAGCGCCGCCACGATATGCATTGGCTCGCGTTGTGGCGACAGTGCGCCTTTACGCGATGGGATACGATCATCGACCTTCGCGGTTCGGCCACCAGCCTTCTGTTATGGGCGCGCAAACGCAGAATCATGCGGGGCGGTCGTCGGGCCGGGGCGCGGATCACACATGTCGGTCAGGTTCTCGGAATCTCTCCGCCGCCATCGCCTGTCGTCTGGACCAATGACAGAGACGACGCGACGGCCGCCGCAGTTCTTGGCGAAGGTCCGACCATCGGGCTCGGGCCAACGGCGAACTGGTCCGGCAAGGTCTGGCCCGCGGAACGATACGAGGAGCTGTGGAAGGCCCTTTCCCGAGAGCGGCCCGAAGCGCGCCTGGCGGTGTTCTATGGCCCGGGAGAGACTGAGCGAACGATGGCGGCGCCCTTGCTCGCGATACCCGGCGCAATCGACGCAGGCGGGCGCTTTACGCTGGCCCAGACCGCGGCCATGCTGCGCCGATGCGCGCTGTTCACAGGCAATGATTCAGGACTCATGCATCTCGCGGCAGCCGCCGGGGCGCCGACCCTGGGCCTGTTTGGTCCGTCGCGGGCCAGTGAATACGCCCCTGTTGGACGAAGAGTCGGGTGGGTTGTGGCCCCCGGCCCCGAAGGAGGCGCCCCCATCGCGAACCTCCCGGTTGGGGCGGTGTTGCCGCGTGCGCTGGATTTGATGGAGAACGGGGCATGACGACGGCGTCGGGTGAACCGGTCGGGGCAAGTTCCCTGCGCGTCGCGCATGTTATGGCTGGCGCTCCTGCCGGGGGCGCAGAGCTTTTTTTTGAGCGCCTGTGCATTGCGCAGGCGGCGTCGGGGCTCAACGTTCTGCCGGTGATCCGACGCGACGTTGGCCGCGTCGGTCGTTTGCGCGCGGCTGGTCTGTCGCCACGGGAGCTGCGTTTCGGTGGGCAGGCTGATCTTCTGACACGCCCGCGTATGAAAAGCGCCTTGTGCAATTTTGGTGCGGAGGTCGTCGTCGCCTGGATGAACCGGGCGGCGCGTTTCGCCCCGAAGGGGCAGTGGACGCTGGTTGGACGCCTGGGCGGGTATTACGATCTGTCTTACTACCGGAATTGCGATCACCTGATCGGCAACACGCGGGGGTTGGCCGAGTGGATGGTGAGTCAAGGCTGGGCCGCTGACCGCGTTCACTACGTCCCCAATTTCGCCACGGATTTCAGCGCCACCGCCCCGCGCCGTCCAAAAGAAATTCCGGAAAATGCGCCGTTCCTGCTCGCTCTGGGGCGTTTGCACGAGAACAAGGCGTTCGATGTCCTAATCCGGGCCATGCCACGCCTTCCGGGCGCCCGGTTGCTGATCGCTGGAGAAGGGCCGCAACGTGCAATGCTTGAGGATTTGGCGCGGCAGGTGGGCGTCGCCGACCGGGTGTTGATGCCGGGCTGGGCCGATCCGGGCGGGCTGATCCGGGCCTGCGATATCCTCGTTTGTCCGTCTCGCCATGAACCGCTTGGCAACGTCGTGATCGAAGCCTTTTCGGCGGCGACGCCTGTCGTGGCGGCGGCGTCTGAAGGGCCGCGCGAACTGATCGTCGACGGCGCGAACGGCTTGCTTGCCCCTGTCGAGGACCACGAGGCTCTGGCGCAGGCGATTGGCGCCGTTATCGAAGACCGCTCTCTTGCGCAGCGCCTGGCCTTGGGCGGACGCATCAGCTTCGAGAGCGATTACGCACCGGCGCCAGTCCTGAACGCGTGGAACGACTTTCTGAGGAAGGTCGCGCCGCGGACATCGTTATTGAAGGCGACAGCGTAGATGTGCGGTCTGGCCGGTATTCTTTACAATCGCGGCGCGACGCCACGGGACCGCAGCGTGCTTGAGCGTCTGGCCGAGGCGCTGCGGCATCGTGGCCCCGATGGCGTGCATATCGTGCGTATGGGGCGGGCGGATATGATCCACACGCGGCTCGCGATCATAGATATCAACGGAGGGGATCAGCCGATTTCCGCCGGGGCCGCCACAATGATAGCCAACGGAGAGATCTATAATGATCCGGACATCCGCAGGCGTATTGGCGTCGCCCATTACAGCACCGGCAGCGATTGCGAATCTGCGCTCAGGCTGTGGGAGAGGGACGGGTCGGCTTTTGCGTCCGAACTGCGTGGTATGTATGCGGTCGCAATTTATGACGACGACAAGGGCGAACTGACGCTTGCGAGAGATCCGTTCGGGATCAAGTCTCTGTATATCGCGGAATTGCCGGACGGCGTCGCTTTCGCGTCGGAGCCGGCCGCCCTGATCGCCGCCGGGTTGGCGGCGCCCGGCGTTGACCCGATTGTTCGTGACGAACTGCTGCAATTACAGTTCACCACCGGCCGTCGGACCATTTTTCCCGGCATCACACGGCTTCTGCCGGGAGAGACATTGCGGATCGCCGCAGGACGTCTGCTCGATCGGTCCCGTCGTTCGCCCCTGCCGGAAGGCGCTGCGGAGGAAATCGACGAAGCGACCGCGCTCGCCCGTCTGGACGCGGCGCTGATGGACAGCGTGCGCGCGCATGAGCGGTCGGACGTTCCCTTCGGCATGTTCCTTTCGGGCGGGGTGGACAGTGCTGCTGTGCTGGCCGCGATGGCGCGCATTCGCCGCGAAGCTGGCGGTGGCGCGCCGATACGGGCCTGGACGGCCAGTTTCGATGCGCGTGGCGTCGCGGATGAAGCTTCGGCCGCCGCGACTCTGGCGCGGGCGGTCGGCGCCGCTCACGAGGCGGTGCGTGTGAGCAGCGGCGATATGTGGCGGCATCTGCCCGCAATAGTTGGCAGCATGGACGATCCTGTGGCGGATTACGCCATCATCCCGACATGGATGCTCGCCCGGCGGGCGAGAGAGTCCGTCTCCGTCGTGTTGTCGGGTGAGGGGGGAGACGAGCTTTTCGCGGGATACGGCCGCTATCGCCACGCCACCAGACCGTGGTGGCGCGGGGGACGGCGGATGCGTCGGCGCGGCATGTTCGACGGCCTTGGCGTTCTGCGGTCACGCCCGGCGCGCTGGCGAGACGGGCTGGCGGGGGCGGAGATGAGCGTCGTGGGTCCGACGCCGTTCTCCCGAGCGCAGGCGGTGGACATTGCCGAATGGCTGCCGAACGATCTGTTGCTGAAGCTCGATCGTTGCCTGATGGCTCACGGGGTCGAGGGACGAACCCCGCTGCTCGATCCTGTCGTGGCGAAGGCGGTGTGGCTCCTGCCGGACTCGTTGCGTGTTCGTGACGGACGTGGGAAGTGGTTGCTGCGTCGTTGGCTGGAGCAAGCGCTTCCCGAGGCGAGTCCATTCGCGCCGAAGCAAGGTTTTACCGTACCTGTCGGCGAGTGGATCGCGGAGGCGGGACGTAAGCTGGGTCCGCTCGTCGCCGCGCAACCGGCCATCGCGGAGATCGCTGATCCGGACATGGTGCGCGCATTGTTCAAGGATGCGACCGCGCGCCGCGCTGCGCCGGCGGCGTGGACGCTGCTGTTTTATGCGCTGTGGCGCCGGATTCATGTGGACGGCGCCCCGCGCGACGGGGATGTTTTCGAGACGCTGGCGACAGTATAGCAGCGGCGCAGTCGAAATCCGGCGCGCATTTAAGGAGTAAGCGATGCGTTACGATCTGATCATCCGCAATGGCGTCTGCATTCTGCCATGGGGCGAAGCGGCGACGGATATCGGCGTCGTAGGCGGCAGGATCGTCGATCTCGCTGTGTCTGGCGCGGCAGAGGCGGAGGAGATGATCGACGCGCGCGGACTTCACGTTCTCCCCGGGTTGATCGACGCGCATGTTCATCTTCGCGATCCGGGAAAGCCCGAAATCGAGAGCATCCCGACAGGCACGCGGGCTGCGGCGCTGGGCGGCGTGACCACGGTGTTCGACATGCCGAACACGTCTCCCGCAATCACCAACGCGGAAATGTTGCGCTGGAAGCAGGAATACGCGTCACGGGAATCATGGACCGATTTCGCGTTCTATGTCGGCGCCACGCGGGAGAATACGCCGCAACTCGCTGAATATGAGCGTTTCGACGGCGTGTGCGCGATCAAGGTGTTTGCGGGTTCCTCCACCGGCGACCTGATGATCGAGGACGACCCGGGAATCGAGGCCGTGATGCGCAGCGGCCATCGCCGTATCGCATTTCATTCCGAAGACGAATATCGCCTGCAGGCGCGCCGCAAGGATTTCCACGTTGGCATGCCGCATGACATGCACCGGTTCTGGCGTGATGAGGAGTGCGCGTTCCTTGGCACGCGCCGTCTCATGGCGTTGGCGCGCAAGACAGGGCGTCCGGCGCATATCCTGCACACGTCAACGGCAGAAGAGCTTGAGTATCTGCAAGGATTTCGCGATATCGCGACGGTCGAAGTGCTCGTCAACCATCTGACGCAGGTTGCTCCGGACTGTTACGAGGCTCTTGGCGGGCTTGCCGTCATGAACCCGCCGATCCGTGATCGTCGCCATTATGAGGCGAGTTGGCGCGCAATCGCCGACGGCACGGTGGACGTCGTGTCTTCGGATCACGCGCCGCATTCGCTGGAGGCGAAAGCGAAGCCGTGGCCGGAATGTCCCGCAGGGCTTACCGGCGTTCAGACTATTGTGCCGGTCATGCTCGATCATGTGAACGCCGGACGGCTCTCGCTGGGGCGTCTCGCGGACCTGATGGCGGCCGGACCTGCGCGTGTCTATGGCCTACAGGCGAAAGGCCGTATCGCGGCCGGTTACGACGCCGATTTCACCCTGGTGGACATGAAAGCGCGCAGGCGCATCACCAATGACTGGATCGTCACACCGGCGGGCTGGACGCCGTTCGACGGTATGGCGGTCTCCGGCTGGCCGGTGGCCACCGTTGTGCGTGGCCGGATCGTGATGCGCGATGACACAATTCTGGGCGAACCCCGCGGTCAGCTGGCCCGTTTCTTGCCGTAAAGTTGGCGTCTACAGTCGCCGCGCGTTCCCGGATCGATTACAGGACAAGCGCATAGTGCAATTTGACCGGCGCGCGCCGGAAGGAACCCTGATGATAGTCCGCCCAGTCTTCGTTGCTCTCGCTCTCGTCGCATCGCTTGCGGTCTCGAACGCCGCGCGCGCTGATGACGCATGGACCGCATCGGGCTGCGGGTCCGAGCCTTCTGCTCCTTCGGTCGACGGGTCCAGCGTCGATCGTTACAACGCCAGCATCGACCGGGTCAGCGCCTACGAGAAGGCGGCGCGCACCTACAACAGTTGTGTCTCCAAGCAGGCTAACCACGATGAGACAGTTGTCAGCAACGAGGCTCGTGACAAGATCGCCCACATTCATGAGGGTAGCGTCGCAGTCCAGAAGCGCATAGCCGCGAATTTCACGAAGATGACGGCGCAACTCAAGGCCGCCGGCGGGAAATTCGGCGGTCACTAAAGGCGTGTGATGGATTTTACCGGGTGGAGTGATCGGCTCTCCCCGTGAAATCTTGAACCGGCCAGACGGCTCTAATATGCATGATCGACCTGATCGGACCCGCGATTGCGCAGTTTCGGGGCGCTCGCGCATGGCGGTATCCAGGATCGCCTGCCTGGAGGCTAAGTTGAGCTCTTTCAAGCAAGTCAGTGTTTAGAGAGTTTTAATGACGTTCAGGCAGATTCAAACACCAATTTACCACCCGGAATTGGTGTCTTTTGCATATGGAAACGGCGAGCACTCTCGTGGACAGCTTTCTGTCCGACGACGTTCCAGAGCTGCGTCCTCGTGCATTCGATAATATTAGAAGTCTGTATTACTGCCAGACGCCCGTTTATGTGCCGTCTTTCAACAATCCGACCTATGTGGTCAAAATGCTTCGGCAGCTCTTTCGCTATCGATTTAACAATATAACGATCGTCGATAGCGGTTCAAACTACAGCAAGATGAAGGATGTCCTTGGGAAGCTGGACTCCGACTGCGTTTGTAATGTTGTCAGGTTATCCCGAAATATGGGGCCGCGCCATATCGTCAAATCCTGCGAATTTTATGATTCGCTTCCAGAGTTATTCTGTCTGACGGATCCGGATATCGCTTTCAACGAAAATTTGCCCGTGGATTTCATGCGACAGCTGACGGACCTTACCGACTACTTCAAAATAGGGAAAGCCGGTTTTGCGTTGTCCCTGAAACATCGCAGCCGCATGAAGCACGACAAATACCTTAATTCCAAACAGATGGGACCTACCCATATATGGGAATGGGAAAGTCAGTTCTGGCGCTATAAACTCGGCCGTCTGCCGGACGGCAGCGAAGTGTTCGACGCGCCTATAGATACAACCTTCGCCTTATATAACAAAAAATATTTTAAACCCGATCGATTTTTCGACGCCGTCCGTGTCTCGGGCAATTTTGAGAGCGAACACACGCCCTGGTATCAGGGCAGCGTCCTTCCTGCCGAAGAGGAGAGGGTCTATCAGCGGACGGGAAAGTTTTCGAATTACCGTCCTGCCAGCGTACAGGTCTGAAGCCTGCGCCGTTTCGTGACCGTGCGCCATGTTTGCTTTCCAATTTGGACTGGAATCATTTTCCCCGCTCCGGATGCGTTGAGATAAACGACGCTTCTGCGAAGCTCCCCGTGCTCAAAAGAGGCAAAGATAAATTATGTCTGTTTTTCTTCTTGGTTCTCTGCGTAAACTATAGAAAAATGAAATGAAGATGTGGCGAAAACGCCAAAGCTGGAGATTGTTATGACTAGCGGCGACTTGCAGGGATCAAGTGTTTCGATGTTGTTTTTCATCGCTGTACTGGCTGTGGCGTTAGTCTTCATAGTAAGAAGATTTCGTGTCGTTCCAGGGCGTCATGCCTTTGTTATCGAACGGCTGGGCGTCCCTCAGGATCGTCCGTTGCGCAGTGGTCTGCATTTCATCTGGCCGCTGTGCACGATCGCACGGCAGGTTTCTCTGATGCAGAGTCAGGTCGAAAAAATTTCCGACGTGAAAACGCGCGATGACGCTTTCATCCGTATTCAATGGGTGCTGCGGTATGCAGTTAACGACACGCCGGAAGGCATCATGGCCTACGCCTACAAGGTCGAGGAGCCGGTAAAGCGTCTCGTGTTCAAGGTCGAGAACGAAATAAGACAAATCATTTCTGGGATGACCATGGACGAGCTCTATCGTCAGCGTGACACCATCGCCGAGCAGGTCATGAGCGATCAGGAGGACGACGCGCAGGAAAGTGGGGTGAAAATTCACGGCGTGACGATTGAGCAGCCGATGCCGCCGGAACAGGTTCAGGTAGCGATGAACAACAAGCTGGCGGCGATCGCACGCAAGGAGGCCGCGGAAGCTGAGGCGGAAGCAGAGCGGGTCAGGCGCGTTGGAATCGCTCGCGCGGAGGCAGAGAGCAAGAGGCTTCAGGGCGAAGGAATCGCCAACGAGCGCAAGGCCATAGCTGAAGGTTTCAGGGACGCCATGCAGAAGCTTCAGGAAGGACTGCCGGAGGCCAGTAGTCAGGAAATTCTGGCGTTGCTGCTGAGCGTCAATGAAAATGACATGGTGACGACGGCGAGTCAGACCGGCAAGGCAACCGTTATTTTTGTGCCGCGGTCCATGGACTACGCCACTGCGCAAGCGGCGATGAGGGAAGTGCGTAATTAAGGTTCAGAGAGCGTTCGCGCGATATCAATCCTGAGCGTTAGCGACGTGTCAGTATGGGTTCTGCGTTGACGGCGGCGCGTTGCCATACGCCATGTTAAGTCGCGCCGCGTTCTGTTCCGGGGTGAGGCCGGTTGGCCCCTGAGACACCTGTCGCGCGACGTTCGGCATCAAATCCGGGCGGCTCCAGCAGTCGACGCCGCTCCACCCCTGGGTGCAATAGGGTTGGGGCGGGGGCGGTGTTTCGGCCGGGGAGCACCAGCCTGTCCCTTTCGCAAGTTCGGAGACGCTGCAGTCGCGCCCCATCGCGAAGCTCCCGATCTGCACCGGCGAGCAGGCGGCGACGAGTGCGGGGAGCGATGTGACGAAGAGCGCAAGGCGGAGCGTTCTGAACATGGACGCCATCATGACCGAAGGTAATGAACAAAGACTTATCGTCGCGCGCTTCAGTGACCGACGCCGTTGGCGGTTTCGCCTGTTTGCTCGGCTCGCGCGACGCCGCTATTGTTCGGGACGCGCGGCTCAGCAGGTCTCAATGTCCGGCCCCCGGACTGAAGCGTCTTCGCGTAAGGCGTGAAGGCGCATCGGTAAGCACGGTCGGTCGCTGCGTGTTAATAAACAGGCGTGCGAAGCGCCTGACGGAAAGGAACGAAGGTTCGGTGGCGGACGAGATTTTCAGGGAAGTGGATGACGAGCTTCGCGCCGAGCGCCTGCGTAACGCCGCGCGGCGTTACGCAGGGGTCGGCATTGGCGCAGTCGTGCTCGTCGGCATCGCGGCCGGGGCGTGGGAATACCACGTGTCTCGCGCCAATCAGGCCGCTGCCGCCAGTTCGGCGACCTACCTTCAGGCGCTGCGGGACGTGAGCCCGGCCGCCGGGCCGAGCAGCGCGAGTACGCCACTCACCGACGTGCAGAAAAAGGCGCTGGCCCAACTGGAAACGGTCGCCAAAGGTTCTCCGGCAGGTCTGGCCACGTTGGCGAAATTTCAGGTCGCGGCGACCAACGCGTCGCACGGGCAACTCCCGGACGCCTTGACGGTCTGGAATGCTATCTCGCAGGACCAGTCCGTGTCGCCGACGCTACGGGATCTGGCGGCGTTATACTGGTGCCAGTGGCAGGTCGATTCGGGCGATGAGGCGGCGATCCGGTCGCGGCTGTCCTTGCTGACCGGTAAGGGCAAGCCCTTCGCGTCGCTTGCGAACGAAGTGCTTGCCACGCTCGATCTGCGCACCGGGAAGCTCGATGACGCTCGCAAACTGCTCTCTTCACTGGCGCAGGATGTGCAAGCCCCGGAAGGCGTCCGGATGCGTGCGAACACTGTGATGCAGACCCTTAACCAGCCCGGATAAGCCCTTTCGGCTCCTTTCCCAGCGTTTGATCGAGATCAGCCCGCCGTGCTTCAGCAAAACGACGAGACCCCGATGACCCTTTCCGCCGTCCGGAGGCCCCGGAGCGGTGGTCGCCGCCGCTTTCTTCGCCAGATGCTGGCGACTGTGGCGGCGCCAGCGCTTGCCGGGTGCAGTCTCTTCGATGACGATGAGAAACCCATCCTCGCAGGCCACCGCACGAACGTTCTGAACACGCGCAACGGTCTGGTCGTGACGAAGAACGACGGAACTCTGACGCCGATCTCCATCCCGGCGACGACATCCGTCACGGAATGGCCAATCGCGGGACGCATCCCCAGCCACATCTCGGCCAACTATGCCTGGGGTGGTCTGCACAAGCGCTGGTCGCAATCGATCGGCCACGGCAACTCCGAGCCCGACTTCCTGGCGTTTGCGGCGCTTGGTTCGTCGGGACGCGGCGTCATTCAGGCGCAACCGGTTCTTCATGAGGGACGGCTGTTCACCGTAGACGCCGTCGGCGAAGTGCGGGCCTACTCCTGGCCCGCGATGAAAGAGCTGTGGCATTTGAACGCCAAGCCCCGTTCGGTGAAGTCGAGCAATCTCGGCGGCGGTCTTGGGGCGTCCGGGAACACGCTCTACATCGTTGATGGCGTGTCGCAGACTGTGGCGGTCGACACCGCGACGGGGAACGTGAAATGGCGCATGACCGCCGGGACGCCCGGTCGATCTGCCCCAACCATAGCGAACGGCCGCGTCTTTTTCGGCACGATAGACGAAAAGCTCTATGCGCTCGATGCGAACACCGGGCACGAGCTGTGGTCCTACAGCGCCAGTCAGGCGGACACGGTCATGTTCGGGCAGCCTGCGCCAACGGTTGTCGACGGAATCGTGTTGTGCGGCTTCGGATCCGGCGACCTCGTCGCGCTGCGTGAGGAAAGCGGCGAGGTGGTGTGGAGCGACACGCTCGGCAGCGCCAACGGTCAGACTTCGGCGCTCGATTTCTCCTGCGTCCGCAGTATGCCGGTCGTTGTCGCAGGCACTGCCTACGCCATGAGCGTGGCGTCCGTTCTCGTGGCCATCGACATGCGTTCGGGACGTCGCCTTTGGGAGCGCGCGGTCGCCGGGCAAAGCCCCTTGTTGAGCGTGAACGACTGGCTCTTCCTGTTGAGCATGGACGAGCAGGTGGCCTGCGTTGACCGGCAGACTGGGCAGGTGCGCTGGATTACGCAGCTCCGTCGGTATCGCCGTGTGGACGCGAGCAAGGACGGCGTCGTATGGACGGGGCCCGTTTTGGCGGGCGGTAAGTTGGTTTGCGTCAGCACGTTGCCTGAAAACGGCATAGTGACGCTCGACCCGCTGACCGGAAAAATTCTGACCATCGACAAGCTTCCGAACGCAACGTCCGTTCAGCCGATCGTCGTCGATGGCCAGCTTCTTGTTCTCGATGACGTAGGTAACCTGACTTCTTATGGCTGAACGCAGAAAAACGCCGCGCGCTTCACGACCCGAGGCGCCCCTGCCTAAGGAGGGGCTGCCCACTGTCGTCATCGCCGGGCGCCCCAATGTCGGCAAATCCACGCTGTTCAATCGGCTTGTCGGGCGCCGTCAGGCTCTGGTGGCGGATCAGCCGGGCGTCACGCGCGACCGCAAGGAAGGCGAGGCGATGCTTCGCGGCCGCCTTGTGCGCCTGATCGACACTGCTGGACTGGAAGAGGCCGCGCCGGATACTCTGTACGGCAGAATGCGCGCGTCGTCTGAATCGGCTGTGCAGCAGGCGGATCTCGTACTGTTCTGTATCGACGCCCGCGCGGGGATCACGCCTGCGGACGCGCATTTCGCCTCCTGGCTGCGCAGACAGAACCGCAAAGTCATCCTGGTTGCCAATAAAGCTGAAGGACGCTCGGGCGCGGCCGCTGCGATGGAAGCGTTTTCGCTTGGTCTTGGCGATCCGCTCGCCCTGTCGGCTGAGCATGGCGACGGCATCGCCGATCTGATGGGGGAAATCGCGGAGAGTCTGCCTCCAATGGCGGAGGCCGAAGCTGCGGAGGCAGTCGAGCCAGTGAAAGGGTCCGCCCGGGCCCGCGCTCGCGCCGCACGTGAGGCGAAGGGGCAGCCGAAGACGTCGGTCCAGCCTGAACCGGAAGTCGAGGTCAATTTCGCGGATATCCTCGAAGGGTCGACGCAGGCGGACGCGGACGATCCAATGTTCGCCGAATTCGCCGAGCAGGCGGCGTTCGTCGAGGACGAGACAGCCGTTGCGGGCGTGCTCAAGATCGCTTTCGTTGGGCGCCCCAACGCCGGAAAATCAACGCTTTTGAACCGGGTGCTCGGTGAAGAGCGGATGATCACCGGCCCCGAGCCGGGGCTGACGCGCGATTCCATTGCAGTGATGGTCCGTGACGAGCACGGGGAAGTGCAGATCGTCGACACGGCCGGTCTTCGTCGCAAGGCGCGGATTGATGAGCGGCTGGAGAAGATGTCGACGTCCGCCACCATCGAGGCCCTGAAAATGGCCGAGGTCGTGGTTCTGGTTATCGATGCGACCCTTGGCCTGCACGAGCAGGATCTGCAGATCGCGCGCCTGATCGAGCGCGAAGGACGTGGATGCGTGCTCGCGCTGAACAAGTGGGACGCGGTCGAGGATCGCGTCGCCACGCGCAAGGCGATCTACGATCGTCTGGAGATTTCGCTGACCCAAATGCGCGGGATCGAGGTTGTGTCGTTCTCCGCGACCACCGGAGCGGGTGTCAACAAGCTGCTGCCGGCCGTGCGTCGGACCGCCGAAATCTGGAACACCCGCGTTTCGACTGGCGAGCTAAATCGCTGGTTCGATAGCGCGCTTGAGCGTCATGCGCCGCCGCTGGTCAGCGGCCGTCGCCTGAAGCTGCGTTACATCACTCAGGTCAAAAGCCGTCCGCCGACGTTCCTGATCTTTGGAACGCGTGCCGAGCAGCTGCCTGACGATTATCGTCGCTATCTGGTCAACGGTTTGCGCGAGAGTTTCGGCCTGGACGGCGTGCCGATCCGATTGCAGTTGCGCGGCACGAAAAACCCCTATGCGGATGAGAACGAGCGATAGAAGCGGCTGATCTGGCGGCTCATCATCGTCGGATTAATCGAGCGCCCGCCCGGAGCTTTCACGGCTGTCTCTCTTTCAGAGGCGGCCCGCATTCCGGTTTGGGGTTCTTTTTGAAAAATACCCCCAAACGTCAGGTTTTGAAAAAGCGTTCCGTTGGGGAGTTTTTCTGACGCCGCACAAAAAGCAGTTCACACCATAGTCAGGTCGATCGGCTCCGGTCGCTTTAGTTCTTTGCGTTCGAAGCCAGAGATACAGCGTCGGCTACAACATGGTTCCACACCGGCGTCAAAACCGGGTAGGAGGCTCCGGGTTCGTCCGGACGGTGGAGCCGGTTGGTCAGAAGAATCACCGTCAAATCAAGGTCAGGCGCGATAGCAAAATTTCCGCCTGTGAAACCAGGATGGCCAAATAGTGGTGTGGAGACTCCTGGGATGGAAAGTCTGCGAAAGCCCAGGGCCTGTTTCTGGTCATAGGGGCTCTGTTCGAAACGGGAGACTGTCTCAGCCGAGGCTAACCGCCATGACCCGTAGCATCCGCCATTGAGAAGCGTCTGTGCGTAGCGGGCGACGTCCGTTGCTGTCGAAAACAGGCCCGCATGTCCGGCCACGCCGTTCCAGCTCAGCCAACTGTTGGCGTCGTTGGTTTCTCCGGAAAGAAAATTTGTTCGATATCCTGAGAAATTCTGAATATCCTCCGGCATGGCCAGAGGGTAAGGTTTGCCCGTTTGCGCCATTCGCTGCTGGTAGGCGTCGCCCTGGGATGTGGCCGCGATGCGTGAGCGCAACGTCGGAGAGGGGAGGTAGCCAGTGTCGGTCATTTCCAGTGGCTTGTAAATTTCGCGCGTCACGTAAGCGTTCAACGGCTCATTCACTGTTTTCGCGACTATACCGCCAAGAATCATAAAACCGAGATCGGAGTAGGACCAGCGTTCTCCGATGCCGTATCGGCGTGGTAAGCGCGCGAGAAACGGGAGAGCATTGCCAGCGGGGTGCTGGAACAGCCACGTCGGTTGCCACTCCCACAACCCGGCGCGGTGGGTAAGCAACTGCTGCAACGTGATGTCGGCTTTGTCCGTGCCAGCAAAAGCCGGAAGAAGGTCGCCAAGTTTGTCCGTCAGATGGAGACGCCCCTGATCCACCAGATGCATCAACGCAGCCGTGGTCGCGACGACTTTGGTCATGGACGCCAGATCGAATATTTCATCAGCGGCCATGGCGCGGGGCGCTCGTGCGGGTATGGCCTTTCCGTCGGGGTCGACCGTCAGATAGCTCGCGTCGCCAAACGCCTGCAGCCTGACGATGCGCCCATGATGAGCAACAAGGAGAACGGCCCCGGGATAGAGTCCCGCCGGAGCATGGCCAAGGCCTGCTTCGACGTCTGCATCCAGCCGAGAAAATGCGGCGACTTCGGCCGCAGGAGCGGAGGCCTTCAGAACGGGGCAGGCACCGTCAGCCCACGCTGATAAAGGCGTAAGCGTAAGCGCAGCAACGATTGCGGCTGCGGACGAAAAAGCTCGTGAAACGCGTTTTTTCAAATTCAGAATCCGGCAGTGACGGAGACAACCCCAGCGAAGCCTCCGCCGACATAATAGAGAGGCGTTTGCGCAGCGATAGAGGTCCCGTAGACGCCGCGCGTCGCCTTGGCGTTGCCAACCAGGCTCGAGGCGCCGGACAGGTAGCCACTGTTGCCAAGATTGATGAGGTTTAACTGGATCTGTGGGTGCTTGACGAAGCCAAGCGAGCGGAAGCGGTAGCCCATCGTCACCGCGCCGGTGATGTACGATGGAATTTTCTGATCATTCATGAACGTTGCGTATTGCGAACCGACATAATTGAGGCTGAAGTTCCCGAACAGAGCGCCGTCGTCATAGGAGAGGCCGATAGCGCCTGAGAAAGCCGGGGTATTCACCGCAGTCTTTCCTTTGGTCGGCAATAGATCCGTTCCAACTGACAGGTTGTTGTCGATTGTGGCGTGCAGGTATTGTCCAGACAGATAGGGGCTGAAATGCCGCCAGGGGCGCAGTCCTATCTCAAGCTCGGCGCCGCGCGAAGTCTGCCCGCCGGCGTTTATGGAGGCCGTCGTCGCGACGCCGCTCATATAGACGGTTGAGCTGAGCTGACGGTTCGTGAGATTGTAGTTGAACAGGGCCGCCGAAATATTGACAAGTCCGTAATGGCGAAACCCGATTTCCTCGCCGATGGAGTATTCGGGGGAAAGATTCGTAGCGCGGCTGTGGGCGATCTTGCCCGTACTGGTGCTGAAGTAATCAGCCATGGTCAAAATTGAAGACGGGGCGCGAAAGGCGGTAGAACCGTTGATGTAGATCTGGTCGTGTGGCGTGATCTTGTAGCTCATGGCGAATTGCGGGAGCGGTTCGGCGTAATTTACGGTTGTCTTGTAATTCGCACCGGGGACCAGCTGCGTAGACATGCGTGAGACCATGGCTTCCTTGAAACCCGCCTCGATCGTAAGGCGGTCGTTGAAGGCCTTGAAGACATCGTTGATATAGATGGCGTTCGTCTGCTGCACGAAGTTTATGTTGTATCGCGAAAGCGGAATTCCGGCGCTGGTGTAGATAGGATAATCGCCGATCATGGACGCGATATGTCCCTGATCATCCGCTTCCGCGTAGTACGAGTGCTCCTGCTGGGTGTAGTAGGAATACCAATATCCCAGAGTCAGTGTGTTGTGCTTGGTGGTCCAGTGAATTGCGGAGTTCAGGCCGCTATGACGTTCGTGAAATGTGTCGATAGCCGCAGCGACGATCGTGCTGGCGCTGGAACTGGTGACCAAGGGGCCGGTGTTCTGGTCGCCGACGTAGCTGCCTTGCGTCGACAATGTCGTGCCGCCGTTTCCATACCCCCAGAAATAGGTGAAGTAAGGCGTCACGTCAGCCGTCAGATTATCGGCGAGGCGAAAATGCGCGGGAGCGCCGAGGATGAGCGAGTTCCGCTGGTTTTCGTCAAAGCGATAATAAGATGAACCGCCGTTACGATAAGTGTAGGCGTAGTTTGCTTTCGTCCCCAATGACTTCCATTGAGCCAGCGTCGGCGTCTTCAGGTAATAGCCCGTAGGGCTGTTGTAAGACAGGACGAAGGAAGCGCGATTTCCGTCGCCCCACTCTTTCACAGCCTTGGCGTCGACATGATATCGTGTTCCTCGCCCGGGACCGCGCCAGTTATCGGCGCCTTCATAGGAGAAGGACGCGAAGCTGCGGATGCCTGTGTGCCCGATCTCGCCGGAATCAATCCGTATGAACTCTCGGTTGAGTGCGTAGGAACCGTAGGCGAGGTTGACGAGGCCGCCAAAGTGGGCGGCGGGGTCACGCAGGGTCTCGCTCAGTTGTCCCCCGACGGCGTTATAGAGTGGGGCGGAGATATCTGCGGAGCCTTGAGCGAGGTTGATTGCCTGTATGTTTTCGTTGTCGGCGGTCGTACCCGTGAAGATGAAGAAGTTCAGCGGATCAGCGGCCGGAATTCCTTCATAGGTGTATCCCAGTTCGAATTGGGTCAGACCGCGAACCGACAGGCTGACCTGTTGATCGCTTGTCCCCAGCGGATCGCCGCTGCCTGTGACGACGCCGGGAAGACTTGCGATCATATTGGTCGGGTTGCTGGTCGGACTTTGCTTTGCGATGAAATCGCGAGTCAGGCCGCTACGGGATTTTGGAGCCGTCTGCTCAGGCATGAGACCTCCGCCGGGCGTGGATCCCGTGACGCCGGTGGCTGTCTGCAACTCCGCATGAACGTTGACGGATTCCGCTGATGCCCGGCTGGCTTCCACGCCCGTTCCGGAGGGGGCGGCGGGCGCGGTGACTGGCGCCTTCGCTGCGGGCGCGTGACGCGATGTAGGTCGCGTATGACGGGTGGCGGGTTTCTTTGTGGTCGCGGCGTCCATTGTCCCGGCGCCGAGCGCCATCAGGGACACGGAGGCCAGCACCATCAATGTGCGGCGGTGCGTCATTTAAGGACTCCTGGAATGGAAGCGGCGCCATCTGACGGCAGGTAGGAATTCCCGCTTCGACAAAGCCAATATAATACTTGATGAGGCTCATGCAAGTCGTTTTGATAATGCATCGTCATGGAAATCGATAACAAAAAACAGATCAAATTGCCTCATCGGCGTGAGATCACATAACGTCCTCGATAATTGGTATGGAAAAGGTTTCTTTTCTGACGCATAAGCGGCTGTAACGGGCGTGGGACCTCTCAGCTGCTGGAGGAGCGCGCCGTCGCCCCGCCTTGCGACATGTGGCATGGTTCGTCCGGTAATTCGGCAATGGGCAGATGTCGTGAGCCGACTGTTCAGGCAAGGGAATACGATTTGTTGACTAACAACGACGCCAGAACACCTTCCGCGCTCGCGTCCGCCGACGCCGCGACGGAGCGCCGGGATGAGCGCTTCGCCGACATTGATCTCTGGTCGACCGGTTCAATCCTGTCGGCGCTGGGAGAGGCTCAGATGGCGGCAACGGCGGTCGCTTACGCCGCCGCGCCACAGATCGAGGCTGTCGTCGACGCGGCGCTGCCGGGCATGCGTAACGGCGGCAGACTCTTTTACGTCGGTGCCGGCACCTCGGGGAGGGTCGGGCTTCAGGACGGCGTTGAATTGACGCCCACGTTCGGATTGCCTCCCGAGCGTCTCGTGCTTCTGCTCGCTGGCGGTGCGAAGGCTCTGTTTGAAGCAGTCGAAGGCGCAGAGGACCGGGAAGATATCGGCCGGGCTGACGTACTTGAGCATGATCCGGGGCCGGACGATCTGGTGATCGGCGTGGCCGCGAGTGGCCGCACGCCGTATACGTGCTCCGCCGTTCGCGCTGCGCGTGAAAAGGGGGCGCTGACTGTTGGCGTGAGTTCCAGTCCGCAGGGAAAACTGCTGCAGGCTGCCGCCATGAGCATCGTGCTCTCGACTGGACCTGAAGTGATCTCCGGCTCGACCCGTCTTAAGGCGGGGACGGCGCAGAAAGCGGCGCTGAACATGCTCTCCACGGCGCTGATGATTCGGCTGGGTCACGCCTATCGCGGGCAGATGGTCGATATGCGCATCGTCAACGCAAAGCTGCGTGTCCGCGCGATCGCCATGGTGCGCCGTCTTGCCGGCGGGACAGACGCAGAAATCGAGGCGGCCTTGGCTGCGTCGGGCGACAATGTGAAGCGCGCGGTGATGATCCGCAAAGGTATCCCTGTCGCGGAAATCACGGCGCGTCTTGAAAAAGCGGGCGGCGATTTGCGTCGTGCGCTTGGCGAGAGGGCGTAGGAGCATATCGTGGACGCGATGACGCTGGCCGCAGCACTGACGCCCGATCCGGACGACAGCAAGCCGCTCTACATTCAGGTCAACGATCGCTTGCGCGCCCTGATCGACCGGGGCGCGCTTCGGCGTGGCGACGCAATTCCGGCGGAGCGCGATCTGGCGGAAATGATTGGCGTCTCTCGCGTGACCGTGCGCAAGGCGTTCGTCGAACTGGTCGAATCTGGCGTCCTGCTCCAGAAAAAGGGCGCAGGGACTTTCGTCGCGGGACGGATAGAGCAACCGTTGTCACGCTTGCTGGGTTTTTCGGAGGATATGCGTGCTCGCGGGTTCGAGCCCGGATCTGTCTGGTTGCGAAGGGAGGAGAGCGTCGCCAGCCCTGATGAGGCCATGGCTTTGGGCATTGCGCCCCACGCGCCGGTGCTGCGTCTGAAGCGGATCAGGATGGCGAACGGTCAGCCAATGGCGATCGAGACCGCCGTCATGTCGGCGCAATTTGGATTGAAGCCGCAGGATATTGGGGAATCTCTTTATGACGCCGTTCGCAAGCGTGATCTTCTTCCGGTTCGCGCCTTGCAGAGAATACGCGCCCGGATAGGCGCGGTCTCCGAGATCGAATTGCTGCATCTTGAGAAGGCGTCGGCAGTTCTGGCGATAGAGCGACGTTCTTTTCTGGCGGACGGTCGAGTTCTTGAGGTGACGTTCTCCTGTTATCGCGCGGATCTTTATGATTTCGTCGTGGAATTGCGCGGAGGCGGCGAGGGAAGATGAGCGCCATGCTGACAACCATCGGTCTCATGAGCGGAACGTCTCTGGACGGAGTTGACGCCGCGATCATCGAGACTGACGGGGAGCGCGTTTTCTCGCACGGCGCGCGGCTGAGCCTGCCCTATACGCTGGAACTGCGTCAGCGTGCGCGGGCGTTGCTGGACCGCGCGGCGGACCTGGCGCTCGATGACGCCGAGGTGCTGGCTGTGGAGCGTGAGATCACGTTGCGGCATGCGGAAGCCGTCAACGCTCTTCTCGCGGATGCGCCGCATGTCGATGTGATCGGGTTTCACGGGCAGACGATCCTGCATGCACCTGCCGAACGGCGGACATGGCAGATCGGAGACGCGGCGTTGCTGTCCTCCGAAACCGGTCTTCCTGTCGTTCACGATTTCCGAAGCGCGGACGTGGCGGCCGGAGGGCAGGGCGCGCCGCTGGCGCCGTGGTATCATGCCGCGCTGATCCATGGCGGGGAACGCCCCGTCGCAATCCTCAATATCGGCGGCGTGGCGAATCTGACATTCATTGATGCGGACGGGTCCGTTCATGCCTGCGACACGGGGCCGGGAAATGCGCTGCTCGACGACTGGGCGTTTCGCCATACGGGCGTCGCGTGCGACGTCGACGGCGCGCTGGCGGCGGCTGGGACGCCGAGGCGGGACATTCTGGAACGCCTTTTGTCAGACCCGTATTTTTCTCTCCCCCCCCCAAAGTCTCTGGATAGGTTGAGTTTCGTTACGGCTCTTGAGGCGGTGCGGGATTGCTCGCCGGAAGACGGCGCAGCGACGCTGGCGGCGTTCACTGTGGAGGCCATACGCCGCGCGCCGCTGCCGAATCAGCCGCTGGCCTGGTACGTTTGCGGAGGCGGGCGGCACAACCCCGTTCTGATGGAGAGTCTGCGCCTGTCGCTACAGGGAGCGGTGCGACCGGTCGAAGATCTTGGCTGGGATGGCGATGCGCTTGAAGCCGAGTGTTTTGGTTTTCTGGCGGTACGGTCGTTGCGGAGGTTGCCTCTGTCGGCGCCTAGCGTGACGGGCGCGCCCGCGCCAATCAGCGGCGGGCGGTTGACGTGCGCCGGGCTTACGCCAATTCCGAAATGGATCGGCGAAGGTCTCAGGCCAAGCGGGATTCACGGCATCTCGTGACGGTTCCTCGCTGAGGCGATAACGCGGCTTTATGGGTCTTTGTAAACCGCTGCGCGATCATGAAAAGGCTTTGTTCCTTGAGCCTGTTTGGAGATGTATGCTGGTAGCGGGAGCGGTCCGCGCTGGAGCTTCCTCACCCCTGTATTTCCAGGCCGGTATCTTATGACGCTGTGATATGCGACGAGCTTTCGTTTGGCTCGGCAGCGTTCACAGTCTGTATGTGAAACGCGGTTATCTCAGTGTGACTGTTCGAGCAAACGTCGGACTGTTTTTCAAAGCCTTGGTTTTTCTGTGGGACGGGGTGTTATTATCCGCGTCGAAGTGACCACAGGCTGGTTTGGAAAGATATATTCAAGGAAATCACCCTTCGAATTTACTACTGACCTGCCGGATCGGTCTGCTTTTTTCCAACTCGGCACAGCGCGGCTTGTGTGAGGACGGACGCAAGCAACGCGTCGCACGCTGCAACATGTGTCACGGTGATGATCTGCTGCATCGCCAGGACTCCGGACAGCATTCCGACGGCCCATGACGCGAACGGCGCCCAACCGGGAGGTCTGAGGGATGGGCTGGCAAGATAGAAATCGGCGACGATCACGCCAGACACCGGCATGAACGCGATCGAAAGATATGTCAGAAATTCGACGAAATGTTCGGCGAGGCCAGCAAACGCGGCGGCAGTCCCGACCACGCCGCCGATGATCGTCAACACCGCATGGTTCGCCCGCAGGGGGCGTAACGTCGAAACACTGAGCGCCATGCTGTAAAGGTTCAGGGCGTTGATGGTCCATGTGCCCCCGAACACCAGCAGAAATGCAGCGGCTCCCATCCCGAGAGCGCGCATCGCCGCCAAAGCGTCGCCTTCAGGGACGGCGAGGCCCGCGAACCCGCCGGCAAGCATCACGAACGACGCGGACAGCAGATAGGCGCAGACGCTGACGGCGACGACTTCAGCAGGGCGCCGCAGGAAGCGACAAAAATCTGGCATCGTCACGGCGCCGACCACGACGCCGCCGACAACCACAGTGATAACCTCCCCGGCCGACAGAGCGTGGCCGAGAATCCGCCGCCCGGCCTCTCCAGCCGTCGTGACGCCGAATGCGCGGGCGAAAAGCTCCATGACGATCAGCGTCATGAGCGGCGTCATCCACAGCGAAAGCCGGTCTATGGCGCGCAGGCCAAGCGCCGTCGTCGCAGTCATCAGCGCGCCGGCGCCCAGTTCAAGCGGCCAGATGGCCCCGTGATAACCGACCAGAACCGCAAGCAGAGCGCGGGCGGCGTCGGCGAACAATTCGATGTTGACCCCGAACCATCCGACCAGCGACAGCGCGAAGAGCGCGTTGAGGCACGCCGCGCCGTGCTCTCCGAAGGCCCGGTTGGCCAGCATGTAGGAACTCAGCCGCGTGCGGCTGCCGATCACGCCCATCAGGGTGGCGATAATCGTCAGGACCACGCCGCCGCCCGCCAGCCCAAGGTAGAAGTTCGTCGGTGTGGCGGCGCGCGCCAGGTCGACGCCGGTAAGGATCGTCGGAAAGGAGACGCTGGAGGCCGATAGGATCAGCGCGACCCGCCCCCATGGCCGGGCGGCTTCGTCCGGGGCCGGTTGCATCTGGAACTCGCTGTCGCTCTGGAAGGCTGACATGTCCGTGGCGCCATCGGGCCTAGAGTCGGTGAGCGTCAAAGTCGATGCCGGGGTATCCGAATGCGGCAGGCCCCATGATCTTCAGCGCCTCGGGCGTTTTGAGCAACGCATGGGCGGGCATGCCGATAATCGCGATGGAAAGACCGTATTTGACCAGTTCCGTCGTGATCGGCTCGCCCGTTTCCCGCTCGACCAGCATGATCAGGTCAGGCACGCAGACGCGAACAGCGCCGTCGATCCAAAGAACCAGATTTTCGTTCTGGATCGCTACGTCTGCGGTGGAGCCGTTGTACTCTGCATCGCCCTGAACCTGCACGGACCCGACGGAAAAACCGCCCTTCAATTCCCGGGTGACGCCGGTCACCTTGCCGGTGAAGAGCAGCGTGGCGTCAGCGGCGAGCAGCAGCCGGTCCAGTACGTCCGCATGCGTGCGGCGCGCGTCGAGAATGGCGCGACCGATCGATAGCGCCTGCGTGACCGTGCCCGGCAACGCTGCACGGCGTATGAAACCCATCGACATCGGCGCGGTGCACATGCCCGCGCCGCCGCCCATCTGCACGGTGACCGCGCGAGCCAGCGCCTCCAGACGGTGCATCGTGTCGACGGGGTCGAATGTGACCACGTTGCCCTTGTCGTCCGCGACGGCCGCCGGTGAGCATTCCTGCCCATAGACGAAGAAAGTCGTCATCTGGACTTCAGGGAATGCGCGTCCCATCCCGTCGCCGTCGAGCACGGGCAAGCCCGCCTGCGCGGCCGTGGCGATCGGCTCTATGCCGTTCGATCCGCCGATTTCTTCGGAGATCAGGGCCGACGCGGTTTTGCCCGTGCGCGCTTCTATCGCCCGCATGGCGCGGAGACATTCGTCGCCGCGTTTGATCTTTTCCACGCCGACGACCGGCGCGCCGATGCCGCCGAGCGCATAGACCCAGGCTTCGTCGTCCAGCGCCTCGAACGGAATGACGCGGACCTGTGCGCCCTGACGCAGCAGTTCCCGTGCGCGCAGCATGCCGAGATAGGGATTGCCGCCGCCGCCAGTGCCGAGAATGGCGCAACCGAGCGCGAGCGGCAGCAGGTCGGGTTCTTCGACCAGAAAACCGGCGTCGGAGCGTAAATCAGGCTTTGACATGGAGATCACCGATTACCTTGACGCGTATGCGCGTTGCGTTTCCTGGAAGATATGCGAGGGGAATTTCCTCGATCTCCGCAATGTCGAGGGTCGCCGCGTCCGCGCCGGCCGCAATGGCCGTCCGGCTTGCGCTCTCCTTCGCGTCAGCCAACGCATCGGCGCGCGTTTGTGCTGCGAGGGAATAGACCTTGTCCACTTCCCCGGAAACCTGCGCGATGGCGGCGCCAACGGCGTTCGCGACCCCGAAATGCGAAGGTTTGAGCACAGGGAGCCCTGCGATGCGGTCCTGATCGACGAGGACGGAGCCGCCTCCGACGACGATGACCGGAATCTCCTCCGACGACAGCCGCGCCCGCTCGACGCAGGCCGTCAGAATACGCTCCATCTCCGCACGCGCTGCCTGCAGCAGATCGGCGGGCAGGGAAGTCAGACGCGCAGGATCGCCAAGCGCGACGGCCCCGGATGCAATCATGACATCTGTCGTGGTCAGCGTGTCGCCCCCGAAAGCCATGCCTTCAGTCGCGAGGCGATAGCCAACCGAGTCAGGTCCGACAGTTACGCCTTCCGTGCCCCGTCGTACGATCGACCCGCCACCCAGCCCGACGGAGAAAACGTCGGGCATGCGGAAGTTCGTGCGCACGCCGCCCACTTCTACGGCGATACCAGCCTGCCGTGGCAGGCCGCCGCGCAGTAATCCCGCGTCGCTGGTCGTGCCACCGATATCGACGACGATTGCGTCGGACACGCCCGACAGCCATGCCGCGCCGCGCATCGAGTTGGTGGGGCCGGATGCGAACGTCATCACGGGGAAACGCTCAGCGAAAGTCGCGTCCATCAACGTGCCATCGTTCTGCGTCAGATACATCGCTGCCCGCAGACCGCTTTGGCGCAGGGCGTCGCGGAATGCGTTCACGACCGTCGCAGACAGATCGCGCAGGCAGGCGTTCATGATCGTGGCGTTTTCGCGCTCAAGCAGCCCGACGCGACCGACCTCGTGAGATTTTGTTACATGAACGCCCGGAATTTCCTTACAGAGAATTTCCTCTGCCCGATCCTCCATCGTCGCGTTGATCGGAGAAAAGACCGATGATACGGCGACGGCGCGAATTTCCGTATCCTTGAGTTCACGAGCTACGGTTCGCAGCCCGGCCTCATCCAGAGGCGCGATCTCCCGCCCGTCGAATTCATATCCGCCGCCGAGCATGTAGGCGCGCCCATGAATGGCCGTCCGCAAGTCTGAAGGCCAGTCGGTCATCGGCGGCAGGCAAGCCGTCGCGGGCAATCCAAGACGGATTGCGGCAGTCGGAGCGAGGTCCTTGCGCTGCACAACGGCGTTGGTGAAATGCGTAGTGCCGATCATCACCACGTCCACCTGATCGGGAGAGACGCCGGAATCGTTCAGCAGGCGCGCCAGCGCTCCGCTAACTCCCGATATCACGTCCTGACTCGTGTAGACCTTGCAGGAAGCCCTGACGCCATCGCAATCGATCATGACCGCGTCAGTGTTCGTTCCTCCCACGTCCACGCCAATACGAATCATCGGGCACGTCCAGTCTGTTATCGAGGCGGAATGAGTACGGGGCGTCGTGCGGCTTTGTCAAACAGGAGAAGTTCGGGGGGGGTGAGATCTGCAACCATGGTTAATACGGCGTGCGTCGAGGTCTTGGCGACAGTTGCTACGACTTTCGCAGAGTGGGAGGGCTGTCCAAGGCAGTGCGTCGCCATTAGAGGGCTTGGCGCTGAAGCCGCTTGACATAGCGCCGTCCATTATCGTTTCAATGGCGGCAGGCGATGGAGTCCGCCTGCCGCCATTGAGCGAACCGCTTCACGAGAAGCTGATGACCCCTGTCTCGCGCCAGACGCATGACAGGAGAGGTTTGTCCGTCCCATGAGAAATATATTACCGAGGTTCGCGTCAGCGCGGTATCCGGCGATCCACTGTCGGCGGGCGCAGTTGTGGAACGAAATGTGCGTGCAGTCCGCTTTCTTGCTATGTTTTTATGGAAAGTGACTGATCTGCAGCTGAACGTCGCGCTTCGTGCGCGTATCTGACTCATCGCATATAATCTGGAAGAAGATCACGTGTTGTATCCGAACATAATTTCTACGCTCATTATCGCCGTCGCCGGAGCGATCGGCACATTGCTCCGCTATTGGGTTGGGTTGGCCATGCTCCGCTGGAGCCAGTCTCTGCCCTGGGGAACGATTATGATTAACGCGACTGGATCGTTCGCTATAGCTTTTTTCGGAGTTCTGACGACAGCATCTGGTCGTTTCCCGATCTCTGACACTGGCCGGCTTGCATTCATGATCGGAATCTGCGGGGGATATACGACTTTTTCTTCTTTCAGCCTCCAGACTCTGGAACTGCTTCGTAGTGGCGCCCCAGTGCGCGCGGTCCTGAATGTCGCGATTTCGATCACCTTGGGCATGATCGCGGTGACGGCTGGTTATTTGACGGCGCAGGCTATAAATCGGACGCAGACGTTCTGATCATCTAGCCGACAAGGGTGATTTTCGCGTTTCGCGCCGTGAAGTATCTCTTGAATTTTCAGAGTTATAAATCATGCCAAATGGGGTCCTATGCATGTGTGGGCGTCAGGTTTTTTTCAAAACAATGAACAATATTTCTTGCACAGGTTCGATCTTCCTCGAAATCTCTGCTTATTTCCGTCCTGTGTTGGCAGGACGCTCGAAGTTTTGGCCCGTCTATAACGGATCCGATCACATTACACCTGTGCCAAAACTGCCGTAGCTTCCGGTCCCGCCTGGATGTTTCCCCCACGTGGGGCCTGTAGCAGGCTCCTGACGAGGGCCACATGCAGCGCACGCTATGGCCAAAAGGACGAGAATGGTGACCTGCCGTAGCGTCATTGTAAATTGCCTTAAAATTAGAGTGGGTCGCGGGAAATATTCTTCCGTTACAGAGAGATGATACTGCGCGTCACGCTCGGCACGGAAATTTATCGCGCGGCGGCGGCGATTGAGCGATGTGGATTGTTATCAGAAAGCGGGAGACTCTACTCACAGTTGACGTTAGTGACCCGGAAAATTTTCTGTGGTCGCTGCTTCTGAAATGCTGTGCAGCCCAAAATCCAACCGGAGGCGGCTTCATCGCGGCGCATTCGGGAACGTCTCCGTGCCAAACCACGCGATCTGGCGCGTCTGTCATGCCAACGCCGCCGCCCACGCACAGTTGCACACGCCCCGTTTGCGGATGAGACTTCGATTGTAAGCCAGCATTTTTAAGTAAAACTATGGGGGTATCTAAGGAGCAGGAGTGACGCCTGTGGTTGACAGCGTCTATCGCTTCGCCAAAAGCGCCCGCGCCAGACGATCGAACTCTTCGACGCTCAGGGTTTCGGCGCGTCGTGTTCCCTCAATCTCCGCGGCCGAGAGAAGGTGTTCTCCGCCTACGCTCTTGAGAGATCCGCGCAACATTTTCCTCCGCTGTCCGAATGCGGCGGCCGTGACGCGCTCCATCGCGGAAAACAGTTCTGACGACGGTTGTTCCGGTCTGGGCGTTACGCTCACGACCGCCGACCAGACTTTTGGCGGAGGGGAGAATGCGCCAGGAGGGAGCCGCATTACCTGAGCGCAGTCCGCGCACCATTGCGAAATGACGGCGAGGCGGCCGTAATGCTCGCTATCCGGCGCCGCGCAGATACGTTCAGCGACTTCCAGCTGAAACATCAGGGTCAGTCGCTCCCACTGCGCCGCCTGACGGAGCCAACCGATCAGCAATGGCGTGGCGACGTTGTACGGGAGATTGGCGACGATATGGCGCGGGGCAGGACATAGCTCGGCGAGGTCCACAGCGGTTGCGTCTGCCTCGATCAGCCGAAGGCGGTCCGGCGCTTCTTCTGCGAGTTCGCTGATCACCGCCACAGCGCGGGTGTCGACCTCCACGGCCAGAACCGATGCGGCGTCGCTGTCGAGCAAAGCCCGGGTCAGGCCGCCGGGGCCGGGGCCGACCTCCACGACATGGCGTCCCTTGAGTGATCCTGCCAGCTGAGCGATACGCTCGGTGACGCCCGGATCAAGAAGGAAGTGCTGTCCAAGCGCCTTGCGGGCGTCGAGACCGTGGCGTTTGATGACCGACGCCAGCGGTTCGCGGGGCGAACTCACAAAACCGCCGCGTAAGAGCGCCCATGCGCAGAAGAAAATGGCATGATGGCTGTCAGGTCTTGGAGCGCATTTCGATAACCGCACGCCGGTGCAGATCGCGGTCCAACTGACGCGCGGTCTGCTCGACGCGCTCGTTCAGAAGCTGGTCCGCAATTTCGCTCGGCGTCTGGTCAGCGAAGTTTTTCGTCTGCTTGCTGCAGATCATAAGCAGGTCGATACCGTCTTCGGACACCAGAGGGCGCGTTGTCTTGCCAATAGGAAGTTCCGAGAGCACCTGACGCATCTGCGGATTGAGGCGTTCCAGTTGCAGTTCACCGGGATTGCTCGGTCGGACTTCGCCCAATTTTTTGTTCATCGCAGCAAGGTCGTCGCACGCATGGACGCTCTGACTGATCTGAACCGCCTGCTGTAGCGCGCGGCGCTGCTGATCGGTCGGCGCCTGTGGGTTAAGTTTCTCGGTGAAGGGTATGAACGCCTGCCGGACGTCAAGCAAGGTGCCGGGCTGGTGGCCGATGACGCGTTTGCCTTCGATGGTGGCGATCACGTAACCGCCTGCGACACGGATCGGGTTGGAGATAGCGCCTTCAGGCATCTGCCTGATCATCGCGACGACCTGCGGGTCCAGGCTGTCCTCCTGCACCCAGCCCATCGATCCGCCGTCGAGCGCGCTTTGCGCCTGCGAGAATTGCGCGGCGACGATGGGGAAAGGGGCGCCGTTACGGAGCTGCTGGATGATGGTTTCGGTGAATTTCAGCTCCGTCTCGGTGTGACGGGGATCTTCGACCGGCACGAAAATCTCGCTGATAAGGTACTCCGGGCGACCTTCCTGTTTGCGAAGAGCCTCGGTTCGTTCGGCGATGTCTTCCGACGTCATGCGCGCGCGGGAGCCCATCTCCTGCCGAAGAACCTGCGTCCAGCCGATCTGCACGCGTATCTGGTCGATCAGGGTGGTAAGAGATACGCCGTCTTTCTCCAGCCGATCGCGCAAGGCATGCTCTGGCATCCCGTTGCGTTTTTCGATGCCTGCGATGGCGGCGGCGATCTGCTCCGACGTGACGATGATGTGGCGATCGAGAATTTCCTGCGTGCGGAGACGTTCGTCGATCAACTGCCGTACGATCTGCGGACGAAGACGGTTCATCAGGTCTTCGCTGACCGGCAGGCCGGTGGATAGCGCAAACAGGCGTCCGCGATTGTCAACGTCCCGGCGGGTCAGGGGGGCGCCGTTGATGACGGCGATGATCGTGTCCTGTGTCTCCCCGTACACAACCTTGCTCTTGCCGGATTCCGCGCCCTGCACGGCGGCGGGGGCGTCCTGATCCGCTCCAGCGGCGGCAGGTGCGGCCTGTGCGCCATGGTGATGGCGTCCATGCGGCAGAGCCTGAGCGGCCGCCTCCGGCGCTGTCGCGAAGGGAGACGTCGCGCCCAGAACGGTCATGATGGCCAGGGCGGACCCTGTAACGGAAAGGCTCAGGCGCATGGAAGGTCGATCTCTCACCGTTTGGGCAGGGCGGATACTGTTCTAGCGGAGTAAGGGGGGGTTTTGAAGCGCTATGGTTGCGGCCTCTGTTGGAGGCCATGGTCGAAGCGCTGGAACGCTCGGCTCCGAGCGAAGGACTCAGCCGTTGAGCGAAGAAGGTCAAATCATTTCAGGCCAAAGGCGCCGATCGTCTTTAGCGTGAGCGTGAACAGGTAGGTCGAGTTTCGCTGCTGGCCGCCAATTGTCGTGTATTGCTTGAGGTAGAGGAAATCGAGGCCGAAACAGTCGTTCTGATAGCCAACAGAGGTTCCCAAAGACACGAAGTTTTTCCGAGAAATGGCTCGACGCGCGAAAGCTGATGCATGCCAGTTCGCCCAGTATGTCGACACGCCGCCGCTGAGCTCGTTGGTGCGCTGGAAATACACTGACGTCGGCGTCGAGTTCCGGAAATTGTTGACGTAGTAATAGTAGGGCGTGACCGGTTCCCACACATACCCGCCGTTGATCTGGAAATGCGGAATGGACAGGCCGAACAGGGCGTCGCCGAAGTCGATGTCCCCGTTTTTCGGGTTTACGCGTGCGCGGGCCGTAAAGTTGAAATATTGCGAAGGCTCGACGCGCGCGCGTGCGACTACGTCCGAAAGATGGTGATTCAGTCCTGAATAGGGCAGTCGATCATGCTCGACATGTTCCTGGAAGCTTTCGCCCACCAACAGATCAACCTGATGGCCGTTCCAGGTCCAGTTACCGTGCAAACCGATATTGGCTCGCGCGCCGCCGTCGATACGGTCAGTGCCCTGGTAACGGTTCAGTTCGAACAATGTTGAATCCGTGAACTCGTAATTCAGGCTGTCTTCGTTCGGCAGAAGGCGGGAGGCTCCATCTCCGGTGTTCGGCGCGTAAATCGCCTGAACGATGGGTTCGAAAATCTGCGTTCCACGTCCTTTGGAGAAGGTGCGCAGAAACGGCCAGTTCATTTTCAAGGCGACGGTCGGCACGACCTGCGCGCGTGTTACGGAGCCGCTGTACGTGTAGAAATTCGGACGTTCGTTCACTGATCGAGCGTGATACAGCATCGAATCGAGGCGTAGGGTCAGAAGGTATTTCTGTCCCCAGCTGTTCCGAAACGGGCGATCCCAGTTTAGCTGCAATTCGCCACGCTGGTCGCTGGTGCCATTCGAGCGATATATGTTGAAATCATGGGTGTTGACGCCCAGCCTGCCGCCAAGCGCGTCAGGCTGACCGAGGAAGCTGTATTCATAGGACGGCAGGATGAACGGAAGGTCGCTGTTGCTTATGACGCCCTGATTCAATCCCTGATAAAATTGCGTGTCGACGCGCGAATAGGCTCCGGTGCCAAATCCTTCCAGATAAGCGGTCGAATTCAAGGTGTCGGCGCCGTAACCCTGGATGCGGTAGTCGCGCATGTAGTTCGCTGAACTGGCGAGGTTAACGTTGAAGCCTCCCCGCCATGTCGGGGTGATGTTGGCGAGGCCGCGTGCGAACACATAGCCTTGTATGCCATGGTCATTGGTGGCGCCGACCGAGTTGCCGAACGTATTCACGTAGCCGCTTTGTTTATGCGTGTCGTATGCGACGCCGCCGAGGATCGTCAGCGAGCCGAAGTTTAGCCTGTTGCGGTACTGCGCGCTTATCTGCGGTCCAGTTTTTGTTGAGACCAGCCCCTGTATCGTCGCATCGGACTGATCGTCGATGACCCAGTAATAGGGAACGGTCAGATATGTTCCCAGATAGCGGTCGTGCGGCGTCAAGCCTGGGGTGAGAAAACCGCTGTGTCGTTTCGCCGAAGGGTCGGTCATTGAGAAGAACGGCAGATAGAAAACCGGGATACCCAGAATATCCATGTAAGCATCGCGGAAATTAATCTGCTGGTGCTCCAGATCCTGTGTCGCGTCGTATGCCCGAAGTTGCCAGAATGGCGGGCGGGTCCGGTCTTTGGCGCAGATTTCGCAGGCAGTGTAGACGGCGCGGGAGAGGTCGTTGATCTTCCCGCTTGTGCGGCGCATGCCGTTGGCGGCCAGTTTCGCGTTGTCCTGCATGATCGCGTTGACGTGGGTCATGACCCCTTCATGCATGTCGCCGGTAAGTTCGGCGTAACTCGAAAAAAGCACCGACCCGTCCGGCTGACTCGATGCGACGCTGCCGCTCGCCGCGATGATTCCGGTGTTTCGGTCATACGTCATCTTGTCGGCGCGCATGATTCGCTCGCCCTGCCAGACCTGTACGTTGCCGGTCCAGGTGATGACGCCTGCGTGGTCGTCGTAGCTGACCTTGTCCGCCTGAAAGGTGACCGGTTCGCCTGGATTGGTGGTGCGTCCGGTGTTGACGTGCAGGGGGGTGGCGCGGAACTGCGCATGGGCGGCGGATCCGGCGAAAGCTCCGAGCACGCCGAGAGCCCATGCGCCCGCAGGCAGCCTCAACCGGCGGGACAGATCGAAAGGAATAGCGTCTCCGTCTTTCACCCGACGCCTGCGCGCCCAACGAGGGGCGCGGCGCAATGACGTGACCGAATTAAACCGGGCGAAGCTCAAGATCAGCCGTCCTCCAGATGCAGCAGCAATGAGACGGCAAGGCAAAGCCCCGCCCCGGTTGGCGCCCACGCCGCAAGCAGCGGCGGCAAGGCGCCGGAATTACCAAATTGCTCGGCGACTTTCGAGACTGTGAAGAGCAGAAAACCGGCCGCGACGCCAGAGCCGATCATCTGCGCAACGCCGCCGCGACGCGTCGGGCGCATGGAGAAACCGGCGGACACCAGCGCCATTGTGCCCGCAAGGATTGGCAGGGCGAGCAACGATTCAAAATGTAAGCGATGCCGGATGGAGGAAAAACCAGATCTTTCAAGCAGCGCGATGAAGCCCGGAAGAGCCCAGACCGATAATGTGTCCGGCGATGCGAAGCTCTCCTGCACCCGCGACAGCGTCAGATCCGTGGGCAGTGTGACGGTATGCGGCTCTCCCGCCGTCTCGTCCGGACGCAGCGTCCGGGCCTGCTGGAAAACCCACCGGTCCGGAGCCAGCAACCCGACGGGGGCCTCGATCCTTTCGATGAGATGATCGTTTCGGTCGATGCGGAAAATGCTGATGTCGCGAATTTCCAGTTGCTTTTTCATCAGCCGGGTGTCGCGGGCGTGAAGGATCGCCACGCCATGGGCGTCGAGACCGGAGTCGAGTTGCCTGAGCCACAATGACGAACCTGACAAGCTTAGCGGTCCGCCGCCGGTGCGCAGATATTGTGAATCCAGAGCCTCCGCTCGTGCATACATAATGGAAGACAGAGGCGAGATGACGGCGGTGGTCAGGCCGCCAAGCAGAAGCGCGCATGTTAACGGAGCCGCCAGAAACTGCCACGCGGAGATGCCAGCCGCGCGCGCGACGATAAGCTCTGAAGACCTTGTGAGACGCCAGAAGCAGACGATTCCGCCCAGAAGCACGCCGAACGGCATGATTTCCATAAAAAAATACGGGATGTGCAGTCCGGCGATCTCTGTGACCAGGCTGGTCGGCACGTCGGGTTTGGTGGCGACGCGTCGCAGCAGGTCGATGAAGTCGAACAGGCAGACGATCCCGGTCAGCGTGGCTGTCATTGACAGGACCGACAGTATGAACTGGCGTGCGATATAGATGGAGAGCGTGACCGAAACCACCACGAGACAGATCTCCCGTGTTCTAGCGCGCGGCGGGCGAGGCGTCGCGAGACGCGCCCAGCCTCGTGACGTTGGATCCGGAGGAACTGATCGCTGACGCGAACAGCATCGCGGCGCAGATAAGCCCGGGAACGGCTGCCTCGATCAGAATCAGGGGAATCAGCGCGGTGTTGCGGCTCGCAAGGTTCTGGAGAAGCAGGTTCAACGCCAGCAGCGCGACGACCGTCACGACGGCGAAGAGTGGGCGACTGATGTTTCCGTGTCTGGAGAAAGCTCCCTGCAGTACCGCGACGAGGCCGATCATGGCGAACGAGAACGCTGTAAACGGGGAGGTGATTCGCCGCCATCCCTCCACCGCCAGCTTGCCCCGGTCGCGGTTGCTGACCTCATGTGGGTTAGGCGACAGCAGCTCATGCAGAGACATCTCGGCGGCATCCCGATATCGGACCTGATTGTCTTTGTTCGACGTCAGGTCGAGTGCGTTCCGGTCAAACAGCAACATAGTCAGACGTCCGGTCTTCGGGTCGATTTCCTGCCGAGATCCTTCGAACAGCACGACCCGGGGCTGATCGTTCACCAGCAGCATCGTGCCCCTCTTGGCCAGAATTGTAGCGCGGCTGTTGGCCACGCGGTCGTCCTCCACCACGATTCCGCGCAGGGTGCCGTCGTGATCGCGTTCGCGGACATAGACGGTCATGACGTCGGACACACGTGTGAAGACGCCTTCCTGAAGCATGAAGGCGGCCATCTTGTTGCGGATCTGGAACTCGAACTGCCGGAAGTCACGATAGGAAACGGGAACGATCCACAGGTTCAGAAGGAAAGTGAGAGCCGTTGCGAAGCTTGCGCAGACCAGACCCGGCCGCGCTAGAGCGAACGGCGACAGGCCGGCCGCCCGCATGACGGTCAATTCCCGGTCTCCCGCCAGCCGTTGATACATGAAGAGCGTCACGATGAAGGTCGTGATCGGCAGCACGACCGCCACGAACGACGGAATCATCATGCTGGTCAGTTCGATGAACACACGCAGCGAGAGGCCGCGATCAACGACGAGAGACACAAATCGGAGCGACTGCGTGAGCCAGATCAGCGCGGCCAGGCCGCCGGTCGATGCGGCGAGCGCGACGAATAACTGACGGATAACGTAGCGGTCGAGTGTGGTGAAACCCTTCACCGGACGACGCCTGCGGTGTGTCGAGCGGAGGAGGATATGGTGTGCAGGCGAACCTCGCGCGATTCGCGCCGGATATTAGCCAGAACAAGCACCGCTTCCACTCCTCCGTTGAGGCGAACGAACGGCCGAACGTCCGACGCCGCTAACCGCCGCATGGCGGTTACGGCGGGAGGGAGGGCGACGCTATGATCGCCGCGTTCCACGTTGAAGACGCCGTTGAAACCTGGCGGAGAAGGTGGGATTCGAACCCACGGTACGCTTACACGCACGGCGGTTTTCAAGACCGCTGCCTTAAACCACTCGGCCACCTCTCCATGGCCATTGATTAGCGACGCCGTCGCCCGAAGGCAATATGACCCGCGTCGCGCACCATCCCGCCTTTCAGAGATCGAGGATTCGCTCCGGTTTGGCGCGCCCGCGAATCACGTCGACGATTCCGAGCAGGTTGCCCAGAAGACGGCCACGTCGATCGATATAAGCTTCCGGCCGCACGCTGCGGGCCACGTTCATACCCATGTTGCGTAAGATGCTCAGAAGAGACTTTCGCCAGGCGAAGGTGCCTTTACGGGCGAAATAAACCGGATTGACGACCTGCGAATACCCGAGGCGTTTGCCTGATGTGCGTCCCTTTTTTGTGCCTAGGTGAACGCCGGTCGCAGCGTTAATTTTGACGACACGCCCATAAGGCGCAACGCGCCGCGAAAAATCGACGTCCTCGTACCACGCATACAACGGCAACCGCTCATCAAAGCGCAGGGCGTGGTCGCGGATCGGCGCAAGACGGAACGCCATGTTGCATCCATAGCCGTTCCATGTCGGCTCGATGGAGGGATCGCCGTTCGCGCCGCTGACAATGGCTCCGTCGAGAATCGCCTCTCCTTCGTCGATACTCAGCCCGGGCCCACGGGCTCCATCCGCAAGAACGCGTCCGGTCGTTATCGCAACATCAGGTTGAGCAGAGAAAATCGCCAGAGTGCGCTCGATATAATGTGGGTCAGTAAGGAAATCATCGTCGAAGAAGAAAATGAAATCGTCATCCCCGGCCTCGTCGAGCAAGGCGTTACGTTGAATCGGAAGGCCGGGAGGAGCGTACATGATCTTCAGGTCGTCGGCTTCATCCAACCCTTCGACATCCGCCGCCTTTGTCGCGCAAATGACGATACGTTGCGCCTTCCGTGTCTGGCGGCGCAGGTGCGCGATCGTCGACGGAAGGATCGTCGGTCGACCGCTTGTCGCGATACCGATGAAAACGCGGATACCGTCGATGCGATCCTTTTGAGCGGACGATGGCGGGGCGTCCGCTTGTGAGAAGACGAGCGCGCCAGTGTCTGTGTCAGAATATGCCAAGACCAACGACGTCCATTCCTTTCTTGCGCACGGCGGCGGTCAGGGTTTCCCTCGTCGACGTTGATTCCGTGGCTGTTTTGAAACGCCGGCAATGCGGCGCCGTGGTCACAAGATGCATACCATAGCGAGCGTTGACGGTGCGGGCGAAGCGCCCGCTGAGATCGCCCAGAACCATGGGCGAAGCGCTGCGAACCTCACGCGGTTCGCTGAGGTAGAGATGGCCAGCCACTCCATCGGCGGCCTCACACCAGACTACGTCGCCCGACAAGGCGCCGTTCCCTGACAAATCCCGCGCAATGGCTGCTGGGGTCAGGGTCGAGGGCGTCGCGGCAATAATCGCCAAAAGAAACGTCATGCGGCGATGAAGCGAAGGGATCATTTTCATCAAGCCCTTAGCTCCAGAGCCATTTGTTTCAGTCGTTCAGCCGCTTTGACCCAGGTGAAGTCCTGCGCACGCTTCAGCCCCTTCGCCTTCATGGTCGCGGCGAGAGACGCATCATCCAGAATGCGAAGAACCTGAGCGGAAAACTCATCAGGGACCGCCGGGTTGGCGTAAAGCGCCGCGTCTCCGGAAATTTCTTCGAGCGCGGGTATCGCAGAAGCGACCACGGGACAGCCGCAGGCCATCGCTTCGACTGACGGCAATCCGAAGCCCTCATAGAGGGACGGGAAGACGAAGCATGAAGCCGCGCGGTACAGTGCATGGAGTTCACCGTCCGTCACGCGCCCCACATATTTGGCAGGCTCGGGCAGGGAGGCTGTGGCGCTGAATACGCTTGAGTTCACGCCGCCGCTGATGACAAGCGGCACACCGCGCGCCGCGAGGGCTTTGGCGAGATTCCCCAGACCGGCAAGGTTTTTGTGCGGCGCAAGGTTGCCTACGGCAAGCACGAACGGCTTTCCGCTCAGGCCATTTCGATCGAGTATCGCGGCGTCAGGCGTTTCTCGAAGAATGTGCTCGGCGCCTTCGGGAATGACAGAGATACGACTTTCCGGCGTGCGTAAAAACCGCGACAGCTCCGAGCGTGAAAATTCCGAAACGGTGACGAGGTGGGCATCGCTGCGCACGAGGCAGGCTTGTAGCGCCCGGTACCAAAGTCGGAACTTCCAAGAATACCCACCCGGTTGAGCGAAAACGGCAGCGTCATGAAGAACCACGATCTGGCGCCCGGCGAAAACGGGAGCCGTATTACCCAGATTAATCAGAACGCCGCTCCGCGCGACGCGAGGCAGTTCCGCCTGTTCCCATATCTGACCGCCCAGCTTCCCAACGCCTTTGACGGAAAGCCCGCCGGTTGACAGGCCTCCGGCGGACGGGGGAGGAGCGGTCGGCGCCAGAAGCACGGGAGGAGGGCCGTCGACGGTCGCCCAGGATGCCGCCATCGCCCGAGCGATTTCTCCGGCAAAACGCTGCACACCGCTTAAATGCTGGGTCAGATAACGCCCGTTTATGAATACTGGCAGCACTGAAGGTTCCGTGAAATGCGTAGAGCGTGAACGAAAAACGGCGCCTTCTCAGGAGGCGAGAAGACCGTAGTGGCTGTAAATCTGGATCTGGTTCGTTGTTGCGCTGTCAGGACCGCGCATAGGCGCCTGATTGAGCACGCCCCCAAGGACCTTCGCGTCATAGGCCTGCATCTGCCGCATGGCCTCCTTGATCGATGCCTGCGTGGTCGTTCCCCATTTGGCGAGGACGACGACGCCGTCTGTCTGGTGCGAGAGGACGGCCGCATCGGGGAACGCTAACACGGGCGGCGTGTCCAGAATGATCATGTCGTAATGGGGGCTTAGTTCGGCGAGCACGAGACCGATAGCCGACGGCGAGACCATGCGACCGCCGCCCTTGCCACCGCCGGACATCGTCATCACGTCGACGCCTGGCAAAACGTCACGGGCCAGTCCGCCGCTGTCCTGCAGGGACGGGGCCGAGTTGTGCGGAGACCGACCGACGCCCGCCACAAGCTGAATCGCGGACGGGCCGTGCGTGTCGCAGTCTATCAGGAGCGCCCGCTTACCGCTTCGTCCCGTATTGGCGGCGAGAGACAGGGCGAAGGTCGTTTTGCCTTCGTCCGGCCCCGGAGAGGTCACGACAATCGACTTGGCGCGAAACCGGCTTTGTCCGAACGACAGGATCGCACGAATGGACTCCACCATCTCGACATACGCGCATGTCGCGCCCGAGTGATACAATCGCGTCAGGCTGCCCGTGAAGGAAGGCACCATGCCCAACGTGAACAGGCCGGGCACGGAGTCCATCTCGACCGGACTGCGAACGCCTTTGCGGTTACGGTCGAGCGCGAGGGCGACGCCAACGCCCAGAAGGCTGGAGGCGACCAGTGCGAGAACCATCAATTGCATACGCGGCGGCCCGGAGACCGATAGCGGCTTGTCGGCGCGCGTGATCAGATCCGCCTCCGGTTCCTGCAACTCCGCCGCTGTGGACGTCTGCGCAAAGCGGCTCAGGTAGTCCTGATAGACGGCGCGCGCAGCGCTCGCTTCGCTCTCGAGCTGCCGCAACGTCACATTCGCACGGTTTTCCTTCGACACATGCCCCTGAAGACGTTGAACCTCCTGCGTCAACGCTGCGACCTTCGCCTGAGCGCTCTGAAGATCCTTGCCGGAGCTGGCCGAGATGTGTGCGATCTCGGCGTTGATCTGGCGTTGAACATGCGCGGCGGCAGCTCGGGCGGCGCGCAGTTCGGGGTTTGCGTCGCCCGCCGTGCTGGCTAGGCTCGCCGCGCGGGCGTTGAGTTCCGCCTCCTGCGCCTGAAGCTGCTGTATGATCGGCGACGACAGGACGGCGGTCGTGTCGGCGCTGGACCCACCAGCGCCGCCCGAATGCATTTCGGCGTAATGCGCCCGTTTAGCCTCAAGTTCGGACTGGGCTTCGATAAGCTGGCGGTTTGTCTCCACAAGCTGCTGATCGGCGATGGTCGTGCCTTCCTGCACCGGCGCCGCGTTAGGGCCTGACGGGATGATGCTCTGGCTCAGTTGCGTCGAAACAAGGTCGTTCTTTTCCCGGAACTGCTCAACGGCCTGTTCAGCTTTGCGCAGTCTGTCGCGCAAAGGGACGATTTGTTCGTCCAGCAGGCCATTCGCGCGCCAGGTCGCGGAAATCTTCAAATGTCTCTTGAAGTCGAGGTAGACGTCCGCATAGGCGTTCGCGATCTGTGAACTGAGCGTGGCGTCGCCTGTGCGGGCTGTGACGGTGATGATGTAGGACCGTCCGTCGTTCAGTACGGTGATGCGGTTCATCAGCGCGTCGCGCGTGGCCTGAAGCCGCTCGGCTGGCGACAGCTTCGGGTGGTCCGGCGTTTCGCCGAGCAGCCGCGAAATGGCGTCCACGATCCGACGTTTAAGCGGCACGGCGTCGAGCATGTTGCGAAAATATGGCGCGTCGACCAGATCAAGTCTCTGCGCAACAGACGTCGCGATGGTCGAGCTTCTCAGGATCCCGACCTCGGTGTTGACGGCGACGGTGTCGACGTCAACTGGAGACTGCGTAGCCTGAAGATCACGGAACGGCGCCTGTTTCGTCCCGATCATGAGAGAAGACGAAGCGTCGTAATAGGGGCTCAGAAGGCCAATGCCCACACAGGCCGGGCCGCCAATCAGCACCGTCGTCACTGAAACTGCGAGCCAGTGCCGACGTATCACGCTGAAAATCTTCAGAGGGGAGACGTGCGACGTGTCTTGTGTGTCAGAAGGGGGAGGCCCGTTGAACGAGGGTATCTGCAAGGCGTTCATTCAGGACTCTTCCATGAAAAAATATAATCGGACGGATGCAGAGGCGTGCAGGATCATGGCGCTTTGGCGATCAACTGCACGGGGGCCTGCGGCAACGGAGCGCGGATCAATGCGCTCCTTTCTGGAATAGAACCGCGGGAAGGGTCTTCAAAAGAATCATGACGTCCCGCCCAAGTGTCCATCCTCGCACGTAGTCGGTGTCGAGCCTGACGCGCTCGCCATAACTGGTGTCGCTACGTCCGCTCACTTGCCACAAGCCTGTCACGCCAGGCCGAACCGCCAGATAATATCGCGCGTTACGCCCGTAATAATCCAGCTCTGATTCAACGACGGGCCGAGGGCCGACCAGACTCATCTCAAGGCGGAGCACGTTCAGCAGTTGCGGCAATTCGTCGAGACTCGTTTTGCGCAAGAAACGTCCTACGGGGGTGATCCTGGGATCGTTCTTCAACTTGCGCGTCGCGGCCCATTCCGCCGCGGCAACCGGGTCGCTTGCAAGAATATCGTCAAGCGCCTGAGCAGAGTTAACCACCATACTTCTGAATTTCAGGCACGGAAATTTTTTGCCATTTAGACCGACGCGCATGTGGCCGTAAGTTCCCGGACCGCCGTCCAGACGCACAAGAACCCAAAGCGCCAGCAGCACGGGGGAGGCGGCAAGAAGAAGTAATGCTGCTCCGAAAAGATCCAGAATCACTTTCGCGCTTCGTTCGACTTTGAAACGAAAACCGCTCATGGCGAAAACTGATTCGTCCGTTTCATCGGGAGAGAAATCCGTCGCCGTGCTGAGGACTTCGGACGCCGATCCCGCTGCTTCGGGATGACGTTTGGTCTGGGCGCCGGAAATGGACGCGCTCATGGGGCACAGACTCCATTGCGAAATTGAGAGCGAGTGACCGCCCATGAAATAGCGCGCAGATTCCGGCGCCACTGGCGTGACCGTCGGTTGCCTGAACCCGACCGCGTCGTCGCGCTGCATGCGTTTTGCATGCCTCCTTATTACGACAACAACGTCTGTTTGGCAGCAAAATCATGCGCGCCGAGCGGCAAGTTGTGCAGTATAACGAAGAATTAACGATCCCGGTCCGCACTCATCGTAAAATCGTCGTTAAAGTGATTTGGCGCCTGAGACGCGTTTGTATTGCCGGAAATGGCGCGTTAAGAACTGGGCTTCTTTGGTGGGTCGGAGATTCGTGCTGTATTTCAAACACACTGAAGAGTCGGGCATGCACCAAAAGGTTGGCGCGCCGACCCTGGCCGCAGCATGTGGGATTGCGCTCTTCATGCTTCCTTTCGCCGCCAATGCGCAGGTGATCCAAAACTATTTCCCCGCTCTGGGCAGTGGCGCGGGAGAGTTGAGCACGGAACCCACACAGGTCAGGGCAGCGGGCGCTTACCAGCCGCAGGGTTTCCAGTCTGGCCCCGTCATCGTGAATCTGGATGGTTCCGAGGGCGGCGGTTATGACAGCAACGTCGATATGCTCCCTGCCGCGCATTCGAGCGCGGTGATCAACACGCAGGGTCATCTGTCGGTCGTTTCGCGCTTTCCGCACAACGATCAGGCGCACGGGGACATAAGCGTGTCGGATACGCGCTACCCTTCCCGGTCGGTCCAGAACCGAACGACCTGGACCGCGAATGTCGGCGGCACGCATTATTTTGGTCGAGACGAGCTGGGTTTCTCCTACACCCATCTTTCGCTGGTGCAGATGCCGTCGGAAGCGGGCGCTCTGATCTTGAGCAGCCCGGTGCCGTATACTGTCGAAGACGGGCGCATCAGCTATCTGGTGCACACGCATGGAAGAGCCAGTTTCCAACCTTTCGTAGAAGCGCAGCGCTATGCGTTCGGGCGCCCGGCAATGGTGAATAATGCGGGCGCCTACACAAACCAGACATATCGCAACCGCGTCGTCATCAACGAAGGCGTCACCAGCCGGTATGAGCTGATGGCGGAGACGCATCTTCTTGTGGTCGCGCAGGGGACAGAAATTCGTTACGATACGCCAGCGTCCGGATATCCCAGTCGAAATTCGAACGGTTTTTCCATTCTGGGTGGCTACGATGCGGGTTGGAAGGGGCCGATCAAGTTTCGCGCGCTTCTTGGCTACCAGATGCGTCGCTATGCCTCGACGCTTTATGGGAAGATCACATCGCCTGTGGCTGAGGCCCAGCTTAGTTGGTCGCCGACCCGTCTTACCAGCGCCGTGCTCAGCGTGCGGCACGGCATTGAGGACAGCGCATTCGAAGGCGTCGTCGGCTTCACGAATACTGCGGCCACGCTTGTCGTGACGCATGCGCTGCAACGCAACGTGCTGCTGACGTTCAACGCGCAGGTCAGCAAGGCGTCTTATCCTGCGACGCCTGCAGCGTTGAAGGGGACGCCTGTCTATCAAGTGGCGAGCGACCAGAATACTTACGGCTTCGGCCTCAGCGGGCAGATTTTTCTGAACCGTCATCTCTCGGTGACGGCCAATTACAGTTACCTGAGTCAAAGTGTTTATCAGAGCGCGATGTTCCCGGTGCACATGGCCCAGCTCAGCGTGCATTTCGCTCTTTAAGCCAATTTTCGTTTTCAGCAGGGAAGTCGGATGATGCTTTCGTCGGGATATAGCTTCGGTCGGTCGGTTCGTGCGGCGGCTTTGCTAGGAAGTGTGGCGTTATCGGCTGCTGGCTGTGCGGGTGGATACGACCTGAAACCAGCGCCGCCGTACGATCCGGGCCAATACAAGCTCGGTGTCGATGACGAAATTCGCGTCATCACATATGGGCAGGACCAGCTGACTTCTGATTTCAGGGTCGACAGCAACGGTAAGGTGGCGTTTCCGCTAACCGATGGATTGCAGGCCGCTGGCTTTACGACCCGGCAGTTCGCGAGCGAGGTCGCGGAGGCGCTGGAAAAATCGCGGATGCTGCGTGACCCGAAAGTGTCGGTCGAAATTACCGCGTACCGCATGGTGTCCGTTCTAGGCGAAGTCACCCGTCCCGGACAGTATCCTTACCAGCCAGGCATGACGATGTTGACTGCCGTAGCTTCGGCTGGAGGGTTTACCTACCGTTCGCTTGAAAGTCGCGCCTATGTCCTGCGGCAGGAGGGCGATCATACAGTCGTCGGTAAACTGAAGCCCCAAGATTACGTGAAACCTGGCGACGTCATCAAGATTTACGAAAGGCACTTCTAGGACGGAACAGATCCGGAGGGTATGGCGTCAGGATCGACGTCGGAACTCATTGCGGCTCTTCGCTGGAAACTACCTTAAGGCGGCGATCAGGCCGCCGATAATAGGAATCCACGCGAGTAGACCCAGTACGACGCCAAGCACCACGCCGCGTGCCGTAGAAGTCCGTTCGTCGGCTTTGGCGGCTTCGCCTGAGACCGCAGGGCGAGGGGCTATGGTATCGCTGGAAGAAGGCTGGCTCATTGTCGTCAGCTCACCGCAAAGAATCCGTCCGATCATTGTCGGAACCTAATTGACGAAGATTTAACAGGCCCTACGCGATTTAAAAGCAACATCTGACAAGCCGTGGTTCCGGCGCGGAGCCAAACACGACCGGAAACAGGACGGCCAGACTGCCGACGCCAGTGAGGAAGCGATATGACGACACCGATCTCGCAAGTGAAAGTAGCCATCATCCACGAATGGCTTGAGCACTACGCCGGTTCGGAGCGGGTCGTCGCCGAGCTGCTTAAAATCTTCCCGCAGGCCGAAATATTCGCGGTGGTCGACTTTCTTCCTCCAGAAGAGCGCGGCTTCTTGGGCGGTCGCAAGGTCACCACCACATTTGTCCAGAAACTGCCCTTCGCGCGCAAGTATTTCCGAAATTACCTGGGGTTGATGCCCATCGCGGTTGAGCAGTTCGACCTGGCCAAATTCGACCTGATCGTGTCCAGCCACCACGCTGTGGCGAAGGGCATCATCACCGGGCCCGACCAGTTCCATATCTGCTACGTGCACTCGCCGATGCGTTACGCATGGGACATGCAGGCGGCCTATCTTCGTCAGAGCGGGCTTGAACGCGGCCTGAAGGGGATGTTCGTGCGCTGGATGCTGCACCGAATCCGGACATGGGACGTCCGCGCCGCTTCAGGCGTTGATGTGTTTGTAGCCAATTCTTCCTATATCGCGCGGCGCATTCGCAAGGTGTATCGGCGTGACGCGCTGGTTATCCACCCTCCGGTGGAAATCGAACGCTTTCAGGTCGCGGAAACCAAACGTTCGTCCTACATCGTCGCTGCGCGACAGGTTCCTTACAAGCGCGTTGATCTCGTCGTGGAAGCGTTCCGCAAGATGCCACAACACAGGCTTATGGTCGTGGGCGGTGGTCCTGATCATGACAAGATCGTCGAACTGGCCGCTGCCTCGCCGAATATTACGGTGAAAGGCAAAGTGCCGCACGACGAGTTGCTGGCCCTGATGCAGGGCGCCAAGGCGTTCGTATTCGCCGCCGAGGAAGATTTCGGCATCGCGCTGGTGGAGGCGCAAGCCTGCGGGACGCCGCTTATCGCCTTCGGGCGCGGCGGAGCGTTGGATATCGTGCGTCCGGAAGGGGATCCGAAAGGATGTACCGGCGTCCTGTTCGACACGCAGGATGCCGACGCGATCGTCGCAGCGGTCCAGCGGTTTGAGGCCATTGGCGCGTCGATCACGTCGGAAAACTGTCGCCGCAACGCCCTGCGGTTTTCGGAGGAGGCATTTCGTCAGCACGTGACCGAACTGGTGGAAGGGCTTCTGGATCAGGGCCTGCCGACGCCGCGCATGTCGGATCCGTTGACGAGTATGACGATTGAGGCCGAATAATCGCTTGCCGGATTTATTTTTAGTCGCCAGCCCCCTCGGCTAAACCATGTCTCTATGGCGCAGACCATGATTTCGTTGCGCGTTGCGGGGTTAACGCCAGGTGGAGGCCGATTTCGATGACCGTGCCTTTGATGGGCGCCATCCTGTTTCCGCTATGCTTCCTGCTATGGGCGAGACCGGACCGGATGCTCGGCCTGCTTCTGGTCGCCGGAATTTTTCCGGCGGCTTCCGCTCTCACGCTCGGCAGCGTCTGTCTGCAGCCGTCACTTGTCCCCGGCCTCGCGTTTATCTCCTATGTCGTGCTGCAAAAGCTTCTCGGCGCCCGGTACCCGGGACAGGACTCGGCGTCACGGTTATGCGGCCCCATGATGCTGGCCACAGCGTGGGCGCTGGTCGGCTCCATCGTCATGCCGCGACTGTTTCGGAATCAGGTTCACGTTTGGCCACAGAAGCAGGATCTGGTTGGCGGTCAGGTCCTGCTGACGCCGACTTTCGGCAATATCTCGCAGGACACATACCTGCTGCTGAACGTGTTGCTGATGGTTCTCGCCGCGCAGTACCTGACCCGATGGCAGGTCAAACTCAGCCGCCTGTATTATGCGTATCTCGCCGCAGGGTGGCTGGTGGTGGTCCTGTGCGTCTGGCAGTTCGGCAGCCGAGTGGGCGGCTTGCCGTTCCCCAAGACGTTCTTCTACTCGAACACCGGATGGGCTGTGCTGGATAACCAGATGGCGGGGCCAGTGCCGCGTATCAACGCGACCTTCAGCGAACCGTCAGCCTGTGCGTCATATCTCGCGGGCATTCTGTTCTCGACGGTCTGGGTGACGTTGAAAGGCTACAAGGTTCGCTTCTCCCGCCTGCTCATCGCGGCCTCCGCTTTGGGCATGTGCCTGACGACCTCGACGACCGGGTTCGCCGCTGTCGCGGTCGGGGCGCTGCTGATGCCGATCATGGTCGTGGCGACAGGCGCCGCGCGCCTGCTTGGACGGATCGGGCAACTGGCTATGATCTGCGCCGTGCTTCTGGGCGTCGGCGGTCTGGCCCTGGCGACGTTCTCTCCCCACACCGTGGAAAGCGCGCAGATGATCGCGTCGAGCACGGCGGAAAAAAAGAACAGCGTGTCGTATCAGGAACGTTCGCAGGCCGACGCCGACTCTCTTACGGCCTTCGCCGAGACCTACGGGCTGGGGGTCGGATGGGGCAGCAATCGTTCGTCCAGCCTCATCCCCGGTCTGTTGGCGACTGTGGGCGCCGTCGGCGTCATCTGTCTTGCGGTTTTTGACTGGAGACTTATGAAATCCGCCGCATGGGCCTTGCGCGCTGCGCCGGGGTCGCCTGAAACCATGGTGGTGGAGGGCGTCATGGCGGCGCTCGCCGGTCGTCTGACGGCCGCGTGCATCTCCGGTCCGACCATAGGCCTGCCGGATTTCTATGTGCTGATCGCGGTGGCGATTGCGGCCATTGTGCGCGTCCAGATGCTCAACCGGGCGGCGACAGCAGTTCCGGTAGGGGCGTTGCTCGCCGCGGAGTGATCGTTATCGAATGATTGGTGCGTTCACGGATTTCGCGGATCAGGGGCTTCTGATCCCGTTGGAAATCGCAGTTTTTTTCGTTTTGCTGGCGCTGGGGCGTCCGCGCGACGCCCGCGCGTGGGGCGTCGCGATGGCCGCCGGTTCGCTGCTGATTCTGCTGTTGAAGCTGTGGTTTGAACGCTGCGGCGTTCCCCAACATCGCGTTATCTACAGCCCTAGCGGTCACTCTATGGCTGGCACGATGGTCTATGGCGGCCTTCTTGCACTCTTCTGCGGCAGCGACGTCGTGTTCGCATGCGGCGTGGTGCTGCTGGCTATCGCGTTCGCAACCTCCCGAATCGCTCTGGGCGTGCATACGGTCCCGGAGGTGACACTCGGCGGTTTCATCGGGCTATGCGTGGCCGTCACCCTGCGTCGGGGGCTGGCGCGGGAGCAGGCGGAAAGCCGGGCGGCGCTGTTTACGACGCTTGCGGTGTTCGGCGTGCTGGCGCTGGCGCTGCATGGGTATCGATTGGGAGTCGAGCGCCGCATACAAGCGTTCGCGCATGCGGAACTGGGACGTCTGTTCTGTCAGGGACCCGGTCCCGGCCCGCGTTTCTGAATTTCTGTTAGTCCGCCAGATATCGCTCACGGATGTGACGCAGGTAAGCCCCGGCGCCAAGCGGGCGGCCTGTGGCGTCCGCGATAATCTCCATCGTGGAGGCGCTGCTCGCCCTTTCATGCACCGCCTTGCGCAGCCAGCCGACAACATCGCCGAACTCTCCCCGACGAATTGAACTGTCAAGGTCGGGCAGGGCCGCCGTCGCCGCTTCCTTCAGTTGCGCTGCCGTCAGCGCGCCGAGAGCGTAACAGGGGAAATATCCCCATAGTCCGAGCGGCCAGTGAATGTCCTGCAGGCATCCGCGGCGATCATCAGGAACAGTGAGGCCAAGGAGCGCCTTGATTCGGGCGTTGAACGCCTCAGGCAGATCACGAAGGGCGAGCGTCCCGTCGACCATCGCGCTTTCGAGTTCGTAGCGCGCGATGATGTGCGCAGGATACGTCACTTCGTCCGCATCGACGCGGATGAAGCCGGGCTCGACGTTCGTCATGCGGCGATAGAGCGCGTCCGAACTCCATCCCTCGCCACCGAAAGCACGCTCCATCGCTGGCGCCGCGAACGATGCGAAGGCGGGTGATCTCGCGATCTGCATCTCCAGAAATAACGACTGGCTTTCGTGCATCGTCATGCCGCGCGCCGTTCCAACCGGCTGCCCGGTCCATGCCCTGGGCAGTCCCTGTTCGTAAAGAGCGTGCCCGGTTTCGTGCACGACGCCCAGAAAGGCTGGCAGAAAATTCGCTTCGTCATAACGCGTCGTGATGCGGACGTCGTCGGTGGCGCCGCCACAGAAGGGGTGGGTGCTGACATCCAGTCTTCCGCGAGTCATGTCGAAGCCTACCGCCTCCATCATGGTTCGCCCGAACGCTTCCTGCGCTGCGACAGGAAACGGCGCGCGACCCGGGCCCGCCTCGGCGTTCGATCGGGCGGATTGCCTGTCCAGCACAGCTTGCAGCAGCGAAGGCAGTTCCCGCCCAAGTTTGTCGAAAATCGGCGCAATGACGTCGCGGCGCATTCCGGGATCGAAGGCGTCCAGCAGCGCGTCGTAGGGGGAGAGGGATAGCGCCTCGCCAGTCGCCACGGCGCCTTCGCGCGTCAGGTCCAGTACGACCTGAAGGTCCGGGAGCAAGGCGGCGAAGTCGCTGTTGGCGCGCGCTCCCCGCCAGATCATTTCACAACGGGAACTGGCCTTGGACAATGCCTCGACAAGATCGCCAGGAACGGCGACCGCGCGGGTGTGCAGGCGCCGCATTTCTGCGAGATTGGCCGCTCGCCATGGATCGTCGCCAGGATCGGCGCGTTCCAGCAGTTCCTGCGTTTCAGGCGCGGTCAGAAGCTCGTGTCGCAGACCTTCCAGAGTGGCCATGGTTGCGCCCCGACGTTCGGCGGCTCCATCCGGCATCATCACGTCGCGATCCCATGACAGCACGCCCTGCGCGTCCCCCAACGCGGAAAGACGGGCGAACAGGCGCTCGAGCGTTTCGTAAGCAGTCATGACCGGTCATCTCCATCGGTAGCCATCAGTTCTCGCGCGCGGCGCAAGCGCATGCAGGCGGCAAGGCAACCAATACGGTGGTGCGTGGGCGGCGAAAAGGCTGGTTTCAGATTACGGCGTGTCGTCAGTTAAGGAGGATATGGATATAGCCATTGCGGCTGAGTGGGAGCCGCGACTGCGGAACCTCACGTTGCCTGGATCGCCGCGCGACGTTAAAATCTGCTCATTGCAGGGCCTTATGACCGCCGCAGGCGCTGTGGCTGTCGCAGGGCCTGTCGTCGTGTCAGTTACAGGTGGCGAAGGAGCGGACGTTTTCTATGAGCACGCAACCCGCCGCCCGGGTCACGGATTCTTTCGGCCATGCGGCGACGCTCGAAGGTCTCGCCGCCGGGCTTGCGATTGGCGCCGCGATAGGGCTGGGCGTCATTGCGACAGGCGGGCTGGGCGCGCTGGCCGTTGGTGCGGCTCTGGCGACCACCGGGTTGGGCGCTGCGATTGGCAGCAGGTTTGCAGGACCAGTCACCGGCGTCATCACGACCGGCTCGAGGAACACCTTCGTCAACGGTCTGCCCGCGGCGATGGTGGGCCTCGCCACAGGCGAATGCGCGCTACACGCCGGCGCGCCAATCCCGGTGGCTACCGGGGCTGCGACCGTGTTCATCAACGGGCAACCGGCCGCCCGCGTCGCCGATCTGATGGGCTGCGGCGCGGCGATCCGCATCGGATCGCCCAACGTCCTAATTGGGGGACCGCGGCAATCGCCAGTATGCTCCGCTCTGCGCGGGGAAGCCGCGACGTTCGAACGGTTCCGCATCGACGCGCAGGCCGCAAGCGCCGCCTACGATCCTCCCGAAAGCCGGACGCCGCCAGACGGGTATCGCAATGCGACAGACGAAGATTTGAGGAAGTTACGTTTGTCGCCGGAAATGCTCGAGCATCCCACAAACCCTAAGACCAACAAGCCGACCGACTTCAGGGCTGCGGTGTTTATCAATAACAAGACCAATGCGCCGATCGTCGCCTTCAAGGGCACCAGCAGTGGTGAGGACTGGAAAACCAACTTTGCGCAGGGCCTAGGTCACGACACTTTCTACTATGATCAGGCGCAAAAGATAGCCCAGCGTGTAAGACTTTCACCGGCCGGTGCTGGCGCTCATTTCACCGGCCACTCCCTCGGCGGCGGCCTTGCGTCGGCAGCTGCGAGAGCGACGGGTTTGCCAGCCACGACGTTAAATCCGGCAGGTCTGAACGCCAAAACCGTAGCGCATCCTGTGAACGCCGACATTGACGAAATTTACGTCAAGGGGGAGATCCTGCATGGCGTTCAGTCGACATTGCCGATCCCTGAGGCGGCGGCGACCAGAACCTGGGCGCTCGACCCACCCAGTCTTTTCAGTGCGGCCACAGATCCGCGCTGGAAGGTCAACGCCGCCGGATGGCTGCGGGCGTCCATCATCGGCGCCGGGGTGGGCGACGTTCTGCTTCACTTCATGGACAACGTCAACGAAGCTCTCAGCCAACGCCAGCGCCAGATTCGGCGGTCTCTCGCCAGAAACGGATGCCTGTGATGCGCGTCCTGCCCGTCATTCTCGCGGTCTGCCTGTGCTGCGCCGCGTGCAAGAAAAAGGAACATGCCGTGAGCCAGCATCACGATGATCGCAAGGTCGGAGAGGTCGATCCCAACTATCCTCACATCCCGATGATCGGCGCTGTGATGAACTCGGAAACGGACGAAGTGCGAAAGCTGGCAGCTCAAGGCATCGGCCTTAATGAGCGTGCGCCAGAAGATCGATCAACGCCGATGATAAACGCAGCAGAAACAGATCAATGGCCTGTCGTGGAAATCCTCATCGATCATGGCGCTGATATCTGGGCTCATGATAAATTTGGTGTTGTGGCAGGCGGATATGCTTTGACTAGTTTAGTTTTGCGCGGATCCAATGAAGATCAAGCCCGACTTCGGGTCATCGAAAAACTGAGGGCAAGGGGTTTCCCGCTTCCACCGCCAGACCCAGATCAAATTCTCGCTCTGGACAAGGCGGGCAAATGGCCGCCGCCGGGAGCGCAACGCTGATGTCGAACGGAGAACGACCTATGTCTCTTCAGGGGATGACCATCACCTGCCCCGAGGGATGGCGCGACGCGTCGATGCTCATTGTCTCCGCCAGCGCCCCGTCACCTTCCGGCCTGACGCCAAATCTCGTGATCACGAGAGAGACGCTGTCGGACAGCCTGCCTGAGGATCGCATCGAGCGGCTGCACGAGTTCGTCGATCGCCAGATCGACCAGATGGAGACGGCGCTCGCTGATTTTCGAGAGGTCTCCCTGCGCCGCGCGACGAGTGCGCGGCTTACAGTGGAACTGACCATCGCGTGGACGTCGGGCGGCGTTCCCGTCACACAGTCGATCACCTACGCCTATGCAGGCGAAAAAACTGTCGTCATCTCCACAGCGACCGCAAGTCAGGATCATTTCTCCGAGATAGAGCCGCAGTTCACAAAGATTTTGCAAAGTTTCCGGATAACCTGAGACCTGCGCCACCACGGCCGGCCATGTCCTTGACCGACCGTGTTCGACAGCGAAATGATCTGTCGTTGCTTTTTTGAATCTCGCCGCATCATGAAGGTTCAGGCTTCTCCCAATAGCGGAGAAGACCATGAGGGCGGTACTTTCTAGCGCTTTATGATGTCTGTTTTCCCGGCTTTGAGGGGGGGGGGGACGTCCTCCTTAACTGACAACACGCCGTAGGATTCTTTCCGTGTAGCGGTGCGGGGACGGGAAGCAGAAGCACGCTTCAAATTCCTGCGCGGATAAACCGAGAGACCGTTCGCCATCTGATAGGGCCGCCTCTCAGAGTCTCCCTGCCGGTGCGTAATTCCGCGGAGCAGGTCTTCGGAAGAGGCTGCAAAGGGTATATTTTACCCCCCTGCAGTGGTCTGAGGAATTTATGGTCCGCGATGCGCCCGCATGGTGAAGGAAAACAGCGTGACAGGTGACATTCCCGCGGAAATCACTGTGGCGCTCGGACGTCTGGAGGTTGGCGACGCGGCAGGAGCCTTCGACGATCTGCGCGCTGTTCTGGCGCGGGAGCCGGAGAACGCCGATGTTCTGCATGCGCTTGCCAGAACAGCACATCAGGTGGGGCGTTACGACGCGGCGGTCGCCTACGCGGGAAAGGCTGTCAGGTTTTCCTCGACGACGGACCGGGCCAGTGCGGCCCTGCATGTCACGCTGGGGCTTTCGCTGCTGGCCCTTGGCCACGCTGAGCCGGCTCGCGCCGCCCTGCATGTGGCGACTCTCGCCGCCCCGGACGAGGCCTCCCCGCGTCTCGCCCTCGCGCAGGCGCTGGAGGCGCTTGGGCGGATGGACGAAGCCATGGAGACGTTGCGCGACGTGATACGGATGCGGCCCGCCGAGGCCGGTTTCAGGCTGGTCTATGGACGGTTGCTTGAACGGTGGGGGAAGGGCGACGCGGCGCTCATGGCGTATGAGGACGCCGTGACACTCGCTGTCGCGGGCGACGTCGTGACCCGCCAGCATAAGGCGGAACTGCTGCGGCGGCTCGGACGGGCGGAGGAAGCGGAGCAGACGTTCGCCGAAGTGCGGGAGAGACTTCCCGACGATCCCGCAGCGTTGGCCAACCATGGCGCTGCGTTGTTCGACGTTGGCCGCATGGGGGAGGCGGCCGAAGCGCTGGAGGCGTCCGCCATCGCCTCTCCGAATTCAGCCGAAACACAAACGAATCTCGGGTTGGTAAGGATGGCGTGCGGAGACCTGTCGGGCGCCGACGCGGCCTTCCTGCGAGCCTCCGCGTTACGGCCGGACGATCCGCTGATCGCCCTGAACAGAGGCACGTTGCTTGGTGAACTCGGAGACCGGGACGCTGCGCGCGGCCTGTTCGCTTCGGTTATCACAGCGCGGCCTGACGGCCGGGACGCCGCTCGTGCGTGGTTCAATCTTGGAACGCTCGATTTGGCCGAAGGTCGATTTAGGGACGGTTGGCGGAATTTCGAAGCGCGGCTGGCGTTCATGCCGCCTTTGCCGGGGACGGAATTGTCTCGTTGGGACGGTAGACCGCAGGCGGGTCGCGTTTTGCTCACCGCGGAGCAGGGGCTGGGCGATTTCATCCAGTTCCTGCGTTTTGTGCCAGCGACGCTTGAGCGCGCGCCCGTTCATCTTCAAGCGCCGCCGACGATGATCGCCTTGCTTGAACGTGGCGTCTCGGCGCCGAACTGGGCGCGCAGCAGGGAGTCTGGAAGGCTGACGATTTCGGCCGACGCGCACGATGGCGAGGCCTCAAGCGCCCATGCGTCCGTTCTAAGCCTGCCGTTTCTGCTCGATGCAGGACGGCCGCCGCCTTTTCTGCCTTATCTGGGTACGGGGTGGAAAGATGGACGGAATTGTTCTGTCATGAAAATAGGCGTTTGCAGCGCAGGAAATTCCTCTTACCGTTTCGACAGGCGCCGCTCAATTGGATGGGAAGAGCTTGCCGATCTGCTGGCGATCGGAAACGTCGAATGGCGCTCTCTCCAGCCGGGAGCCTGCCCGCCAAACGTTGTTCCGTTGCCCGAGGGAGATATGGCGCAGACGGCGGCCATCGTCGGAGAACTCGACCTCGTTATCACGGTGGACACCGCTATTGCGCATCTTGCAGGCGCGATGGGCAAGCCGGTCTGGTTGCTGAATCGATATGGTGGCGACTGGCGGTGGGCCGCGGGCTCGTGGGCGAAAGACGAGAGTGGAGAACAACGTAATCTCTGGTACCCGTCTCTGCGCATGTTCCAGCAGGTAGAGCCGGCCCTTCCGGAGAGGGCATGGCGGACCCCGGTTCGCGCCGTGGCGGACGCGTTACGCGCCGAATTGCGGTTACGCGGCGCGCGCGACTAAGCTGCGCCAGCGTTTCAGGGAGAGTGAACGATGGATCTCGGCATTGCAGGACGTAAGGCGATCGTATGCGCCGCGTCCAAAGGACTTGGGCGTGGCGTCGCCGAGAAACTGGCGGCGGCTGGCGTGCATCTGACGTTGAACGCCCGAGGGGCAGAGGCTCTGGAGGCGACGGCGGCCGATTTGTCTGAACGCTACGCCGTTTCCATCAAGACCGTTGCTGCTGACGTGACGACTGAACAGGGGCGGGCGCAGCTGCTGGAGACCGAGCCCGCCGCTGATATCCTGATCAACAACGCGGGTGGACCGCCGCCGGGAATGTGGAGCGACTGGTCGGAAGAAGACTGGCTGAGCGCCGTCGGCGCCAACATGCTGACGCCGATCATGCTGATCAAGGCCGTGTTGCCGGGGATGATCGAACGCGGATGGGGCAGGGTGGTCAACATCACGTCATCCTCAGTGAAAGCGCCGATCGGCAATCTGGGACTTTCGACGGGCGCGCGCTGCGGGCTGACGGGCTATGTCGCGGGAACAGCGCGGCAGGTTGCAAAACATGGCGTTGTCATCAACAATCTTCTTCCCGGCATGCACGAGACGGACAGGCTGTCGGGGCGTATCGAGAGCGATGCGCGCAATCGTGGCGTTTCTTACGAACAAGCCCGCGCCGATCTTGCGGCAAGCATCCCGACAGGGCATCTCGGTCGTGCACAGGACTTCGGCGCTGTCGGCGCTTTCCTGTGCAGCGAGCATGTCGGCTTTATGGTCGGACAAAACGTTCTGCTCGACGGTGGGATGATCAACGCGACGTTCTGATGACTTGCTCGAAAGAGCGATCACGCACGGCGGTGACATGATCAGGTCAGGCGGACCGTCCGGACGGTCCGCTGTCATTCCGTGGCAGAACCTTTGCCGCCCAGAGTCATTTTCATGACTGTGCGCACTGGCACAACGTCTCGACAAAGGAGATCTCAGCATGTCGGACCAGAACTTCCGCGCCATTCTCACCGGATCGTTCTCGACCCCCTGCAAGGACAACCCGACGGGCGCGATGATTGAAGCCGCGTGGGAAAGCGACGGCACGAACGCGCGCTACGTCAATTGCGACGTGAAGCCGGAAAATCTCGCCAGCGCGGTCGCAGGCGCTAAGGCTATGGAATGGGTGGGTTTCAATTGCTCCATGCCGCACAAGGTGTCGGTCATCCAGCACCTTGACGGCGTGACCGACGCCGCGAAGCTGATAGGCGCAGTCAACTGCGTTTCAATCAGTGACGGCAAGCTGACCGGCGACAACACGGACGGAAAGGGCTTTCTGGAATCGCTCAAGAGCGTGACCGATCCTGCGGGCAAGCGAGTGCTGTTGCTTGGAGCGGGCGGCGCAGCGCGTGCGATCGCCGTGGAACTGGGGCTAGCCGGAGCCGCGTCTGTCGCGATCGCAAGCCGCGATGTCTCAAAGGCTGAGGAGATCGCAAAGCTTCTTGCTGAAAACACGAAATCCTCAGCGAGCGCCCTACCTTGGGACGGGGACATCGATGTCCCAGAGGGCATTGAGATCCTCATCAACGCCACTCCGGTCGGTCTTGGCGACGCTGAGGCGATGCCGGACGTGAACGTTGAGACTCTCGGCGGAGTGGAGATCGTCGCCGACGTCATTTTCAATCCGCCAAAAACACGCCTTTTACGGACGGCGGCCAAGAAGGGCTGCACCACATTGGATGGTCTGGGCATGCTGGTGAATCAGGGCGTGATAGGCGTCGAGCAGTGGATGGGCAAAAAGCCTGACGCGCAGGTCATGGCTGAGAAGCTGAAGGAAATCTTCGGCGCATAAGGCGCCCTGGCGCTCAGGCTGAGCGCGCCTTCCCGGCGCGCTCGCGCTCCTTGACCTCGTTCCATACGGCGTCGAGTTCATCGACCGACCTGCCTGATGGTGTAAGGCCCCGTTCTGCGAGAATGGCCTCAAGCGCCTGAAACCGGTGGGAGAACTTGTCGTTCGCGCGGCGCAGGCACGCTTCCGGGTCAAGCTCCAGCCGTCGGGCGAGGCTGGCTGTGGCGAACAGCAGATCGCCGATCTCATCCTCAAGCGCGTCCCGGTCGCCGTTCGCAAGTTCGACGCCGACCTCGTTCACTTCTTCCTGCACCTTAGCGAACACGCCCTTAACGTCGGGCCAGTCGAACCCAACGCGGGCCGCACGTGCGGCGAGTTTGCGCGCCCGCAGTAGCGCCGGAAGCGCACTGGGAACGCCAGCGAGAGCGCCGGTCTCGGCGCGCGCGATGCGTTCCTGCTCCTTGCGGGTCTCCCATTGCGCCATCAGCGCGGCGTCGTCGCGCGCCGCCGTCGTTTCGTCCGTGAAAACATGTGGGTGGCGGCGGATCATCTTGTCGGCGATAGCGCGGGCTACTGTGGAGAAGTCGAATCGCCCGCTTTCTTCGGCCATGCGCGCCTGAAACACGACCTGCAGCAACAGGTCGCCCAACTCGTCAGCGGTCTCGTCCCAGGCGCCTCGGTCTATAGCGTCGGCGATCTCATACGCTTCTTCGATGGCGTAGGGTGCGATGGTCGCAGGCGTCTGCGCGACATCCCAGGGGCAGCCATTGTCCGGATCGCGCAGGCGCGCCATGACGTCGATCAGACGTTCAAGCTGCGCCGAGGCGTCGGAGGACGGACGCACGGGTGGCCGCGTCAAGGGGGAGTTGGTCATCGGCAAACGATCCTGCGCGAGATGATGATGTTTCATGCAATAGCCGCCGGGCATGGCGCATGAGAAGACCGACATGCGCAGCGGTCCCGATGTGACGATTCTTAACGTCTTCCTCTCTGCGCCGCGAAGTAGAAATGATAGGCAAGAAACGCCGCCAGCGCGGAACCCAGACTTGCCAGCACAGTAGGGCGCTGCGCAGGGTCGGCCAGCATCGTTATCGTGACTGACGCAATGGCGACGATGGCCGCATAGTTGACCGCAGGAAACAGCGGGATTGCGCTGTAACCCCAGCGTGACCCGGCGCGTTCGCGCATCCGCAGATGCGCGACGACGATCAGAAGGTAAATGAACAGCATCACCGCGCCGGTCGCACCGAGCAGAAATGCGAAGACCGTGCCGGGAGCAAGAATGGACGAGAAGGCCGCAAGCAGGCCAAACACGCTGCACGCCAGCACGGCAGCCTGCGGCGCGCCGGCGGACGAGAGGCTTCCGAGCGTACGTGGGGCTTCGCCGCGCAGCGCCAGACCACGCAGAGTTCGCGCCGTGACGAACATCGCTGAATTCAGGCAAGACAGGACGGCGCTCAACACGACGAGCCTTATCGCGAATGCTGCGCCGGGCACGCCCATCACGTCCATTGCCAGCACGAACGGAGACTGCCCGGGATGGATGTCGCTCCACGGCTTGATACAAAGGATTAGCGACACCGAGACGACGTAAAAGAGCGTGATCCGCGTGCCAATCGTCCGCGTCACACGCGACAGATTGCGCGGCGCGTCATGAGATTCCGCCGCTGCGACGGTCGCGATCTCGGAGCCGACCATGGAGAACAGCACCGTCGGCAGCACTGCCAGCAACGCCCCCATGCCATGCGGCAAGAAACCGCCGTGACCAAGGAGGGTCGCCACCGGAGCAGGATGACCGCCGAGCAGGCCGAACAGGTATGACGCCCCGAGAACGCTGAACACGACGATGCAGGCGATCTTGATCAACGACAGCCAGAACTCGAACTCGCCGAAAACTCCGACTGCAGTCTGGTTGATAAGCGCAACGCTTGCGACCAGCGCCGTCGCCATCAACCAGACGGGCAGGCCGATCCAGTCCTGAAGCAGGATCGCCCCCGCGATGGCTTCGCTGCCCACGGTCACCACCCAAAAGCCCCAGTAAAGCCAGCCAGATACAAAACCGGCGGCGTCGCCGCAGCCCGCACGGATGTAGTCGACGAATGAGCCCAGCCCCGGCCGTGCGAGCAGCATTTCACCGAGCATCCGCATGACCGTGACCACCAGCGCGCCGGTGAAGGCGAAGGTCAGCAAAACGCCGGGTCCTGCTCCTGCTATGGCGGCGCTGCTGCCGACGAACAGCCCAGCGCCGATCACGCCGCCAAAGGCGATCATGGAAATGTGGCGCGTTTTCAGTTCGGACGCGCCGGAAGACGCCTTGTTATCTCTGGCTGCTTGCGTGGTCGCTGTCTGCACGCGAGGTCGCTCCGTATCGTTGCGGGGTCGAGCGTGCGCGAAAGTGGCGCGCATGGCGACTTATCTTATGGTGCCGGGCGGTTGGACGCCACGCAAGACGTTACGAATTCGAACGGGAGAACAGTCTGGCGCAGTCAAGGCGCTGGCTTCATGAACACCTGTCAGATAAATACACGCTCAGGTTTTTACGGGAGAGGGTAGATGGAACAGCGGCCTGTCGTGTTTATCGACGGAGAAGCGGGAACGACCGGGCTTGGCATCCGCGAACGCCTGCGCGCTCTTCCTGTTCGCCTGCACTCCATCGATCCGTCTCGCCGTAAGGATCCTGCCGCTCGCTCCGAGGCCATGGCGCAAGCCGATCTTGTGGTGTTGTGCCTGCCGGACGCCGCGTCACGGGAGGCCGTCGCGATGGTCGGAGAACTGGCGACGACCGGACAGGCGCCGAAGATTCTTGACGCCAGCACCGCCTTCCGCGTCGCGGACGGGTGGACCTACGGTTTTCCTGAACTCGATCGCCTGCAGGCCGGGCGGATTCGGGAGGCGAGCTTCGTCTCGAATCCCGGCTGTTATCCAACCGGAGCAATCGCGCTTCTAAGGCCTCTGGTCGAAGCCGGGGCGCTCGATGCTGCGTATCCGGTGTCGATCAACGCGGTCAGCGGCTATAGCGGCGGCGGTCGCTCGATGATCGAGGCCCATGAGCGAGACGGCGGCCCGGCGTTCGAGCTTTACGGGCTGGGTCTGACGCACAAGCATGTGCCCGAGATCGAGCGTCACGCGCGTTTGGCGCGACGTCCGCTTTTCGCTCCGTCGGTCGGGCACTTTCCGCAAGGCATGATCGTGTCGATTCCCCTGCATCTTTCAGATCTCGCTTCGGGCGCGACCGGAGAGGGGCTGCGCGACATTCTCGCTCGTTACTACGAGGGTGCGCACTACGTCACAGTCGCCGCGCCCGAAGGCGCGCTGGTTGGCGAAACACTGGCTGGTGCAGACGGCATGGAATTGCGTGTTCACGCGAACGATGAGCACCGTCAGGCGGTTCTCACCGCGCGCCTCGACAATCTCGGCAAGGGCGCATCCGGGGCCGCCATTCAGAATATCGCCCTGATGCTTGGGCTTGAGCTCGACTGATCAGCCGCTCGATGCAGAGAAGGCGTCGTCGCATCTTTCGCGACGCGCCGGTTGCTGATACAGAAACCCTCGCTGCGAGAGTGACGGAACGGTAGACGTAGTCGGCTCAAAATCGACCGCCGCAAGGCATGGGGGTTCGAGTCCCCCCTCTCGCACCAGATAATCTGGAAAAAATGATGACCGAGACCGCCGACGCTGCGCTGCTTCCCAACTGCAAGCCGGGAGCGCGACCAGCGAATCCGCGTTTCTCGTCTGGGCCGTGCGCAAAGCGTCCGGGCTGGTCGCTCGACGCCCTGTCGGGCGCGCTGCTTGGCCGATCCCATCGCGCGCCGGAAGGACGGGCGCGGATCGCGGAAGTGATCGACCGTTCGGCCGCGATTCTCGGCATGCCTGCCGATTGGCGGTTGGGAGTCGTTCCGGGCTCTGATACGGGAGCTGTGGAGATGGCGCTCTGGTCGCTGCTTGGCGCGCGCCCGGTGGACGTATTGGCGTTCGAGAGCTTTTCGGCGACGTGGGCTAACGACATCGTCTCCCAACTCGGGCTGGATGCCCGGGTGCTTACCGCCGAGTATGGCCGTCTGCCCGATCTCGCCGCCGTCGACTGGTCTCGTGACGTGGTGTTGGCATGGAACGGGACGACGTCGGGGGTCTGTTTCCCAAATGGCGACGCCATTCCGGTCGAGCGCGATGGATTGGTGATTTGCGACGCGACGTCTGCGGCGTTCGCCATGGAGCTTCCATGGGAGAAGCTCGATGTCGTGACATGGTCATGGCAGAAGGCGCTGGGCGGGGAGGCTGCGCATGGGATGCTGGCTCTCTCGCCGCGTGCGGTGGCCCGGCTGGAAGGCGGACCAGCGCCGCGTCCTCTGCCAAAGGTTTTCCGCCTGACCTCCAAGGGCAAGCTGATCGAAGGAATCTTCAAGGGCGACACGATCAACACCCCGTCGATGCTCTGCGTCGAAGACGCGGTGGACAGCCTGAAATGGGCCGAAAGCGTCGGCGGCCTGCCGGGCCTGATCGCGCGCAGCCGGGCCAATCTTGCGGTTCTCGCTGAGTGGGAAGTGCAATCGGACTGGGCAAGTTTTCTGGCCGAAAACCCTGACCAGCGATCCAGCACGTCGATTTGTCTCCGCATTACAGCGCCTTGGTTTCTAGCGCTGGACGCGGAGACGCAGGCCCGTGCGGCGAAGGACATCGCCGGGTTGCTAACGAAGGAGCAGGCGGCGCTCGACATCGCCAGTTACCGCGACGCTCCGCTGGGGTTGCGTATCTGGGGTGGCGCGACGATCGAGACGGCGGATATCGCTGCGTTGATCCCGTGGCTCGACTGGGCTGAACGGGAAGTCAGGGTGAAATATTCATGACAAGGCGCTGATTTTAAAATTTATAATTTGTTGCGGGCGTGAGCGTTACGTTGGGCATAGGAAAACCGTGCCCATCGGACGCGGCTCTCGTCATTTTTTAGAATAATCTGGCAACATACTGATTTTAAGGTATTTTTTAAGTTGAGCGTCAACGCGGGCAGGGCGCTCGGCAATCGACGCGCCCTCCGCTTTAGATGACGCCCATCGCCCGTTCCCACTCATCACGCAGCGCAGCGTCCACGGTCGCCATATCGACGTCCACGCCTAGGTCCTTGAGGCTGGTCACGCCGTGTTCGCGGATGCCGCACGGCACGATCCCCTCGAACGCCGACAGATCGGGCGCCACGTTCAGTGAAACGCCGTGCCAGCTCACCCATCGGGTCACGCGGACGCCCAAAGCGGCGATCTTGGATTCGTGGCCCGTTTTCGAATCGACGACCCAAACGCCGACGCGATCGTCCCGTGTTTCGCCTTTAACGCCGAATCGTCCCAGGGTCGCGATCAGCCATCCTTCCAGAGCGTGCACATAGGCACGCAGGTCGCGCGGCGGGACAGGGCCATGCGGTCGAGCAAGATCCAGCATGAGATACGCCACGCGTTGACCGGGGCCATGATAGGTCCACTGGCCGCCGCGTCCTGCGGGGTAGGTCGGAAATCCTCTTGGATTAAAAAGGTCGGCGTCACGTGCGGAGGTCCCTGCGGTGAACAGGGACGGATGCTCAAGTAGCCAGATGCGTTCCGACGCGCCGCGCCCGCGTATCGCAGCCACGGTTTCAGACATCGACGCTATGGCGTCAGGATAGGCGACGGGGTCGGAGGAGATTTCCCATTCCACCGGTCTTGCCGCCGCCGCTTCCGGTGTCGGGGATAATTCTTCGCCGTCTTCGACAAGAATCGGTTCGGGGGTCATTGCAGGCTGATCGAGCATCGGTTATACGCGCCTCCACTCCCCGGTATCCAACAAACGGAGCCGGAAGTCACGCTGCGGCCGTGGCGGAATGGTAGACGCGCAAGCTTGAGGTGCTTGTGGGGGAAACCCTGTGGAAGTTCGAGTCTTCTCGGCCGCACCAAACTCCCGAATGTCGGGACTTTTAAATTTAAAATTTGTTTGCGAAGCGGCCGCCCTGCAAAGGGCGGCCCGCGCGCGTTCGTATTATTCCAGTGATTTGCTTCGGTTTCGAAATTAAGGCGCGAATGTGGCGTTTAAGGCCTCAGAACAGAGATGTTTTCTGATTTTTTAATCCTTTTGAAGGCTGGCAACCGACTGCGATCCCGCCTTACAGTACGTCGCATGCCGGCGCGCTGATGTTCATCGCCGCCCGGCTCGTCCGCCCATTGATATAAGGTGCTCATTCGTGACGAAGCCATTGCGTAAAGCTGTGCTGCCAGTCGCCGGTCTTGGAACCCGGTTCCTTCCGGCGACCAAGGCGATGCCGAAAGAAATGCTGCCAGTCGTCGACAAGCCCCTCATTCAGTACGCAATTGATGAAGCGCGTGCGGCGGGAATTGAAGAATTTTGTCTCATTACAGGGCGAGGCAAAGATTCTCTTATCGACTATTTCGACGTCGCATTCGAGCTGGAAGTGACGCTGCGCGAGCGGAACAAGGTCGAGGCGCTGGACGCTCTCAAGCCCAGCAGCATCGAAGCCGGCTCGCTGGTCGCCGTGCGTCAGCAGGAACCCCTGGGCCTCGGCCATGCGATCTGGTGCGCGCGGAGCTTCATTGGCGACGATCCGTTCGCGATCCTGCTTCCCGACGACATTGTGCAGTCGGACGTGTCATGCCTGAAGCAACTGGCGGACACGTATTACCAGACGGGCGGCAGCGTTGTCGCTGTCGAGGAAGTGCCGCGCGAGCACACGAACCGTTACGGCATCCTCAAGCCGGGCGCCGATGACGGAAAACTTGTCGAGATCGCCGGCCTTGTCGAGAAGCCGAAGCCGGAAGAAGCGCCGTCCAATCTCTCCATCATTGGCCGTTACGTTTTGACGCCCGAAATCATGCCGTTCCTGGCCCTGCTTGAAAAAGGCGCGGGCGGGGAAGTGCAGCTGACTGACGCCATGGCGAAAACCATTGGAAAAACGCCCTTCCATGGCCTTCGTTACGAAGGCAAGCGGTTCGATTGCGGCAACAAGATCGGCTTCCTTGAAGCTCAGATCGCGTTCGCGCTGGAACGTCCTGATCTGGCCGACGATGTGCGCGGCTTCCTGAAGACCTACACTGGAGCTGTTTGATGACTTTTCGCCACACGTTCGACGCGACGAGCCTTCGCGAATACGATATTCGCGGCATCGTCGGCACGACGCTGAAGCCGGAAGACGCGTACGCCATCGGCCGCACGTTCGCCAGCATGGTTATCCGCAACGGCGGGAAGAAGATCGTCATCGGCTATGATGGCCGTCTGTCGTCGCCGGAACTGGAGGCCGCCCTGGTCAAAGGGGCCGTCGCCTCTGGCGCCGATGTTACGCGCGTTGGGTGTGGACCGACGCCAATGCTTTACTACGGGTCCGTTACATTCAAGGCCGACGGCGCCATCATGGTGACCGGCAGCCACAATCCGCCGAACTACAACGGCTTCAAGATGATGTTCGCGGGCAAGCCGTTCTTTGGCGACCAGATCAAGGAACTCGGCCGTCTGTCTGACGCGGGCGACGTGGTTCCGGATGCAGAAGGCACGGTCACGACGGTCGACATCAGCGACGAATACATTACGCGCCTGATGAAGGACTGGGACGGTGGCGAGCGAAAGCTGAAGGTCGTCTGGGATAACGGCAACAGCGCCGCTGGCGACGTGCTGAAGAAACTGCTTGAGAAGCTTCCGGGCGAGCACATCGTGCTGAACGGCGAAGTGGACGGTAATTTCCCGGCTCATCACCCGGATCCGACCGTCGCCAAGAATCTCGAACAGCTCATAGACAAGGTTCGTGAAGTGAAGGCGGACGCCGGCATCGCGTTCGACGGGGACGCCGACCGCATTGGACTTGTCGACGATAAAGGCGAGATTCTCTGGGGCGACCAGATTCTGGTCCTGCTCGCCCGCGACGTGCTGAAGACCCATCCGTCAGCGACGATCATCGCTGACGTGAAGGCAAGTCAGGTTCTATTCGACGAAGTCACCAAGGCTGGCGGCGCGCCGTTGATGTGGAAGACCGGCCATTCTCTGATCAAGTCCAAGATGGCGGAGACCAAATCGCCTCTGGCGGGCGAGATGTCCGGACACATCTTCTTCGCCGACAAGTGGTATGGTTTCGATGACGCGATCTATGCGGCCATTCGCGTGCTCGGCATCGTCGCACGCCTCGATACGCCGCTCTCTGCTGTGCGGGAGTCCTTGCCAAAGACGATCTCCACCCCGGAGATCCGTTTCGACTGTGACGATCTGCGCAAGTTCAAGGTGATCGAGGAAGTCGCCGAACGCCTCCGCACCGAAGGCGCCGACGTTTCCGAGATCGACGGCGTTCGCGTCAACACGGAAGACGGCTGGTGGCTCCTGCGTGCTTCAAACACGCAGGCCGTTCTGGTCGCGCGCGCCGAAGGCAAGAGCGACGCAGGGCTTGAGGCATTAAAGGACGCGATTTCGCGCCAGCTTGAGCAATCCGGGCTGGAAAAGCCGGATTTCTCCGGTGAAAATGCCGGTCACTGACCGGCCACTACTCCGATAACCCGGCTTCGCGCCGGGTTATTGCGGTTATCGATCCGGGAGGCAGCCCGTGCAGAACGAGGACGCGTTCCGGTCATTTCTTGAGCCCGGCCAATGGGTGACGCATCCGGACCACCCCGAATGGGGTTTGGGGCAGGTCCAGTCTGCGATAGGGCGGCGCGTAACTGTCAATTTCGAACATATGGGCAAGGTGGCGCTCGACGCGTCCATCGTGACGCTCAGCATCGAGGTCTGATTCCGAATCGGCGGTTTCAGCCCTCGGCTGTTCCTCACCCAGCTAGACCGGCTCCAGCGCCCACTTCCGTCTGAAGGTGCGGTTCAACGTTTTTCGTCGCTGAGTTCCCCATCCTCTGCCCGTCCCGCTGTGAGGCGCGGCGTCCGCTGCATGGCAGGCATCCTGACGGATGCGAATTTGTCAGGACTGTAACTTCACCTCGTGGCCAGTTCGGGCGTATATCGAGGACAAATGCGGTCCAGTTTAATCGACAGCCACGGTCGGGCGATCTCCTATCTTCGCGTATCGGTCACGGACCGATGCGACATGCGGTGCGTCTACTGCATGGCGGAGGATATGGAGTTTCTTCCACGCGCCGACGTCCTCGACTTTGCCGAGATGGAGCGCTTGTGCGCGGCGTTCATCCGCCGCGGCGTGACCCGTATTCGCCTCACCGGCGGAGAGCCGCTTGTAAGGCGCGATATAGACACGCTTATTCGGAGTCTGGGTCGATGGCTGCGCCCGCAAGATTCCTTCGCGCCAGGGCTCGACGAATTGACGCTCACGACCAACGGCAGCCAGCTAAGGCAGCATGCAAAAGCTTTGTATGAGGCGGGCATAAGGCGCGTAAACGTCAGTCTCGATACGCTCGATCCGGAGCGTTTTGCGGCTGTGACGAGACGTGGTCGGCTTCACCAGACGCTGGACGGGATTCAGGCTGCGCTCGACTCTGGCATTGCGGTGCGAGTCAACACAGTGGCCATGGCTGACGTCAACGATAGGGAATTCGATCGACTTATCGGCTGGTGTGGGGAAATTGGCGCCGATTTGTGCCTGATCGAGACCATGCCGATGGGCGACACGGGCGAAGACCGCCGGGGCCAGTATCTGCCGCTCGTCGATATCAGGCGCGACCTGGCGACACGCTGGACCCTGGAGCCTTTGACCGTCCGGACCGGCGGCCCCGCCCGCTATGTCAGGGTCGCTGAAACAGGGCGGAAACTTGGGTTCATCACGCCGCTCAGTCACAATTTCTGCGAAAGCTGCAATCGCGTGCGGCTGTCCTGCACCGGACGGCTTTACACGTGCCTCGGGCAGGAAGATGGCGCCGATCTCCGTGCGGTGCTGCGGGAAGGCGGCTCAGACGACCAGATTGCGGCCACGATTGACGACGCACTGTCGCACAAGCCGAAAGGGCATGATTTCGTGATCGGCAGGCGCGGGGGGGGAGTCTCCGGTCCGGCGCGGCACATGAGCGTAACGGGAGGCTGATTTGTCTTCTGGCGATCTATCGTGATCAATACGTTAATATTTTGAAGCGCGATTGACTGGCCCGACCTGCGCGACTCAAATCGCTGAGACATGATGTTCGGTGTTTATCAATAAATGTCGGGTTTCATGACGCCGTCTTGAGCGAAGAGGCCGTGATGAGTGACGCAGGGGCTGTCGACCCGAAAATCTGTCAAATCGTTCGACAGTCGCTGCCGCAGATTGAAAGCGCGTTTGGTGTGCGGGTTCTACGGGCCACCGAAGCAGGTCCTCGCGGATATGGCGCAGGTTCACTCGATACCCCTCATGACGTTCAGTTTGCTTATGTTCGGAAGGCGGACTGGTATCTCAAGCTGACGCCGGGAGCTGAGAAAATCTCGCTGCCCGTGTCCCCCGGGTTGAACATGACAGGGAGCGATATTCGCGGCGTTTTGCGCTCCGCCCAGAGTGGCGATTTTGAGGCTCTGCTGAGTGTCGCGCAGGGTGACGCCTACTTTGAACAGCCCGAGGGCTGGAGTGAATGCACCGGACTTATCGGGCCAGCCAACATCCGAGCGTTTGATTTCGTGCGGCTTCGCGATCGCGCCGTTACCCAGGTCAGAAGTTGGGGTTTCGGCACGGATCAGGATTTCGCTGAGTTTTTCGACGCTGCGTATTGCGTTTTGCGCGCCCGGTGGCGTGCAGATCACGATGATTCGCCTCCAGAGGATGTGGGGTCCCTGACGGAAGGACTTGAGGAAGATCTGCGCGCCGATATCCATAAATTATTGAACGAAAAACGCGAGAAGGCGGAAACCGCTATCATGCCGCCCCTCCCGCGTATTCAGATATTCATGGATAGCGAGATGCAACGCCTCGCTGACGTGAGCACGCCTGCGCCGACAGGCGTCGCATCTGAGCAGTTCGACCAAATTTTCTCGAGCCTCGTGCGATCTTTTGGGTGACGGAGCTTCGCTTTGCGCAATCGCATGAGCAAAAATGAACGCCGCTGATGGGTAAGGCGAAGGAGCGGCCGCGCACGGATCAGCTGATGCGTGCGATCGGCTTGTCGCAACAACGGGATCTACAGGCCGTCGCCGAGCGATTGCGCTTACTGCGGAGAATACCGAAGCAAGCGGGTGTTTCCGTTTCGGCAACGCCCTGGTTGTAATATTATACTGGACCGGGCGCCCCCCTTTCGCATTAGTTTCGACATCAGGACGGTGCGAGTGGGGGAAACACTCGGTCGCGCCGGGGGGGCGCGACCACCTGTTCTTCGTTTGAACGCCCCACTATCTGCGTTCTGCGCAGGTAGTGGGAGAACAGGAGCACCCCTATGAACACGCCGCGCGAAACGGAAGTGTCGGCGCCATCCCTTGAAGCGTTGAGCGGGCAGGTGAGGCGCGATCTGGATTGCATACGCTATCCGCGCCGCGAGTGGATGCCTGTGACCAGACACGACGGCGAAGCCGTGCTGGATGTCGCGATCATCGGCGCTGGTCAGGGCGGCCTTGCCACCGCGTTCGCGTTGAAGCGCCTTAACGTCGACAATGTCACGATTTTCGATCGCGCGCCGCGGGGTGGAGAGGGGCCTTGGGTCACGTTCGCGCGTATGATCACTTTGCGAACGCCTAAATATGTGACCGGGCCGGATCTTGGCGTGCCTAGCCTGACGCCGCGTTCATGGTTCTCAGCGCGATACGGCGCTGACGCATGGGACGCTCTGGAGAAGATATCCCGACAGGATTGGCAGGCTTATCTCGACTGGTTCCGTCAGACGCTTGAGCTGCCTGTCGAAAACGATCGTAATTTCGAGGGTGTCACGTGGGAAAACGGCCTCCTGCGATTGACCTTTCGCTCGGCGGATGGCGGCGTCAGCACCCAGTTGGCGCGCAAGCTCGTGCTAGCCACCGGCATAGATGGCGGCGGATGCTGGAACACGCCCGCTTTTATCCGTGAGGCGTTGCCGAAGTCCCGTTACGCGCACACGTCCGAGGCAATCGACTTCGCTGCGCTGCGCGGAAAACGGGTTGGCGTTCTTGGCGCCGGGGCCTCCGCCTTTGACAACGCGGCCACAGCTCTGGAAGCAGGCGTCAAGTCAGTCGAACTCTGCCTTCGCCGGAAGGCCATCCCGTCAGTCAATCCATACCGATGGATGGAAAACACCGGATTTCTCGCGCATTTTCCGTCGCTACCGGATCTTCAGCGCTGGCGCTTCATGGCGCACATCTACGATCTCAACCAGCCGCCGCCGCAGGACACGTTCTGGCGTTGCCGTCGGCATGAGGGTTTCTCTTTCCATACCGGCTGTCCATGGACTGGCGCGCGGATGGAGGGAGAGGAGATCGTCGTGGATACGCCGCTCGGCGAGAAACGCTTCGACTTCGTCATCATCGGCGCGGGCTTCACGGTCGATTTGAAGCTTCGTCCGGAGACCGCGTCTTTTGCAGACGCCGTGGCGCTCTGGCGGGATCGCTTCACGCCGCCCGACGGCGACGAGCACACGTTGATCGGCGCACATCCATATCTCGGCGACGCCTACCAGTTTCTGCCCAAGGATGCGGCGGACCCGCGCGCGCCGTTGCTGGCGGCGATCCATAATTTCACCTTCTCGGCTACGCCCAGCATGGGACTTTCCGGCGCGTCCATCAGCGGCATGCGCTTCGGTGTGGATCGTCTGGCGCGTGGGCTCACGCGCGATCTGTTCGTGACGGACGGTCAGTGGCACCTCGATAGCTTGCTCAACTATGATACCCCTGAATTGATCAGCACGGAGCCGCCACCTCGATAGGCGCCGGGGCCGTTCATGCCCGACTGGCGAAAGCAGTTCCAATCCACTGTTTTTTCTGCACTTTGCTCGAACAGTCGAAGCGTTCCTATAAAGCGCCCTGGATTCAACAGGCAGCGTAGTCGTGGATTCTCTACGGAAATTCGGGGCGTCGCTATTGGTTCCAGTCCTGACAAAAAGTTCTAATTCGAAACGATTGGGGTGACGCCGGACAAACCTTCCTGACGGGCGTCGCGCGTGTAACAATTCCGTCGTGCGCGAAATGGTCGACGCCTGATCGCGAGGTATGATGAAGGGGCGGATATGTCTGTGAATGACGACAGTGGAGTAGATGAACTCGCGATCATGGCGCAGGCGGTGGCTCTGCCTCTACCGGACGCCTGCCGACCGGGCGTCGAAGCCAACGCCAGTGTGCTGCGCGGCTACGTGGCCCTGATCGAAGGACTGCCGCTTTCCGATCATTGCGAGCCAGCGTTTGGGTATACGCCATGATGACGACCGCCGCAGCGCAGGCGAACGCAGTCCGATTTGGCGTAAGGACCGCGCGCGAGACGATCGAAGCGGCGATCGAGACCATCGAGATACGTGACTCCGCCTATGTCAGCGTGACGCGACTTCTCGCGGAGCGCGCGCGGCGTATGGCCGACGCAATCGACATTCGCATTGCGCGAGGCGAGCAGGTCGGCCCGTTGGCGGGCGTGCCGTTCGGCGTGAAGGATCTGTTCGACGTCGCCGGGGAGGTGACGACTGCAGGCTCCGTCGTGCTGGCTTCTGACCCTCCGAAGGAAGACGACGCTATCGTGGTGCGGCGTCTGATCGCGGCAGGGGCCATTCCACTCGCACTGCTGAACATGGATGAGTTCGCCTACGGCTTTGCAACCGAGAACGCCCATTACGGCGTCACTCGCAACCCGCGTGATACGGATCGTCTGGCGGGGGGCTCCTCGGGTGGATCAGCGGCGGCCGTCGCGGGCGGCCTCGTTCCGATAGCTATCGGGTCGGACACTAACGGTTCGATCCGCGTTCCCGCGTCGCTGTGCGGCGTGTGGGGACTGCGGCCAACGCAGGGTCGCCTGCCGCTCGGCGGAGTGTATCCATTTGCAGCCAGCCTCGACGTGGTTGGTCCTTTCGCCGGAGACGTAGGCGATCTGAAACTGGCGTTCGAAGCGATGGATGGTCGTTCTCTCAGCGACATTCCTGACGCAGGCGGGCTGCGCGTGGCCCGACTGGGCGGGTGGTTCGAACAGGATCTTGTCCCAGCATTGAGAGAGGGTCTGGACCGTCTGACCGGGTTCCTCGGAATCTCCCGTATCGTCGAACTGCCAGAGGCGGCGCGCGCTCGCGCGGCGTCCTTCGTTATTACTGCGGCGGAGGGAGGTTCCCTGCATCTACCCCGTTTGCGAACGCGACCGATGGACTACGACCCCGCCACCCGCGACAGGCTGATGGCCGGCGCCATGCTGCCGGCAGCGCCGGTGATCCGGGCTCATCGTATTCGAAACTGGTTCCGCGAGCAGGTCCATGCGCTGTTCGAGCATGTGGACGTTCTCATTGCGCCCGCGACAGTCGGCCCGGCGCCGCGCATCGATCAGCCGACGATCATGGTGGGCGGCAAGCCGGTGTCCGCCCGCGCCAACCTGGGGCTGTTCACCCAGCCGTTAAGTCTGGCCGGGATGCCGATCCTCGCCGCTCCGCTTGCGCCGCCTGCGCACGAAGGCGCGTCGGCTGAAGAGCAGTTGCCGCTTGGCGTGCAGCTCATCGCCGCGCCGGGAAAAGAGGCCAGCCTTTTCGCCGTGGCCACTGCGCTTTCGCAAGCCGGACTGTTGGGTTTCCCAACTCCTGCGCCTGCGCCGGTCCATATGTCGTCGTCAAATTCCGGTAACTCCTGAGGATAGAGGCGTATGCTGCACACCCAGCGCTCGACACGCGGCATGGTCACCGCCCCGCATCATCTTGCGGCGCAGGCGGGCGTCGACGTGCTGCATGACGGCGGTTCGGCTATCGAGGCCGTCATCGCCACGGCGGCGGCCCTCGCAGTCGTTTATCCGCATATGACGTCGATCGGCGGAGACGGGTTCTGGCTTATCTGCTGGCCGGACGGCCGCACGCAGACCATTGACGCCTGCGGCGGCGCAGCGGCGGCGGCCGATCTCGATCTCTATCGCAGGAATGGGTATGACGCCGTGCCGTGGCGCGGTCCTCTTGCTGCAAACACTGTAGCGGGGACGATTTCCGGCTGGGCGAAGGCGCTCGAACTCGCGGCGCAGGCCGGAACGCCGCTGCCGCTGGAGCGGCTGCTGCGCGACGCCATTTGGTATGCGGAGAACGGCGCGCCGGTGACGAAGGGCGGCGCGGAACTGGCTGCGGCGAAATCAGCTGAACTGCGCCCGGTCTCTGGTTACGCAGCGATATATGAGCCCGACGGTCGTCCGTTGCTTGAGGGCGAGCTTCTGCGCAATCCTGCGCTCGGTGCGACGCTGCGCGAACTGGCGGAAGTCGGTCCAGCCTCGTTCTATGACGGGCCGCTGGCGGCGCGTATCGCGGCCGATCTTGCATCTGCGGGAAGTCCGGTCACCGCCGCCGATCTGGCGGCGCATCGCGCGAGCGTTCGACCGCCTCTGTCCACGTCCATCAAGGGCGCGACATTATTCAACATGGCGCCGCCGACGCAGGGCGTGGCGTCGCTGCTTATCCTGTCTCTGTTCGATCGTCTTGGCGTGACGCAGGGTGAAAGCTTCGAACACATTCATGGCCTTGTCGAAGCGACGAAGCAGGCCTTTCGATATCGCGACCGCCATGTCGGCGACCCGGCCTATATGACCGTGGACGCACAGACGCTTCTCGATGATTCGCGGACACTTGACGCCATGGCTGCGGCCATCGACCCGATGCGGGCCGCGCCGTGGCCGCACCCGTCTCAGGCTGGGGACACGGTATGGCTCGGCGCCATTGATAGTAATGGCGTTGCGGTCAGTATGATCCAGAGCACCTATTTTGAGTTCGGTTCTGGCGTCGTTCTGCCCGAGACAGGGATCACCTGGCAGAACCGGGGCGCGAGCTTCAGGATCGCCGAAGACGGATGGAACGCCCTGAAACCCGGCCGCAAGCCGTTCCATACCCTGAACCCCGCAGCGGCCCGTTTCGATGACGGACGCCTGATGGTCTACGGCACGATGGGCGGCGAAGGGCAGCCGCAGACACAGGCGGCGGTGTTCACCCGCTACGCCCGGTTCGGCATGGGATTGCAGGAAGCCGTCACGGCGCCGCGCTGGCTGCTGGGCCGGACATGGGGCGAGGACAGCGTGACCCTGAAATACGAGGACCGCTTTGCGCCCGAACTGATCGCGCGTCTCGGCGCTACGGGCCACGCGATCGAGCGCTCCGCGCCATTCACGTCGATGATGGGGCACGCGGGAGCGATCGTGAGAAACCCGGACGGCGTGCTGGAAGGCGCGTCCGACCCGCGCAGCGACGGAGCTGTGGCGGCGTGGTGAACGGTGAAGCGTCGTAACTCCGGATGACGCTCGCCGGAAATATTAGAGCATCATCCGATCAAACGGAATCGGCTGATCGGATAAAGAAATTCGTTAAAACAGTAAACCGGAGTCCATGAGCGCGCATAGACGTGTGAGTTGGCGAGATATTAGGAAAAGAGACGATGCAGGAACCATTTTTCGGACAGATAGATCCGCCGCAGCGTCTGCTGATGGGACCGGGGCCTGTGAACGTCCATCCGCGCGTTTTGCGCGCGATGAGCGCAGACATGCTGGGACAGTTCGACCCGGAAATGACGGAATATATGAACCAGACCATGGCGCTTTATCGTCAGGTGTTCATGACATCCAACAGGTGGACCTTCCTGATCGACGGCACGGCGAGGGCCGGGATAGAGGCGGCGATGGTCTCCCTTGTTGAGCCGGGGGCGCGCATCCTGATCGTCCGGGCCGGGCGTTTCGGGCTGCTGCTGTCCGAAATCGCGGAGCGGATCGGCGCCGACGTCCGCACGCTCGATCTCGAATGGGGCGAGGTCGCAACCCCGGAGGCCATCGAAGCCGCGATTGTCGCGCATCGCCCGGCGGTCTTCGCCTGCATCCACGGCGACACGTCCACCACAATGGCTCAGCCGCTTGAGGGCGTTGGCGAGATCTGTCGCAAACACGGCGTCCTGTCCTACGTCGATGCGACTGCGACGCTGGGCGGCATGGCGGTGGATGTCGATGGATGGGGCGTGGACGTCGTGACGGGCGGGCTGCAAAAATGCATGGGCGGGCCGCCGGGTTCCTCGCCCATCACGATTTCCGACTGCGCCGCCGAGCACATTTTCAGGCGCCGGCACGTGGAGAGCGGCATACGCGCGGCGGACGCCACGGATGGCATCGGCGCCCGCATCGGCTCAAACTATTTCGACCTCGCCATGGTGATGGATTACTGGTCGGAAAAACGCCTGAACCATCATACCGAAGCGACGACGATGCTTTACGGCGCGCGGGAATGCGCCCGTGTGATGCTTGAAGAAGGGCTGGCGACGCGCTTCGCCCGCCATCGCGCCGCAAGCGCCGCCGTGACGGCGGGATTGCGGGCGATGGGTCTGAATGTGTTCGGTCAGGATGCGTTCCGCATGACGAACGTAACAGGCGTCTGGATACCCGAAGGCGTCAACGGAGACGCCGTGCGCGCGCGGATGCGCGAGGATTTCGAAATCGAGATCGGCACGGCGTTCGGGCCGCTCGCCGGACGGATATGGCGCATCGGCGCGATGGGTTACAACGCGATGAAACACAAGGTCCTGCACACGATCGGCGCGTTGGACACGGTGCTTGCGGGGCAGGGATACGCCGTCCGTCGTGGAGAGGGCGTGGACGCCGCGCTCGCCGCATGGAACGCGACGCTTCAGGACGCGGCATGAGCGGGGCCTATCCTCGGGATCTTGCCGGATACGGCCAGACGCCGCCGGACGCGCGCTGGCCCGGCGGTGCGCGCGTGGCGGTGCAGTTCGTCGTCAATTACGAGGAAGGCGCCGAGAACTCCGTCCTGCACGGCGACCCCGCATCCGAAGCGTTCCTGTCCGAAATGGTCGGCGCGCGGGCGGTTTCGGGCGCGCGAGCAATGGCCATGGAAAGCCTTTATGAATACGGTTCCCGCGCCGGATTCTGGCGATTGCGACGGTTGTTCGTCGAACGCGGGCTGCCGGTGACGGTGTTCGGCGTGGCGATGGCGATGGCCCGCAACCCAGCCGCCGTCGACGCCATGCTGTCGGCGAACTGGGAAATCGCCTCCCACGGATTGCGCTGGATCGATTATCAGGACGCGCCAGAAGCCGTCGAACGCGAACACATCGCCGAAGCCGTCGCAATCCATACGGCGCTGACCGGAACACGGCCGCTCGGCTGGTATCAGGGACGCACAAGCCCCAATACGGCGCGCCTTGTCGCCGAGGAAGGGGGGTTCGTCTACGACGCGGATTCCTACGCCGACGACCTGCCGTATTACGATCGCACGCACGGTCGGGCGCAGCTGATCGTGCCCTACACGCTCGACGTGAACGACATGAAGATCGTGGCGCTGAACGGTTTTACGGAAGGCGAGCAGTTTTTCCGCTATCTGCGCGACACCTTCGATCAGTTGTGGGACGAGGGCGCGGAGACGCCACGTATGATGTCTGTCGGCCTGCATTGCCGGATCGCCGGACGACCGGCGCGCGCCCGCGCGGTCGCGCGCTTCCTCGACCACGTCATGGCGCACGACCGGGTATGGGTGGCGACGCGCCTCGACATCGCAAGACACTGGCTGGAGACCCATCCCGCATGACCGACGCTGTAAGCCGGGTCAACGCCATGACGAAGGATGCGTTCGTGGAGGCCTTCGGACCGATCTACGAATGTTCGCCCTGGATCGCGGACGCTGCGTTCGCGCAGGCGCCGTTCGCCGACACCGCCGCCGTGGCAGCCGCCCTGCGCGGCGTGATTGCGGCGGCGCCGGACGAAGCGAAACTTGCGCTGGTGCGTGAGCATCCGGAGCTTGCGCGGCGCGCGGGCGTGGACACGACGCTGACCGACGCGTCCCGTGCGGAGCAGGCGTCCGCCGGGCTCGACAGGCTGACGCCCGTCGAATATGCGCGATTCAACGCCCTTAACGACGCCTACAGGGCGCGTTTTGAGATGCCTTTCGTCATCTGCGTGCGGCTCAGCGACAAGGATTTCATCCTGTCGGAAATGGAGCGTCGCGGCGCGAATACGCCTGCGGAAGAGCTTGCGACTGCTTTGGGCGAGATCGACAAGATCGCCGCGTTGCGCTGCGCCGAGGTCTTTCGCAGATTGGAGGAGCCGTCATGAGCACGTTGTCGACCCATGTTCTCGATCTTGTCGCAGGCGGCCCGGCCGAAGGCGTGGCCGTCACGCTCTGGCGCGGTGAAACCGTGCTGTTCGCGGGCGCCACCAACGGCGACGGACGCTGTCCGGAGATCGCGGCCGTCGGACAACTTGAACCGGGCATCTATCGGCTGGAGTTTGCGGTCGCCGCTTATTTCCGCGACCGGGGCGTAGCGTTGAGCGATCCGCCATTTCTGGGCGTGGTGCCGATAGCTTTCGGAATCGCGGAACCTGCGGAGGACGGAAAGGGTGGACATTACCATGTGCCGCTTCTGGTCTCGCCGTTTGGGTATTCCACGTATCGAGGGAGTTAGGGCGTGTCGTCATTTAACGGAGAAAGTTTTACCCGAAGAAAGCACGCGTTTTTTGACTCTCCTGATCTGCATGGCGCTTCAGGAGGCGGAGGATCGTGTCGCCAGTGACGGTAAGACGATTGACTTCAAAGTGAAGGATATTGCCTGACGATGGCTGCTCCAGGCGCAAACGGTATCGTAAAATACGCTCATCTGATCCGTACCCGAAAATATGTTGCGGTGATTTCCATGGACAATCGAGGTGGCAGTTATTTCTCTGTTACGGGATGGTCCACGTTTATTGACCGCAAAGAGGCCACGCCGCAGTGGATCGGGAAAAATCTGATGAAGGCCCTGCGGACTAGCAAGGACCTCTTTATGCAATGGGGTAAGTATCCCCTACCTCAAGACAAAATTGACGCAGAGCGTAAAAAATCGGGGCCGCTCTACATGGAATTCTGGGGTCGTGTTCGGGAGAAATACGGCTTCAAGGATTGGCGCGAGGCTCAGACAAAATCGGCTCTGGTTTTTGCGGAATGGGAATGTGAGCAGACGGACCAAGTCCATCTGGCAGCATCAAAGGGGCGGGGAACAAGTCACTCTGCCTGGTATTCGAACGAAAACCACGGCAAGGTCTTTCATGCCTCGATCAGTGCCAGTGATCAGGAGTTTGGCGCGGTGGCGCTGCAGGCGCTTGACGCCTGCCAGCCAAACTACGCGTGACGCGCAGCTATCGGAACCGGCCATCTGCAAAGCGCTCCAAGGATCGTATTGCCGCCGACCCGGACACAAGCGGGAAAGATATTGATTTTGCTGTCAAGGTGATCGCATGAACATGCAGCAGCCGAGAGTTGCCCCCAGCACGAAACGAGCAAATATTATTCGAACACGAAAATATTTTGCTGTCATCTGCCGGGATGAATGGGGAGGCAGTCATTTCTCCCCGGACGGTTCCTCAATTGCCATCCCGATCAAGCAGGTTTCGGCGATCTGGATAGGAAACAACCTACGCCAGGCTCTCCTGACGAGCCATGACTATCGCGCGGATTACGGCTATGGTCCGCTATTTGACGAGAGACTTCAGGAAGCTCGCCCACGATCTGCCGCAGCGTCAAGAAATTTCTGGTTCGGAATAAGAGATGAGTACGGTTTCAAAGATCATCTTGCGGCCATGTCGAAATCGGCGCTCGCTTTCGTCGACTGGGATTACGAGGAGACGGATCAGATACGGCTTCGGGCTTCACGGGGTCGGGGCGGAGGACACTCAGCGTGGTATTCGCACGAAAACCACGCTAAGGTTTTCCATGTTTCGATCAACGTCACCGACGAAGAACTCGGCACGGTGGCGTTGCAGGCGCTTGACGCCTGCCAGCCAAATTACGCGTGACGCGCCAAGGGAAGTTCTCTGTAAAGCCTATCACGACGCCATGAACGACGTCTCCGCCGCCAGCGGCAAGTCTCTGACCTTCAAGAGCAACCCGGTGTCGTGATGAGAAAGAAAAAGCCGTTTCCAATAAGAAGTCATCCTCCGGGCACGCCGCATAGAACATGTCAGGTCAATCGCACGGACATGTACATCACCGTTATTTCTGACGAAATATGGGGCGGAATGCACTTCTCACGTCGCGGCCTAGCGATCCATTCGGCACGGGATGTGACGCCCGAATGGATCGGCGCCAATGTGCGACAAGCGCTCGAAACAAGCGAGTATTGCTCCCCGCCTCCTGGCGTTCCGATTGACCGGGACCACCTCATCGCCATGAAGGCCGCGTCAAGTGAGCGGCGTCTCGCCTTCTGGGACGACGTCGCCAGCACCTATGGCTACAAATCGAGGGATTTGGCCTGGAAAAAGAAGGACCACCTGTTCATTTCCTGGTTTAACGGATTGGAACCTGACATCGTCATGGAGGCATCCAAAAGCTCGGTTACCGGCAATCATTCGGCTTGGCCGCTCGACAGAAACGAAGGACGCGTCTTCCGGATTCCTTTCGCCGCATCCGATGCAGAGATTGGCGAAACAGTCCTGAAAACCTTGGCGAAGTGCGAAGGTCCCGGAAAGTCCACCCAGCCTCTCTTTCCATGATCCTGTCTGTCCGCTGAACAGGCAATCCATTCTGAACAACCCCGGCGCTTGCTGCGATAGGACCGTTGATCAGGGCGACTTCGGAAACGGGCGTGCGGCCATTGCCTCATGGGACCCGGAGAGTGGGGAGCATGGCTCAGAGTTCCGGCGCCCACCAGGCAGGAGCCGGGCGCCATAATGCAGGCCGCCGCGACGACCGACGTTTCTCCCCCTTGGAGGAGAGGCCGCGACTCTCTACCTTGGGCTCATGGCCGACGCTCCTGATCTCTCGACTCCCGACCCGACCGTTCGCGAACTGCTCGCCACAAGGCCACAGCTGTCGCTGGACCCGACCTGTGGGTTGATGATGGAGGGCGTGCCGCTTTCCGCCGTCGCGGACGAGATCGGCACGCCGACATGGGGGATCAGCGCGAGCACGCTGCGGATTCGCGCGCGGCGTCTGCTGACCGCCATGACGGGGGCGGGGTTGTCCGTATCCGTTCATTTTGCGGTCAAATCCAACGATCACCTCGCTGTGCTGCGAATTCTCGCCAGCGAAGGGCTCGGCGCAGACGTGGTCAGCGGCGGCGAGTTACTGCGCGCGCTGGAGGCGGGCGTTCCTGCGTCGAAGATCGTCTTCTCGGGCGTGGGGAAGTCTGACGCGGAGCTTCGTCTGGCGATCCAGAAGGGCGTCGCGCAGATTAACGTCGAAAGCGCCGAAGAACTGGAGATCATCTCCGCCCTCGCCGTGGAGGCCGGGCGCGTCGTCGACGTCGCGCTGCGCGTCAATCCAGACGTGGACGCTGAAACGCATGCGAAGATCACCACGGGCCTCGCCGACAACAAGTTCGGCGTTCCGTATGACGAGGCGCTGGCGCTTTATCTTCGCGCGGCTGCTCTGCCCGGCGTGCGTCCAGTCGGTTACGCCGCGCATATCGGCAGCCAGATTCTGAAGGCCGATCCCTACCGCGCGGCTTACGCCCGCGTGGCGCAGCTTGTTCGTGCGACGCGCGAGGCCGGGGCTGTGGTCAGCGTCGTCGATTGCGGCGGCGGGCTGGGCATCGGCTACCGTGACGAGGGCGAGGGCTCGCCGGAAGCCTTCGCCGGCGCCATCCGCGCGGAACTGGGCGATCTGGACGTGAGGCTGGCGATCGAGCCCGGCCGCTGGATTTCCGGGCCGTCCGGCGTTCTGTTGAGCACGGTCATTCTCCGCAAGGCGGTGACGGGCGGCGCGCCCTTCATCGTTCTGGACGCGGCCATGAACGATCTGTTGAGACCCTCTCTGTATGATGCGTGGCATGGCGTGCTCCCACTGTCCCCTCACGACGCGGTTCAGGAACCCGAGAAGGCGCACCTCGTCGGCCCGGTATGCGAGAGCGGAGACTGCTTCGCGCGGGATCGCATGCTCCCGCCGTTGCAACGTGGGGCGCGTGTGGCGTTCCTCGACGCCGGGGCCTACGGATCGGTCATGAGTTCCACATACAACGCGCGGCCACTGGCGGCGCAGGTGCTGGTCGAGGGAGAGCGCTGGGCCGTGATTCGCCCGCGTCAGACGGTCGAGGCTCTGTGGGCGAATGAGACGACGCCCGGCTGGCTGAACGGCGACGCATGAGCGACGCCGCGACATATGGCGGCGGATCGCGGGTTCCGGACCCGTGGCGTGATGCTTCGGACGCCAGAAAAGGGCCGGAAAACGCTTCGAGCGGCGGCTCTGGCGGTGGCGCAGGTGAGGGGCCGGCGGGCGGCCTCGCCGTAGCCCGCAAGCGCACGCGCCGCGTGTTGCTTGCCGAACGCGCGGCGCCGTTGCTCGCTCCGGCGGCTACGGTTGCTGGCGGTTATATTCTGGCGGGCCTGCTACGCGTGCCGCAAAGCCTGCCGGATGGCGCGCATCTGGCGCTGCTGCTGGGAACGAGCGCGCTGACGGCATGGCTCGCCCGACGCGGGTGGCGGCGTCTGCGCGAGCCGACGCTTATCGAGATCGATCGTCGCATCGAGCAGGCGTCGAATCTTCGCAACAGGCCTTTGGCCAGTCTGACCGATCACTCATCCGGTCTTGGCTCCAGCGAGTTGTGGCGTGCTTATCAGGAGCGCCTCGTCGCCTCGCTCGGGCCGTTGCGCTCCGGCTGGCCGCGCCCGGCTTTTACGCGTCGCGATCCATGGATCGCGGGCGGCCTGCTGGTTCCTGCGCTCGCCGTCGCGCTCGTCATGGCGGGCAGTCATGCTCCGGGACGTCTCGCCGCCGCCTTCGTGCCGGGCTGGGACGACCCGGATACGCCGATGCCGCATGTGGACGCGTGGATCACGCCGCCCGGCTTCGCGCTTTCAGCGCCGGTGTTCCTTAATAGCGGCGACGCTCCAGCGCCTGTGCCTCAAGGATCCGTAGTCACGGCGTCGGTAACGGGTTTGAATGGGGCGCCACGACTTGTTTCGAGTGGCGTCGAGGGGGAGAGCGTGAAGGCGCTCGATCCCCGATCGTGGCGGCTGGACGCGACGCTGGAGCATGGGGGCGCGCTGGCGCTCAAGGCGCGTGGACGGGTGATCGCCAGATGGAACGTCACCGTCACGCCGGATGCCGCGCCGATGGTCGCGTGGGGGAAGGGCCCCGGAGGCGAAAAGGGAAGCCGCCGGACCAGATTGCCTTACGAGGCGCGGCACTCTTACGGCATCGAGACCCTGACGGCCGAGATCCGCCTTGCCCACCCGTCGCTTCTGGGCGATTCCCGCGTGCTGCGCGTGCCGATCCCGCTTTCCGGGCATCCCGTGACCGCGAAAGGCGTCATAGCGCCCGACCTGTCTTCTGACCCGTGGGCCGGGGAGGAGGTCAAGGCCGTTCTTGTCGCGCGCAGCGTCAGCCATCAACAGGCGCAAAGCCAGTCAGTCACGTTCACTCTGGGGTCTCGGAAATTCCGTTCTCCCGTTGCGCGCGCCGTTCTCGATCTGCGGAAGCGGCTGGCGCTCGGGAAGGAATCCCGGCGTGCGGCGGCGGAGGATCTGGCGGCGCTGGGCGACACACCGGGGCCGCTTTCCAGCAATACCGGCATGTTTCTGAACTTGACCGCGATCGCCGCGCGTCTGTCCAATCCAGACGTCACGGATGAAGACGCAATAGCCGAATCCGTCGCCCGGATGTGGGATCTGGCGCTGGATCTCGAAGACCGGCTGAGGGGCGGCGACGAAGGCGCGCAGGCGTCCATCGAGGTTCGCGCCGCGCAGGAGGCCGTCGCGCAGCAGCTTCGGCATATGCGTGAAGACAACGCGCATGGGCCGGAGGATCAGGCAGAACTCCGTCGCCGGATGGAGGCGTTGCAGCAGGCCATTGCGCACAAGATGCAGGCGCTGACGCAGCAGGCGTTGCGCGACAAGACGGCCATCCCCGATCTGCCCGGCCTGACGAAGTCCGGCGACGACGCGTTCAGACGCCTGATGCAGCGTATGCAGGACGACGCGGCGGAAGGCAGGTCCGGCAACGCCATGGACAAGCTGGAACAGCTTGAAGATTCGATCGAGGGCATGCGCAACGCCACGCCGCAGGACATGGCGGCGCTTGGGCGGCAACTCGCAGCGCAGCAGAAGCTGCGGGAGCAGACCGACGGGCTGCGCGACATCGTGCAGCAGCAGACCAAACTGCTGGATCACGCGCAGTCGCGGCTCGACAAGGAGCGCCGGGCGGAAGAGCGGAACAACGCTGCGCGCGAACAGGACGACGACGGCGACACGAACCTCGCCACGATGTCGACGCAGGAATTGTTGCGCAAACTTGGCCTTGCGCCTCCGGGACAGGATGGCGGCGAACAGCAGCAACCGTCGGCCGAAGACCAGAGAAATTCCGGGCAGGACAGAGCAGGCGGGCAAGAAAATGGCGCGGCGCCGTCGGGGGCAGGCGCCGACCGGCTAGGTCAGGCCGATCATTCCGCCGGCAACCCGTCCGCGAGCGGGCAACCGCAGGCGGGACAGCCGGGCGACGGAGCGACAGCGGCGGACGCTCGCGGAACGGAGCGAGCCACGCAACACGCCCTTGAACGCGCAACAAGTGAGTTGCAGCAGGAGTTCAAGGACCTGACCGGCAAGGAGCCGCCTGCGTTCGCCAAGGCGCAGGGCGCGATGCGAGACGCTCGCCATGCTCTGGCGCAGGGAAATGACGGCGATGCGGCGGGCGCCGAGGAAAAGGCGTTGCAGGCGCTGCAGCAGGGCGGGCGGCAGATGCGAGAGGCTCTGCGCGGTAACGGCTCTTCCAGCGGTGGAAGGCCGAGTTTCCTGCCTGCGCTGAGTGGCGGCGACAACGGCGACCAATCAGGCGAGGGGCAGTCTCAGGCGGGAGATAGCGGCGCGGAACGTGGCGACGGCTCCGATAACGGGTCGGCGGACAAGGATCCACTGGGTCGTTCAACCGGGGAAGGCGGCGATAACGCGCCCGGCGACACGCACATTCCAGATACGATCTCTCGTGAACGGGCGCATGAGATTGAACAGGAATTGCGGCGCAGGGATTCGGATCGCACGCGACCGCAACAGGAACTCGATTACCTGGACCGGCTCCTGAAGTCGTTCTGAGAACGCGTCGCCTTCAGGCGACGAGCAGCGCCGCGTCGCCGGAGCAACCCGCTTCGGCATGTTCCGGCTGAAGCAACCGCCGCAGGGCGGCCGGATACAGGCGATGCTCCTGTTCGAGCACCCGTGCGGCGAGCATGTCCGGCGTGTCGCCCGGCAGGACCGGAACCGCCGCCTGCGCGATGATCGGCCCCTCGTCCATTCCGGCGGTCACATGATGCACCGTGCAGCCATGGACCCGCACGCCAGCCTCAAGCGCACGCTCATGCGTGTGCGTTCCGGGAAACAGCGGCAGCAGGCTTGGATGGATGTTGATCATGCGCCCGGCCCAGGCGTCCGTCATGAAGGGCGTCAGCAATCGCATATACCCGGCGAGACAAACGAACTTCACGCCCGCTTCGCGCAGGGCGGCGTCAATGACGCGTTCATGCGCCTCACGATTCCGGCCAAATTCGCGGTGCGGCACGGCCCGGGTCGCCAATCCCGCATCAGCGGCTGTCCGGAGACCGGGCGCGTCGGGATCGTTGCTCAGCACCAGCGAGACGGACGCCGGAAACTCCGGATCTGCGCAGGCTGCGATCAGGGAGCGCATGTTGCTACCCCGACCGCTGATCAGAATGCCGATTGGCGTTTTCTCGGCTACCGCCGTCATCGCGACAGGCTCACTCGCCGTCGAAGCGCGGCGTGGAGAGGAACCGCAGCCCCGGCGTCGCGCCAGCTTCGGTAGCCTCCACATGGCCTAACAGCACGCCGGTTTCGCCCATTTCGGCGAGGCGCTTCATCACAGCGTCCGGTTCAGGGGTGACAAGAACCATGCCGACGCCACAGTTGAACACGCGAAGCATCTCTTCGTCCGACACGCCTCCGGCGGCCGCCAGCCACTGGAACACAGGTAATGGAGTCCAGGCGTGTTCGACGACAGCCCCGGTCCCTGCGGGGAGAACGCGCGGCAGATTACCCGGCAGGCCGCCGCCGGTGATGTGGGCGGCGCCCGTCAACAGCCCTTCGCGGTGCAGGGTCAGCACTGTCGAAACGTAAAGGCGCGTCGGCGTCATCAGCGCTTCGCCGAGAGACGAACCGGGGGCGAACGGCGCCGGGTCGGAAAGGGTAAGGCCAGCGGCCTCAATCACTCGGCGGACCAGCGAAAAGCCATTCGAATGAACGCCGCTTGCGGTCAGTCCGATCAGACTGTCGCCCGGACGGATGGCGCCCGGCAGCAAATTTTCACGTTCGGCCGCGCCAACGGAGAACCCGGCCAGATCGTAGTGGCCGGGGGCGTACATGCCGGGCATTTCCGCCGTTTCGCCGCCCACAAGGGCGCAGCCGGACTGACGGCATCCCTCAGCGATGCCTTTCACCACCTTGGCGGCGTCTTCGACGGCGAGACGCCCTGTGGCGAAGTAGTCGAGAAAGAACAGCGGTTCGGCGCCCTGAACCACCAGATCGTTCACGCACATGGCGACCAAGTCGATTCCGACTGTTTCATGAAGGCCCGAATCTATGGCGAGATTCAGTTTCGTCCCGACGCCGTCGGTGCAGGAGACGAGAATCGGGTCCTTGAACCCGGCGGCCTTCAGGTCGAACAGCGCGCCGAAGCCGCCAAGTCCGCCCATGACGCCTGACCGGGTTGTGGCGCGCGCGGCGGGCTTGATCGCCTCGACCAGAGCGTCTCCAGCCTCGATATCCACGCCGGCTTCACGGTAGGTAAGGCCTTTCGCGGAGGATTGGGTCATCTCGATCTCGTCTCGAAGTAAATGGTGAGAGGGCGTATGTCGCCGCCCATCGTAATACGGCCATTGGCCGCAGGCCCGTCCGGTAATATGTGAAAGCGACGGGCGCGTCATGTCCCTGGCGCGTGGGAGTTTCCTTTAAGGCAGGCGAAGCGGCGCGCATAGCAGTGACGGACCGGGTTTGCGACATGAAATGCGCCGATGCACCCGAAAACCCTGCGGGCGCGGAGGAACGCAAACCTGTTCAGGGGACGCTCGCGCTGCCTTCGTCGCCACCGTCGTCCGGTCGCAGCCAGATTGCGCTGCCTTTCTCTCACCAGCCAGTGCTCGACGAAGCAGGCTTTGTGCCGGCCCGCTCCAACGCCGCCGCCCGTGCGTGGCTCTTTGGTCAGCGAACGATCGAAGGCTGGCCGGATCGGCGGTTGCTTTTGTGGGGCGGTCCGGGACGCGGGAAGACGCATCTCCTGCGCGTATGGGCGGCGCGTCATGAGGCAAAGGTGATCGAGGCCCGCGCTCTGGATGTTGACGTGGTCAAAAACCTCGCGGCCGGAGATGGTCCTGGCGCTTTGGCTATTGACGACCTTTCTGACGACGCCGTGGATGAGGTCGCCTTGCTACAGGCGCTGAATCTGGCGCGCGAACTCGGCGCGCCCGTGCTGATGACCGCGCGTCAGGCGCCCGCGCGCTGGCGGCTGACGGTGCCAGACCTGCAAAGCCGTGTGCGTGCGACGATGGCCGTCAGCCTTGGCCCGGCCGAAGACGTGTTGCTGCGCCGCCTGATGCTGCGGTTGCTCGCGGAACGCCAGCTTGTTGTCGCGGCGTCAGTTGTCGAGTGGATGTTGCCGCGTCTGCCTCGCGAAGCGCGCGCGGTACAGTTGGCGGTGCAGCGGATTGACGCGGCGTCGCTCAGCACGGGCGCGGCTTTCGACCGCGCGGCAGCGTCCGCGTTGATTGAAGAATTACTGGAGAACTACAGCGGGTAGCTGGTTAATCTTACTTCTTTGATTTATCTATTAATTGCATGATATTTAAGAAAAAATAAATCAGACCTTCAAGGCAGATTTTTTATAAAGCCGTTGTAAGGTACTGTTTTTAAATAAAATAATTACAAACTCATGGACGTTGCACATAACATCCATTGACGCCCATGGAGGCCGTGACGTCGCCATTGCTGGCGTCTTTTGTCCCCGAAATATCTCCCCTTGAATTTGTCATATGACAGAGCACAGGCGTGCGCCTACGCTGGTCAATTGATGTGACGACGAGTGATCGTCGCAGAGGTATGGGGAGTTCTATTTTGACTGGACGGCGGAAACCGAATTCTAACGCAACGACGCACGGTGGAAACGTTCACGAAAATTCAGAAGGCAAAGTCGCCGCCGGAAGGGCGCGTGGCGCCTCCGTCCTGTCCGGATCACGGTCGGCGCCTGCGAAAGCAGCGACAACAGGAGCGGCGAATTCGAAGCGCCCGAGCGCGCGATCCGCAACGATAAAATCGACGAGCGACGCGTCGACGACCGCGAAAGCCAAACCTCCCGCGCGCAAATCCGGGAAAGCGTTTCAAACGGAGAAAATTTCGACCCGCGCCCGCCCGCCCGCATTGATGCATGAAGCCATCGAAAAGGACTCTCCGGATCGTTTCATCAACCGTGAGCTCTCGTGGCTAGCCTTCAATCAGCGCGTCGTCGAAGAAGCCGAGAATCCCCGCAATCCGCTGCTTGAACGTCTGCGCTTTCTCTCGATCAGCGCGAACAATCTCGACGAATTCTATTCGGTTCGCGTGGCCGGTTTGGTCGGACAGGTGCGCGAGGGTCTTGTCTCCCTGTCTCCCGATGGCCTGACGCCGGCGTTGCAACTCGCGGCCGTGCGGGAGCAGTCGGCGCGGCTGCTGCGTAACCAGCAGCGCATCTGGGGCGATGTCCGTCAGCAACTGATGGAGGCGGGGGTCATTCTCTGCGCGCTTGATGATCTGGATGAGGCGGACCGGGCGTGGTTGAGCGCGCACTTCATGGACCGGGTTTTTCCGGTGCTCACGCCTCTGGCCGTCGATCCTGCGCATCCTCTGCCATTCATCCCGAACATGGGACTGGCGCTTGGCCTGCGGCTGGTTTCGGCCGACACAGGCGCGTTCGTCATGAACGGGCTGATCCTGTTGCCCGCCCAGATCGAACGCTTCATCCGCCTGCCGTCGCCGCCCGGCAAGCCGCCGCAGGTGCGCTTCGTGCTGCTCGAAGACCTGATCACGATGTGCATTGACCGGTTGTATCCCGGCCTGTCCATTGGCGAGAGCGGCATGATGCGAGTCATACGCGACACGGATGTCGAGTTCGAGGATGAAGCCGAGGATCTCGTGCGCTCTTACGAGACAGCCCTGAAGCGTCGCCGTCGGGGCGTTGTGATCCATCTCGACATGGAGGAGCGCGTTCCCCCTGAACTCGCTGACGCCATCGTCGATGAACTCGATCTGCCACCAGAGGAAGTGTCGATCCATTCCGGGATGATTGGCGTCGTCGATCTCAAGCAGATGATCGTCGACGATAGGCCTGATCTGCTGTTCCCGCCCTACACGCCGCGCTTCCCGGAGCGGATCGTCGATTTCGGCGGAGACTGTTTCGCCGCGATCCGCGCGAAGGACCTGATCGTTCATCACCCGTTCGAAAGCTTCGACGTTGTGGTGCAATTTCTGCGCCAGGCCGCCCTCGACCCGAACGTAATCGCCATCAAGCAGACGCTCTACCGGACGTCACGCGACAGCCCGATTGTCAAGGCTCTGATCGAGGCCGCCGAGGCCGGCAAGTCCGTGACCGCGATGGTCGAACTGCGCGCCCGTTTCGATGAGGAAGCGAATATTCGCCTGTCGCGCGCGCTGGAGGCGGCAGGCGCGCAGGTAGTCTTTGGATTCCCGGACCTGAAGACCCATGCGAAGCTCAGCCTCGTCGTGCGGCGGGAAGGCAGCGTCGTCCGGTCCTACGCACATTTTGGAACAGGAAACTATCACCCGATCACCGCGCGCGTTTACACGGATCTCTCCTTTTTCACATGCAACCCCGAACTGGCGCGGGATTCGGCGCGGCTGTTCAACTACGTGACGGGTTACGCGATGCCAGCGCGGATGGAGGCTATCGCGTTCTCGCCGCTGACGTGTCGTTCGACGCTGGTGGCGTTGATCGACGCGGAGATCGAGCATGTGCGGGCGGGACGGCCGGGAAATATCTGGCTGAAAATGAACGCGCTTGTCGATCCGCGCCTGATCGACAAGCTTTACGAGGCGTCGTGCGCCGGGGTGAAGGTCATGGCGGTCGTGCGGGGCATATGCTGCCTGCGGCCCGGAGTGCCGGGGCTTTCCGAAAATATTCACGTCAAGTCGATCGTTGGTCGTTTTCTTGAACATGCGCGAATTTACGCGTTCGGGGACGGGCGACGGATGCCGTCACGGTCAGCGAAGGTCTATATTTCCTCGGCTGACTGGATGACCCGTAACATGGACTGGCGCGTGGAAAGCCTGGTGCCGATCACCAACGCCACCGTTCATGCGCAGGTGCTGGACCAGATCATGATCACCGATCTGAAGGACAACCTCCACTCCTGGATTCTGGAGAAAACCGGCCAATGGCGACGTCTCGACCCGGGTGGAAAGCCGTTTTCCGCCCATGAGTGGTTCATGACTCATCCGTCGCTGTCCGGGCGCGGATCGGCCGCGTCCGAAGTGGCCATCCGGGCGCCTGCTCCGCATCCGCGAGATCGCCTTCTGGATGACTGATGCCGTGTATGCGGGACGTCGCGGCGCGTGCGAGCGCAGCGCGCCGCTTTTGGCGACGAGACCTGCTCAGAATGGACTCATCTGAACAGGCGGACAGCTAGGAGAAATAATAAGATACAGTATTCCCGCCTTCCCGAAATTCGGCGGAAACGTCCCGGCCAGTAATGGCGAAGAGTTCAATCGATCCGGAACTGGTCGCGTCCCGCGCCTCACGTATCCGCGTCACGCATTACGCTTCGCGCATGGATACATTACTGTACCGGTCAGAGACTCGCATTCGGCGGGTCGGGAATACGAAGTAAGCTCGCGGCAGGGAGTGCAGGATGACCGACATCAGCCACCAGTTCGGCGACGAATCCTGTCTGGCTACGGTGAGCGCTGCGGGGGCGGAGCTGTCTGCGTTGGTCTTCGACGGCGATCTCGACGCGCTGTGGAACGCAGGTCCCGAATGGCGGCGGCATTCGCCCGTTCTCTTTCCTATCGTAGGTCGGCTTGCGGACGATCAGGCTCTGATCGACGGCAAAACCTACCGAATGACGCAACACGGCTTCGCCCGTGATCGCGTGTTCGAATGGATCGAGCGCACGCCGACTGGCTGCGTGCTTGAACTTTGCGCCGACGATGAAACGCAGGCCGTCTTTCCGTTCGCATTCGTCCTGCGGATCGCCTACCGCGTATCAGCAGGACAGCTGATCGCCACCTATACGATCACGAACCCCGACGAACGCAAGGCGCTTCCGGCGTCTCTGGGCGTTCATCCAGCGTTCAACTGGCCACTTCACCCCGGCGAGGCACGGGAAGATTACGAAATCATCTTCGAGCAGCTGGAAAGCGAGCCGATCCGCCGTGTCGCGGGCGGATTGCTTTTGGATGAGACCTTTCCGTCGCCGGTCGATGGGCGCGTTCTCAAGCTCTCCGATTCCCTGTTCGTCGAGGACGCGGTGATTTTCGATTCCGTGGACTCGCGCTCCGTATGGTTTGGACGCCCCGGCGCGAAGGGTCTTCGCGTGAAATGGGCGGGGTTTGACGAACTCGGCGTATGGAGCAAGGAAGGCGCGCCGTTCCTCTGCATCGAGCCATGGCGCGGCCATGCCTCTCCGGCGAATTTTTCCGGCGCCTTCAAGGAGAAGCCAGGCCTGCTGCATCTGGGGCCTGGCGCGGAGTGGACGGCGTCGTGGCGGGTCGCCGCTACGGACGCGTGACGCCGCAATTTCATGAGCAGTTCAAAAACGCCGCGACGCTTCCGGCGCGCTCTGGGCGTGTTGGTCGTTTTCGTCGCGGTTTGCGCCGTAATCGTCGGCGCGGGCGTATGGCGCTATCGGGCGCCCGGCCCTTTGCCTGCGCAGGTCGCGATCGTCATTCCGCATGGCGGTTACGCCAGCACGATCCGCGCGTTGCAGGACCAGAGCGCATTGCCCGTCGGGTGGCTCGATACGCAGTTGTTCCGACTGGCGATCATCGCGACGCGGCATGATGGCCAGTTGCATGCGGCCGAACTGGAGTTTCCAGCCGCCGCTTCGATGGAGCAGATCTTGCAGGTGCTCCGTCACGGTCTGCCCGTTCGACATTGGTTGACGATACCCGAGGGACTGACCGCCCGGCAGATTGCAGCGCTTGTGAACGGCGCGCCGTTTCTCCTGGGGACGGTCCCCGTTCCGGTGGAAGGCGATACTGCTCCGCAGACTTACGATTATCCAAGGGGCGTTGAGCGGTCGGCGCTTGTCGGCCGTATGCGAGCGGCGATGCGCCGGGACGTCGCGGAGGTCTGGGCGGCACGCGCCCCGGAGCTTCCTCTGAAGACGCCGGAAGAACTGGTAACGCTGGCGTCCATCGTCGAAAAGGAGACGGGTGTGCCGGATGAGAGGCCGCACATCGCGCGCATCTTCCTGAATCGCTTGCGTCTCGGGATGAAGTTGCAATCGGATCCGACGACAATATACGCCATTAACGACGGCGCCGGGCCTCTGAGGCGCCCGTTGACTCATGCCGATATGGCGTTTCCGAGTCCCTACAATACCTATGTGTCCTCAGGTCTGCCGCCAGGTCCGATCTGTTCGCCGGGGTTGGCCTCTCTGCAGGCGGTCGCTCACCCCGCGTCCGGGGACGATCTGTATTTCGTTGCGTCGGGTAAGGGCGGGCATCGTTTCGCGGCGTCTTTGGAAGAGCACAACCGCAATATCGCAATCTTGCGTGGAAATACGGCCGAGATGAGGGCCACTCCCCAACCCTGAGAACATCAGGGTTGGGGGTATGGATTTTCTCAGTGATGCGTCGGCGCCGCCAGAGACTCGCTCGTCACGCCGCCAGTCGCAGGCGGTGTATAAGGCGTCAACGCAGTGGGTTGCGTGTTGTCGACGGCGCTGGCCGCTGCTCCTGCTGATGGCGCGGGAAGTGGAGCCGCGGCTGTCTGCGCGCCGTAGCGTGTCAGAATTTCGCGCAAGGGATCGGCGCCGGGATTGTTGACCCGCATGGCGATCACGATGTCTTCCGGCCCGACGGGCTGGTTGTAATAGGACCGATTGGCGCCGCTGTTGGTCGTGAGTTTCGAACCGCCCAACGCGGCGCCAGCGAACAGCCCTTTGGATTTCTGGACGGCCATGATGTCGGTGTTGGAACGCCCCGTGGTGCCGCTTTCGATACCGCTTCCCATCGTGGCGAAGGAGGCTGAGGCGTCGGCGCCGAACTTGAACTGGCTGTCGAGCAATGCCTGCAGACCACGATCGGTCATGACGAAAAACATCGCTTCGGAATCCTGCACGCCGAGCTGGATGCCTACGGACCCTGAACTGAGCGTATAGAACGCCGGATCGGACCATGAACCACGTGCGTCGCGGGCCAGCAGAAGGCAACCGCCGCCAGACCCGCCAATGCCGATCGACATGCGGAAGATCGACGGACAGACGAGAACTGCGCGCGCCTGCGTCAGGTAACGCTGGATCTTGCTGGTGGGCGTGGCGCCCACGAACATGTCCTGAACGGCCAGAGTGGCTTTATCGACCAGAGTTTGCTGCGACGCCGCAGCGCTGGCGACGCCGGGGGCGCTGGCGAGGCTGAGCGTGGCCGTCACCGATAAAAGTAGCCGGGAGGCGAGGCTAAGCCGCATGCGATGTCTCCTGTGGACGGCAGATAGAACGTTTATCCTCAGGCGAATCGCCTGAGTTTGTGGCGCGAGCATGGCTGAGACCGGGCGAGCGGGCAATTTCCGGCGAAACGACGGCAGAGCGCCCGATTATTTCAGCGGAAGGGGCACGCCGTTGACGGTGAGCACGCCGCCTTCCCAGGTCGTGTCCCACGCGCTGACGTCTCCGTCGCGATGGCTGACCAGTCGCGCCAGCACGAGCGCCGCGGCGACCCGCATCTGAGAGTCCTGTCGCGCGAGGTCTATGAGATCCTTGATATGTCGCACCTCGAGATGGCCGGACGCCGACGTGTGGTTGACGTCGCCCGTCAGAGTCGCGACGCCATGTCCGGTGAACTGAATCTGGTCACGACGTGCGGTCAGCGAATTGATCGTGACATGCACTGCGGGCATGGACGACGGCTTGCCGCCCGTCGCCGCCATCAACGTCGCGACGTCCTTGAGCGGCAACGAGAAGGCGGCGGCAGCGGATTGCGGCGCGAGGGAGGGAGCGGAGACGCCCGTTATGGTCACACCGGACATACTCAGATTCGCGTTGGCCTGCGTTCCGTCGATGCTCACCGAAAGCCGCGCGTCGCCTAGTCCAAGTTGCAACTCATGGCGCTTGATATGCGCGCCGCTCCAGCCCACGCTCAGCTTCTGTTTGTCGGCCAAATCCGCTTCGGCCTGCTTGCCCTCGGCTTCAAGCCACGCCGAGCACGCCGATTTATGCAGCCCGATGAACGCGGAAAGAAGCAGAACTGACGCCGCGTCTGCGACGCCATCGTCGGATCCTGTATAAGTTTCGCGCGTGGCGTCGAGCGTTGCGGCTCCGTCGTCCATGGATACATGGACGTGGGTCATCGCGCCGCCTGAGCCACCGTCGTGGCTGATGCGCGCGCATCCGGCTGGCGGCGGCGCAGCCAGGGCGGGAGCGAACGTTCCGCACAGCAGAACAAGCGCGAACGCGCTGCGCGCGCGGAATCCGGTTTTCCCGGCGGAGGTGTGGCTCAACATGGTCATGTGACGCCGACCCTGACCGAAAGCCGCGCGGTTCGCAATGGCGTCATGGCACGCCACGGCACCTGTAATCTGGACGAGCCAGCGTGGGTGTGGTCTTGAAGTTTGAGAGGCATGACGTCCATTCTTGCCTTCAACAACAAAAATAACACGCGCTTCGTCGCGCAGACTGGATGTTGCGATGCTGTTTAAACCGGACCCGTTCCTGCTGTGCCTGATTGCGACGCTGATCGTCGCAACGTTTATCCCCTGTCATGGCGCTGCTGTGCCCGTGTTCAACGGGCTGGCTGTCGCAGTTATCGCCATTATGTTTTTTCTGCAGGGCGCACGCCTCTCGCGAGAAGCCGTGGTGCAGGGACTGACTCACTGGCGGCTGCATCTGACGATCCTGTGCGCGACCTTCGTCCTGTTCCCCGCTCTGGGCCTGCTGCTGCACGCAGTGGCGCCGGGGCTACTGCTCGGCGACGTTTGGATGGGCATGCTGTTCCTGTGCTGTCTGCCGTCGACAGTGCAGTCGTCCATCGCTTTCACGTCGATCGGCCGCGGCAATGTGCCTGCGGCGGTGTGCGCGGCGACCGCGTCCAATATCGTTGGCATATTCATCACGCCGCTTCTGGTGGGTCTGGTGCTGGCCCGTCACGGGGCGCAATCCGGCGGCGTGCTGAATATCGTGCTGCAACTGCTGCTGCCGTTCGTGCTGGGGCAATTGCTGCAGCCGTGGATCGGCGGCTGGGCGCACCGGAACAAAAAACTTCTGTCGATGACTGATCGCGGTTCTATCCTGATCGTCGTCTACACGGCGTTCAGCGAAGCCGTGACGCAAGGGCTGTGGACGCGCCTTCCGCTTGAGCAGATTGGCATGATCGCGGCTCTCGACACCGTTTTGCTGTTCCTCGTTCTCTTCGTGACCGGCTTTGGCAGCAGGTTGGCCGGATTTTCGCGCGAAGATGAAGTCGCCATCGTGTTTTGCGGTTCGAAAAAGACCTTGGCGTCCGGGGTGCCTATGGCGAACGTACTGTTCGCTCCGGCCACAGTTGGCCTCGTGGTGCTGCCTCTAATGATTTACCATCAGATTCAGCTTTTCGTTTGCGCAGTGCTGGCGCGTCGTTTCGCCAAACGGGCGGAGCAGGAGGACGCCAGAATCGTTCAGGCGGGCTGAGCCGCAACGCGCGTGCAACTCCCGCGATCGCCGGGAGACTGTGTCCCGTCTTCGTCCGTTATTTGAGTTTGCGCACGGACGAAACGGCGGCGCCCAGCGCAATAGCGAAATTACGATTGTAGTCTGGCAAAGCAGTCACCTGTCCAACACGCAGGTCTTCGTCACGCGCCGCCCGACCATTCGAACAACGTGTGGGAGAACGCGTCGCCGGTCTTCTGGTCCATGTTCCGCTGTGGGCACGCCGCGTCGAAAATCTTGTCGAACACCCGGGCGTCATGAACGCCGGTCAGCCCGAGGCCGCCGATTACTACTGACGGAACGCCGTTGATCCCGGATTTTTGCGCTGCGACGTGGTCTGCGATGACTGTTCCGGTCAGGGTCTGTCCGGCGAGGAACTGCAAGGCGATTTCCCGGTCGAACCCTTGCGCTGCGGCAAGGTCCGCGAGCGTCAAGTGGTCGGCGATATCGGCGCCGTCCCGGAAATACGCCGCAAAAATCGCACGAGCGAGATTGAGGCAATCGCCTCTGGCTCCGGCCCATACGAGCAGTCGATGCGCGTCGATGGTTGGCCTGACGCGTGCGATCCTTTCGAAGCGTATGTCCAGCCCGGCCTCGTGCGCCTGAACAGCTATCAGGCTACAAATGCGTGCAGCACGCTCGTCGGATCCGTGACGAGACCGGAGGTAATCGACGAAGCTCACTCCAACGCCGGGAAGAGAGGGGTTCAGCAGGAATGGCCGCCACCGCAGGCTGCAGTCCACGTCGTCGCGTTGCGCAAGCGCCGAAACGAGTTGCTCGATCCCGATGTAACACCAGGCGCAAACGAAATCGAAGACGATTTCGACCTCTACCTTGGCGTTAACGGGGGCGAGCATGTTCATGGCGCGATCATAGGGAGATCGCGCCCCTTTTGCCCACCAAAAAAGCCTCTTTGACGCAGTCTGAAAAACGCGCGGCGTGTGCGGTCAGGACTGCGACTGGGTTTGCCCCGACATTTCGATCGTAACAGGATCAGGAGCGGAGACAGGCCGGGGAGGCGGCCAGAAAGCCTGCGCCACCTCGGTCTGCACATCCTGCAACTGTCGCTGCACCCAATCGAGGAATTCGTGGAGACCGCGCGTGATGATCTGGCCCACAGTTTGGTCATCCAGCCCGGCTCTGAGGAACTCGATCCTCTCGACGATGCCGCCTGCGTCTCTCAGGCGGTAATCGCTGCGTAACCGGCTGACGTTATTGTGCAAGTGCCGAAGGCTGCACACGAGAGAGCGGGGAAAGGCCTCGCTCTTCAGCAGGAAGCCGACGACGCTCGATGGCCGGAGGTCGCCCGCCATCACACGGCGATAGGCGTGATAGCCCGCCGCTGAACGCAGGACGGAGGTCCACTGGCTGATGTCGACTTCCGATCCGACACCAGCGGCGACAGGCAGCAGTGTGTGGTACTTAATGTCGATCAGGCGGGTGATCTGGTCGGCACGCTCCAGCTGGCGTCCCGCGTTGTAGAACAGGCTCGCCTGATCGCGGTAAAACGTGCCTTCGGTGATGCCCGTATGAGTCTGGCACTCCTGCTTGATGCGTGCGCAAAGCTGCGAAATCTCGCTTGGGCGGATGTCCTCGGCGCGCAGGCCGCGCAGGAACTGCGTGAAGATGTTGAGCTGGCTCCACATCTCGGTCGAAATCAGCGGACGCAGCGCGCGCGCGTTTTCACGGGCGGCGAGGGCGAGCGACGTGATCGAGGTCGGATTTTCCGCGTCGATCACGTAAAAGGCGATGACCCGGTCGGCTGTCGCTTTCGAATGCGAGGCGTAAAATCGCTCCTCGTCGGCGTTGATTTGTACGATCGCCCGCCAGCCGTCGGATGCGCCTGAGCGGACGAACGTTTCGGTTACGTCGATGATGCGCGCCAAATTTTCGATACGCTCCATATACCGCGCCAGCCACATTGAGCATTCGGCGTATCGGGAGAGGAGTGGGTGGGGCGATAGCGTTGCTACAGGATCGAGTGACATGCTCATGACGCCAGCACCCACGTATCTTTAGAGCCGCCGCCCTGCGACGAATTGACAACCAGAGACCCGCGTTTGAGCGCGACCCGCGACAAGCCGCCGGGAAGAACCCATGTGGACCGTCCAGTCACGGCGAACGGACGAAGATCCACATGGCGCGGCTCAAGGCCCGTTTCACAAAGCGTCGGAGAGACAGAGAGCCTGACGACTGGCTGACTGATGTAATTGGCGGGATCCGCTCGAAGTTTTGTACGGAATTCCGCCAGCTCCTCGCGCGTGGCGTGGGGACCGATGATCAGGCCATAGCCGCCGGATTCGCCGACCGGTTTGGCCACCAGATTTTCCAGATTGGCGAGCGTGTAGGCGAGCCCTTCAGGCTCCGCGCAGATATGCGTCTCCACGTTCTTCAGGATCGGTTCTTCCGACAGGTAATATCGGATGATGCGCGGCAAATAGGCGTACACCGCCTTATCGTCTGCGACGCCGGTTCCAAGAGCGTTGGCTATCGTGATGTTGCCTTTCCGGTAGGCGGAGACCAGCCCGGGGACGCCAAGCATGCTCGAGGGATTGAAGGCGTCGGGATCAAGGAATTCATCATTCAGGCGGCGATAGATGGAGTGCACTGGCCGAAGGCCAGCGGTGGTGCGCATGTAGACCTTGTCGTTCTCGATGGTCAGGTCCTGCCCCTCGACCAGCGGCACGCCCATTTCACGGGCAAGAAATACATGCTCGAAATATGCTGAGTTATAGATGCCGGGGGAGAGCAGAACCACCTGCGGGTCGTCCACGCCCTCCGGCGCGACTTCCGCCAGCGCTTTCTGCAGTTGCACCCCGTAATCGTCGACTGGCAAAAGGTCTATGCCAGCAGCGACGTCCGGCATCACACGAAGCATCGTGTGTCGGTTCTCGATTACGTAGGAGACGCCCGAAGGCGTCCGCGCGTTGTCCTCAAGCACCAGAAACGTCCCGTCGTCATCGCGCACCAGATCGGTGCCGCTGACGTGGACATAGGTTTTGCCGGGCACGTCGAGGCCGATCATCTGCGGGCAGTAATTCGCGTTCCCGACGACGAGTTCCCGCGGCACGACGTCATCCTTCAGGATCGCCTGATCGTGGTAGATGTCCCACAGGAACATGTTCAGGGCCGTCACGCGCTGGCGCACGCCCGCTTCGACATGACGCCATTCGGGGTTTGTCAGCACGCGCGGCACCAGATCGAACGGAAGGATGCGGTCGATCGAGTTGCGCTCGGAATAGACGGTGAAGGTGATTCCGAGATTGTAGAGCTCGCGCTCGGCGTTGGCTGCGCGGTTGCGAAGATCTCCAAGCTCCAGAGCGCCGAGCCGTTCGCGGAGTTGCAAGATACGGGGATCCGGTGGACCGCCGCTGTTAGTCAATTCGCAGAAGAAAGCGTCGTTGAGATAGCCCGAGAAAAGACCTTCCCGATGTTGAGGCGGTGACGCCGCGTTCTGCGTCCCGTGGTGTGTGACGGATTCGTCTGCGCTATCGCCCATTCGCGTCCCTTGTGCCTGACCGCCGATGGCGTTCTTGCCAAGGCGGATTGTTGCAGCCAAGCAAGAATTGAGACGTTCGCCAAGTGATTTCGCCGCCTCACGCCTTCCATGACTTTAAGTCGGCGTTAACGATTGGGTTTCATCTTGCCTTCGGAGTTTTTGGTTCGCGCGCGTCCTGTCAGCCGACCTGTCGTCAATCGGGTTGCGCAACGAAGTGATTGAACATCAGCGTCTACTATCTCGCGGGCCACAGTGTGACATCCCTCAGGCGCGGGAGAGGTGTCGTGGCGAAGGAGCGGAGAGCATGAGCGGAACGGTCTCGGGGCTGTCGCCTGTAGCGACATATCTTCAGGCGATGACTGACGAGTCCGAGTCAGCGGCGACATACGCGAAGACCGACGGCGTCGAGCAGAACTATATCTCGACCTTCGAAAAGGACGCGGTCAACATTACGTCCGCTTCCAGCTTGATGAGCAATTACAAAGCGTTGGCGGTCGTTCTTGGCGCATACGGCTTGAGCTCGATCCAGAACGAAACAGCGCTGGTGAAAGACCTGCTCACGCAGGATCCAAGCTCCACGAGTTCCGTCGCCGCAAAGTCGGCCAATCCGGCATGGCAAAAATTCGCAGCCGCGTTTTCAGTCTGGAATCAGGCCAGTTCGTCGTCGAGCGCCTCGTCGTCCTCACCCTTCAGTGACGCCTCATCAATTTCGTCCATCGTCACAAGTTACGAGGAGTCGAAATACGAGTCTCACCTGAACGACGCCAGTAACGGGTCCGGGATCGGGAACGCGCTTTATTTTACGCGCGCCATGACGACCGATATGACCCTGTCGCAGATCATGTCAGATTCGACGCTACTCAAAGTCGTTGAGACGGTGTCCGGCTACGACCCGACTGAATTTGGCGCACTGGATTACGATCAGCAGGTCCAGATGCTCAAGAAAAGCGTTAACCTTTCAGATTTTTCGAGCACAGAAAAAATTCAGAAATACGCTGAACGTTATCTCGCAATGTTACAGATCACCCCCCAGACGTCCTCGCAACCTGCGACGCTTCTTTCCCTCTACGGATCGGACGGAAGCAACACGAATGTCGCGCTCAGTGTGTTTGGAATTTCTTCCGCCAGCACATCATCACTGATCACAGCGCTGTTCGGGTGAAACGCCTGAGTGCTGGAGCGTTCATGTTGCGTGAGTCGGTCATGATCTGGCCGCCTGTTTCACGCGAAGCCATGACCGCTCCACCATCCGCGCGTGCTCGAAGGGTGCTCTGGTCGCCTTTAAGGCAGTGTAGAGAGGAACCCTTCGAAAGCTTTACAGACTTCGCCCGGCGCTTCTTCCGTAAGGAAAAAACTGGCGTCGAGCGCGTGGCCAGACACATGTCCGTGGGCGATTTCCCGCCATAGGGTCGGCGGATCATACCACCCGCCAATACGCCCCGACTTACCCCAGAGAACCAATAGAGGGCATTGAAGCGAGAGCTCGCCCTGAGGCCAGTAACTCGACGTCGATTGGGGCCACAGCGCCATATGGGTGTAATCTGCGACGGCCTCTGGCGCGAATATACCAGCCTGCTCGTCAGGCGCGCGTTGCCATTCCGGCGGGGTCTGAACCGCGCCCGCTTCCGGCTTTGGATGCAACTGACCGAACCAACAACTCTCATACTGGGCGAGAGAATACGCCATATCGTCTCGACCGGTATGGTTCATGCCGGGCAGAGCTTCCAGAGCGATTACGCCAGCGACCCGTTCCGGCGCCAGGGCGGCAATCTGGCAGGCGATCTGCGCTCCGGCGTCCTGTCCCGCCAGAATAAGCCGATCATGTCCCATGGCGGTCGCCAGCGCGAGAAGGTCCTCGGCCTGCCGTTGCGGTGGGAGTTCAGGATGGAGATCAGGACAGATAACGGAGTATCTATTCGTAAATGCGGGCGCGACCGCGTGCCAGGCGACATGCGTTTCCGGACGACCATGAAGCAGCATGAGCGCGGGTCCTGCGCCGCCGGAGCGTAGGCGCCACGGGATGTCGTTCACCTTCAGCGTCGTGAGAGTGAATCCACTGAAGAACATGACTATTGGCTCATCCTCGAGGCTGCTGACGCGCCACAATCGCGGAACGTCGATACCGTACTGACTCTACAGCGCTTGCGACGCCTTTTCAAAACGCCGTCTCGCATGCCGTTGCGGCGAGTGGCCTTGTCGCCCTGTTTTCGCACGTCGGTTGAATACATCTGGCTATCTTGAAGATGGCGCCGGGCGCCTATCGAAGGCGCACTTGCCTCGGCATGGTTGCGCGGGCAGGGCGAGAGGTTCACATCGGCGTGGGCCGATACACAGACCGCCATTGTGGAGATAGAGACGCATGAACGAGCCGCCGACCTCGACGCCCGGGCATTCGCTGGATCCGCAGAGCGAGCAGGAATGGACCGAGTTCCGCTCTCAGGCGCATCTCATGCTGGATGACATGATCAACGACCTGGCGGCGCTTCGCGACGGGCCGGTCTGGCGGCCTCTTCCTGATGAGCGTCGCTCTGCTTTCCGTGCAGCGCAGGTTCCAAGCGGGGCCGGTTCGCTTGAAGCATGGCGGCGCTCCTTCCGGGAGGATGTGCTTCCTTACGCCACGGGCAACCGGCATCCCGGTTTCATGGGGTGGGTTCACGGCGGCGGCACGCCGGTCGGCATGGCGGCGGATATGCTGGCGGCGGGACTGAACGCCAATCTCGGGGGACGCGACCACGCGCCGGTGGAGGTCGAGCGTATGGTCATCCGCTGGGCCGCAACGCTGATGGGCCTGCCGGAGGACGCGAGCGGGCTGCTGGTGACAGGCTCTTCCATGGCGAATTTCATCGCCGTGATCGTGGCGAGCCGTGCCGCGCCGGGTGGTCTGTCGCTCCGGACTGCTGGCCTGCAGAGCAGACGCCTCGTGGGATACGCGGGCAAGACCGTGCATGGTTGCGTCAGTCGCGCGTTCGATATGGCCGGACTTGGGTCAGAGGCGTTGCGGCTTGTCGACGTCGACCAGGAGTTCAGAATGGACGTGGCGGCGCTGCGGCGAATGATCGAGGCGGACCGTGCCGCCGGACTGGAGCCCTTTCTCGTCGTCGGCACAGCTGGATCCGTCGATACGGGAGCGATCGATCCTCTCGATGGGATTGCGGGCGTCGCTAAAGGCGAAGGGCTGTGGTTCCACGTCGACGGCGCGTTCGGGGCGACGGCTGTTCTGTCCGAGACGATCCGCCCCCGTCTGGTCGGGCTGGAGCGGGCTGACAGCGTCGCCTTCGACTTTCACAAATGGGCGCAGGCTCCCTATGACGCCGGATGCGTTCTGGTACGTGATCCAGAGCGCCACGCGACGGCTTTCGCGCAAAGTCTGTCCTATCTGTCGCGCGAAGACCGGGGGCTTGCGGCCGGCGCGCCGTGGTTCTGTGACCTTGGCCCCGATCTGTCGCGCGGCTTTCGGGCGCTCAAGGTTTGGGCGACGCTTTCGGTGTACGGCACGCGCCGCCTGGGAGAGATGGTTGATCGGTGCTGTGCTGTGGCGCGCCGTCTGGGGCAGCTGGTGGAGGCGGAGCCTATGCTCGAACTCATGGCGCCGATTTCGCTCAATATTGTCTGTTTCAGGGTTTGCGCGCGGGAATGCGACGACGTCGAGAACGACATCCTGAATGGTGAAATCGTCAAGGACTTGCAGGAAAGCGGTATAGCTGCGCCGTCAACTACGGTGATCAACGGACGCAAGGTCATTCGCGCCGCCATCGTGAACCATCGAACGGAGTACGCCGACGTCGAGCGTCTTGTTGACGCAGTTCTGGCTTGTGCCTCCTCCCGCTCAGGCGGCGCGTGAGCGGGAAGGGCCTCGGTCCTCGTCGAACAATTCCGACAACTTCTTCATCATCGTGCCGCCGAGCTGCTCGGCGTCCGTAATGGTGACGGCGCGACGGTAATAGCGCGTCACGTCATGGCCGATGCCGATGGCGATCAGTTCGACCCCGCTGCGTCCTTCGATCATGGCGATCGTCTCGCGCAGGTGGTCTTCAAGATAGGAGCCCGCGTTCACCGACAGCGTGCTGTCGTCGACCGGGGCGCCGTCAGAGATCACCATCAGGATTTTCCGCTGCTCGGGCCGCACCTTCAACCGGCGCCAGGCCCAGAACAGCGCTTCTCCGTCGATGTTTTCCTTCAGCAGCCCCTCGCGCAGCATAAGCCCGAGATTACGACGCGCACGGCGCCATGGCATGTCGGCGGCCTTATAGATGATGTGCCGCAGATCGTTCAGGCGTCCGGGATTTTTCGGTTTTCCTTCGGCGGTCCATTTCTCTCGGCTCTGTCCGCCTTTCCAGGCGCGGGTGGTGAAGCCGAGAATCTCGACCTTCACGCCGCACCGCTCCAGCGTTCTGGCCATAATGTCGCCGCACATGGCTGCGACCGAAATCGGGCGGCCGCGCATGGATCCGGAGTTGTCGATCAGAAGCGTTACCGTGGTGTCGCGAAATTCGGTTTCCCGCTCGCGCTTGTAGGAGAGGGAAAGCATCGGGTTGACCACGATGCGCGAGAGGCGGCCCGCATCGAGGATTCCTTCCTCCAGATCGAACTCCCACGCACGGGTCTGCTGGGCCATCAGCTTGCGTTGCAATTTGTTGGCCAGACGCGAAATAACGCCATGAAGGCTGGCAAGCTGAAGGTCGAGTTGCTGGCGCAGGCGTCCTAACTCTTCGCCGTCACAGAGGTCTTCCGCTGCGATTTCCTCATCGAATTGGGTCGTGAAGGCGTGGTAGCCGCGCGCAGTGTCGCCGGGGGGCGTGTTCGTCGGCTCGCTGGGGCCCGCAGGATCTCCGGCGCCGTCTGCGTCGCCGGCTTCTCCTTCGGAAGTCTCGTCGGGCTCTCCGGCTTCCCCCGTGCCCTCCATGAGCTGGGGCTCCAGACCGCCTTGCTCTTCGATATCGGAAGGGGTGGGCTCGTCCTCGGGCGCAGGAGGCGGCTCTTCGGCCTCGTCCTGCGTTCCGCTCTCGTCGCCGTCCGGGTCGTTGCTGATTTCCGGAGTTTCGGCGTCAGCCTCAATCAGGGAGCAGGCTGCCATCAACTGCCGTGACGCCCTGGCGTAAGCCTCCTGATCCTCCTGCACAGCCGCCAATCCATCGAGCGCCTGTCGCGCGACGTCGGGCAGGGATTCACGCCAGGCGTCGACCAGATCGCGCGCTGACGCCGGGACGGGCTGGCCGCTCAATTTCTCGCGGGCGAGCAGGCCGAGCGCCAGAGAGGGAGGCATATCGTCTTTCGACGCCATCCGCTCCACGCCCGCGTCGCGCAGTTCCTGATCCATGCGAACGGCGAGGTTCGCCGCTACGCCGAGCATGTGCCGTGAACCCAGCGTCTCCACGCGGGCCTGTTCAAGCGCGTCATAGACAGAGCGGGCGGATTGTTCCTGCGGCTGCCGGGAAAGGTGCAATTCGGCGTCATGATGACGCAGGCGCAGAGCCTGCGCGTCCGCCATCCCGCGAATGCGCGCGGCTTCGTCCCGGTCGAAGTGCCGTGAGGGCATGGGCAGCCGTACTGGCGCTTCCTGATCCAGGCCGCCAATGGGGATCGCGCCGCTGTGGAAGCTCACTTCGGTGTTGGCGCGCCCGCCGATGGCGCGCAACGCGCCGACCGTAGCGCGACGGAACGTCTCGACGTGATCGTTGGCGTCGGGCGTCGAATTTCGCGGCGGGCGCTGCTCGGCCATTGTGATCTCCGTCCTGCGCTAGAGCATAGTCCCTTTAAGCATAGCCGACGAAAAGGGATATGTGTCTGAAGCGCGCCGCAGATTCGACCTGTCGCAACGCGTTTCAACGAGTTGTTTCAAAAACGTGTTCGGATGTGGAGGAATGCCCCCCTCTTCACACGTACACGTTGCCATAGGCGCTCAAAAAATGGCGGCTAGCGCTTCGCGGAAAGCAGCTTTTCGGAGGAACGGCATTTTTCATCCGGCGCCTTCAATATCTGCTTCTAAACGAACGCGTGGTCACGCTATCAAAAATGTGGCGCGCGCCGCTCCAGGAGGGGATCAGTTGTCCGCCTCGCCGAAGCGACAAGACTGACTGATCGGCAAACGTGCGCACTTTAGCGCGGCCGCTTGCCCATAGGATCCGCATTGAAGCATCGCTGGTAGTATTCGGAGACGATGTCGCGTTCGGCCTCGTCGCATTTGTTGAGAAACGTCAGGCGGAAGGCAAAGGCGAGATCCTTGAAGATGCGCTCATTCTCAGCCCAGGCGATGACGGTGCGCGGCGACATGACGGTGGAAAGATCACCGGCCATGAAGCCCGACCGGGTCAGCCCGGCGAGCGCCACCATGTTGTCGATCGTCTGGCGTTCTTTCTTGTCGTCAGGGGAGATGCCGAGCTTGGATGTCACGATCGCAACTTCCTGCTCATGCGGCAGGTAGTTGAGCGAGGTTACGATGTTCCAGCGATCCATCTGCCCCTGATTGATCTGCTGCGTTCCGTGATACAGGCCGGTCGTGTCGCCAAGCCCCACCGTGTTTGACGTGGCGAACAGACGGAAAAAAGGGTTTGGGCGGATCACGCGATTCTGATCCAGCAGGGTCAGGTTGCCGTCGACCTCAAGCACGCGCTGAATCACGAACATCACGTCCGGGCGTCCGGCGTCATATTCGTCGAATACCAGCGCACAGGGGTGCTGGAGGCACCACGGCAGCAATCCTTCGCGGAATTCCGTGATCTGCTTACCATCTTTCAGGACGATCGCGTCCTTGCCCACCAGATCGATGCGCGAGATATGGCTGTCGAGGTTGATGCGCACGCACGGCCAGTTGAGGCGCGCCGAGACCTGCTCCACATGCGACGACTTGCCTGTGCCGTGGAAACCCTGAACCAGCACACGTCGGTTGAACGCAAATCCTGCGAGAATCGCGAGCGTGGTGTCGTGGTCGAAACGATAGGACGAATCGATTGGCGGCACGTGCTCGGTACGATTCGAGAACGCCGGAACCATCAGGTCGCTGTCGATGCCGAAAACTTCGCGGGCGGAAACCTGAATGTCAGGCACGGCGAAGGCGGAAGTAGGGGCGAGTTCGGCAGTCGTTGCGGTCATTTCGTTTCCGTCCATCAGTATCCGGGAAAGTGTGGCACGGTCAGGCGGTCTTTTCGAGACCGCTATCCACATTAGAAGCAAGATGCGTGCGCAGGGTGGAATACGCCACGTTGATCGTCTTGAGGCGTTCTTCCGCGCCCCGATCGCCGTTGTTGGCGTCCGGGTGGTGCTTCTTGGCTAGCGCCTTGTAACGGGCTTTCACCTCGTCGAGTGAAACCGGCCATCTGAGACCCATCGTATCCAGTGGTTCTCGCAACGGATCCGGGACCCGTGGCGCGGCGCTCTCCCGACGACGGCGAGCCCGCTCGGCCCGCGACGCGCCCAGCACGTCCAGAGGATCGAGGACATCTTCCTCGTTAAACGGTTGCCTGCCGATGGAGCCCAGCTTCCAGGACGGTCGATCCCAGGAGACGTCGGCTTTGAGTTGCGCCTCGATTTGCGCAGCGCTCATGCCCTTATAGTAATCCCACCGTGCGTTATACTCGCGCACGTGCTCGAGGCAGAACCAGAAATATTCATTCAGGCTGGTTCGCGACCGTGGAGCCCTGTACCCCGCCGACTGCGTACAGCCTGGCGCGTCGCAACACCGCCCCGGCGCGTCCGGGTCGGGATCGAAAGCCCGGTGGCGTGTGTTCCGTTTGATCATGGGCCCTGTTATGTGTGTCTGCGGTCCCAAGGCGCAAGAGGCATCTTGGCCCGGGCGGATATGAATGCGGTGCGTCAGAAGCCTGCCTTGGCGCGACGCCGATGGCGGAAACCGGGAGGAAACTTGATCATGGCCAAAGAAGCGACAGGTCCCCGGGCGCAGCGGATCTCGGAGTTGCTGGAGAAGGAACTCGCTCCGGTTCGCTTTGAACTGATCGACGACAGTCATCGCCACGCCGGACATATCGGACGGCCCCGTGGTCCGGGAGAAGGTGTTGAAGAGACCCATTTTCGCCTTCTGATCGTCAGCGAGGCGTTTCGCGGCGTCAATCGCGTCGCAAGATCGCGTCTCGTGCATACCCTGCTTCAGAGCGAGTTCGATGCTGGATTGCACGCTCTGTCATTGACCCTCGACACGCCGGTGGACGCTTCGGTCGGTAAGGTGGCGGTGGAGCCGTCGGCGTGAGCGCATCGCAGTTTTTGGGACGTCGCGCAGCCCTGTTACTCTCCCTGTCTACCGCTGCTGCGGTCGCCGCCTGCGCCGGAAGCGGTTCGACGGCGCTGTCTCCTGCTGACCAGACCGATGTCGCGAGGGTGGAAGCCTACCTTAACGGGTTATCCAAATTTTCGGTCGGTTTCTCGCAGGTGTGGCCCGACGGCGGGGTGGGCGAGGGGATTCTGACCTACTCACCAGGCGACCTGAAGCTCGACTACACCTATCCGCACGGCCTCAGCATGAAGGCTGCGAACGGTCATCTGGTCCTGCGCGATGATCGCAACGGTTCCGTGACACGTATGGGCCTGTCGCATAACCCGCTCGGTCTGCTCCTTGCGACGCCGATCCGGCTGAGCGGTCCGATCACCGTCACATCCGTTCTGAGAGGACCGGAGTTCCTTCAGGTGTCGCTGGCCCGAACGGCGATGCCATCGGACGGTCTGCTGACGTTGCAGTTTCGCGATCATGGCGGCTCGCTGGTGCTACAGGGATTGAGGCTGGTCGATGATCGGCGTCGAACGACGACGTTTCGTATTCAGGGGTAGTGACGTTCGTCTGAAGAGATTTTCATAATGCCATGTTTTTATGAATTTTTCGCAGGCGGCGGCATGGTCCGGGCGGGACTTGGGGCCAACTGGTCATGCCTGTTCGCCAATGATTTCGACGCTCGAAAGGCCGCTTCCTACACCAGAAACTGGGGCGACACGGGAGAATTCAGACTCGGCGACGTTGCGGAACTGGTCGCCGACGATCTGCCGGGCATGGCGGACCTCGCATGGGGGTCGTTCCCGTGTCAGGATCTCTCCCTGGCTGGCGCGGGCGCCGGGCTTGGCGGATCGCGGTCGGGCACGTTTTACCCGTTCTGGGACGTCATTTCCGGACTGATCGCACAGGGGCGCGCTCCGCGACTTGTCGCGGTCGAGAATGTCTGTGGCGCGCTGACCTCGCATGCGGGACGTGATTTTCAGGCCATCTGTCAGATGTTCGCCAAAAACGGATACCGCTTCGGGGCCGTAGTCGTGGACGCCGCGCTGTTCCTGCCTCAATCGCGACCCAGACTTTTCGTGATCGGCATCCGTAAGGGCATGCCGACGCCCGCGGCTTTGCTGTCGGACGGCCCGCAGGCGCCATTTCACACTGAAGGGCTTCGCTCCGCCGTAGCGAAACTGCCGGATACGTTGAAAACTGACTGGATCTGGTGGCGGCTGCCTGAACCGCCCCGGCGGCGAAGTGGTTTCAGCGACCTGATCGAGGCGGAGCCTGAGAGTGTCAGATGGCGCACGGCTGCTGAAACGGAGGCGCTGATTCGATTGATGTCCCCGTTGCATCTGGGCAGGCTGCAGGACGCCAAACGCTCAGGCAGGACGGTCGTCGGATGCGTTTATCGCCGTACGCGCAATGACGCGCAGGGGGCGAAAGTCCAACGTGCGGAAGTCAGGTTCGACGATATGGCGGGGTGTCTGCGTACGCCGTCCGGCGGCTCCAGCAGGCAGACGGTTCTGATCGTGGAGGGCGAGCATGTTCGCTCCCGCCTGATCTCTTCACGCGAAGCGGCCCGGCTGATGGGGCTGCCAGATAATTATGTCCTGCCTTCTGTCTATAACGAGGCTTACCATCTTCTCGGGGACGGGGTCGCGGCGCCCGTCGCACGACATCTGGCGGAGCACTTGTTCGAGCCGATCCTTGCCGGCGCCATGGGCGAGGGCAGGCGGGCGGCGTGATCACGCCCGACGCGAACCGTTCGCGCATCATGCGTGCCGTGAAGTCCGCCAATACAGCGCCGGAGCTTGCCGTCAGAAGACTGCTTTTCTCGTTGGGTTATCGATATCGGTTACACCGCAAGGACCTGCCCGGTTCTCCAGACATCGTCTTCGCGGGACGCCGGAAAGTAATTTTTGTGCATGGATGTTTTTGGCATGGCCACGACTGCAAGCGTGGCGCGCGGGCGCCCAAAACCAACGCCGAATATTGGCGGAGCAAGATTACACGAAATATCGAACGGGATCGACGCAATGCCGCGGCGTTACGCGATCAGGGATGGCGCAGCCTGACCCTATGGGAGTGTGAAATCGGGGACCGAGAGAAGCTGGTGACTATGCTTCGCGATTTTCTTGAGTAAATAGCGCGCTTCTGGCTCGCCTCTAACGGAGCGACGACCAGTATCATTGGCCCGCCAGGTGGGCGGGCCAACACTATATGTACAGCGCATGCCAATCAGAATGCGCCCGAAAATCAAGCAGCTTGATTGGCTCGCGTTCCCTGTAGATCTTTCAGAATATACTGCGCCGTGGTCAGCACCTGCACGCTCAGCATTGCGGGACCTTTTACCTTGCGCTCCGGCAGCGTGATGAGGCCTTCACCCGAAGTCCAGCGAGCTTCAGAAGATTCCAGACCGTTCCACCCGTTCAGTTCCACCTGCGTCAGGTGCTCGGTCATTTCTGCTTCGACGGAGCCTTCAAAGAAGCTGATTTTCCCGACCAGTACGCCAAATTTCCGGCGGTCGTCGACAAACGGTCCCACCATGTCGCTCGGCCGACTGAAACGGGACACGAGTTGCACGCTTTCCAGACCCGAAGGGAGGATGAAGACGACGCGGTCTCCCTCTTCACGGATCGGGCGGATGATCTGGCCATTGCCGGTAAGCAGGCGCACGTCCGCATCGGTGGTCACAACACGTTTTGACGTGACGGGCTCGACGAGATTCATCTGCGCGGCGCGGGCATTGAGACTGTGGAAAATCGGTTCGACGAAGCTCCGCTCAGTGCAAAGAGGCGCTCCGCCATGGTCTTCCCAATTCAAGGCCCGGGCGGCGCCGAATTGCACGACCTGACCATGCTGGACGAAGGAGCCGCGGTTTCCAGTGTCGAGGTAACTTTCGGTGTAGACACCGTCAGCCACGATGACCGAATGGTCCGCCGTCTCGATATGGTAGTAATCGTACGACGTGAAGGATTTATCGTAAGAAATCGAACGCCCGTTTACAAGCATGCGCGCGGGCACGAACTTCCCTTCGAAAAACAGGCAATGCTCCGCCGTGATCAACATGTCCTTGTGGGGAACGCCCGCCGCGATCGCGTCCTTGGCGATACGGACGGGATATCCTGCCTCATCATCCGGCAGGCCCGGCTTGACCACAGCGCGAGCCTTTCCAACCCAGACTACGTTGCGCATGACGTTCTCGCCGCGACGCCAGTCAAAAGCGACAAGGCTGTCGCCAATCCGAACATCCTGAACAGCGACCTCGCCGTTGGCTGTCGCGATCATGCTGTCTGCGAGAAAGCAGATAACAGCTTCGCCGTTCACCGCCTTCACCGTCTGGGTCCCTGTGGGCACGTCAGACGCAAATTTGATGCCTGAATAAGTAACGCTCGAACCGTCGCTTGTGTTTAGGGTTATTGTGCCAGAGCCGTTCGTGTTTGTGTACGTTGCGCTTGTCACAGTCTTGCCAGCGACGCCGATCTTGTCCGTCAGCTCCACGCCGGAAATATTCAGATTATTGTTCGCGGCGCTCCCTGAGAGAATAAGCGTATTTCCCGAACCGGTCCCCATGACGACAGAAGCGCCGCCGTTGTAATTGCCGGTCAATGTGAGCGTTGAACCGCCGTTGACAGTGACGGTCGCCGACAGATTGCTTACACTAATGCTTGAATTGTTATTTAATACTATAGAGCTTCCATTGTTGAAGTTTCCGCTGAAGCTGGACATTGTCGTATTGTCCAGCTCAAGCACTGCGCCGTTGTTGAAATTCGCGTTTGACAGGGAATAGTTAGATAAACCGCTCAACTCAATGGTGCTACCCGTTCCCGCGGCGCTAATATTCGTAAATGTATCACGTGTGCTCTCGATAACCGCTTTACCTGACGATGTTACCGACAGGCTTACGTTGGATGACAATGATCCGGGTCCAAATGTAATGGTTCCGCCATAAGCGTGAACATTCTGCAAGCCAGTGACCGACCCGACTATAGTCGCGGAAGAACCTGAATCGACTTCTATTGTGTTAGCGGAAGCGCCGTTGGGCACCGAGACGGTGGCGTTTGCAGTGCCGCTCGCCGAACCGATTACTGCCTGAGAATTCCCGTCAGGAACGTTCCCGGCGCTCCAATTGCCAGCAGTGCTCCACGCGCCACCAGTAGCTGCGCCAATCCATGAGTCTGTCGACACTTTAACTTCCTAATTTCGCTTCGCGTTTTGAAATGTTTGTGTTTTTTTAACACGATGGCGCTTTTAGATGTTGCAGCAACAATTGGCCAGAAGTTTCACGAATTATTATAGAATTTATAATATTCGCAACGCGAATAAATTGCGCCATTTAGAAGCGTCAATTTTGTTCATATGTATTTGAAATTTTTGAAAGCTGGGCCGAGTTTTTCGGCTTGAATTGGCGCGCCCTACTGGATTCGAACCAGTGACCCACAGCTTAGAAGGATTGTGGTTTTTATTATAAATCAGTTGTGTGTTTTGACGCATCATGGGGGCGTAGAGACGGGGTAGCATTCCCTTCTCCACGCCCCGTCATGGACGTTAGCTACACCGATAATAAGGATGTCGGGACTTAAAGCGGACATTGCTCTGACTTGACGACTTATTCCATTTATCGCTCGCACCAGTTTGGTTTCCACATTCTGCTGTTTCTGGAAACTGGCTCAAGATTCTGAGGGCGGATTGTAGTGCAGGAAGTTTCCTGACCGATCGCTATCGCCAGACGAGTGGGTGCGAGTGTTCGGAGACGGGGCGAAACAGATCCCGCTCTGGAGAATTTCACGCCAACAAAGGCTATGACTATAGGGTATGCTGTCTCGCATACTCCTGGCGTGACATCAGAGGCCGCATTGAAACAAAAGAGGCCGCTGGGTCATTGAGAGCACATTCGTGTCTACCTCATGTTTCCGACGGCTCACCTTCGAAGGGCCAACAGTTACCTCAAATGCCCACCCAATCTGCCCGAGGTAATCAAGACGTGGATTTGAAAGGCGCTCTGAATTGTCTCCAAGCCGCCCCATATCCCGTTCTATTGGCCTGTAGAATATCCTGCGTGTAGTCGCGTCCATATCGAACGGCAGATTGTCGCATCATTAATGATAATTTAACATCAAAACGCTATAATCGAAACTCTGCTTTGTTTTAATCGCATCCAGTTGATATTTGTATAGATCTACAAATAAAAACAAACCGAAACAATTTATTTTCTAAATTTAACTACTAATGCTGTTGTTTGTTCTTGTTATATCACCAAGAATTCGCAAAATTCTATGAATTTATTTCTGATATATTCAAGATAAAAGCAAAGTATTGTTCTTATTTTTTTATTCCAAAAATTACACAAAAAATTAAATATATAATATTATATAGTTCAATATAGATATATATCTATCCAGATAAAAATCCGAAACTGATATTTGTCTAATAATAGATGATTGTCGAAATATCAAAGCATCGCATTGATTCTAAAAAATATTTTCTATGGGCAGGGGCTGTTGACGCGACGTCTCACCTGCCGCATGGTCCGGTCTCGCAAGTTAAAGATTTCCAAACATAAACTTTCGTGAGTTTTTCGATTATGACGACCTACGCAAAAACTGAATACTGGTCCTCTAATATGAACTATCAGGCGGTAACGCTGGATGGCTCTGATGGTTCACTGCTCTTAAATGTTGCTTCTCAGGCAAGCGACGAAAATTCCCCGAGTTCGATCTACTATGCTAGCAGCATCACCTCATCTGGCGATGTAACTGTGGCTGGCGGGACGTCGTTGACTGTCTATGGCGACGTAAAGGTAACAGGGTCTCTTAATATCGATGATGAGAATGTAACCGTTGGCGGAACGGTCAGCGGTGGCGCGGTCACGATTAGCGGTGGGGCCACTTTGAAGACGGGCTACGTCACATCAACTATTATCTTTGGGACATCTCCAACGAATTCGTCGGCCAGCAACACATTAATTGTTACCAATTACAGCGAAATTATTAATATAGAAAATCTGTCTCCTAGAGATGTTATAGAATTCGATAATGGGGAAACAACATCGCTGAGCGTTAAGGGCAATACGCTCGTCGATCAAACTGGCGCTGTTGTTGCGAATGTTACTTTCGCTTCCGGTTACAGCGCCAGCGATTTTAGCTTTTCTGGGGACACAGCTACCGTCACATGTTACTTGCGTGACACTGCGATAAATACCACTCGCGGGAATGTAGCCGTCCAAGATATCGCGCTGGGAGATCACGTTCTCGCCTATGCAGGTGACGCCACAAGTTCACGGCGTGTGGTCTGGGCAGGGCGGGCGAGTTGCATTGTTGATTCGTCATTGCCTGACGATCTTGCCGGATATCCGGTTCGGATTTTAAAGGACGCAATATCAGCGGGCGCTCCTTTTAAAGATATGCTTGTCACCGCAGAACACTGCCTGCTTCTGGAAGGGAAATTTATCCCGGTACGTATGCTGGTGAATGGGCGTTCAATTTTCTATGACAAAACCATCGCTTCGTACGACTACTATCATATCGAAACGGAAGATCACTCGGTTATTATGGCCGACGGAGTTCTTACGGAGAGCTATCTCGATACAGGCAATCGGAGCAGCTTCCGTCAGACGGGAAAAGTCGTTTCGATCGGTGGTAGCCGTAAGCTGTCCTGGAATGACGCCGCTGCTCCGCTTGATGTGACGCGCGCCTTCGTTGAGCCGCTGTTCCGCGAGATTCTTGATCGCAGTGAGTCTCTTGGATGCCCGGTTGTAAACGAAGGCAGTCCCCTTTCCTACGATACAGACCTTCATCTGATTACAGAGTCCGGCGCCATTATCCGGAAGATTAGCGAGACAGACGGCCGATCGGTCTTCGTTATTCCCAACGGGGTGAATGAACTCAGGATCGTTTCCAACGCCTCTCGTCCGTCTGATGTGATTGGCCCTTACGTTGATGATCGACGCTATTTCGGCGTCGCGGTAGGTGAGGTCATGCTACATGAAGGAAGGCGCTCTCGCTCTGTCGTTGAGCATCTCTCTCTAGTTGATCTAGACGGTTGGAACGCCTTAGAGGCTGAAACTGCACGTTGGACGACTGGCGATGCCCTGCTCCCTCTGGGGGAACGCAACTGGCCCTACGCAGCCCTCCTGTCAGTTCAAATTATCGCCGCAGGTCCTTATGCGCTCGATACGCAGGGCTTTATGAAAGACCAGCGCCGGGCCTGATAGCACTCACACGTATTTTGCGTTATGAAAGACACGGCTGCCCTCGACAATCGAGTTGGGGGCGGTTGCGTTTAGGCTTAACCCGGCGGGTGGAGAATTTTAAACACTAAAACAACATTTTATGTAATTAAGTAGTATTTATAATATACTTACAAGTATATATATCGAGATCTGTTGTTTTTGATATTTTTTGAGTTTTTTAAGGCATCCACACGCCAAAATTCGAAGGAAATCACTTTCAATATGGCCAAATCATTTGAGCCGCGACGAATCGCCACAAAGTCGATGCACTTGTTTGGGGATCAGGCAGGGGAGGTGGCGGCTAGCAGAGCGGCCGCTTTGCTAGCCGCAGATGATCTCGATAATGCGCATCGATGGATGGAGGCTCGCAGGTGGGTCCAGAAAATTATGATGGCGGCCGAAAAGGCGCGTAATCGGCGACAGCGCTCCACATCAGCTCGTACCACCCCAGGCTGATGCCCTAGTGTGCGATTAGGTGATCACCCTACACAGTGATCGCCGAGAAAGTCGCACTCAGACGTGGTAGTAACCGGTCTCCTCTGGATGGAGCGTGTTGAGCGCATGCGCTAGATCACGCAGCAAACTTGCTCGGGCATATGCTGTGGCTGACGAGCAAGCTCACTCCATTGCGCAGAAGGCCTGATCTGTAGGGATTATTTTTCTCGAAGGTAACGCGAAAAGATGATCTCTGTTCCTCGAAATCTGCCCATTATCGAGAGGTGATAACAGCTACTATCACCTCGTATTGGACGACTGTCGGGACCGAATATAGCGCCCGCCGCGAATCCTGCTTGAAACTCGCTCATGCCGCGCTCGCCCGCATCTCAGCCACCAGCGCGTCGAGCGCCTCGCCGTTGGGTGAGAGGCCCGGAATGTTGGTCCAGTTCTCTTTCGAGACCAGCCCGTAGGCTTCATCCACGATCTTGTCCCACAAGCGCCATTCCATGCGCCGCGTGCCGCCCCAGGTGAAGATGCGGGGGCCGAAGTCATCGAACCCGACTGCCGCAATGCAATGGCCCCCGGCCAGAGACCAGTCCGCATTCGGTTGGTAGGTCCAGTCACCGGCCAACGTCATGAGGTAGTTCGGAACCTGAATGCCCAGATACACGCCACCAAGAGCATAGATCGCTCGCCTGACGCTATCGTGGTCGGTCGGCGTCAGCGCGCCGTATGCCGTGAGATAGTCCGCCGTTTGTCCCGGTCTCGACAGTCCGTCTCTGCACCAATGGTTGAGAAGGTCGAGCAGCACCGTCCCGTTGTCGTTGGCTCCCGTCTTCGGATCGAACGGCGGCCTCGTTGTCGCGGCGTAATCAGCAAGCACCTGAGCCAACGTCAGCCGCATCGGCGCTTGGGCTCGACTTGTCCATGTCAGCACCATCGCAGCGCGGGCAGCGTCGGCGCAGTCTCCATATTGATCGTTGCCGTTCATATCGTAGCTGATCCCCTTGGACCAGTCGCACGACGCGGGAATGGGAATCAGTCGGCCATTCAGGATTGGCGTCAGACGATAGGTGCGCGCGTCATGGCGCGGAGCAAGTTTGCCCAGCTTTCTTTGCATTTCGGTTCCTGATTTATCTATGGTTTCGTGCCAAAAGCACAAGGAGATCGCGCCAGTTATGGAGCCGCTACAAAAAGTTTTAATCATCGGGTTGAACGAGATTATTTCGCGAGGCGTTTTGGCAATAAACGGGACAACGCCGCCTGGATATTTATTCTTCAGCGCGGGCAGTGTTCGATGTGTTGGAAATTGGCACGACGTAGGATACGGCGACACGCGAGTGTCAATTTGGTGGAATTACGATAAATCAAAGAATCCAAACGAAATTAACGAAAAATATACGACAAGTGAGCCACTGTGTCTTGAGAGGCATTACAAGGATTTTGTCGGTGCGTTGGTTTCTACATTCGTAAGTAACGAAAGTGGGTTCTTTATCAGGAAGAATACGCGGCCAAACCATAGGCACGAGCTAAAAATTCATGACACTTACTTACGAGCAGGAGAAGGCGACGTAATAAACACTGTCGATGAACAAATGCCCAAGGGTTTCAATATAATTCGCGATATGATTAGCGCCCAGCGCACATATACACCATAATGCTCGCGTGACTGCGAGCGGCGTGGATGGACACGCATTGAATTCAATCTCAGAGCTTCTGGTTGCGCAGCCAGAGTCATGCCCACCCTACGAGCTACGATAGCCCCGGACTGAGCGGCAGCCGGTATCAAGCCCGGCCCGCAGTCACGTCATTTTGCCCCAAGATACCGCCCGGCGTCGTAATCCGCTGGCAGCGTCGTATGGTCAGGATGCAGCAAGCAGTCGCGGACCAGCGCGGCGCAGGCAGCATGCGCGCCGAAGATCAGCGACGACGTGCCGACGTAGTGGATGGAGTAGACGCGCCCGCCACGGACGCGCGCCGTCATGCGACAGGACATCGCAGCGCTGGCGGAGACGGTCGGCTTGACCAGATCAGCGAACAGCGGAACTGAGCCAGATACGGATGGCGTCGAGACAGAACCGCCCCATTCGCCATCCCAATCGTCTGCGTCCGTCTGCACACGCACCGATGGCGGCCCGGCGCACGCAACGAGATCCGGATACGGCATGCCGATCAGTTCGGTGCGCGCCTGCTCCGTGCGATCGGTGCAGGCCGCAAGGATCAATACCAGCGCCAGAGCAGCCACAGGACGACGGCAGCAGCCGCCATCCCGCCGAGGATCACCGGGCGCGGGCACGGCACAAGCCCCAGACGAACAGCCAAATGCCGAACACCGGAGCCGCGACAATGAGAGCCGCGCCCCAGATCATCGCGATACGCCCAGCGTCTTGAGCGCCTGCGCCTCGGTCATGCCCAGACGCGCTGCCGAAGTGGATCCGAGCAGCGCCTCGAACAGCGAGACGACAGTCGCCAGCGCGTTCGCCGCTGTGGTCGCATCACTCTTGACGGTGGACGACAGAGCAGACCCGGCGCCGGAAATCGCAGCCGCAATCGTCGAGCTTACGGACTCGATATCCGACAGAAGGCTATCGACGCGCGTTTTCCAGTTGGTGTCGTCGTAGCTGATCGTCACGCTCGAGCCGGCCGCAGTCGAGAACGCCGTCAGCGCCGTCGAAAGCGCGGTCTCGGCAGCCTCGATCGCGGCGAGATAAGGCGTCAGCGCCGAGATGCCGGACGCCAGGCTGATGATCGTCGCCGCAGCATTCACGCCCGCCTGACCATACGCCGTGATCTTGGCGACGTTGAGCGTGATCGTGGTGACGTTGCCCGACGTGGTGACGGTGCAGGCGGCGAGCGCGGTTCCGGCGGCAATCATACCGATTCCACGCAGGGCGGCGCGACGGGATAGGTTACGCATTGGTGACGGTCTCCGTGCTGGCGGCGCCCTCGACGGCACTGATGACGGCAGTGATCCCGTCGAACGCTTTCGACAGTCCCGCATCGATGCCGGACAGATCAACGCCGGGCGCGAGGTTCGGCACGAGCGCGTTGACGAGCAGCGACAGGGCGTTGCCCGCGAGCGCGATGTCCGCTTTGACGGCAGACGATTCATGCTTGCCCGCAACGGTCGATATCAGGTTTTCGAGCGAGGTAATCGAGGCCAGATCGGCCATGGGCTTTCTCCATAAAAAAAGCCGCCCGGGTTGGGGCGGCTGTGTGTGGGGCGTGGGCGGTGTCTATCCGCCAACGTGCGGTGGTCTTGCTGGAATCGGGATGCGCGTGACACTCTTGGATATATTCCAAGCGGGAAGACGGCATTGAAATCTAAGCAAGTAAAAATCAGCAGAGACAAAGACGGGAAAATTACTCTTGCCCTTGGGAGGGAGCAGACAACTCTAACCGCCGACAATCTTGTTGAGATATCTGAACTCTGCATTCAGATGCGGTCACACATTAAACCTTCAATGGTGGAAGATATTGTCGCGACCGGCCATGGATTGTCCGACAATACTGGCATGAAATGGCGCCTCGTGAGAAATGAATCGAAAGACGGCATTGAAATGCAGATCGGGCATCCCGGCTTCGGATGGTTCGCTATGCATCTTTCTCCTGAACAATCTGACAACTTTCTCCAACAATATATGAAACTACTGAATGACCCTCGCCAGAAAGCGAACTGATCAAGGGGGAATGGCTTCCGGCAGAACCGCAGCCTCCCGCGATTACATGCCGTCCGTCGCCACAGCCCCCTGAACCGGCTGCGATCACCACACCTTCGCTCATCCTACTTCCCCGCCCCAACATCATCCGCGTTCGCCGCGTGCTTGCCGTTCATGCCGATCGCGTTGACGATCTGGTAAAGCGGCAGCCACTTCGAGCCGGCGGCAGGGCGCGGCCAGAACCGGGCGATCAGCGCGCATGTCGAGACTACGAACGACACGATGATCGTCGCATCGCCCGCATACTGCGCCGGGAGCAGCGCGAGGATTGTCGAGAGGTCCATTGCTGGCTCCAATAAAAAAGCCGCCTTAAGGGGCGGCTGTGTCCGATCACCACGTCGCGCCGTTCGATACGCGATGCCAGGTATTGGTCGCGACGCACGAATAGATGTAGGTGGCGTCAGTCTCTATCTGACCTGCTGTGCAGGTTGCGGATGACGACGCAGGCGTCCCAAACGGGAGAACTGCCGAGGTCGTGACGTTGAGCGTATCCGTCTTCGTGCCGCCGGAAACGGCTATACCATCCTGTCCAAACTTGGCGTCGCGAGCCACACCGCTATCCGGGTCGGTGAAGGAGGAATAGGCGAAAGTCTGCTGCCGGAGGAAGGCATTCGCCGCTCCCGACAACGCGACGTAGTAGCCTTGGCTGGTTATTGTGCCGTTCGCCACCACATTCGCTGCTGCCGTTAATGTCCCTGTCGATGTGATAGTCTGTCCTTGTATCGCGCCGGTGCTCGTCAGAGATGTTGCTGTAATTGCGGCAGCGGTCGTCGCGCCTTTCAGGTCCGTCGCGCCGTACACCTGGAACTCCTTCGTAGCGTCCTCGAGAATGAAGTTCGCCCCATTAAAGAGCAGGTTTCCGTATGCATCGGTCGTAAATGCGCCCTGCGCCGTGCCTGAACGTTGGAACGTCAGGCTGTTCGGTATGTAGGAGGCCCCGTTACTGTCGACGTAGAGTCCGTAGTTAACGGTCCCGCCTATACCAGCGCCGAGACCGATCCCGTAGTGATAGCCCGATGGGTTCAAAACAATCTGTCCGCCCGACGTGCATCCAGAAGCTCCGATAGAGGTGCCGCTCATAACTGCAGCGTTCTGGCATTCCTGCATGCCAAGGTGAAATTCCGCATTATCACCCCAGCCGCTTGTTGTGTTGGAGTTCTTCCAGCCATACATCAGCAGAGACGCGAATGTTCCATTGTAGTTGATGGCGCCGAGTTGGGATATCAGTAGAGCACTTCCAGCGGATGCGGAATTAAGATCGCCCAGCGAGTAATACTGATACCCTGCATCGGTGTGGATGACCTGACCACCATGCTCGATCCCATCGACGTCAAGACCCTCTGGCATCAGGCTACTGCCCGCCAGCCGCATCAGGTATGAATCGTCAGCGGCCAAATCCTTGCCCGTGACCACGATGGTTTTACCGTGAACCGTGAAGAACTTGTCATTCGCATGGTACCCTGTCGGGTCGAGTAACTGCAGATCTGACTCCTCGCCCTCGCCAGCGCGGGTGACGCTATCTTTGACCGTAGGATCAAGCTGGATCATCGTATTGAACACGAAGCGCTTTCCCGACGCTCCGATGAATACCGCAGGGTGCGTGTAAGAACTCATATAGGTGTCGGTGACGTCACCGGAGTTTGAACCGGGCGCTGTTGTTGTCGTCGTGCCTGTATCCAGCATCCATCCGCCCGTGCTGCTATCCGGGTCGATGGTTACGTTGATAGTCGTCGCCGTGCTCGTGGACGTTATCGTACTGACGTAGCCATACCAAATCGCAGGGGTGTTGGTTGATCCGTCCGCCGCTGTGTTGAGCATCCCGTTTCGGACGTTGGTGTAGATGCGCGTGTGCGGGTAGATGCGATTCTGATCAGCGGCAGAGATCGCGGGCGTGATCGTGACAGACGCTCCATTCAGAACAACCGTGTAAACCGTGTCGCTTGGTTTGCTGGTGATGTCAGCGCCAGCCTCAAACAGCGGTGAGTTATTGACGGTCTTGAACATGCCCACGACGGCCTCATCGAGACCCGCGCCGCAACGCGCAAACTGTTCAAAGAGCGCATCCTGAACGTTGAGGACGCAACCGCCGTAGTCTCCGTGGCCGATAAGGGGTGACGTCATCTTGGTCGGGGCTGCGTCGTATTCGCCGATGCCCCCGATTAGAAACGTGGACGGGAGGAGCGCGCCGTCCACTGATGCCGAGAGCCCCTGCGCGATATAGTGTCGCCCGCTCGGAGCGGTCCCAGCCCCCAGATTTCCCGACGCCGCGATGTTGGACGTGCTGATCGGCGCTGTCACATTACCGCTGGCGTCGAGGCCCGCGACGCCATTGGGTTGATTAATTTGAGATTGTAGCACCGGCGAATCGTCTGCTCTCGCGGCAGAAGAGGCTCCGTAGAAAATCAGAGTAAATGGAAAAAATGCTAAAATATATTTGATGGAATTTTTAGATATTTGCATTTCCAGTCACCTCCACCATTTCTTGGCTCGCGAAATTATCAAGTGGTCCGAACAGCCGAGCCGCAAACTGTCGTGCACAGCGATTTTCATTGTCTTCACGATCGAAAACGATCGATTACATTAAATTTTCTTCACGAATATTTATCGGTGCGCTTTGGCATTCCCACGTCGAGGTTTGGCGAAGGGTCCATTGCTGGCTCCATTAAAAGGCCGCCCGATTAGGGGGCGGCTGTGTCAGAACGAACTTAAGGCGACGCGCTTCCATGTGTTCGCCGCGACGCATACGTAGTGATAATTCGCGTCATCTTCGAATTGCCCAGCCGTACATGCGGCAGATGAGGATGCAGGAGTCCCTAATGTAAGGACCGCAGTCCCAAGCGTCGCGGTCGTCGCGTTAACGCCATATGGATTCAGGACGATACCGTCACCTTCGGAGTTCGAAAACGCGATATCTGCCTTGTCTGTGGCATAGGCGAACGGAGCAATAGTGCCGCTGGACGGCATAAGAGATAGTTGTGCGCCTGCTGTTGAGAGTTTGAGATTTCCTACGACGCCGCCCGTCAATGTAGACGCACCCGCCGCAGAAAATGGCCCTGCGACGGTAGTTGCTCCAGCCACATTAAGGCCGCCGCCGCCACTCTGCTGCGTCCCGATGTTAAAATTACCACTGGAGTCCGCAGTCAGGTAAACGGCGGAAGTGCTTGTGGCATTCGGAAAAAACAGCGCCTTGCCACTTGTCATATGCACATCGCCATCCGCAGTGACCGCACCAGACGAATTGACGTGCAGGCCCGCGCCAGACGATCCGCCGAATAACCCGAGTCCGCCCGCGCCGTCCGCGTTAAACACGACGTCCCCCATGGCCGTGCTGGTCGTCACCTTGTCTCCGCCGGTCAATGTCGAGACCAGCGTCGTCGTGCCGCCAACCAGCTCGGACCAGTGGAGGGCAACATTGCTTGCGGCGTTCGCGCCCATGTTCGTGGACGCGGCGATAAGGCTTTCGTAGGCGACGAGCGAAATCTTGTCGCCAGAACCTGACCCGTCCGGCTGCACAGCGCTTGCGCCGATGAACTCAGCAAGCTCGTGGGTATCGCCTGCCGTGCCCACAACGACCGTCCCGTCTGTGCTGAGCCCCGAATTTACGCCGTTGTTTCCGTGGGCGTAGAACCCGTCCGATATGAAATTGTTAGCCTTGGTGCCGTTCCACGCGACGAATCCATTAGGGGTGCTGCCACCGGCCATAAAGTCATAGCTATCGAGCGACGGTTTATTAGGGCCGTTCATCGTCACCAAAATACCTTTAGCGCGCCCCATATAATCCGGAAGCCCTTGATGGAGGTCCATCTCGGCGATCTCGCAATCCGTAACCGGCTCGGGATACAGTCCGACTTCAGGCGAATTGGCGTCACCGGATGTCTTGATCGATCTGGCCTCAAGAAAGCACATCGAATTGTTCGCGATCGCGTGGGTGTAGACGCCCATGAACAGGTCCGCATGAGTGTATGTCGGCCACATGGTCGTGTCGTAAGTCGTCCCCGGAACCTGCGCCGCGTCGGTATCCCCGGCGCCGAGAACGCGCCACCCGCCGACCGTGATGGACGATCCGTCTGACGCAATCGCCGTGATCTCGCCCGCGTAGTCGTTATTTGGCTGCCAATAGTCCGTTGTGTTGGTGCGCGTCGACCCGACCGAGTTTGTCATGACGTGCATACCAACACGCAACAGGGCGACGTCTTGCGCAGCCAAAGACGGGCTGAAATAGGCGTGCGTGCTGTCGTATGTGACCGTCCTTACAGTGCCATCGCCGGATGTTATGTCTCCACCGACCGAGACCCACGGGTATGACGAGTCTGCAAAAAACCATGTCGCAGCCGCGTCCATTTCAGGATATCCGGAGATTCCGCCCGATCCATCCGTTCCAGATGGGGCGAGAGCCGGTTGTGCACCGCCGATACCAGACTTGGTGAGCCCCACGCCGAATGTCGCGCCTAGTCCGGACCCGCCGTAGGGAGACGCATAGACGAACGTCGGAGACGACCCGCCGTAGCGACGTCCGCCGAACAGGACGGAGCGGTTGTCGAGGATGCCATATCCGAGATTGTCACCGACAGACACGCGCTGGGCAGCCGCGATGCTTATCTTGCCTGCGTTGTAGGTCGTGGCGGTATCGCTGCCCGCGTGGATCTGCCCCGTCGTGCTGACCGGAGCCGTCACGTTGCCGCTGGTATCAAGACCCGCAACGCCGGACGCCACGCCCTTTTGCGCCAGCGGGATCGCGGCGCTCGCCGTGGTCTGGGCGGCGGCCGCAGCGGTGGTTGCGCTGTTGGCCGTGCTTTGCGCGGCTGCGGCGGCGTCAGACCCCTGCGCGATGGACTGCCCAAGGTTGACCAGGCCGGTCCCGATCGTGGTCGAGATCGATGCAAGAGCAGCGTCCGTCGCCGTGGACGCGCTGCCAGTGCCGGTTGGAGCCGTCGTGTAGCCCCAGCCCTGCCGGGTCAGGCTGATCGCGCCAACGCCCCATGAGAGGTTGAACTGAGGCGGTGTGCAGCCCGTGGTCGAGCTTGTGACCGTGACCGGGTTTGCCGGGACGCTGGACGCGCTTGCCGATCCGCCGACAGATACAGTGATGACTGACCCGGACAGGCCGTCGCCATCGCTGACGATGATTTTGGTGCCGGTGCTGGCGATCGTATAGACGCTCGACGTCGGGCATGCGTTGCCCGCCGCGACCACGCGCGCCGATACGGCGGTGTAGGACGAGACGTCAGCCGTCGTGACGGGGCCGGAGTTGTTCTGCGTGAACGTCAGCGTGACCGGCAGATCGGTCGGAGCATACGCGCCCGCGCTGGCGATCGTCGCGGTAGCGACTTGTCCGGCGTAGATCGTCGGGTTGGAGAGCGGCGCCACTATGCGGTTTTGGGAGTTGAACATCGGCTGGCCATTGCTGCCACCGATGGTCGTTCCAGAGGAGAGGCCGCCGGGAGGCACGAATTGGGCATGAGCCGCGTGTGTCACAAGAAACGCTGTAACAAAGAGCGCTTTTTTCATGATCAAGACGCCTCGCTTTCCGTGACGATGCCGTTATTGCTCCAGAAGGTGCCCGTGCCAGTTCCCGGATCGCTGGTCGGAAGACTGGCGACCCAGCGGGCATAACTCGCGAATTGCGCCGCCACAGACAGGGACACGCCAGACTGAGAGCCGCCGGTCGTCGTTCGTGTGATGACGCCGTTGTTTAGCCATATCGGGCTGGTCGTGCCGTCCTCAGTCGGTATGGCAGCCATAACCGCCGCCAAAGCTGTTGGCAGGAATGAGGAAAACAGGGCCGTCAGGGTGATGTTGAGCGGTGAATACGACAGCACATCACCGCTTGATGCTACGCGAAGGATCGCCAGCAGATCGGTCGTGTCCGCAGTGTCAGTATTCAGGCTGGGGTCAGACCAAGCAGTCGCCATATCACACCATCAACAAAGGAGCGTCGCCGCTCGGATTGGGGAAAAAGACGTCGCCGTAGACAAACGAATTATCTGCATACGACGGCAATGCGCCGGTGATTCCAGACGCATTTGATAAAATGGGCACATAAATCTGCGCTGTTCGCACGTCGCCGTCGGCACTGCGAGCAGATATAGTGACGACGCCACTCTGCGAAGATCCCAAAGGCGCGGTCAGGGCGAACCGGACTTCATCGGTGGCTATCGTAGGAGGTCCAATATCAAGATTTTCCGACGTCACCGCAGCCTCTACGATCCGCGCTGAAAAGATTCCAACGAATGCGATTCGTGCGTAGAGCAGATCACCTGTTGATATCGGGGGAAGACGGTAATTTGGAACGAAAGTGAGGCCCCTATACTGGTTGTCGGAGATCTCGATGCGTGCGCCGCGATGCGGCGCCGTAGAGCATCTGCTCATGCGGATGCTTCCAATGCGCGCCCGTAAGGCCCGAGCCGATAAAACAGTTGATGGCCGATGTGTGCTGTTGGTTTGCGGCCAATCGTCCAGCCGGGCGCTGCGATGAACGCGCTGTAATAGTGATCGGCGCCGCCCGTTATGTCCGCGAGCGTCCCAGCAACGAGGCTCTCCGCAAGAGACGAGGCCGTGACGAACTCCGGATCCGCTTCAGTGACGGCCAGCAGCTTCTCGCGGTTCGGATCGTTCTCGTTCCAGCAAGAAAACTGCTCGGCCTTCAGACAAACACTCAGGATCGACCGACCCCACCAACACGGCTGGGCGGCGCGGTTGGCGACGACGTTGAGGACGGCTTGCATGCCAGGCGCGCCTTCTCCCCGAGCTTCGCCCCAGGCGGTGCGCGCGGCGATGTCAGGCGCGCTCTTATAGTTGATTGTCATTTGATTTCTTCTCGCCTGAGATGGTCACGAAGCGCCGCCTCGGCGCGCTCGGCGCGTGTTCTGGTGGCTGCGTGCGCGGTACGCTCGATCGTAAGATCTCGCATCGCCGCGTCCCTTTGGTCCTGCAGTGCGTGAACAAGATCCGCCTGTTGCGTTTGATCCAGTTCCTGCGAGCGCTGGTATCGGCCCCAGACGACAGACAGACCCCGTAAAATGTAAGAAACTACAAGCAGGCCTGCGAACACTGGCGCAAGCCATGGATGCTGCGCAATGCAAGGCTGCAGCGCCGCCCACAAATCGGGGAGGAGGGGCATATCATCGCAGCCCTCCAATGGCGCGGCTCAGGGCGTAGAGGTTGATGCCCACCCACGCAAAAACGAATGTCACAATCGGATTGTATCCGAACGCGTATATGACCTGGCTGAAAGCAATCCACAGCGACCAGAACGCTGCGTTTGCGGCGGCGCTGCCGCGCCAGACGCGCCAGTTGCGGAACCCCGCGACAAGCACGGCGAGCTGATATGACCCGGACAAGACAAGGAGGGACTGCCAAAGGCCGTTCGGGAGGAGGATGAAGAAATTATGCGTGCTGGGCGTCGCGTGTAGAGCTTCGCGCGTTTGCAGCATGGAGGCCATGCCGAATGCGATGAGTGCGATGCCAGACCATGCTTCGGCCCACCAGTGTTCTCTCCGCAAAATCGTGCGGATGTATTCGTGCGCGCGCCTGATCATGCGTCGCTCCGTATTGTGGCTGATTTCTGCCGAGGGCGGTGAGACGGCGCCCGAACGTTGCTAACTTGCGCTATACGTGCTGCCGATCGGATACTTGCTGTCCGGGTCGGCGACTGCCGCGCTGCCGGCCGGGGGCGACCATGCGGACGTTCCGTCCCACATAGAGCGGTCGAAAACGTATCCAGCCGCGTATTCGCCTGTCGCCGACGTGTAATAGACGGCGTATGCCTGTGATGTGCTCAAAATATCCACCTGTAAAAAATAGCGCCCTGATAGCCCGCGCCACCATAATAACGGTTGCCTGTGAACGAGCTGTCGTAAGCGCCGCCACCAGCCGCTCCGTACGATGTTCCTGGCCTACCGCCCTGGGAACCGGCACGACCAGCACCCATACCGAGGAAGCCCGGGGCGCCGTTGCCGGGTGACCGCATGGTATTGCCTGCTTGGCCGTCATAGCCATCGCTGCCGTCGTATGCCGCTACTAGTTGGCCCGAGTAGAGAGTGGGCGCGCCGCCCGCGCCGCCGGACGTGCCGCCGGTATAGGAGAGTCCGCCCGCGCCGCCCGCAGCCCTGACAACCACAGACCCGTCGATAGTGACGTATGTGTCGCCGCCCGCGCTGCTCTCTGCACCGCCCGCCCCTATGGTGAGAGCGATAGACGACGTCGATGTTACAGCATGGCGAGAAATGATAGCGCTGCCAGCGCCACCGCCGGAACCGAAGGAAATCAAGCTTGTCGACGTCGATGAGTTTGACTGGCAGCCGCCACCGCCGCCGCCGGCTGCTATGCATGTGAGTTCCAGGTAACGAGCACCCGCGGGAACTGTCAGGCCGCCTGAGGACGTCACTGGTTGTGCGAGCGACGCGAACAGCATGTTCGATACGCTCTCCGCATTGACTACCTGCTTCGTCTGCCACGAGCCGGAGATGTCGGGTGTGGTTGGGGTGCCGGAGATGGCGGGAGAGGCAAGCGGCGCCAGTTTCGCGAGCACCTGCGAAAGCTGCGTCCAGTCATTTCCGTTGAGCGTAAGTCCACCCGCAGTGATTGCTGTCGTTATCTCCGACAATATCGCATTGAAGATGTATGCCGGAAAATCAGTGGCGGGGACGCTGGTAGTGGGATCTCCATCCGTCGCCCATTGGGGAGTTCCTGACGCGGGGGCTACGTCGCGATCGGCAAGAGGGACCGAGTTTGCTGCAATCAAAAAATCCATAGCTCAACTCGTATAGTTGAAGATCAACACCGTATTTGCGGGCTTGATCCGTTTCAGTTCGCAAAAAAGAACGGTACTGTCCCAAGATGAGAAAGCGGCACCGAACTGATCGCCAAATTTAAGGTATGTTCGTGTGATTTGCGGAACATTGACCTGCCATGCGTAGGCCCATGCGTCGCCGCCGAACGGCGTTCCGAATTTGCGCCCGAAGCGGGAAGGAGCAAACTCGGTGATGCTGATCGTGTAGCCAAGCGTGGCCGCGAACGCGACATAGTAGGCAATTGAGCTGCCGCCGGTGTCGGTAAGGCGCGCAACTACCTGGGCGCGTCTCGTCGTGACGGTTGGGTTCGTGCCTGCGCAGGGGTCAGGTAGTCCGAGACTATCTTCCCACTCCGTTAGCAATTCCTCTGTAGTCGTCGGGAATGCGTCTGTCAGAAGATTTGAGGCCCGCGCTGCACTGCGCTGAAATGACGCGGCCCAGCACGCTACAAGCAGCGATTGGAGCCCGTCGCTGTCGCGAGACCAGATCCGACCGCGGGGGAGCAGCGCCAGCAACGCCTTGCGAAACTGGTCGACGGTAAAGACAGGGGCGCTCATGTCGCAAAGGTCACGGCGCCGAGGGTCGGCATGTAACCGCTTCCTGTGGCGGTGATCGCGGCAGTAGGTGACGCCACGACGAAGCTGGTCAGGCCGATCGCATTGATCGCCTCGTACCACTGGTTCGGCGCAATCGTGCCGCCCGGCTCAGAAAGGCGTGTAAACATGTCGGACAGGGCGCTGGTTATTGCGTCCTGATTGTCGCTGGTGTTGTCGTCGCCAAGGCCAGTGATCGAGAAATCTGTAGCCTGAGCCACTGGCGCGCAGGCGATGACGAGGGCTGTAACGGGACGCTTCGGATAAATTGCGTCGGCGACCGTCAACTGATCGCCTGTCGCTGTCGTGTAGCGGCTTTCGCTTGTAGCAGCGCCATTTGTGCCCTGAGGGAACCCTGCATCGCTGCTGCGTGCGTCATCCATCATGAAAAAGATGACAACCGTGCCGGCGCCCATGCCGATGGGATCGCACCAAGCGCGCGTTACTCCAGCGACGTCCAGCGCCCAGTTTATATAATCCTGCTCGTTTCCGTTTTCGCCTCCCGCTGCGTAAGCATCGAGGACCCTGACCCTGTATTCATCGTCTGTTTCCTCGTCCGCCCCGCCCGAGAAGGCGGTGGTGACGGTTCCAGAGGTCTGCACACCCTCAACCGGGCTGCCGAGCGTCGCCAGGGCGTTCAATGCGACATTGCTGGCGGCCCCGGCTGTCTGGGCCAGACATGGCGCGACGGTGACGCCGTTCGTCGTCACGCTGACATCCGTCGTCAGGCACGTCACGCCGCCTGCGATTACCGTCGTGCCCGTTGGTATCGTTTCTGCGGAACTAACCGGGAAGCTGACTGATCCAGAACCTGCCGAGGCGGCCTTCTTGTAGACGGTCTTCAGCGCTCCCCATGATTCCAGAAATTCGTCCGTAGCGGTCGCCGGGATGGCCTGTTTGGAAATCCAGTCGATAAACCCGAAATGCAGGTTCGAAAGCCCTGCGAGCACCATCGCCAGCACATAAAGCACGGAGAACCGCAGGAGGGCCGTTACGCCGGTGATCCCTCCACTTTGCACGTCCTGCACCGCCTGCTGACGCAACTGGGTAAGGGTAGGGCGACTGTACGGCATCAGAGGCCCTCCCAAGCCCACGAAAAGAAAAACGTCTGAGGTCCGGCTGAGCCGGGCTCCGTAAGCGTGACGGAAAATTCGACGACGTTGGCGCTGGTGGCGCTCCAGGCCGTGTCCACGGCGATTGTTGTTACGACGCCGTCGTTCTTCATCCAGACGAGCGCCTCGATGACCATTTGCTTCAGGTCTCGTAGTATCGCGGTGTCGCCAGCCTTGACGGCGCGCTGCAGCTGCCAGAGCCGCGATCCGATCGGGATCTGATCAGGTTCGTAAGCGTCGCCCCACCACCCGCGCCGATCGTTCTTCCCGCTGTTCGCCGCATTACCCGGCGGGGTGATCCCGACAGCCTGATCGGTCTGTGAGGGTTGGTCAGGCGCCACGCGGTCGCTGAAGAGGCTCACCATGACGGCGGAGCGCAGGGGGTTGTCGAGAGCCAGATCTCCGGACGAGATCGTCCAGTCGCCGCGAGCCTTCGCGACGTTCCAAATGACCGCAATGTCCATGGGGATTATTCCGAAACGGGAGGACCCGACTTTGCCGAGCCTGCGGTGACGCCTGAGGTTAGATGCTTCTGAAGCGAGATATTGCCGGCAACGATATCGCCGCTCGCCGTCAGGGACGTGACGGTGACATCGGCATCTATCGTGACTTTCTTCGCAGCCGGAGCGATCGAGATAGAGCCGTCAGCAAGCAACGTGATCCGCGAGCCGCTCGAATGGTAGACACAGACTTCGCCGGGTTGCAGATCAGTCGGGCGATAGCGCTGATCGTTGCTCGCGATCACGACGCCACGGGACCGGTCGCCAGTCACGAACATAACCCCGAGATCTGCTCCCGGCAGACTTCTGCCATAGAAGCCGTAATTCTGGAGCACTGGGACATCCGATCGGACTTCACCCCCGGGCAAAACAAGCTGAACCGTAGAGGTGCCTGAGGCTTCATTCGTGGCAGCTGTCTGCCTTGATGTAGACAGGGCCATGGAAATGCGTCGCGCAAGACGCGTGAATACGTCGGCCATCTCAGCTATTCGCAGCCCGTACAGCCTCATTGGACGCCATAGGCAACAATAGAGGTTCTGGGATGAACGCCTGACGGGGCATCAACGTGACATCGGCACGCGTCCCTCCCGGATTTTGCGTGAGAGTAATTTCGCCCATCACGTAATTGGTCGAAACACCGTTGCCGTCCGTATAGGGAGCCAGCTTATTGGGGCGCCACAAAGCGCCGGCGCTATCCCGCCAACTGTCGCATGTCACGGTAATTTGCCTTGATCGCCCAGCTCGGCGGGCCACTTCCCAGAGCACGCGCGTACGCGCCATTTTGTAATCGGCATCGCCATTCTCTACTGGAATCAGAAGAGGCCGCCAGCGAGTGATATCCAGATCTGTCACGACCGCGTTTCCGGGCGCGGTGATTGCCTTCATCTGGTCGACCTGCTTTCCGTCAGAGGACGGAGGATCAAACAACATAATGTTGCTAGCCAGAATGGCGGTGATCGTCGAATATCGGCCTGCCATGGAGCGGACGTGCTGCCGTTGTTCAACGTTTTCTCCCATGGTGAATCCGCTTGCCATAAGATCGGAACCAACCGGCGCGAGCACGATGTTGCCGTCTGGTAAATCGTAGAAGAGACAGCCAGCGAGGCGACAAAGCCGCTCAATAACTTCGTACGCCGTTTCTGTGAGGATCACGCTGAACTGCTGGATATTGACGTCGCCGGCACCACCAATCGAAGAGACGGATATTCCGAAAGGCTCCGCCACCTTTTGCGCGATCGCGAGAGCGTTCGTGCTTGTCATCTGGTAAGTCGAAAACTCGGCCGCGCAATCCACGAGATCCATCGACTTGCTGGCGATCTGGACGTGGATATCGTGGCTTTCCGCGCTCTCTGTATCGATCACCGCCACAACATATCCGGTGATCAGTTGATCAAGGCCGATATAAAGTTCCGCCGCATCGCCGGGCGACACGTTCTGGAGCGTCCCCGTTACCGGGCTGGTCTCGGTGATCGTAAGATCCGCTGTGGAGGGCATGAGTTCAAGCCCCAGGCGGATAGCGACGCTCGTCCAGCCGTAAATGAGCTGATCGCCAATTCGCACAACCACAGTCTGGCTGCTTGAGGCTGAATACCCCAGCAGTGCCGAAATCTGTGAGAGAACGCCGCTCATGCTGACAGGGCCTCAAACTCGTTCGGCATGAATGCCGGATGGATCGGATCGGCGCGCTGGACCAGATCGTCGGATCTGGTTCCGTCGCCGTAGAGCTGCTGCGCCAGCAAGAGGGCAGGCAGGTTTGCGTTGCGCTGGATCGTCACGATGTCGGCGAGCTGGACCGCCCGCTTCTGCAGGTCCTCAGCGACCTGAGCCCGTAACTCATGGAGCGCCTCATAATCCGCGTCATCGCCCGCATCGCCTGCTGTCGTTTCTTCGGCCTCGATAAGAGATGTGACCCGTGACGCCATGTCCTGCGCCTCATTGGACGACGACGGCGACCATGACGCGCATGCCGATCCGATAGCGGCCAGCGCAGCGCGGCGACAATGGGCCGCTGTCTCCGTTTGGACGGTTGCTATGGCGCCCCCGATTGGCGCCGAGCTGGCGGTGATCGAGGGAGCGCACGACGTCAGAGGCCAGAGGAGGGAGATCAGGACGCCCGGATCGTCGGTTGCGTCTGCAAGGGCGGTGATGACGGCCTGGACGGCGGTCGCCAGAGTGGCCGCGCTGTCGGACGTCGCCACGGATGCGATTGCGGACGATACGCTCGCCCGGTCTGTCGCGAGGGCCGCCAACTGGCTCGCGACAGTCGCTGTGGTGTCGACATCCGAACTGGACCCTGACGCGTAGCGCCCGTAGTTGCCATCGAGGACCGACATCGCCGATTGCTGCATCATCGGTGATTCAACGGCGAACAGCGCGCCAGCAGCCCAGCTGGACGCGACAGTCTGCGCGGCGCTCAGGACCGACGCCCCATAGTCAAGAGCGGAACTTGTCCGCGACGCGTAGCTGGAGGCCGAGGACGTATTGAGGGCCGTGACCAACGCTCCGACGCTGGCGGACAGCGCCGCCGTAACCAGAGTCGGTAGAAGGCTGGATTCTTCGATAAACTCGAATTCGAGTTCAACGACGCGCGTACGCTCTTCCGGCTCACGCCACTCGAAGCGTGAGCACCACACCTGCATGATCCCGCGCGTCGCATGGACGAGCAGGCCTGTCCCGGCGGTCTCCGTCGCCTGTATCAGCAGATCACGCTGCGCGTAGGCGAACGCCCCCACGACGAAACCGGAGATGCGTATTCGGCGCGCCTGGCGCCCGAGATCCTCGATCATGATTCCGTCGCGCCCGGGGTAATCGTGCGGCGCCTGCTTGCGGCCGTGGGTTCCGCCCGATCCGCGGACAACGAACGGAACGCCGCGGAACGAGCACTGGAGAAACTCCCCTGCGATCGTCCCCAGCGTTCCGCTCATCTCAGTTTCCTACGGCTGTGTTCTGCGGGTCCATGGCCCGCACCTGTTTCACGACATGCGCGTCCACGCGCGGGTCGGTCGATTTGACTTTCACCGATGAACCGGGCGGGGCGTTCTTGTGGTCGACGGATATCTCGAGCCTGACGGGCGATGAATCGCCTTGCTCTTCCCGAACAGCATTATCGTGTAGCCAGGCCGGCCACGCGTTGCCGCCGTAACCCTCTCGATCCTGCAAGCGGTTAAGCCACGATGACGCGAGGCGCGCGCGGTCATCCATTTCGCCAAATTGATCTTGGGGCTTCTCGTAGAGCGCCGAGACAGTGGCGCCCGCAGTGCCTGCAGTTCGCGCCTGACGCAGCGCGTCGCCAGCACTCCGGTAATCACCGTTGGTCAACTCATATTGAACGAACTGCAGCTGCTCATCGAATGTGGAGCGCTGGAGGCTGTGGCCAAAGCGCTTCGCGAACTGAGCCTGTCGATCAGCATGCCACTGACCCAACCCGTAAGCCCGGCCGCTGTCACCAGCGACATCGGGGCGAAACGTGCTTTCCTTGTCGAGATTGGCGACAATTCCCGATGCCTGCGCCGGACTCCACCCCTGACCGCGAAAATACTGCCACGCCTTGTATGCAGGCTCGAGATCTCTTCCGGTGATGCGATCCACGGCGCCGGAGACCCGATCATAAGTCTTTCCCAGCCAAGAGACGCCCGGAAGAGACATAAAGCTGCGATTATTCGCATCCTGCTGATCCGGCGTGGTGCCATTCTTCGCATATTGGTAGAGAGACCAGGCATTGTAACCAGCGAGAGCAATTCCTCCCAAGCCCGCTACAGGCATATTGCGAGCGCCAAAGGCGGCGGCGGCGGCCTGAGCAGCGACCGCTTCTCGCCTCACAGACGTAAACGCGCCCGCGACGGCAGAGATGTTTGCTATGAGCCCTACAAATCCAGCCAAAACCGGAGCAGCGTAGATCGCGGCGACGGCGATCAGAGCGTCTCTCCCCGCAGACTTCCACCCACCGAGGGACGTCACAACATTCGTCACCGCGTCATAGACGCCTGTGATGTCTCCCTTGATTTTGTCCCAGCCGCCAGTTCGCAACCAGGTAATGAACTTCCCGACATACCCAGCGATATCCTGAGCTATCCACGTTCGGTTGGCTGCGATCCATTCCGACATTTGCTCGACGACGGGCCTGATAACCGGCTCAAGAGATTCGGCGATCGAATACCCGAAGCCCTCGACGGCCTCACTCAGCCCCTCCTGCGCGCGACGCAGCCGATCCGCAGCAGCGACGCCCTTCGTATTCATCAAGCCATAGCGTTCTGCCTGCCGAACGTTTCGCTCAAACGCGTCGCCGGTCTGCTGCAGGATCGGCAAGATCCCGGCGGCGTCGCCACCGAATATCTTCTGGGCGGCGATCGTGCGCGCAACCGGGTCCTTGATCGCGCGAAGACGTTTGGCCAGACGCTCGAACATCTGGTCCGGCGACATCTTTCTCAACTCTTCGAAGCTGATGCCAAGGGCCTGAAACTGGGCTGTTGCTTCCGGGGCAAACCCGTTCACGGCTTCCCAGCGTGTTTGCGCCAGCCCTTCCAGCGCGCCTGTCATCCCCTCGGCGGTTCCGCCGGAGAGACGCGCAGCGTTCTGCAGCGCCATAAGCTTTTCCGGCGCCATCCCGATGGACCGGGAGGCAGTCTGCAGGCGCGTCCCGGCCTGACCCCATGCGCTCGCCAGCCTGTATATGCCGGCGACGCTTGCAGCCCCCGTGATCGTCCCAAGCACCGGGACGATCTGCCCCAGCGTCCTAAATGCGCCGAGAGCAGATCGCCCGACCCCCTCGAGGCCGTTTTGCACGGTGCGCAAGCCGGTGACGCTCGCGAAACGGTCCATTGCCGCCCGGGCGCGACGCACCGGCGCCTGAATCGCCGCGATACGCGTGTTAATTTTTTCGAGCGTCGCCGAGGCGCGATCGGTCGCGCTGATGACGACCCTAGCGCCCTGATTTGCCATTACGCTTCGCTGCCTTTTCTCGCATCTCGGCGATCCGCCTGACGTCAGCGGCGGCCTGCCAGAGCTGCGCCCCGTTCAGGCCTTCGCATTCGCTTCGCGTCCAGCCCGTGAAAAACTGGCTTAGATCCGCCGGGAGGCTTTCCCAGTCGCCGGGCCAACGATAAAAAAACCCGTGAGATAATCCGCCGCACGGGCAAAGAGGCTGATCGGGGCGTTCAGCACGGCCGCCGTGTGCCACCCGCTCACATCCTGCACGAGAGAAATTTCTGCGCGCAGGATGTCGGCGGCAGAACCGCCACTTTCGCGCGCCTTGAACTTTCTCCTTTCGGCGACGGTGGGCTCTCGCAGCCGCATGACGGAAAAACTCCGGCCGCCCCCTGTCAGTGCATTCGGAAAGTTCACAACGAATTCGGGCGACCAGTCAGGCTCGGCCTCTGGCGAACGGCGCGCATCCTCTTCGAACGCTGAGACCCATGCGACCGCCTCATCAAGAATTCTGCTGGGCAGGGCGTCTATAATCTTTTGCGCAAGCCCGCACGATTTCGCGATGAGGATGATCTGAGAGTCGTAGACCGTCTCTAAGGTCGGGCGCTTGCCGATCACATCAGCAGCGCCAAGAACCTGAGCAACGGTCGGCTGACGAAGCGTCAGCCGATCAACCGTATTGTCTCCATCTTTGATGGCCGGTTTGAGAAGAATTATGCCGTCGTCGGACTCTTCAAGTGAGCCATCGGTCCCGGCGAAAACCGCAAGAACGTCGTCGTCGCTTGGCTGAAGATGCAGCATTATCCCACCACGTCCACGACGACGCTTGCGCTATCGATGCGCAGCTCGAACGTACCTTCCTGAGTGTTGACGGCAATTTCCTCGACCTGCCAGCCGTCGTCTACGGTGATGATCTTGCCGTTAGCCATCTGGCAAATAACGGTGAGGCCGCTGGCGCCCTGGTATGTGGACGGCCCATCGATATCGCGCCGATCACGAAGGGTCGCCGACCAGTAACCCTGCTTGGGCATCTGCGAAAAACCCTCAACCGCCGACTGGCCCTTGAGAGTTTCGTTCTGAGACCCGGCGACGGAATACTGGCATTCGCCCACGACATTCCAGGTCGTGCCATTAATTTCGACGCTTGAGGTGCCCGCCAGAGGCCCACGGAAAACTGTTCCTGACATAGTGGCCCCTTAGGATTTCGTGAACTGCAGGGAGCCGGCGACGATGCGAAGCTGGTTCGCAAAATCATACGGCAGGAGAAGATCGACAACGCCGCCACCGACGTTCGTCGCGGTCAGTGCGCTGGCGAAGGTATCCGCGTTCTGGACCCAGAGCTGCGTCGCCTGGTAGCGGTACCGCGAAGCAGCAGCCTTTCCGATCAGAGCGGCCGTGGTGGCTTTCTGTCCGGCGGCGATCTTCGACCCATCGGCGACGAGAATGTATCCAGAGTATTGAGACGCCAGAAACGTCCGGAGATCCTGCATGCAGATCTCGGCCGTCAGCAACGTCTCCATGTCGAGATAGCTGTCGTCGGCGACGCCGGCGGAGTTGGTCTGATAGGTCGTGACCATCCGCTCGATCTCGACCGTTCCGCTGTCGTTCACCGTGAACGTCGCAAGGCCGTCGTAAAGCAGCGAGTTGCGTTGTGAGGTGGTGTAACGACCGGCGTCCGTGGGCGGCATGACCGTCAGCGCGATGCCTGTGACGGGCAGCGCCGGGTTTGTCCGCATACTCTGGGCCGTCGCGGCTCCGAGCTGGGCTGCCCAGATCAGGGGTGACGAGGGGCTGTCGCCGATCGGCGTGATCGTCGCATGCTGGTCGTTCCGCGTGATCCCAAACGCCGTCGCTGCGCCGTAGGTGCCGCGATAGGCTGTGATCGCATGCCCGTAGAGCTGCAGCATCGCCGACCAGCGACCAGCCGTGTCGTTCAGCCACTCCTGCAAAGCGTTCAGGGAACCGCTGTCTGTGTAGGGGTGGATGATCAGATCGTAGACACGCTCTCCAGCCGTGGCGAGCGCTGTCGCCAACGTCGTCGGGTTGGTCGTGCCCTCGGCCATGGTCCCGGCGGCGACGGTCAGTCCGGACGGCACGGACTGGCCGCCCGTGGTCCCAAGCAACGACACGCCAAGCAGGATGTCATTGCCGCAGGCGCCCTTGTTGAGCGCGGTCGCCGTCAATGTTCCCGCCGTGCTGGACTCGACGATGGACACCGGCAGCCCCGCAACCTGGTTCGCCGCAGTGACGGCGGATGCGATAACCGTTGCGGCGGTATCGCCGGACGAAACGCCGACCGAGATCAGCTGATCGCCCACGTAGAGCGAGAGCGTTCCGGCTGCGGTCGCGGTTCCCGAGATTGTCCATGAGCCGGTCGCTGCAGCTGCTGACGCATCGTCAGCCAGAGGCAGAACCCAGATCTCGCCCTGCGTGTCGATTTTACGATACGCGCTCACCATCTGGGCGCACTGCGAAGCCGCGCCATACTTGGCGACGGAATCACTATAACCGGCGGACAAGGTCGCGACGTTTGCGACTCCGGTTCCCGTAATCATCTGGCCGACGATCAGCACGCGCCTCTGGACGCTCGCAGTGTTGGCCTTCGAATTGTCGAGAGCGAAGTAGAAGCCGGGAACGCGGTTCGTCGCGTTGTATCCGGCGATCGAAACACTGCCGCTCATGCTTCAATTCCTTCATGGGGCGCCGTGACGTCTGCCGCCTGCTCAGCAGGAATGGCTGCGGCCTCGACTGGAGGCTTGATCACGACGACATCCTTGTGATGCAGCGCGAGCAGCCAGAATGGGGAAGACGGAACGTTCTCGCCCGCCTCGTTGAGCAGGCGCATGGAAACAGGCCAGCGCACTGCGCGGCCCGGGGCGGGCTTAACAAACATTATCGCCTCGATTGTTCAGATGGTTTGGGCGGAGAAACCCGCGAAATCGTCGTGCCCAGTGGCCTCAATCTGGCCAGTGATGCCGGTCAGCGGGGTTCCGGGCAGCGGATAGGTCTCGGTATATTCAAGACCCAGCAGCATCCGGAGCTCGCCTTTGTGCTGGCCGGTGTCGCTTGAAACCAGCATCTGCGTGCGCAGGAATGAGACCTGCTGCACGGCCGCCATCAACGGCACGGACGTCATCAGCGCCAGTTCGATCTGCTCGGCCAGATGCTCCAGCACGAGTTCGCTCTTTTCCGGAGTTCCTGCCGCCACATAGCCACGGATCGCCAGGGTGGCTGTCCGCGTGAAGGACGGCGCCGAGCGACCATCGCTTACGCCGTCGTCATCGGGCACCTGAAGATACAGGGCAGGGAGCGCCTCATCCGTCACTGGAAGACTTCGCGCCGAAAATACGTTCGGTCCCGCAATGGTGTTCGCGGCCTTCAGCGCGTCCACAGCCATTTCGCGGAGTTCAGCGCGGTAAAGGGTCATTTTCTCTTTCCGCGTTGTTCAGCAACAGCTTGGCCGCACCGTGGCTGTCCGGCTGGACTTCCCTGATGCGGTAGAGCCTGTTTCGAATGGTCAGAAGGTCGCCCTGTCTGACCTGACCGGGCCAGTCGATCAGGCGAATGCCCAGGACAGGCGTTGCCGACGAGACATGCTGCGAGGCCACGCCGTCATCACCGCCGATCCCGTCGAACGGGCTGTATCCTTCGTCGAAGATCCCCTGAACCTGCACCGGCGCTGCGAGGAGCGCCGACTGCCAGGTGACGGTCTCGCCGAACGCGTCCTGACAGGCACCGAGGACGAGATCGACGAAGTCCATGGCCATCAGCTGCCAAGGCGTCCGGAGCGCAGGATTTCCGGACGGGTGCAGATATGCAGCGGATAGGAATAGGCCTCCATCCGCCACCAGAAATTGCGATCGCGATCATAGATCGGGATGATGTAGATCGGCTTTCCGAGGGTATTGACCCATTCAGCCGCTTCGCCCGGCGCCAGTGCGCGCTGGAAAACGCCGGGTGCTCCAGCAGGGAAAAACTTCACCTTGTCCGTGCCAACGGCGACGGTCGTGTTGTCATTCGATCCGCGATAGTTGAACCACGAGATTCCCCCGAAATCCATCGCCTCGAAGGCGGTGCCCTTGCGCAGTTCGCGCGCGGCTTCCCAGTTGAAGTAGGTGGTCAACACGTCCTTGTGCGTGATCAGCTTGTCCCAGAAATCGTCGCCGCACATCGCCATGACGCGCGTGGAAGGAAGCCACGCGCCCTGTGCTGCACGCATCATGGCGCGCACGATCTGGTTACACTGGATGCGCAGGGAACCGAGGGCAGGGTCGGCGGCGTCGAGCGCGAAGCCGATCTCCGCAGGTTGCGAAATCTCGAATTCGTCAAACCAGTTGCGAATAACCGACCCGTCTGAATCCAGCAGCATGCCCTGAATGGCGCCAAGCCGGTGCAGTTCCCAGGTGTATTCCATGTTCGCCGTGAGGCCCGTCGGGCCTGCAAGGCGGCGATTTACTTCGTCCTGGACCTGCATGAGGTCGGTCTGGGTTCCGAAGGCCCGAACGTTCTGCAGTTCCGAGGCGTAAACCGTATCGCCGTGCGAGAGGCGAGGGATTTCGAAATAGCGCGCCTTGCGCTTTTCTGTCTGGCGTTCGGTCGCGGGAGCGCCACGGTCTGAGGTCGGAATGACAACAAGACGCTGGTCGCGTTCTTCGACCATGAGGAATGTTGTGCGGACAGGCAGATCTTCGAAGAGATCAAGATCGCCGATGCCGGTTGGCTGGAAGGGGACCTTATCGACATAGGAGGTGAGCTCCATCGTCGTGAAGGCGTCCTGATTAAAAACGTCAAGTGATACCATGATGTGATCCCATCGGGCATACGACGACAGCCCGAATCCATACGGATCCGGGTGGCCTTCGCGTCAGTTTTTGGGGGCGCGTCGGGAGCGCGGAAAGCTTAGCGGGCGACGATGCCTGCGGCTGCGAGGCTGGTGAGAGCGGCCTGCTGAAGCGTCGCGGCGTTGGTTGCGCCTGTCACCGAAGCATCCCACTGCAATTCAGCTTCATTGACCTCGCACATGCGCTTGATGACAGTGGCCCGATGGCTTGACTGAGGACCAAGGCGCAGGAGGTTGAACAGGATGCCTACCGCCGTGTTGGTTCCGTTGAAGGGAACGTACTGGCCGTAGTTCGTGTTGATGACCGTGATGAGGAAGGAATCCCCTTCCACAAATGCGGTAGTTCCAGCCGTGATGGTGAAGCCAAGCCCGTTCGTGCCCGTGAACGCGGTTCCGACTACCCCCGTCCCGATCACGTTTTCCTTGGCGTCGGTTACGGAGAAGGCGGTATCTGACGTCATGAGCACCGAATAATTGCTCGGCGACGTGCTCGACGTCGTGGCGACGCTTCCCAGCGTGCCATTGCCGGTGTTGGTCTCGGTGACGATCAGATCCGCAGTGGCGGCTGTAGCAGACGCCACCACCAGGCCACCCTGAAACGTGACGTTTTCGTCGGTCGCGTTCACGACCTCGCCTTGATCACGCGACAGAAATCCGTTCGCCTCACGAACGATAAAAGCGCCGGAGTAAAAATTCTCATTCAGGACAGGGCTGACCATTCTGGCCTCCTCACTTCTTCAACTGGATGCCGACACGCCTGGCCGACGCTTCCCAACTCGCCGAAACCTGCTGCCCGCGAGATTTCGGTGCTGTGTCCATTCCGGTTCGACTGGATGGAAACGCAGACATGCGTCGGCTCAGGCTTGGACCGGATGACCGGGCTCCGTTTGCTGAAGCCTGCAACGTGCGCACCGCTTCGTTCGCGCTGAGCGACGTGTTGAACGCGAGGTGCGCCGCCATGTCCGGACGATGCGCCGCAGCACGACTACCGAAAATGGCGGCGCAGCGTGCTCGCTCGCGACGCCTTGCGGCGCGGGCGGACGGATCGGCGTCGTCGGCTTCGTCATCTTCTTCGTCCGGCGCGTCATCGTCCGCACGCCGGCTGCCGCGCGCCTGTCCGTCGCCGTCATCCGGGTCATCGACGTTGTCGGGATCGCTATCATCGTCAGCGCGCCGACGAGCGGCCGGAACGCCGTCGCCGGCAGGATCGTCATTTTCATCATCGTCGTCGGCGTCTGCCGGGTCCTGACGATTGTCGCTATCGTCGTCGGCGCGGCGGCCTGACGACATAGACGTGGAGGCGAGCAGATGCGCGAACGACAGCCGCGCCCGATTACGAGTTGCCATGGTTGTTCCTGATAAAAGTTCGGTTATTGCCCGCGCGAGAAATCCGCGAAGGATTGTGCTGGCGACATCACCGCGTCGGCGAGGCCTGCCCTGACGCCTTCAGCGCCAAGAAAGGTTCTCGCCTGGAAGCCGCGAACCGCGCTGGCGCGCAGGCCTCGGTTGCGGGCGACAGTCTCGACGAACAGCTCGCCCATGCTGTCGATATCCGCCTGAATACGCCCCAGGGCGTCCGGGCTGAGGGTTTCATAAGGCGACCCTTCCGCCTTGAGCGCGCCGTAACGGATGAGCGTGACCGTGACGCCTTCCTTGTCCATCGCCCGGGTCCAGTCGGCGTGCATGCAAATCACACCGACAGACCCGGTGCCGCCCGTTCGGGGAACAGTGATCGTCTCACAGGCCGAAGCGATGGCATAAGCAGCGCTGAAGGCATTTTCATCGAGCATCGCGCGTATCGGCTTTTGCTTGCGCACGTCATAGATGAAATCTGTGAGGTCAAAGCAGCCGGCGACTTCGCCGCCTGGACTGTCGATATCCAGAACGATCGACCTGACCGCGTCGTCATCGAGCGCCGTGAGCAGGTTGTGGCGGATGCCGTCATAACCGGTCATTCCGGAGTAAGGGCGGATCGATCCCAGTTTCTGCACCAAAGTGCCTGACACAGGGATGACTGCGACGCCGTTGACAGCTTCGTAGCCTTTGTCAGGGGCTGCGTCGCCAAATCCGTCAGCATCTTCCAAAATGTCCGCCGCCTGAACACGCCGGCCGCCGCTGACCATATGAGCGACGCCAAGACGCTCCCACAGGGCGGCGACAATGATTTCGGCCTTTTGTGGGTGAATGGCGACCGGGACGTTGAAGACCCGTTGCGCGAGAAAGGGCAGGCGGCTCATTGGGCGTCCGGCGCCTTCATCGCTCTTGGTACAGGAGCGCCTACCGCCCACTCAGGGAACGGGATGCCGCGTTCCTCCATCATTCGGCGTTCGGTGCTGCGCTGATCGAGAACCTCTTCATAATCCAGCCCCTGCTCGGCGCACTCGCGTTCGAGCGTGTTCAGGCCTGCATCCAGCCCCATAATGGCGCCCTGCCGCTCGGCGACCGGATCGACCCATCCGCGACCGGGGCCGATCCACCAACACCGCGAATAGGCCGCCCTCGCTTCAAGGAAGTCCGGTGCGTTGCGGGGCAGGGGAAGAAGCTTGCGGTCAAACTGCTCTTCCAGATGCGCGACATAAATTGGCCGCGCAGTATCGCGACCGAAATCTTCACGACGCCGATACATGGTTTTCGACGCCTCCAGAAACGATGAGCGAGACGAAGAGTAGTTCGTCTGGCTGTAATCCATGCTGATCTGCTCAGCCGATGTTCCGGACGCTGCGCTGAAATTGCGCAGGAACGCCCGGTGGAACTCTGCAAATCCGCTGTATGGGCGGCTGGCGGATACGGTCGACACCTTCTCACCGGGAAAGAGGGAAGGGATACGAACCCCGTTTATCGCCATGGGGTTCTGCTCGTGAAAATCCCTGCGATTTTCCTGATACTGCGATCCTTCGCCACCTTCTCCGTCTGTCATCGCGTCTTCCGCGTCATAGGGACTTTCGAAGAACGTCGCGAAACATGTCTGGATCAGGGCCTGCTGCAACTCGGCCTGGTCATATCGCGACAGCATGCGGAACCGGTTCATGATGGGGGCAAAGACCGACAGTCCCCGGTGCTGCCCCGCGTCGTCGCGATCGTAGGAGTGGATCAGGACAGGCCTGCCCCAGGGCGTGTAACGGGGGATACGCTCCCATTCGACGCTTTCAACGGCGTCGAAATAATCGAACTGGTGAGCCCGGCGGAGATGATAGGCGATGTGAGCCCCATCATCGTTCAGTTCGACCCCGCCACGCAGAAAATGCGTGTCCTGTTGCTGGTAGGGGTTCGAGAGCCGGTCCGGATGCACGACCTGCATGGTCATCGCGTAAAGCGCGCCCATTGCGATCCGGTCTTCATCGAAAAACAGGCGGATCAGAGATTCTCCGTCCTTTATGCGGTGCATAAAGGCCAGACGCAGCATCTGCTGCACGCTCATCGCCTGTTCCTGATCGCATAGGAACAGAGGATCGTCTGACCATGTGCGCCATTCGGCTTCCACAACCCGCCGAAACTCGTCGGCCCAAACGGAATCGAACCCCTTGCCGTAGCGCTGGTTCAGCGCTCGATAGTCCGGCTTCGCGACAAGTCTCCACTGCGCGCCGACAACATTGTCGGAAATCCGCGTGATGGCGCCACGCGCCCAGCCATCATTGTGATAGAGATCTCGCGCACGTGCGACCATGCGGTCGCGGTGCATATTGATTTCATTATCCGGCGACCGTAGCAGCGGATTCCAGTCTGATCCTTCCTGACTGAAAATATTGGCGGCGTCATAGGCAAACGGGCCACCCATTCCCCCCATGAAACCGGGAAGCGCGGTCGGAGGCAGGGAAGGGGAATTGCCTGCGTCTGCGATCGCATTCCACATTTTCGCGATCAACCGGGGCGCTTTCATCGGAAATACGGCCTCATGGGTCTGCGGCGCGATTGAACGCCCAGTAAAATGTTAAACTCGCGAATGTTCATGCGCAGCTGCGATTGATCCGAATTGCTGAAGGATACGCTTCGGCTTCCGTCTCCCTGCGCGTAACTGACCGATGCCGGGCGCTTTCCTGAGAGCAACTGCTGAAGAGCAAGCTGCGCGCCATTTCTGGCGGCGATGACCTGCGCTTCCGTCATGCCCGCCCAGGTTCCGCATGGAACCGGGAAAATCGATTTACGCATGGCCGCCTCTATGCGTTCAGCAGAGACAGCGACGCTCTAGCGCAGCCCTCGTTTCTGAAACGCCTTGATGATTTCTTCCTGCGCGATGCGTCCAGCGCGACGCGCGATGGTGTCCTGAACAATCTGCTCGACGGGGAGGACCGCTTTGTAGGTTGGAGGCTTGGCCACAAACTTCAGAATTTGAGCGACCTTCCCGGGTCCGACGAGCTTGTAGACGCCGGTGGGTCTGCCATTTCCCCGCTCGCGCCCGATAAAGTATTCACTTTTTTGACCTTTGACGTTTTTCCCGGCCTTCGCCAGACGAGCTGCTGTTTTGCTGGATATGTTGGCGGTCGAATCGCGCATGACGCTGAGGCGGCTCATGATCTGCACGAGCACGCCGCGAGAAATGTTACCGTATTGATCGAGTGGGGCATCTTTGCCCGGCAGAATGAACTGCCCTCCCGAAAGAGGGGAGAGAGCACGCTCTATTCCCTTCATGTCGCGGCGGCCGCCGCGAATCTGTGGTCCAAGGTATCGGATCGCAGGACTGCCCTTGGGGGCGTAATCTCGTGTCGCCACCCACGCCTCGAGATCATTTGCGCGCGCGGGCTTCGCGTAAAATCCTTTCAAAGTAAACGGTGTTGGGCGGTCGAATACTTCTTCCATCCGATCGCGAACTTGTAATGATGCGCCTTTCGCGAGGCGGTTTAGCGCCGCTGCAGTTGCGTTCGGAACTTCCTTTTCAGAAAGCGCACGCAGGTCCTTCATGACCTGTCTGGCGTCAAATTTGATGTCTAACGATACAACCATCGGATTCCTCCTAAAGCCCCCCGCAGTCTGAGCACCCCTTCACACAGCCCAGCGCGTGCGCCGCCTGTTTTGAGGCGTTCGGGATGGCGCGGTTGTATTGCCGACGTGAGGACTGGCCACGCCGGTCGGATGCGTGCCGGCCGTGGCGTCCTCAATCACAGAAACCAGGCTGTTTTCATCCCATTCGGCCGCCCATGCGGGCGGCCTGTCCCAGTTGATGCGATGCGCCCCGAAAAGGAACGCCATCACTGAAGTCATGACCATGAGGTCGAGAGCCTCATTGCGAGAGACGCCTCGTTTCTTGACCCAACGGCCGCCAGGCCCTCTTTCCTCGGCGACGAGCTGCTCGAAGAACGGGTAGGGCGCTTCACCCTCCCGCAGCGCACCCGGAAAGTGAATCGCAAGCGGCCCCGGTTCAGCCTTCTGCAAGGCGACGTTCAGATCGTCCTTCGCGCGGTTGGGATTGAAAAGCCCGACCGGGATTTCACCACGCGCCGACGCCTTTCTATCCCGCCGCTGGCTGTCGGGGTGCGAGACGGAAAGGGGAGGCGCGTTGAGACTGGACGCGCCCTTGAGCGGCAACAGCGTCCACGCTTCCCGCCCGTCAATCCGGCCCGCCATTCTGGCGAGACCCGACTTTCGGGCGCGGCGCCAGGCGTTGTAGGCCTGAATAGTCACGCCTTCCTGACCGCCGCTATCGTAACCGATGGCGCGGATGCTCATACCGCGACCAGAACCGTCGTCGAGCTCGTATTTGCGCTGGCGCAGGTCCCGCAGCAACGCGTCCCAGGCATCCGGGCTTGTGGCAGGATCGGCTGGAACCTCCCACCGGTCTATGACCCAACTCTCGCTACCGCGCCCCCATCCACGCACGAGTGTTTCGAAACGGTTGGACTGAATGTCGATGCCGGCAGTCAGGAAACGCACGCCGACAGGCACGCGGCCAAGCTTGAGCGCTGGCTCGGCGCGGTCAGCGAGGGTCGCGGCGTCGAGAGAGCCTGCCTTGCGCTGCCCCCCATAGGGAATGCCGAAGCGCTTGACCGTGACTTCCTTCAGGTCCTTTTCGTCGCCAGTGATCTCGAAAGCCCGCTTTGCTTTCGCCATTTCCCGCGCGAGTGCGCCGATGCCGTCAATTACGAATGGCGACATAAGTCCGGTGATCCAGAACCCGGCTATGTCGCTCTTGATCAGTTCGCCAGAAACCTCCCCATCTTCCGATATCTCCTGGCCAGACCCGACCCACACGCCGTCGAGGTTCATGGCGCGCCGCCATTTGTCCTCGATCAGAGAGCCGCAGCAGGGGCAGACGAGCCGCGCTTCCTCCTTGATTTCGTCTAGGGGCGCATCTTCAGGCCAGTGGAGCACCATTTCGCGCGTGGCGCCTGGCGTCGGACTGGAAAACGCGTTGCAGTGCGGGCAGGGCCACCACCAGGTGCGTCGGTCGCTATCCGCGTAGAGCTTCATGATGCCGTCGGTCCATAGGGACGGATCGAGGCCTCGCGCGCGGTCAGGGTGGCTCTCGGCGAAAACCATGCTCTCCCTGCCGAATGTCTGACGACGGAAAGAGGCGAGATTGTAAGCGTCGCCCAGTTCGGGGGAGACGGCGTCGAGCTCCGTCATGATGACGCGCGGAGCGCCCTTGTTGATCAGGTTGTTCTTCGTGGCCGAGAGAAACTCTACACACATCCCCCGAAACTGTTTGAACTTCATGGAGCGGAGCTTCGGCGCCGCGCCAAGCCGTTCCGCCATCACCGGATGGCTGGCGATCATGGGCTCGATCTCGCGCTTTACATAGCTTTCGAGAACATCTTCCGTCTGCGCGTAGACCAGCATGTCAGCCGGATCATTTTCGACTGTCTGCCCGATCCAGTTCTGGCCACACGCGGTTTTCCCTGATCGGGCAGGCCCCACTACCGCCGTAGTCAGGTGCGACCAGCTTGTGAGCGCCTCCATCGGCCCGACGAGATAGGGCGCTTCGTCGTGCGACCAGCGTCCGACATAGCCACCGCCGCGATTGTCCAGATAGCGGCTCTGCGCCGCCCATTCGGCGACTGATATCTTCTCGGCGGGCAGATAGGCCTGCAGCGCCTTGCGGACGATTGTGCGAGGATCGGCGAACAGCACGTCGCCAGGCATCAGGTCATCAAGTGAGGTCGAGCTGGCGCTCATGATCGTCTGGCTCACTTTCAAGAGTGGCGAGCGCGTCGCTGACTGACTTACGCTGCATTTCTGCGAAGCGCGCCTCGACGGACCGTATCTGGGCGTCCGGCCAACGCTCCTGCTGCCCAAGGCGACGAATGAAGGTCCCCGCGTCCCGGCTGAGTTTGACCAGCGCGTTCTCGAACAGGCGCTCGACCTCGGCGACGATAACCAGAGCACGGCTCTCTTTAGCCGCCTTCTGTTTCAGGTCGCGCAGCTTCCAGAGGTCGATTTCTTCTTTAGTGCTGAGCTTGCGCCCCGCGCCCGGAGCCTGTGGCGGGTCTGGCAAGATTTCGGCGAACGTAAGCTGCAGCGCCATAAGCGCTTCATCGCGACCAGACCGCGAGAGCGCCTCTTCCTCGCGCCGCTCCGCCAGAAATTTGAACACCGCTTCCGGATCAAAGCTGTAGCTCGCGCCGTTTGTGCCGCGCTCAACAACCGGAAAGTCCGGCCAGCGCTCCAGCCACGCGGTCATGGTCGGGCTGGAGACGCCCAGACGGTTGCCCATCTGGCGCTTGTTGAGCATCGGCGTCGCCATCGGCGGCCCAGACGACGCGCTTTGGTCAGACGACAACAACAACAACAGAAACCCTTCTTTTATTTTCTCAAAAAGTCCGACCTACCGGGGTTCGAACTTCCCCCGGCAGGGGAACCCTCCAGGAGGGACCCAAGAAAATTGCATGGATGGGGCGGGGTGCATGCGAGAGGCGCATGAGTCGGGGGCGCGGGGCGAGATCACATGACACCCTCCCGCGTTCGGCGCGCCCAACGAAAAAGGGCCGTGCGCCCCAAAGGCTGCACGACCCCACATCATGACTTTGCAGATACTGCAATCTGGGGAATTTGGGGAGAGGAAAATTACGTTTGGTCGATTTTTTTTCCGATGACCTCGCAGGCGCGTCTGTGCCACGCCTGCGCGGTCTTATGGTCAATCCCGAGATGACGCGCCAAAGCGCGCCATTCCCAGCGGAACTTTCCGGAATAGGGGTTCACGATCAGGCGCTTGTTGACGACGGTTCGCTGGCCCATGTCTGCGAGAAGCCCCGGCCAGCCGAGAACGATATCCATGCGCGCCACGGCGTCGGCTGTAGGCGAGGGCAGAACGTCATCGCTTGCCCGAAACCAGTCGAGATCCGAACGATCAGCGACGATGTCCGGCCAATTGATCTTCACGCCGGCGGGACGAAGGTCTTTCACGTGCAACGTGGCCAGTGTGGTTGCGGCCTCATCCAGCCATTCCGCCACCTGATCCACAACCGGACGCAGCGTGCTGAACTCGGTCGGCTTGCGGCTGCGGAAGGCTAGGGCCGAGACATCCACGAATTCACCCGGATCGCAGGGCGCTGGAACCTTGCTGTCTCGCATCATGCGGCGCGCAAATTGCTGAATTCGACCAGCTGCGGCTGCGGCCCCTTGCCGCCCGAACGCATCCACTCGCCCATGGCCTTCTGCCACGCTTCCTGCGCCAGATGATCTTCCACCGTACGCGGCGCATGAACGTCAAACCGCTCGATCGCCTGCGCCACAGCAGGTTTGAAATATCCCATGTGCGGAAGCACTCGCCCGGCGCCACGCTCACGCGCAGTCACGGTTTCCACGGTCTCGACCACGACCTGCTCGATCTGATCCGCCGTCATGCCGCGCTGCAGCCCGTCCGCCGCCCACTGGCGCGCCACGCGGTAATCACCCCTGTCGCGGGCCAGATCGAACCCGGCGACTTCGAACGCCCTGGAACCGATGCGGTGATACGCCGCGTCAATCTCGGCCTTCGTCGGTTCCCGAGCTATAGCTACAGCTTTTATACTTTCAGTATGAGCTAGCTTAGCTGGGGAAACCGACGCGCCGGTTTGGGTTTCCGTTTTGGATTTCTCT